>CAZDQL010000077.1:0-30433 GCA_964507325.1 uncultured Planctomycetaceae bacterium | reverse complement strand
CTCTACCCCGCCCTGGACCTCTACGTCCACCCGGCCCACTTCGAGGAGTTCGGGATGAGCGTGCTCGAGGCGATGGCCTGCGGCACGGCGGTCCTGACCAGTGCGCGGGTGGGTGCTGCGGAGCGCCTGGCTGGAGAGGCGCGCGACGAGCTCATCTCCCACGTCGAGGTGCAGACCCTGCGCGCCGCGCTCTGCGCCCTACTCACCGATCCCGCGCGCCGCCGAGCCCTGGCGCAAGCGGGCCTCGACGCGGCGCACGACTGCACCTGGGAGGCGAACGCCCGCGCCCACGAGCGCTGCTACGTAGAGACCGCCGAGGCCCTGGCGGTCAGGTGAGACGGCGGATCGCCGCCAGCACCGAGCGCGTGGCGTGGCTCTTGTTCAGCGTGTAGAAGTGCAGCCCCGGCGCTCCCCGGTCGAGGAGCTCGCGGCACTGGGTGATCGCGTGCTCGACGCCGGTGGCCATCACGGCGCCGGGATCGTCCTTCACCGCGCACATGCGGGAGTAGAGCTCGTCGGGGATGCGCGCGCCGCACATCTTGGTGAAGCGCTCGATCTGTGCCACGTTGGTGATCGGCATGATCCCCGGAATGATCGGCACGCGGATGCCGGCGGCGCGGGCGCGCTCCACGTGGTCGAAGTAGACCCCGGTGTCGAAGAAGAGCTGGGTGATCAGGAAGCCCACACCCAGGTCCTGCTTGGCGCGCGTCCAGCGCAGGTCGTCCTCGGGGCTCGTCGCCTCGGGGTGGACCTCGGGGTAGCAGGCCGCGCCGATCGAGAGGTCGAAGCGCTGCGCCAGGAGGGAGATCAGGTCGGTGGCGTGGGTGAGGCCCCCCGCCACCGCCTCCTCCGGGTGGTCCTGGGGCAGGTCCCCGCGCAGGGCGAGGACGTTGTGCACCCCGGCCGCGGTCAGCCGCTCCACGTTGTCCACCACCGCCTCGGGGGTGGCGGCGACGCAGGTCTGGTGCGCCATGGTGGTCGTGGCCAGCTCGCTCTGGATGCGGGCGACCACCCCCAGCGTGCGCTCGCTGGTGGAGCCCCCCGCGCCGTAGGTGACCGAGACGTAGTCCGGCTCCACCGAGGCCTTCAGGTCCGCCACGGTGGACATCAAGTTCTGCGCCCCCTGGTCGGTCTTGGGGGGGAAGAACTCGAAGCTGAAGACGGGGTCGGCCCGCTTGTAGAGGTGCTCGATCTTCACGGTGGGCTCAGGATAGCGACGGGGAGGCGGGATCGGACGGGGGCTCCAAGCGATCCACTCATCGACCTCCCGGCACGCCCACCCTGAGTGCTGCCGCCCCTCCCCTGGGAAGAAGTCTCGCGGTACCGTATTCCCACTTCCGGAGGACCTGTCATGGCCGAACACAACTGCGAGAGCTGCAAGTTCCGCGCTCGGTACGACGCCAAGCCCAAATCCCTGCTCGGTCGCCTCTGGCGCTGGCACGCCGGCTGGTGCCCCGGCTGGAAGAAGTACATCACCTCGTTGCCGGACGACGAGCGTGTCGCCCTGGCGGAGAGGTACGCGATGGACCGCTATCGCTAGCAGCCCGCAGGCGCACGAGCGCGCCACCTTCACCCCATGCAGCCGACCCAGATCACCGAGGAGAGCGCCGTCGACGCCGCCTGCGGGGCGCCCCTCTTCCTGCTCGTCAAGCACTCGCTCGTCTGCCCGATCAGCGCCCGTGGCTTCGGGGAGTACGAGGCCTTCCTCGAGGCACACCCCGACACGCCCACCGGCTGGATCGACGTCATCGGGAGCCGTCCCCTCTCCCTCCTCACCGCCGAGCGGACGGGGGTGAAGCACGAGTCCCCGCAGGCGCTGGTCCTGAAGGAGGGGAAGGCCGTCTGGCACGCCTCCCACCTCGCGATCACTCGCGACGCTCTCGCCCAGGCGGTCGACGACGCCCGAGGCTGATCGCCCGCGTCGATCAGACGCCCTCGACCTTCGGCTGATCGGCGAGGGGGCCCTCGAACAACTCCGGCCACGTCCCGCGGACGCACTCCACGACCACCCCCGCCAGGCGCTCCTGGGCGGAATCCCCGGGATCGGCGAAGACCACCTGGGCGCGCTCCGCGTCGCGCACCGCGTGGTCGAGGGGCAGACCGCGCAGGACCTTGAGGTGGTCCGGGTCGCGATCGGCGTCGACCAGCACGACGCGCCGCAACCCGGCCTCCTCCAGGGCTGTCACCAGATCCTCGAGGAGGGCCCAGAGGGTGCCGGGGCGGATCGCCAGCGCGTCGGGGGAGCCCTCCGACCGGCGCGTGACGCCGTAGGGAACCGGCGGCAGCACGCAGGTGGTCACCCCCTCGGACGCCAGATCCTCCGCCGCTCTGCGGGCGGGGTCCTCCCGTTCCCGACCCACGGGCAGCAGCGCCACCGCATCCGGGTGGAGGCGTTCTTCGGAGCTGGGGGGCAGGTCGGTCATCGGGGGAGGGGATTCTAGTGCTCTGGAGCTACCCTGTTCCCCGTGGCCCTGCACCGCGATCGAGCCCTGCTCCTGCGACGCACCCCCTACGGGGAGTCCTCCCTGGTCGTGCACCTCCTGACCCCCTCCCGCGGTCGCGTGCACCTCCTGGCCAAGGGGGCCTACCGCCCCACCTCCGGCTTCTTCGCGGTCCTGGACCTCTTCGACACCCTGGAGCTCGAGTGGTCGGAGCGCCCCACGACCGACCTGGGGCTCCTGCGCGCGGCGCGCATCGACCGGCGGCGCCGCCGCGTCACCGAGGACCTCGAGGCCTACCGCAGCGCGCTGGCCGCCCTCGAGCTCTGCGACCTGGCGGCGCGGTCCGGCCCCGGTCAGGGGAGCCTCTTTCCCCTCCTGGAGGGCACCCTCGACGCCCTCGACCGCCGGTCCTGGCCCCTCGACGCGCTGCTGATCGTCTACGAGCTGCGTTTCCTCGCCGATCTCGGCCTGGCACCCGCCCTGGAGCGCTGCGCGGCCTGCGGGGGCGCGGCGCCCCCCGTGCGCCGGGGCCGGGCCGCCTTCTCCGCCGGGGCGGGGGGGCGCCTCTGCGGGACCCACGCCGACGAGGCGCGAGCCGCGGGGCGGCGCGTGGGGACCCTCCCCGAGCCGGTATTGACCGCCGCGGCGGGGCTGGCGCGGCGCTCCCCCGGGGACGAAGCTCCCGCTCCCGTCCTCTCGCGGGATCTCTCCGAGCGGCTGCGGGACTTCGTGGGGCGCTTCCTCGACTACCATCTCGAGACCCGGCCGAGGAGTCACCGCGCCTTCCTCGCCGCCGCCAACCGCAACGCCCCCGAGCTGGGGGCTCCGGAACCCTGATGCGAATGCGCCGCCGTTCCCTCCCCCCCCTGACCCTCCTCGTCCTCCTGGCCCTCGCCGGAGGCTGCCGCTCCACCTACCACAAGCAGGAGATCCCCTCGCGCTTCACCCCCGAGGAGGTCCCCGCCGCGATCGAAGCCTCCCGCGCGGATCTCGCGGCCGGGCGCGCCGAGGTCGCCCTCGAGCGCCTGCGCTCCGCCAAGAGCACGCGGGACCTGCCCCCCGAGGTGCGCCAGGAGATCCAGATGGAGATCGAGCGCACCGCGGCGGTGGTGATCCGGGAGACGGAGGAGCCCGCCCGGCTGCGCGACATGATGGACGTGGACATCCCGCGCACCATGGCCGTGGAGGCGGGGATGCGCGCGGCCGAGCTCCTGTACGCCGAGGGGGAGCGGCTGGAGGCCTTCCGCCTCATCGAGCGTCTCGACGCCAAGTTCCCGCAGCACCCGCAGCGGGCCGCGGCGGGAGCCCTCTTGTCGGAGATCGGACACTCCCTGGCCTGGGACCCGCGTCGCTACCTGCTCTTCTTCACCTACCGTGGCCACGCACCCCAGGTCTTGGAGTACCTGGCCATCAACTACCCCTCCGACCCCCACGGGCCCCAAGCGCTGTGGACCCTGGCGGATCTCTACACCAAGAGCCACAACTTCGAACTGGCGATCGAGAAGCACCAGAACCTGATCCTGTGGTTCCCCGACGATCCGCGGGTGGTGGGGAGCCAAGCCTGCATCCCCCACCTGAGGCTCGCCGCCCTCGGCAGCCCCGAGTACGACCGCAGTGAGCTGGTGCTCGCCCAGAGCGAGCTCGAGGCCTGGCTGGACGACCACGCCGGCCACTCCCTGGAGAGCGTGGTGCGGGCCGACCTCGCCGACTGCCTGGGGCGGCTGGCCGACAACGACCTGGCGGTGGCGCGCTTCTACCGCAGGGTGAAGAACTCCGACGGTGCCGAGTATCACGCCCGCCGCGCCTTGGAAACGGCGCGTACAGGTGGTGACGAAGACCAGATCGCGGAGGCGGTGGCCCTGATGGAGTCCCTAGCGCCGGGAGACGAGGAGTGAAGAGCTGGGGAGCGCTCCTCCTCTGCCTCGCAGGGGCCTGCGGCTACCGCGCCGGTCTGCCCCTGGCCACCGGCTACGAGTCGCTGGGGATCGAGATCTTCGGCAACGACAGCCCGGAGCGGGATCTGGAGCGCGAGCTGCACGTCGCCCTCACCCGGGCGGCCCGCGACCGGGTGGCGGCCCCGCTGGTCGCCCCGGGGGAGGCGGGACTGGTGATGCGCGGCAAGCTGCTCGAGTACCGCTATCGCCCCGGGATCCGCAGCAAGGAGAACGTTCAGCTCGAGACCGGTCTCACCATCCGCGCCGAGGCGTACCTCTGGGATCCGGGGCGCGAGGAGCGCGTCGCGGGTCCGGTGCGGGCCGACGTCCAGGTGGGCTACGCCCTCGACGAGCCGGGGGCGAACGCGCGGGGGCGGGCGCGGGCCCTGACCAACCTCTCCGAGCGGTTGGTGCTGCAACTCCTGACCAGCGTCGAGCCGGCCACACACCCACCGACGGACCTCAGAAGGTAGATTGAGCGCAACTTCGAGCTCCGACCCTGGAGGGCGGGGCCCGGAAGGACGATACAAACCCCATGGCGGAGACCCCGAACTCCCAAGGAGACAAGGCCCGGCGCCCCCGGCCCTTCGGCTCCTTCCTGCTCTTCCTGACGATCCTGGTGGTGGTGCTCTTCGCATTCGGAGGCCAGCACCTGGGCGGCCCCACCAAGCTCTCCCAGGACGAGTTCTGGTGGCACCTCTACACCGGGGGCGTGGCGCGGCTCGAGCTCAAGGGCGAGAACGAGATCACGGGGGAGCTGCGCGCGGGGGAGCGCTTCGTGACCAGCTTCGCGGGCCTGGCGGACCAGGAGCCGCGCATCCAGCAGATCCACGCCATCGGGTCCTACCTGACGATCCCGGCCGACACCCTGGAGATCGCCACCGCCGCGGGCCTGATCCACCCCGAGGTCCTGCGCCACCTGACCCGCATCGAGCGGCTCACCCAGCAGTCGACCTCCAGCGACGGGGCCGAGTTCGAGCAGACGCTGCTCGAACAGGAGGATCGACTCCTGGTGGGCGCCACCGTCGCTCCGGCGACCGAGTGGGCCGGCCATCCGGACGTCGAGCGCTCCAGCAGCGGACTGGGGCTCCCGAGCCAGGGGGGTCGCGTCTGGTTCCGGCTCGACGAGAACGCGGACATCGGCAGCGTCAAGAGCTCCCTGGCCTCCATCGCACCCGTCTACGAACACCACTCCTTCGACACCAGCCTGGGGGTCACCCACGGGCGAGCCGATGCGACCTTCGGCCTGATCCTGCTCACCTGGGGCCCCTGGATCCTGATCTTCGGCGTCTTCCTGCTCTTCATGCGCCAGATGCGCAACCAGGGCTCAGGGGCCGGGGTGATGAGCTTCGGACGCTCGCGCGCCCAGCTCTACTCCAAGGAGAGCCACACCAACGTCACCTTCGACGACGTGGCCGGCGCCTTGGAGGCCAAGGAAGAAGTGCGCGAGGTGGTCGAGTTCCTGAAGAACCCGGGCCGCTTCACGCGCATCGGCGGTCGCATCCCGCGCGGCGTGATGCTGGTCGGCCCCCCCGGCTGCGGCAAGACCCTCTTGGCCAAGGCGATCGCGGGGGAGGCGGAGGTGCCCTTCTTCTCGATCTCCGGCTCCGACTTCGTCGAGATGTTCGTGGGGGTCGGCGCCAGCCGCGTGCGCGACCTCTTCAAGCAGGCGCGCGACAACTCCCCCTGCATCATCTTCCTGGACGAGATCGACGCCGTCGGCCGCCGGCGCGGCTCGGGGATGGGCGGGGGTCACGACGAGCGCGAGCAGACACTCAACGCCATCCTGGTGGAGATGGACGGCTTCGGCACCGACGAGGGGATCATCGTGGTGGCCGCCACCAACCGCCCCGACGTGCTCGATCCCGCCCTCTTGCGGCCGGGGCGCTTCGACCGCGAGGTGACGATCGACCTGCCCGACATGGACGGGCGCGAGGCGATCCTCGAGGTGCACCTGAAGAAGGTCAAGACCGTCGAGGAGCTGGACGTGCACTCGCTGGCGCGCGGCACGCCGGGCTACTCGGGCGCCGATCTGGCCGCCATCGTCAACGAGGCCGCCATCATGGCCGTGCTGGCGAAGCAGGAGGCGATCGAGATGTCGCACCTCGAGGAGGCCACCGCCAAGGTGCGCTTCGGCCGCCGCAAGACCAGCCGCCGCATCGAGGAGGACGACCTGGAGATCACGGCCTACCACGAGGCCGGCCACACCATCGTGGCCAGCAAGATCGAGGAGGTCGACATGCCCCACAAGGTCACCATCGTGCCGCGCGGCCGGGCTCTCGGAGCCACGGTGATGTTCCCGGAGCGCGAGAGCTACCACATGCAGAGCAAGCGCCTGCTGGGGCAGCTCGCCATGGCCTTCGGCGGGCGGGTGGCCGAGGAGGTCTTCGTCGGCGACATCTCCGCCGGAGCGGCGGACGACATCCGTCGCGCCACCGAGCTGGCGCGGGCGATGGTCACCGAACTCGGCATGAGCGAGAAGATCGGCCCCATCAACTACGCCGAGCGGCAGGGATCCGACTTCCTCGGCACCGAGCTGATGGCCTCCAAGTGGCACTCCGAGCAGACCGCGCGCGTGATCGACGAGGAGATCGAGCGCATCCTGCTGGGGGCCTTCGAGACCGCCCGCACCCTGATCGCCAGCGAGCGGCCGGCGGTCGAGCGGCTGACCCGGGCGCTGCTGCTCTACGAGACCCTCGAGGCGGCCGAGATCCAGCAACTGATCGAGGGCACGATCCCGGAGGAGCTGCGCCCCGATCCGCCGGCGCGCACGATCGGCCAGAGCTCACCCTCGCCCGCAGCGGTAGAGCAGGGCTCCAGCCCCGAGCCGGAGGAGGATCTGGGCGACATCGCGGGCGAGGCGGGCCTCTCTCCGGCGTGAGCCCCTCGGCCGTTCCGCCGCCCCTCACCCCCGAGGCGGCCGAGCTGAACCCGCGCGCCCTGCCCTTCGATTCCCCCACCGGCCTCGCAGAGCGCGTGGCGGTGGTCTTCGATCCGCGCGGGATGCCGGAGACCACGCGCCGGGTGCTGGACGCTCACCCCGGCCTCCGTCTGAGCCCCTTCATCCCCCCCGACGCACGCCCGGGGGAGTTCGAGCCGAGCGAGGTGGTGGCAGAGGGCGAGCGCGGGCTGCTCGAGGAGCTCGCCACCGACCACCCCCCCATCGCCCTGCTCGTCGACGCCGCTCAGCGCCTCGACGAGCCCCCCGAGGCGCCCCTCCTGATGGGCGTCCTGAACGTCACCCCCGACAGCTTCTCCGACGGCGGCGACTACCTGGAGCCCGCGGCGGCGATCGACCGCGGCCTGGAGATGGCCGCCGCGGGGGCGGAGATCGTGGACGTGGGCGGGGAGTCGACCCGCCCCGGGGCGCGAACGGTGGAGCTGAACGAGGAGCTCGAGCGCGTCATGCCGGTGATCGAAGGCCTGGTGGCCGCGGGGCTGCGCCAGCTCTCGATCGACACCCGCAAGGCCCCGGTGGCGCGCGCCGCCCTGGCGGCGGGGGCCACGCTGGTCAACGACGTCAGCGCGGGCCTGGCCGATCCGGAGCTCCTGGGCGTGGTGGCGGAGTCGGGGGCCGAGGTGGTCTTGATGCACGCCCAGGGCGACCCCGAAGGGATGCAGGTCGATCCGCGCTACCGAGATCCGGTGGCGGAGGTGGCGCGCCACCTGCGCCTGCGGGCCGCCGCCGGTTTGAAGGCCGGGGTGGATCCCTCTAGGATCCTGATCGATCCCGGGATCGGCTTTGGCAAGCGCCTGGGGCACAACCTGGCCCTGATCCGCCGTTTGGGCGAGTTGCGCTCCCTGGGACACCCGCTCCTGGTGGGGGTCTCGCGCAAGTCCTTCATCGGACACCTCTCGGGTGCCGAAAACCAAGAGGACTGGCGGGATCCGAAGCGCCGCGACGACCCGCGGGACCGTTTGGGCGGGACCGCGGCGGCCGTCACCGCCTGCGTCTTCGGCGGCGCCCGGATCCTGCGCGTCCACGACGTCCGAGTGATGGCGGAAGCCCTGCGGGTGGCGCGAGCCCTCGCGCGCCCCGCCGGCCTCCCATCCTGAGCTCCTCACCCCGCTTCTCACCGTGCCCCTGCCCTCCGACGCCACCAGCTTGATGCAGATCCTGATCCTGGCGGTCGGGATCTACGTGCTGCTGGCCTTCCTGCGCTCGACGCGGGGCAGCGGGCTGGTGCGCGGCCTGGGGCTGATCATGATCGTGGGGGTCTACGGGCTGTGGGGGCTCTCCGGTCAGCTCGGCCTGGACGAGCTGAAGCACGTCATCCAGGGCCTGCTGGGCTTCGTCTTCGTGATCCTGGCGATCGTCTTCCAGCCCGAGCTGCGGCGCGGCATCGCGAGCCTGAGCGAGAACCCCCTCCTGGGACGCATCCTGCGCACCCAGCGCAAGGAGGTGATCTCAGAGGTCTCGCTGGCGGTGATCTCGATGGCCAAGAAGAAGCAGGGAGCCCTGATCGCCTTCGAGCGCAAGACCCCCCTCGACGCCTACATCGAGGGAGCCGTCAAGCTCGAGTGCGAGGTCAACCGCTACCTGCTCGACAGCGTCTTCCACCACGGCAACGTCCTGCACGACGGCGCGGTGGTGATCCGCGGCGACCTGATCGTCTCGGCCGCCAGCCTCTTCCCGCTGACGGAGAACATCGAGATCAGCAAGTCCACCGGGACGCGCCACCGCGCGGCCCTGGGTCTGACGGAGGAGACCGACGCGGTGACGGTGGCGGTCTCCGAGGAGACCGGTTTCATCTCGATCTGCAAGCGCGGCAAGATCGAGCGGCGCGTGCCGCGGGCGCAGCTCGAGGAGGTCCTGCGCGAGCGCCTGGGAGGCGACGACGGAGACTCCGAGCCGACCTCCGAGGAAGGGGAGTCGGACGGCGAACGCAAGCGGCGCTCTTGGCGTTTCATCACCGAGCACTCGGGCCAGAAGCTGGCGGCTCTGGTGCTGGCGGTGCTGGTCTTCTACGGCGCCCATCAGGACCTGGTGATCTCCCAGGAGTACGGGTTGCGGGTCATCAAGGAGGTGCTCAACCGTAGACAGACTCCAGGCGCCCTCACGATCGTGTTCCCCGACGACCGCTTCCGGCTGGGTGCGGGCACCGAGCGGGAGTGCGCCGTCATCATCGACGGCACCCGCGACCAATTGGGCACCCTCGGATCCGGCTTGGGAGGCGTCTACGTGCTGCCCCCGGGGAGCGAGGACGGGCCCCTGGAGATCGCCCTGGAGGACGTGGAGTGGAACGCCGCCCTGGGCAGTCTCAAGGCCCACTGGCGCGACGAGGGGCCCCAGGTGGAGATCGAGGGGCTGGCCGAAGCCACCCTGCCGCTGACGGCGGCCCAGATCAGCGTGCTCTCCGACCAGCTCGACCCGCTCTACGAAGTCGACGACGATCACCTCACCTTCCCCTCCACCCTCACGGTGCGCGGGCCGGGACGTGTCGTGAGTGGCGAGGAGCTCGAGTTGCGGCTGGCCGAGGTGACGATCCCCCGCGACTGCATCGACGACATCGACCTCACCCTGGCGCTGCACCCCGAGCTGGTCGAGCAAGGGCTCGAGCTGATCGGTACCCACCAAGTGGGGATCCCGATCCGGCCCTTGGAGGTCGACGTGGGGACGCTCGAGGACATGGAGATCATCCTGGTGGACCTCGTCGAGGGCAATGACTCCGACGCCCTGGAGCGCTTCGCCAGACCCTCGGACAGGGCTCGCTTCCACCTCTACGTCCGCGGCGTGCTCACCGAGGAGGAGGCCAATCCGGAGAGCCCGGTCCGCAAGCGACTGCGGACCTTCGTGCGCGAGAACCTGCACGTCTTCATCGACGTGGGACGCCTCGGAGAAGGCAGCAAGTCCGGTTTGGTCGAGTGGCACGGCCTCCAGGACTGGAGGGAGAAGCTGGTCGAATTCGATGACCAGTTCACCCGTCTGGAGAGCCACCCCAACCCGGACGATCTCGAGCTGCGCGTGGTGCTCGAGAGCCACGCCGAGGTCGTCCTTACCGAAAACAAGACCGAGAACGGCACCCCCGAGGAAGAGAACCCGTGAGCGACGAAGCCATCTTCGGAACCGACGGAATCCGTGGACGCGCCGGCGAGGAGTGGCTCGCCCCGCGCGCCGTGGCGGCCCTGGGTCGCGCCGCCGGGGCGGTACTCGCCCGTGGAGGGGGGCGGGTGTTGCTCGGGCACGACGGACGGCGCTCCGGCCCCGAGCTGGAGGCGGCCCTGGCGGGCGGCTTCGGTGAGGCCGGGGTCGAATCCACGAGCTCCGGCCTGATCACCACCCCCGGACTCGCTTGGCTGGTGCGCGAGGGGGACTGGACCCTGGGAGCCATGCTCTCGGCGTCCCACAACCCCGCCGCGGACAACGGCATCAAGCTCTTCTCGTCGACGGGGGGCAAGCTCTCCGACGTCGACCAGAGCGCCGTCGAGGATGCTCTGCGCGCCGACCCCCAGACGGGATCGGCGGCGAGCGAGGGTCCGCCCCTCGACCCGCGCTTGGAGGAGGCCTACCTGGACCACCTGGTCGACACGATCGGGTCGGGATTCTCCCTCGAGGGCCTGCCCCTGGTGCTCGACTGTGCCAACGGGGCCGGCAGCCGGGTGGGTCCCGCGCTCTTCAGGAGGCTGGGCGCCGGGCTGGAGGTGCTCGCCGCGGAGCCGGACGGGGACAACATCAACGCCGGCTGCGGCTCGACCCACCCGGAGGCCTTGCAGGAGGCCGTGGCCCGCGGGGCGGCGCGCATCGGCGTGGCGCTGGACGGCGACGGGGACCGCTGCATCCTCGTCGACGCAGAGGGAGCCGTCGTGCACGGCGACGGGATCATGACCGTCATCGCCCGCCACGCCGCGGAGCGTGGCGAGTACCCGGATCCGCGCATCGTGGCCACGGTGATGTCCAACCGTGGGCTGCACCGCGCCCTGCGCGAGATGGGCGTGGGGGTGGTCGAGGTGCCGGTGGGCGATCGAGCGGTGGTCGAGGGGCTGCGCGCCGAAGGCTTGAAGCTCGGGGGGGAGCAGTCGGGCCACATCATCTTCGGCGACGAGAACCACTACATCGGCGACGGGCTGGTCACCGCGCTGCGGGTCCTGAGGGTGATGCGCGCCACCGGGAGGGAGCTCGCGGATCTCGCCGCCCCCTACCAACCCCTGCCCCAGGTCCTGCTCAACGTGCCGGTGGGGAGCAAGCCCCGGCTGCTCGACCTGCCCGACCTCGCGCCGCGGGTCGCCGCCATCGAGGGGGAGTTGGGAGAGGACGGTCGGGTGCTCCTGCGCTACTCCGGTACCGAGAACCTGGCGCGGGTGATGATCGAGGGGCCCGACGCGGCGCTGATCGAGGAGTGGGCCGACGAGCTGGCGCAGATGATCGGTGAGCGGATCGGCGCCGCCTGCGATGCCTGACGCCCCCCGCACGCAACCCGACCTGGCCGTCGCGCTGGAGACCTCCACCCGCCACCCGTCGGTCGCCGTCGCCACCGGGGACCTGGTGGTCAGCGCTGCCCTCGGTGCCGAGGAACGCCACGCCAGCGACCTGCTGCCGACCCTGCGGGAGCTCCTGCTCGGACTCGAGCGCGAGCCGCGGGAGATCGACCTGGTCTGTGTCGGAGTGGGTCCCGGCAGCTACACCGGCTTGCGCGTGGGAGTCGCCACTGCCCTGGGCCTGGCGCGCGGCACGGGAGCGGCGATCGTGGCCGTGCCTTCGGTGGCTGCCCTGGCCTGGGCGGAGCTGGAGGTCGGGGAGCAGGGCACGGTGCTGCTCGATGCGCGCTCGCGGGAGCTCTACACCGCTCGCTACGCGCGCGACGAACGCGGCCTCGTCGAGCTCGTCCCCGCCCAGGTGACTCGCGCAGAAGAGCTGGTGCTCGCGCCGGAGGGGCCGATCTTCGGTGACTCCACCGTCGCGCGCGCGGCGCGCCTGGACGCGGCGGCGGAAGCGCGCCTGGTGACCGATCGCGTGCCCACCGCGGAGGCGGTCCTCGAGTTGGCGCTCGAGCGCCATGCGCGTCAGGGTGCGTCGCCACCCGACGAGGTGGCGCCCCTCTACCTGCGACCCTTCAAGGCGACGACCAGCGGCTGACCTCGACGTCGCGAACCCGCGCATCCGACACAACGACCCCGCGGCGCAGATGCACCACGGGGTCGCGCGTTCCCAGCGGGCCGCCACTCGGTCGGCGATCGTCGCCACCCGAGAGCAGTGGACGCCCGGACGGGGAGTGGATTCCGCCTACAGGTCGTGCGGGCGGAGGGTGCGGCGGTTGTTGGACTCGGCCCGGGCCTCGGCCTGGGCGATGAGACCACGAACGGTCTCGTCGAGGGCGGCGTAGAAATCACCGGACACGTTGATGCCGGCGGCGGCCTTCGTGCGGGACTTGCTGATGATCAGGTCCGCGGCCCCCTTCTTGCGGGTGGCCTTCTTCGAGGTCTTGCGGGTCGCCTTCTTCCTGGTCGCCTTCTTCTTGGCTTTCTTGGCCATGGTGTCGCAGCCCCTTTCGGGCGATGGATTCCGTCTCTTGCTCGGTGGAAACGAGTCGTGGAGACCGTGACGCGTCGTCGAGCATGGATAGGCCGTGGGGTGATGTCAATGGCGAGATTCGGCGGATAGCGCCGTTTTCCGGCTGGATTGGGGCGATTCCTCAGCGTTGAACGAGCCGATCCGATCGCTATGTTCGAGCCGGTGGACGCCTTCCGCGCCTGGACGGAGATCGATCTCGACGCCCTCGCGGCCAACCTGGCGGTCGTCCGGCGCCGCGCCGGTGCCGGCACGCGGGTCATGCTGGTGGTCAAGCAGGACGCTTACGGACACGGGGCGGTCGCCGTGGCCCACCACGCGGCCCGCTGCGGAGTCGGAGCCCTCGGGGTGGGCACCTCGAGCGAGGCCCTCGAGCTGCGCGAGGCGGGGATTCGGCTGCCGATCCTGGTCCTGGGAACGGTCGTCGAGGAGGAGCTGGCCGCCTGCCTGCGCAACGAAGTGCACGTCGGCCTGCACTCCACCGACCGCGCCCGAGGTCTGGCCCGGCTGGCGCGCCACACGGCCCTGCGGGCCCGGGTGCACCTGAACGTCGACACCGGGATGGGGCGCCTCGGCCTGCACCCCGAGCCCGCCCTCGAGCTCCTCGAGAAGGTGGCGGCGCCGGGGGGCTTGGCGGAGCGGGGGGTGCTCGAGCTGGCCGGGGTGATGACCCACATCGCCTCCCCCGAGGGCGGCCAGTGCGCCTCCGCCGTGGATCAGATCGCTCGCTTCGACGCCTTCTTGGAGGCCGCGCAGGAGCGGGGCCTCTTGCGCGGCTGGGTGCACGCGGCCAACTCCGCGGCCCTCTTCACCGGCCTCACCGCAGGGGCGAGTCACGGTCCCTTCGACACGGTGCGGCCGGGGATCGCCTGCTACGGAGCGCTGCCCTCGCACCTGCCCGGCGCCCACGAGCTGACCCCCGTGATGAGCCTCAAGAGCCGCATCGTCTTCCTCAAGGACGTGCCGGCGGGCACGCCCGTGGGCTACTCATCGATCTGGCGGGCTCCGCGCGCGACGCGCATCGCCACCCTGGCGATCGGCTACGGCCACGGGCTGCCCTACGCATTGGAGGGGTGGGACGTCTTGATCGGGGGACGCCGCGCTCCCCTGGTGGGCAGGATCTCGATGGACTACTCGACCGTCGACGTGGGCGAGCTCCCGGGGGTCGAGGTGGGCCAGGTGGCGACCCTGCTCGGTCGGGACGGGGATCAGGAGCTGCGCTTGGAGGACCTGGCGATCCAGGCGGGCACGATCCTCTACGACGTCACCTGCTCCCTGGGGCGCTTGCGGCGCGTCTACCGCGGGGGTGACGCACCCACCCTGCCCGCCCAGCCCCCCGCGCCGCGCAAGACGTCACAGGGACCGGTCGAACCTTCTCCGGCGACCACGAACTGGACGGACCCGGTTCGTTAGGCGATTCTGCCCCCACGCGGGCGATGGAGGAAGCAGCGAAGACGCTCCTGGGAAGATCCGTGCGCATCGCGCGGAGATCGGTCCTGCTCCTGGGCTGGCTGGCCCTCATCGGAGCGGCCGGGTGGATCGTCGTCGAGCGCAGCGGCCTCCTGACGCGCTGGGCGGAGCGCGTGCTGGCGTGGCGCCTGGGACCGGAGCTCGGCGACGTGCGCCTGGCCCACGCCCGCATCGATTGGACGACCCGCACCCTCTTCCTCGAGGGTTGCGAGCTGGGCGAAGCGGGTCGCGAGCTGACCCTCGACGAGCTGACCCTGCGCGTCGGATGGGGACTCGAGGTGGAGCGGGTGGTTGCCGCTCGGGGTCACCTGCGCGTCTCGCGCGCTTTGCTGACCGGACTCGAAGCCCTGCTGGAGAAGGAGGATCGCCCCCGCTCCCCCGACGCCCTCCCCGCCCTCGCCGTGCGCGGTCTCTCGATCGCGGTGGAGACTCCGGAGTGGGGGGATCTGGACCTGGGGGTGGTCGACGCGACCCTGGCGCCGGATGAGGACGGGCAGCCCAGGCTGCGGGGCCGACTGGTGCCGGCGGCGGACGGGCAGCCGCAGGGCGAGGTCTTCCTCGACGGGAGCCTCGACGACGAGGGGGCCCTGGTCGTGCGCGGAGCTGCCCGCGGCCTGCCCCTGACGACCGCGCTCCTGCCCCCCGACGAGCCCTTCGACGCCCTGAACGACTTCGCGCCCGCGGCCCTCTTCGACCTCGAGACGAGGGCGCGCTGGGTCCTCGGACGCGACGTCCTGCCGGAGGTCGACGTGCGGCTGGCCCTCGAGGGGGGCAGCTTGCGACTGCCGTGGGTCGAGGACGCGGACGGGCGTCGAGTCCGAGACGCTTCCCTGGCGGTCGAGGCGTCCTTCACCCCGGGAGAGCCCTTGGCCCTGTGGGACCGCGACGCCTGGCACGCGGTTGGGCGCGCCCGGGCGAGCTGGGAAGGGATCGACCTCGAGACCAACCTGCGGCTCGGGCGGGCGGCTCCGGCGGGGCAACTGGCGGAGCTGTGGTTCCACTCCGCGGAGCTGCTCCTCGAACCGCGCATCCTCGAGCTCGCCGACCACAGCCCCTGGCTGGTGGACCTGTGGCAGGCGTTGGATCCAGCCGGCGAGGCGGACTTCACCCTGGGTCTGCGCATCCCGCGCGAGTGGACGCCCGAGGACGAGCTCCTGCGCAGCGCGGAGCGCGTGGTGGCGGTCGAAGCCAAGGGGGCCGCGCGGATCGCGTACGTCGGTTGGCCGGGACGTCGCAGCGACCTGCGCGACCAGGGCTTTCCCCTCCCGCTGACCGGAGTCCGCGGACTGGTGGTCCACCTGTACAAGGGGGGACGGCCCCTGCCCAGGGAGCTGGGGCTCTTCGAGCTGGCGGGCGATCACGGCGCCGGAGAGGCGCGCGCCTTCGGATCGATCCACTACCCACCCTTCCAGGAGCGCCCCCCCGGCACTCGCATGCGACCCCGCCCCTTCCACCTCGTGGTGGAGGCGGACTCCCTGCGCGTCGACGAGAGGCTGCGGCGGGGCTTCGACGGGCTGGTGGGCGTGCGGGGGTGCGAGACCCTGTGGAACGAGTACGCCCCCGGCGGGGGTCACCTCGGACTGCGCCTGGAGTTCCGCCAAGACCTCGAGCGGTACGACCTGGCCACGGATCTGCGCGTGGACTTCCACGACTTCTCCGCCCGCTGGGAGGAGTTCCCCTTGCCCTGCGCGGCGGTCGAGGGCAGCTACTGGCTGGCGACCGACGGGCGGGGATCGGAGGGGCGTTCGATCTCGCGCATCGACATCCGGGGCCGCACGCCCGCCGCGCGCGGGGCGGTGCGCGTGACGGGGCGCGTGGAGGCGACGGGACCGCTGAACGGGGCCTCTCGCTGGGAGGTGCGGGCCGACCAGGTCGACCTCTCGAGCTCCCACCTGCGCGAGGTGCTCGGCCTGCGGGCGCCGGAGGTGCTGGGTAGCCTGACCCAGGCCGAGCTGGCCGGGTTCGCCGACCTCTCCGTGACCGCCTACCAGACGGGCCCGGAAGCGCCGGGGCGCATGGAGGTGGAGGCGGTCGGCGGCAGCCAGGGATTGAGCGCCGTCCCCGCCGCCTTCCCCATGGAGACGCGGGACCTCGCGGGCCACGCCGTCGCCACTTGGTCGCAGCCGAGGGAGGGCGTGGATCCCACGTCGTGGGACGGTCGAGTGCGACTGGGGTTGCGCGGGCGCTGGGCGGGTCCCGAAGGCGGCGTGCCGGTCTGGATGGAGGGGGACTTCCCCGCCGCAGGCCCCGGTCGAATCGAGCTCGTCGGGGCGGGTCTGGATCCCGACAGCGCGGGTCTGACAGGCGCCCTGGAGACCGCCAATCTGGACCTGAGCGACCTGGGGCTGACCGGTCGGCTCGACTTCGGCGCCGACCTGACGCTGCCGCAGGAGGAGGGGGACCCGCTCGAGTGCGGCACCATCGAGCTGCAAGCGCGGCTGGACGAGTTGCAGGTGGGCGAGGTCGACCTCTTGCGCGATCTGCGGGGCCGCGTGACGTGGGACGCCCGTGAGGATCTGTGGCGGGGAGACCTCCTGACGGCGGAGCTGGGGTACACGCCGGTGACCCTCACCGACTTGCGCTTCCGAAGAGGGAGCGAGGGGGCGGTCCTGGAGACGGGCATCGTCGCCCGCGGCCTGCCGATCGATCGCGAGCATCTGCGCTACTTCCTCGATCCGCGCACGATGCGCACCCTGCTGGAGGATTTCGGCGCCCGCGGTCGCTTCGACATCGAGCGGGGGGTGTTGCGTCTGATCTCGTCCCCCGCGGGGGCGACCGAGCTGCACTTCCAGGGCGAGCTGAGCCTGGCGGAGATGGAGGTGCACATCGGCCTGCCGATCGCCGTGCGGGCCGCGGAGGTGACCGACCTCGCCCTGGTGGTCGAAGGGGGGCGGGTGCGTGCACGGGCCAAGGTCGATTCCCTCTTCGGCGAGCTCGCGGGGAGGCGGCTGGACGACGCCTCCTTCCTGATGACGTACGTCGAACCGCGCCTCACGATCGAGGAGTTCGACGGAGGCTTCGAAGGGGGGCGCCTCAGGACCCTGGGACGTGGCGCGGGAGCCTCCCTCTTCGCGGTGGACATGGAGGAGCCCTTCCCCTTCGCCCTGGCGACCCAGATGAGGGAGGTGCAGGTGGGGCAGCTCCTGCGCGGCGCCCTGCAGTCCGACTTCGCCAACGAGGGACGACTCGACGTCTCGCTGCGCCTGCGGGGGGACCTGGGGCAGCTGACCGGGATCGTGGGGGGCGGACGGTTGAGCCTCTCCGATTCCAGCCTGTGGGCCATCCCCGTCTTCCAGGCCCTCTTCTCCCGGCTGGGCCTGGACACCACGGCGACCTTCTCCGACATGCACAGCCGCTTCACGATCCGGGAGGGGGTGGTGCACCTCTTCGACCTGCGGGTGCGCAGCGATCTCCTGTCGCTGGTGGGGCGGGGGACGTTGGACTTCGACGGCAGCCTGGCGCAGGACCTGGAGGTGCAGTACAGCCTGATCGATCGGTTGGGTCCGTTGACGCGCCTCCTGTACTACATCCAGAACAGCCTGCTCAGGATCGCCATCCGCGGCGACATGTCGCGCCCGGAGGTGGTGGTCCAGGGCCTCTTCTCGCAGTTCTTCGCACCCTCCTCGGGCAGGCGGCGCCTGCCGCTGCCGAGCTACGCGGAGCTGCCGGCGCGCTTCTAGAACCGCTTCCCACGCCAGCGGTTCTTGCGGACGGCGCGCTACCCGCGCCGGCCCGGGTGGGTCTCCCGTTGCGCCGGGGATGGTCCCGGCGGAGAGACGAGGAAGACCAGATGGAATGGAGAGGATGGACCGCCCGGGCGCAGCGCGCCGTGGCCGGGCTGGGGGTCGCGGCGGCGGTGCTCGCCCCCGCCGTGGCGGGGTTCGAGACCGCCGAGGCGTCGCTGAGTCTGCCGGTGGCGGGGGCGCTCAAATGCGACCACGTCTTCGTCGACACGGAGTGCATCAGGGCGGTGGCCAGCAACATCAAGAAGAGGGGCGGCGGCGTGTCCGTCGGCGGCATTCACGTGACGAACGGCGACGGGGCCCCCTGCCCGCAATTCGAGTACGTGTGCCTGCACATGTACCAGGACAAGAACAACCTGCCGGGGCTCCAGCTCGACGAGGTGGAGATCCGCGAGTACTACGAGAACAAGGGCGTCGATCCCCCCGACGAGCTGCCGGTGCCCGACCGCCTGACGGACCTGCGTTGCGGGAGCATCTCGGTGCCCTCCGACTCGATCACGATCGCCTCCTTCAGCAACACCAACGTCCAGGGCGCAATCGCCTCCCACTGGGAGCTGCGCATCGAGGACGAGACCGGGGGTGAGAGCTGCTTCACGGGGAGCTTCTAGGAGATCTATGCCATGACTTGGAAACCGAGCCTTCCCAAGGCCGCGGCGCTCGGCGCCCTGGCCGCCCTGATCGCCATCGCCGTTCCCTGTGGAGCGGTCTCCGCGGCCGCCAGCGCCCTGCGCGCCCACGTGTCCGCCCAGCAGGCCCTCGCGGCCGCCGCCCGTGGCCCCCTGACCCAGGCCTGGCAGGACGCCGGGCTGGAGCTGACGCTGGAGGCGCCCCACTCCCCGGTCCAGCGGGACCGGCGCGTGACGGTCGCCCTGCGGGGGGACGACTTCGCCCACTACGACCAGGCGCGCTTCGGGCCGGTGAGCGAGGCGCTCCTGACCTTGAACAACGGTGACCCGCAGGCGATGGTGTTCGTCGACGCGCCCGCGCCCGAGCCCGACTACTTCGAGGCGCTGATCCTCGCCACCGACATGAACCTGTTCGGCAACTCCGGATCGGTGCTGGTCCGAGACGCGTTCGGACGTGAGATGTCCTTCAACTTCACCCACGTCTTTTGACGCTGCGCCCCGGGGCTCGTGCGCGCAGCCCCGGGGCACCACCCCCACTTGTCTGCCATGGAACGTCAAAGCGCCCTCCGCTCCCTCTTGCCCGCCCTCTTGCTGTTCTCCTGCTCGTCCTGCCGCTCCACCTGCGACGAAGAGACGCCGCAGGCGGCGACGCCCGAGTCCGCGGGGGAGCTGACGATCGAGAGCCGCCCTCCCATCGAGGTGCTCGGCAGGCTCATAGGACCCGGGAAGTTCCGCATCGAGGGCAACGGGCGCCTGATCCGGGCGGTGGAGATCGTCGTCTTCGACGACCTCGACGGAGATCTGCGCATCGACGAGGGGGAGTCGTCCCACCTGCTGATGAGCGCCGCACTGGCCACTCCCTCCCCCCACCTGGTTGGGCCGGTGCTGGCGGTCCCCGAGGGTCTCTCCTCCCCTCGCATCGAGGCCCGCATCACGACCACCGAGGGCGTGATCACGATGCGCGGTGACTGGAGCGGACTGACTCAGGACGAGTGACGAGCGGTGCTGCCCGAGACCTTCCGACTCGGTCCCCTGATCCTGACCACTGCGGGATCGGTGTACGGGATCGCCCTCCTGACGCTGCTCCTGATCAGCGCGCCGAGGGTGCGGCGCCGGGGGATCGCTCCGCGTCACCTGGGTTGGATGGCGCCCCTCCTGCTCCCTCCGGTGGCGCTGGGGGCGATCTACGCCCACGCCCTGGACCGCGGGGGCCTGGACTGCCTGCGCTACTGGATCTACGCCCCCCTGGTTCACCCCGGCTCCTCGTTCCTGGGGGGGCTGGCGGGCGGTCTGGGGACGTCTTGGCTCTACTGCCGCCTGCGGGGGATCCGCCCGCGGGCGTTCTTCGACGCCGTCGCTCCGGGGCTCCTGGTGTTGTACGCCATCGGTCGCGTGGGGTGCCACCTCGAAGGCCACACCACCTGCTGTGGCGCCGAGTCCGACGCCTGGTACGCGGTGGTCTATCCCCACACCCTGGGGCCGGGGGTGCGCGTGGTGCCCACCGCGCTCCTGGAGGCGGTCGCCAGCGGCCTCGCGGCGCTCTTGCTCCTGAGCCTCGAGCGGCGCGGCCACTGCCGGGCCCCCTTCGTGGGCTACCTCCTCCTGCAAGGGGGCGAGCGCTTCGCCGTCGAGCTCCTGCGCACGAATCCCACCCACCAGCTGGGCCTGAGCCAGGCCCAGTGGCTCTCGGCTGGGATGATCGCGGCGGCACTCGCGGCCCTGGCCCTGGGGACCGCGCGTGCCCGCGGGGTAGACTCCCCGCCGTGACACGCCCCACCTACGCAGTGATCATGGCGGGCGGATCGGGGACCCGCTTCTGGCCCGCCAGCCGCCACTCGCGCCCCAAGCAGTTCCTGAGCGTCGCGGGGGAGCGCGCCATGCTGGCCGCCACCCGCGCGCGCTTGGGCACGGAGATCCCCGACGAACGCGTGCTCGTGGTGGCGGGGATCGAACACGCCGCCCTGGTGCGGGAGGTGCTGCCCGCGCTCCCGGAGGAGAACCTCCTGCTGGAGCCGGTCGGCCGCAACACCCTGCCCTGCGTGGCCCTGGCCAACGCCGAGATCCTGCGCCGGGACCCGCAGGCGCTGCAGATCGTGCTCCCCGCCGACCACGTGATCTCCCCCGAGAGCGCCTTCCACTCCAGCCTGCAGGCGGCCCTCGCGGTCGCGAATCGGGGCTCGCTGGTGACCTTCGGCATCCGCCCCACCTTCGCCGCCACCGGCTACGGCTACATCGAGGTCGGAGAGAGCCAGGGAAAGATCGACGGCTGGCCGGTCCATCGCGTGGCGCGCTTCGTCGAGAAACCGGACCCCGCCAGCGCCGAGGAGTTCCTGGCGGCGGGCACCTTCCTGTGGAACGGTGGGATGTTCGTGTGGGCCACGGCGGCGATCAGCGCCGCCCTGGCGGAGCACGCCAGCGCCACCTGGGAGGCGCTGCGCGATGCCGACCCCCGCGACCTGGAGCAGGTCTACGACGGCCTCGAGCCCCAGCCGGTCGACGTGGGGGTGATGGAGCGCGCCGAGAATCGAGCGGTGATTCCCGTCGACTACGCCTGGAACGACGTGGGCTCCTGGACGTCGCTGCCGGAGGTGCTGCCCACCGACCCCGCCGGCAACTGCGGGACCGGAGGGGGTCAGCTGGAGACCCGCGACGCCCGCCGCAACATCGTCTACACCGAGCCGGGCAACCTGACGGCGCTGATCGGGGTCGAGAACCTGATCGTGGTGCGCTCTGGAGACGCGCTCCTGGTCTGCCCCCGGTCGCGCGCCGAGGAGATCCGGGGCCTGGTGGAGGGGCTCCCGCCGGAGCGTCGATGAGCGGCGGCTGCGCCCTGGGGATCGACCACGGCACGAAGCGCACCGGCTTCGCGGTCGCCGACGCCCTGCGGGTGACCGTCGAGCCGCTCGAGACCTTCCGCGGGCCCGGAGACGGCCCCACCCTCTTCGACCGCGTGGCCGAGCTCTGCTCCGAACGGCAGGTGGACGTCTTCGTCGTCGGCCAGCCCCTGAACATGGACGGCAGCGCCGGCGCGCGCGCGGCAGAGGTGGACCGCTTCTGCCAAGGCTTGGCGCAGCGTTTCCCGGAGGTCCAGGTGGTGCGCGTCGACGAGCGCCTCAGCACCAAGGAGGCCGAGACGCGCCTGGTGGAGGCGGGGCACACCGGAGAGGCCCGCAAGGCGCGGCGCGACGCCTGGAGTGCGGCGATCCTGCTCGAGGACTGGATCGCGTCGGGGGAGCCGGGCTACTGAGCCAGGCGCAGGCTCCTAGCACTCCCACGTCGAACCCTGGGCTCCGTCGCGAACGGTCACGCCCGCCGCGGTCAGTCCATCGCGCAGGGCGTCGGCGGTGGCGAAGTCCCCCCGCTCGCGCGCGGCGCGGCGCAGCTCGAGCGCCCCGTCGAGGAGCGCGGCGAGCGCTCCCTCCGACGCGCCAGCGAGCTCCCAGTCGGACCCCTCGGCTCCGTCGGCGACCGAGATCCCCTGCCCCACGACGAGGTCGCGCAATCCGTCGGCGGTGGCGAAGTCGCGTCCGGCGCGCGCGCTGCGTCGCACGTTCAGGAGGGCCTCGACCACCCGTCCGAGGCGCTCATCCGCGACCTCCGGCGTCCCCCCCATGCGCTGGCGATCACCGGGCTCCAGGAGTCCGAGCAGACGTCCGAGGTCGCGCATCAGCGCCAGCGCCTGCTCGCGCCCCTCCCCCGTCTCGTCGCTCGCCAGCTTGGCCAGGCTGAACAGCTCCGCCACCGCCTCCCCGCTGGAGAAGTCGTCGTCCATCGCGGCGCAGAAGCGGTCGCGCCGGTCGGCGAGAGCCGCGGGCAAGGGGCGCGCGAGGATCTCGTCGAGCTGGGGTGTGGCGGGCTCCTCGAGCCTCTCCCCCAGAAGGCGGTGCAGCCGCGCGAGACCCTTGCGGGCGTCCTCCAGGTTCTTGGGCTCGAAGTCGACCGGCCGCCGGTAGGGGCTGCGCACCAGGAAGAAGCGCACCGCCGCCGGGCCGTAGGTGTCGATCAGCCAGCGCGCCTGGAACTGCCGCGCGAACTCGGGGTCCTGCATGCGCGGATCGCTCTTGGAGATCTTGCGACCGCCGTACTGGACCAGGCCGTTGTGCATCCAGATGCGGGCGAATCCGTCGCCGTGGGCCTCGCTCTGGGCGATTTCGTTCTCGTGGTGTGGGAACTTGAGGTCGTCCCCGCCGCCGTGGATGTCGAACGCGGACCCGAGCAGGATCGAGGACATCACCGAGCACTCGATGTGCCAGCCCGGGCGTCCCGGCCCCCAGGGACTCTCCCAGGTGGGCTCCCCGGGCTTGGCCTTCTTCCACAGGGCGAAGTCGGCGGGGTTGCGCAGGTCGGTCTTGGTGCCGACCCGCTCCCCGGCCTGCATCTCCTCCAGCCGGCGCCCGGAGAGCTTGCCGTAGCCGGCGTGCTCCGAGACCTCGAAGTAGACCCCGTCGGAGGCCTCGTAGGCCTGGCCGGCGTCGACCAGCTCCTGGATGAAGGCCACCATCTTCGGCACGTAGTCGGTGCAGCGGGGAGTGTCGGTGATCGTCACCACCCCGAGCTCCTCGAGGAACCGGACGTACTGACCGGTGTAGCGCTCGGCGATCGAGCGCCACTCCTCGCCGCTGGCCAGGGCGCGGTTGATGATCTTGTCGTCGATGTCGGTGATGTTGTTGACGAAGCGCACCCCGAAACCGCGCGCGCGCAGCCAGCGCGCCACGCTGTCGAAGACCACCGGCCCCATCAGATGCCCGATGTGGCAGTCGTCGTAAACCGTCGGGCCGCAGACGTACATGCCGATGGCGCCGGGGTCGAGCGGTTCGAGCTCCACTCGCTCGCGGCGTAGGGTGTCGTAGATGCGAATCGCCATGGCGGCGCGCAGGATAGCAGGCGGGCGGATCTCTCTCACGGCGGATCCCGGTTAGGCTGTCGCCCCATGTCAGACGACCGTGATCTGAAGGAGGTCCCGCGTCCCACGCGCGAGGAGGCCGAAGCCGCCGTGCGCACCCTTCTCGCCTGGAGCGGGGACGACCCCGAGCGCGAGGGACTGCGCGATACGCCCAGGCGGGTGGCGCGCGCCTACGAGGAGTTCTTCTGGGGCTACTCCCAGGACCCCGAGGATGTCCTGCGCAGGACATTCGAGGAGATCGACGGCTACGACGAGATGATCACGGTGCGCGACATCGACCTGCACTCCCACTGCGAGCACCACATGGTGCCCTTCATCGGCAAGGCCCACGTGGCCTACCTGCCGGACCACAGGATCGTGGGGCTCTCCAAGCTCGCGCGGGTGGTGGAAATCTACGCGCGCAGGCTGCAGGTCCAGGAGAAGCTCACCGTGCAGGTCGCGGACACCATCGACCGCGTACTGCAGCCCAAGGGCGTGGCGGTGGTGATCGAGGCCGCCCACCAGTGCATGACGAGCCGCGGGGTCCTGAAGCCGTCGTCGGTGACGCTGACCAGCAGGATGACGGGCTACTTCCGGCGCAACGCCTCGACGCGCAGGGAGTTCCTGTCGATGATTCGCAAGGACTGAGGCCTCGACGCCATCCGTAACCCGGTGGCGCCGCCACCCTATCCTTCCCATGACCCTCGAGACCCCCGTCAGTACCAAGCTCCCTGCGCTGCTCTCCAGCATCGGGGAGGTGATCCTCGGCAAGGACGAGGCGATCGCGCTGGTCGTGGCGGGGCTCTTGGCCGAAGGGCACCTGCTCTTGGAGGACGTCCCGGGGACCGGCAAGACCACCCTGGCCCGCGCCTTGGCGCGCACGGTCGACCAGAGCTTCAGCCGCATCCAGTTCACCTCGGATCTCCTGCCCTCCGACGTCTTGGGGCTCTCCACCCACGACCCGCGGGAGGGCGAGTTCCGGTTCCACCCCGGTCCGATCTTCGCCAACGTCGTGCTGGCGGACGAGCTCAACCGCGCGCCGCCGCGGACCCAGTCCGCGCTGCTGGAAGCGATGAACACCGGGCACGTCACGATCGAGGGCGAGACCCGGGAGCTGCCCAGCCCCTTCTTGGTGATCGCCACCCAGAACCCGCTCGAGTTCGAGGGCACCTACCCCCTGCCCGAGTCCCAGCTCGATCGCTTCCTGATGCGCGTGCGTCTGGGCTACCCCGAAGCGCATTTCGAGCGCCGCATCCTGTGCTCCCAACGGGAGCGTCACCCCCTCGACGAGCTGCGCCCCGTGCTCTCGCGCGCCGACTTGGTGCATCTGATCCAGGAGGTGCGCGCGGTGCGGGTCGAGGAGTCGCTCCTCGACTACGTCTTGGCGATCGTGGCAGTCACCCGCGCGGGCGGTCCCTTCCTCCTGGGGGCCAGCCCCCGAGCCGCCCTCGGCCTGCAGCGCGCGGCCCAGGCGATGGCCCGCCTGGAGGGACGCGACTACTGCGTCCCGGACGACGTCAAGCGCATGGCCGTACCGGTCCTCGCCCACCGGGTCGTGCCAGCGGAGCGCGCCGCCTTGAACCTCGCCCCCGGGGCCGACGCGACCGACGCGTTGATGGCGGAGCTGGTCGAGGGCGTCCCCGTCCCCGACTGATGGCCGAGCCCGACCCGTGAGACCGGAGCCGCGACCCGCGCGACGCAGGCGCCTGCGCGCCAACTTCGGGGTCGTCCTCGCGAGCGGCGTCACGACCCTGTCGATCGTCTTCACCTGGGCGGGCACCGAGCCCTTGGGTCTGGTCGCGGGGGCCGGCCTGGCCCTGATGGCGCTCTCGGCCCTGCTCAGCTACTGGCACCTGGGGCGCCTCCGGCTCGCGGGCCCTGCGGAGCTGACCACCTTCTCGGGGATCGGCTCCACGCTCGAGCTGGAGGTCTCGCACCGCGGTTGGCTGACCGCGCGGGATCTGCTCTTCACGGTCCACGACGGCCGCTGGGGCAGCTCGGCCCCCACCGGGCACGTGGGCGAGCTCCAACCGGGTGAGGCGCTGCGCGTGCGCTGCACGCCACGCTTCCACGAGCGCGGTCGCAAGCGGGGGCTCAGGGTCACGCTCGAGTCCGACTTCCCCCTGGGCCTCTTCACCGCCCAGGCCGAGTACGAGCTGGAGCTCGACCTGCTGGTGCTGCCCCGCATCCTGCGCCTGGGCTACCTCGCCCCGCACCTGCCGACCTCCGGCGGATTGGACCAGGAGAGCGCCTTGCGGCGGGGCGGCAGCGGCGACTTCCACGCCCTGCGCGACTGGCGCGCGGGGGAGTCGCTGCGCGGCATCGCGTGGAAGCTCTCGGCCCGCCGGGGGCGCCTCTTGACGCGCGAGCTGGAGAGCGACGACCAGCGCTCGGTACGGGTCGTGCTGGTCACTCACGTCGTGACGCTCGCCCGCAGCCACCGCTCGCCGGAGTTCGAACGCGCCGTCTGTCTGGCGGCCACCCTGCTGGATCACTTCTCGCGTCTCGGTCGACCCGTGGCCCTGAGCCTGGTCGGGGACGAGGTCCAGCACCTGGACGCCGGCTGCGGCCGTGCCGCTCTGCTGGCGATGTTGAGCGCCCTGGCCGAGGTCGCACCCAGCGTGGGCGACCCCAGCGCCTCGCTCTACCGGGCACTGAACGGCCGCGACCGTTCCGTACCGGTGGTCGTCCTGGCCGGCAGCGGAGAGGATGCCGGCAGGCCGGAGGGTGCGGTCGTGCTCGACGTGAACGAGGGGGCAGGCTGGTCGCGCAGCGTCGAGGTGCGGGCGTGACGACACGCGAGAGCCACAAGAGGGCCCTGGGCGCAGCCCTGGTGGCCTGCGCCGTCCTGGGTTGGTCGGCGGCGGCGGCAGTCCTCGTCGACCGACTGACCCCACCGGAGGCGTGGCCGCGCGCGGTGCTCTGTCTGACCTGGCTGGTGTTCGCCCCGCTGGGGGGCGTGGCGCTGGGTCGACTCGTGGGGCGCGTCCCCCGCATCGGGCCGCTCTTGGCGCGCTGCGTGCCGCTCTGCGAGGCGCTGCCCCTCTTCCTGTTGCCGACGCCGGTGGTCGACGCCCTGCTCTTCGGGCCCCTGCTCCTGGTGCAGGGGCACCTGCTCTTGGCCAGCGGGGATGGCGGGGGAGCGGCGCGCGCCAGCGCCGCCTCCCCGTTGACGGTGGTGATCGCCCTGGCCTACGCGCCCTCGGGGGTGCTCTTGGCCCTCCTGCCCGCCAGCGGCCTGGCCGCCGTCGTGGTGCTCGTCCTCTCGAGCAGCCGGCGCGCTCGGCGCCGCCTGGGGCACCGCAAGCCGGCGGTGGAGAGCGCCGCGGCCCTGCGGCGGCGGCTCCTCTACGCCCTGCCTCTCGGGGTGTGCCTGTTGGCGCTCTCCGCGACCCTCTTCCTGCTCTTGACGGTGGTGCTGGACGGGACCGCGGACGACGGTCCCCTCCCCCCCGTCCCCCTCCAGCCCGATGCGGGTGGAGCCGACCGAGCGGATTCAGGTGGGGAGGGCGGGCGCGCCGGGAGAGGGGGTGGACGCCCCGGGGACTTCACCGCCGAGGTGGCCCTGGACGGTGGCCCCGCCCTGGCGACCAGCGACGAGCCGACGCTGTACCTGCGACCCCTGGCGGGAGGCCCGCGCGCGCGCTCGGTCTACCTCAGACACACGGTCCTCGACACCTTCACCGCCGCCAGCGTGCGTCTTGGCGATCGGCGCGTGCCGCCGGTCTACCGCGATGGAGACGATGGTGCGCTCGACGGCTGGACCTGGCTGCGCGCCGTGGGGCCGGGGACGCCCACCCGCGACTACGCCGTGCGCATGCGCAGGCGCAGCCTGGGGGGGCAGCGGGGCTGGGCCCTGGTGGTGGCCCCCCACCCCCTCCTGGCGGTCAGCTTGCCGCGCATGCGCTACGACCCCGACCGCGTGCAGTTCGCGGTGGGTCCGAGCGAGGAGTGGTTCGACTACGAGCTGCGTCAGCTCGAGCGCCCCCTCTCGGCCCGCACCCTGCGCGCCACCCGGGCGGGGGGGGTCCACGAGCGCTATCTGCAGCTCCCCGCCGGATCGCCGGCCTTGCCGTGGATCGAGGAGTACGCCCGGCTCTGGATCGATGGCGGGACCAGCGACTACGACCGCGTGCGCTCCGTGGTCGAGCACCTGCGCCGGGATTTCAGCTACGAGCGCAGCGGACTCGGCTTCGGGGGCCCGGAGGCGCTGGCCTCCTTCCTGGAAGAGCGCCGCGGCTACTGCACCTACTTCGCCTCCGCCTCGGCTCTGATCCTGCGCACGCGGGGCATTCCGACGCGGGTCGCCACGGGCTTCCTGGCTCACGAGTGGTCGGAGTCGGAGGGCCGTTGGATCGTGCGTGAGCGGGACGCCCACGCCTGGCTCGAGGTGGCCTTCGAAGGGGTCGGATGGGTGACCTTCGACCCCACCCCTCCCGAGGTGGGCGGCTCCCTCTCCAGCGACGTCGACGATGCGGAGGTGGAGGAGACGTGGGAAGCGCGGCTGACCTCGGAGCTGGAGCGCTGGCTCTCCACGGGCGGCGAGCGGGGCTCCCTGGGGGACGTGTTGCGGGCGCTGGCCGTGGCGCCGCTCGAGATCCTCGAGGGCACCCCCTCCCTCTGGCTCCTGCCCAGCGCCCTGGGGTTCCTCGCGCTGCACTTCCTCTTCGCCAGGCGGCGGCGCGTCGAGGGGCACGGTGCCCCCTCCCCCGTCCTGCCCCCGGCGACCCACGGGTTGTACCGGGAGCTCCTGCGAGCCCTGTCGGCGCACGGCCACCGGCGACGGAGGGGACAGACGCAACGCGAGTTCGCCCGTCAGGTGGCGCGCGTCCCGGGCGCGGCCTTCGCGGCAGTGGGCGAGGTGATCGAGCTCTACTACCGCGCCCGTTTCGGTGGTCAGGCCTTGGAGGCAGGCGAGCTGCGCTTCGTCGAAGGGGTGGTCAAGGACCTCGACCAGTCGCAGGCCAGGGAGCGGAGCGGAGTGCATTAGGGCGCGGGCCCGCGCAGCTTGCAGATCACTTGCTCGAGAGCTGTCGCGAATCGAGACCGCCGGCGTCTCGAGTCACACGGAGTGGTGGCCCCATGGCAGAATCCGCATCACAGCCGGCGACGGCTGCTTTCTTTTCCGCCGTCCCACGGCGAGACGACACAACTCCTGCACTGCACCCATGCGAACTTCACGTCTGCTCCCGACTCTGGCGATCCCCGCTATGGCGTTGCTCCTCGCTGCCCCGTTGGCGGCCCAATGCCCCGGCACCGAGGACGCCTTCGAGGACAACGACGACTGCGCGTCCGCTTGGGCGCTCACTGCCGGCAGCTATCCCGGCCTCTACGTCGAGAAGAGCGCCACCGATCCCGACTACTTCAAGTTCACCCTCGCGGCGGGTGACTACTTCGACGCCAGCGTGGCCTTCACGCACGCCGACGGCGACATCGACATCCGGCTGACCGAGGACACCTGCACGACCACCCTGGACTCCTCCGCGTCGACGGGCGACAGCGAGGACGTCACGTACTACAACGGCAGCGGCGCCACGATGGACGTGGTGCTGAACATCTACGTCTACTCAGGCTCCACGAACGACTGTAACTACTACGACCTCGACGTGGCGATCAACCCCGATCCCTGCCTGACCACTCCCGACGATGGGCTCGAGGACAACGACGACTGCGCGACCGCGATCACCGGCCCGTTGGGGCTGACCACCGGCCTGCAGGTCTTCAAGACCGACCACGACTTCTACACCTACACGCTGGCGGACGGCGAGACGATCGACGTGACCGCCTACTTCGTCGATGACGACGGCGACCTCGACATCATCCTGTACGACGCCACGGCGTGCGGTGGCGGTGTGGGCACCGGACTCGCGGAGGGCACCTCCGTCACCGACGACGAGGTGTTGAGCTACACCAACGGCACCGGGGCCGCCCTGGCGGTGGTGCTGCAGGTCTACGTCTACACGAACAGCACCAGCAACTGCAACGGCTACGACCTGGAGGTCGCCATCGGTGGTCCGAGCACCATCGGCACCAACTACTGCGGTCCGGCGAACCTGAACTCCTCCGGCTTGCCCGGTGTCATGTCGGCGGTCGGCAGCGACGTCGTGTCTGCCAACGACGTGACGCTGCACGCCACCCAGCTGGCGGTCAACCAGTTCGGCTACTTCGTGAACTCCCAGACCCAGGGCTTCGTCGCCAACCCCGGCGGCAGTCAAGGCAACCTGTGCCTCGGCGGTTCCACGGGACGCCACGTCTCGACCCTCGGCAGCACGGGCGCCGCGGGTGAGCTCTCGGCCACGCTCGACCTGACCCAGATGCCGACCCCGTCGGGCCCCTACGTGGTGCAACCCGGCGAGACCTGGAACTTCCAGTGCTGGTTCCGCGACATGAACCCGGGCTCGACCTCCAACTTCACTGACGGCCTGGAGATCCTCTTCCAGTGATCTCCCACCGTCGCCGGCGTCTCCCCTGACGCTGCGGCGAGAATCAGGCGGGGCGGCGTTCGAGGAACGCCGCCCCGCCTCCTTTGCAGTCCGGGGGTCGGGAGACCGACCTCAGCCGGCGTCGCAGCCCTCCCCGATCTGCAGGCGCGGGAGCTCGCCGCGCGCGAACTGACGCGCGGCCTCGTCGATGTCGAGCGCGGCGCTCGAGTGGGACACGATGCCCGCGCGCTCGAGGTCGACCGCCAGGTGCGGGCCCATGCCACGCGTGATCACCGCCTGGCAGTCCTCGAGGGCAGCGGCGATGGCGGCGTGCCCTTGGCGTCCTTGGCGTCCTTGGTGTCCTTGGGGTCCTTGATGGCCTTGGTGTCCTTGTGGTCCTGGTGGTCCG
>CAZDQL010000076.1:0-30482 GCA_964507325.1 uncultured Planctomycetaceae bacterium | reverse complement strand
GGGGCACTCCACCTCCAACGCCGCCCGCATGACCCACCACCGGGCGCGGATCGCGTTGGGGAAGCTCCTGCGGGAGCGGGGGATGGCGCCCGACGCGGATTGAAGGACGCGGCCTAGATCGGCGCAGGCGGCGACGGCTCAGCCCCCGCTTCGAGCGCGCGCTTGCGCGGCTGGATCCACGCCCGCCAGAGGGTCCAGCGCAGCCCCCTGCCCAGGTCGTCGAAGACCGTGTACGCCAGCGGCACGATCCAGAGCGTGAAGAAGGTCGACACCGCCAGCCCCCCGGCCACGCAGGTCGCCAGCGCCCGGTAGTCGATGCCGTCGGAGGAGGCGGTGCTGAGCGCCATCGGCAGCAGCCCGAAGATCGTCGTCAGGGCGGTCATCAGGATGGGGCGCACGCGCGCCTCCGCCCCGTCGAGGACGGCGCGCTTGCGGTCCACCCCCGAACGGCGGATGCGGTGGATCTTGTCGATCAAGACGATGCCGTTGTTGACCACCACACCCACCAGGATGATCACCCCGATCCAGCCCACCGAGTCCATCACCGTGCCGGTCACGTAGAGGGTCCAGAGCGCCCCCGCCACCGCGAAGGGGATCGTCGACAGCACCGAGAAGGGCAGGAGCAGGGACTCGAAGAGGATCCCCATCAGCAGCATCACCAGCACCACCGAGAGGACCAGGGCGCGCAGCATCTCGGCCATCTCCTCCTGCTGGCGCGCCCGGGCGGACTGGTCGCGACCCAGGGTGAAGCCGCGCGGCAGGTCGAGGGTCTCGAGGGCGGCGTAGCCCTTCTCCACCAGCCGTCCCTGCTGGGTGGGGTCGCCGACGCGCGCCTGGATGTTGAAGGTCGTCTGGCCGTTCCAGCGCGTGATCTGACGCTGACCGCGCTGGAACTCGATCTCGGCGAAGGCCGCCAGGGGCACCACCGAGTCGGTGGTGAAGACCTCCAGATCGCGCAAGGTGTCGAGGCCCGCCACCTCTGCCTCGTCGTACTCGATGAAGAAGGGCACCTCGCGTCCCTCCTCCTGGTAGCGCGGCAGAGCCGCACCGCGCAGGGCCCAGGAGACGTTGCGCAGGGCGGCCTGGGAGGTGACGCCGTAGCTGTAGGCGGTCTCCCGGTCGAGCACCAGCCGCACCTGCTCGGGGGCGTCCTCCAGGGAGCTCGCCACGTCGTAGAGCCCCGGCACGTCGCGCAGCACCTCGACGGCGCGCTGGCCGTACTGCTCGAGCAGGTCGGCGCGCGGGCCGCGCAGCTGGAAGTGCACGTACTGCCGGGTGGCCACGTCCATCTGCTGCTCGCGGCCGAAGACCACCCGGTGACCGGGGAAGCGCGGCAGCTCGCGGCGGAAGCGCTCGCGCCAGCGGTCGAGCTGATCCGGGTCCTGCTGCTTGCCCCAGCGCATCTCCAGCTCGCCGCCCCCGGCGCCGAAACGCGAGACAAGGTGCTCGTAGCCGAGCTCCTCCCGGTAGCCCTCGAGCAGCTGCTCGTAGCGCGCCATCTCCCGGCTCGCCTCCTCCAGGGTGAAGTTGTTCTCCATGTCGACCCGGATCGAGATCTCTGCGTTCTCGTGCTCCTGGCCGAAGGCGGTGAGCGTCATGCGCTGCCACGGAATCGCCACCGTCATCACGGTGACGACCCCCAGGACGCTCGCCAGCAGGCGGTGGTTGAGGGTCCAGGCGAGCAGCGCCCGGTTGCCATCCCGGATCCAGTCCAGGACCGACTGTCCAGCGGGCACGAAGCGCGCCGGACGGGCGAGGGCCGGAGCGGTCCGCCGGCGCCAGATCGGCAGACCGAAGAGGATCAGGCCGGCGGCGAGCAGCGCGCCGGCGACCACCTCCGCGGGGGGGGCGGCGGCGATGCGCGCGCCGTCGGCGGGCGCGCCCAGATCGGTCAGGCGGCGCGCCAGTGGGGCCGCCTCGCCCGAGGTCATGACGCGCCAGACCGCGGCCGCGATCAGGGCGGGGGCCAGGATCCAGCGCAGGGGGGTCAGCGCTCCCACCGCGATCCGCAGGAACCAGCGCAGGCCCCAGACGAAGCCCCAGAAGCCGGCCTTGGCCGCACCCACCGCCAGGGCCATGAGGCGCACCGGCGGTCCGGTGATGGCCGACAGGGCCGGGCCGAGGATGCCGCCTCCCCCCGCGCGCTCGCCGAGCACGCGCGAGGCGATGACGGGCAGGAAGACGATCCCCATCACCAGGCTGAAGAGCAGTGAGGTACAGAGCGGGATCCCCAGCGCCTCCAGCATGGTGCGCATCACCGCGTCGTCGCCCATGAAGATCAGGGGCAGGAACACCACCACCGTGGTCAGCGTGGCCAGGGCGATCGCCAGCGCCACGTCCCGCACCCCCTCCACGGCGGCGGAGCGGCGCGAGTGCCCCTGCCCGCGCAGGCGCGCGATGTTCTCGATCACCACCACCGAGTTGTCCACCAACATGCCGATGCCGAGGGTCAGCCCGGTCATCGTGAGCACGTTGAAGCTGCCGCCGGTGAAGGCCTCGTAGGCCACCGCCAGCAGCGCCGAGACGGGGATCGAGAGGGCGACGCAGAGCGTCATGCGCACGCGCCTCAGGAAGAGGAAGAGCACCAGGACCGCCAGCCCGCCTCCCCAGACCGCGGTCGAGCGCAGCTGCGCCAAGGAGTGCTCGATGAAGCGCGCCTGGGAGAAGAAGACCTCGATCTCCGCCCTGCCCGCCAGCTCGGGGTTGTCCGCCAGCCCCTCGATCACCTCGTCCAGACCCTTGGAGACCGCCACCACGTTGGCGGTGGACTCCTTCTGGATCATCCCGTAGTAGGCCTCCTTGCCGTCGATGCGCGTGAGCCAGTCGCGCACCGTCTTGACCTTCTCCACGCTGGCCACGTCGCGCACGCGCAGCCCGTCGCCGATCGGGTAGTCGGCGATCTCCTCGAGCGACTCGAAGCGCATGTCCGAGCGCAGGAGGAAGCGCCGCCCGCCGTCGGTCACCTCGCCCATCGGCTCGGCGAAGTTGTCCTGGGCCAGGCGCTGGATCAGGCCCCCGATGTCGAGACGCATGGCGCGCACTCGATCCTCGTCGAGCAGGATGCGCACCGAATCGTCGAGCACGCCCCAGATCTGCACGCGGCTGACGCCGTCGACCGCCTCGAAACGGCGCTGGATCTCGTGCTCGACGAGGTAATCCATGTCCGTCGTGCGCTCCTCGACGAGGATGGCGAAGAACATGATCGGCGGATCGCCGTCGTCGTTCTGGAAGACCATGATGCGGTCGACGGTGTCGGGCATCAGTGGCCGGGCGCGCTCGATCCGGTCGCGCAGCTCCGCCTTGGCCAGGTCCATGTCCGCCGTGCCATTGAAGGCGATGCGCATGAAGACCGAGCCCTCGCCGGAGCGCGAGAAGAAGTCCTTCAGGTTGGGCAGGGTGCGGATCTGCTCCTCGAGGGGGCGCGTGACCTTCTCCTCGTTCTCCGCCGCCGACGAGCCGGGGTGGTTGACCCACAGTCCCAGGCGCGTGCCCTGGATGCCGCTCGGCAGGAGCTGCAGCGGAATGCGCGCGTAGGCGATCAGCCCCACCACGATCAGCGTGGCGAAGATCACGAACAGGCCCACCGGCCGGTCGACCAGCGTGCCGAAGACCCCGCGCGCGGCGGGTTCGCTACGCCGGTCGCCGCTCATGCCGCTCTCCGCCGCGTCCTACGCGCGGCCATCAGGCGGTAGATCACCGGGATGACCACCAGGGTCAAGAGGGTCGAGCTGATCAGGCCGGCGATGACCGTGATCGCCATCGGCGCGCGCAGCTCGGCTCCCTCGCCGGCACCGAACTGCCCCAGCCACGGCACCGGAGCCAGCCAGCCGGTGAGGGGCAGGAGCCCCAGCACGGTGGTGGCGGTGGTCATCAGGATCGGCCGCAGGCGCGCGCGCCCCGCCTCCATGATCGCTTCCACCAGCGGCAGCCCCGCGTCGCGGCGGGAGTTGATGCGGTCCACCAGCACGATGGCGTTGTTGACCACGATCCCCGCCAGGAGGATCAGCCCGATGAAGACCACCACCGAGACGGGCAGCGAGAGGAGGTCCAGGGCGAAGACCACTCCCACCGCCGCCAGGGGCACGCTGAACAGGATGATGAAGGGCTGCAGGAGCGACTCGAACTGGGTGGCCATGACCACGTAGACCAGGAAGATCGCCAGCAGGAGCGCCGCACGCAGGCTGGCGGTGCCCTCGTCCATCTCGCGCTTCTGGCCGCCGAGCTCCACCGACACGCCGTCGGGCACCGAGAGATCGGCGAGCGAGCGCTCGATGCGTCGGGTCATCCCACCCAGGTCCAGGCCGGCGCTGGTCGCCGTGACGATCACCGCCCGACTGTTGCCGATGCGGCGGATCTCCGCCGGCCCGCGCACCTCGTCCACGATCGCCACCGAGCGCAGGGGAACCGGTGGGGTGGCCGCACCGGGGTTGACCACCAGCTCCAGCACGTCGTCGACGGTGGTCAGGAGGTCCTCGTCCCCCTTGACGCGGATGTCGATGCGGTCCTCCCCCTCGACGAAGCGCGTGCCCACGTTGCCCAGCACGTGGTCGCGCAGGAGACTCGAGACGGCGGCGAGGTCCAGGCCGTACTCCAGCGTCTTGTCCCGGTCGAAGGTGACCCGCGCCTCGGGGTGACCCGGTCGCACCGTGGTGCGCACGTCCTCCAGACCGTCGATCCCCTCCAGCCGCGCGCGCACCTGGTCGCCGATCGCCGCCAAGAGCTCGAGGTCGTACCCGCACACCTCCACCGCGATCGGCGCCTCGAGGGCGAAGGGGGTGGGTCGCGTCACGTCGACGGAGCGCACCTCGGGGTGAGCCTGGAGCAGGCCCCGCACCCGGTTCAGGACCGCTTCCTCCGCCGCCTCCGAGCTCCTCTCCGGCTCGAGGCGCACGGTCAGGCGCGCGGTGTGGTCCCCCTCGATCTCCCGCGAGAGGGTGTCCTCCTCGACCCCCACCACCAGGGCGGTCAACGCCACCCCCTCCAGGGCCGCCACCTCGCGATCGAGCTCAGCGAAGATCCTGTCGGAGCGCCCGATGGGGGAGCCGACCTCGAGGCCCACGTGGGCGGTGAACTCCCCTTGATGGATCTCCGGCAGGAGCTCGAGCCCCAGCACCGCGACCCGTTGCCAGGCCAGCCAGGAGAGGCCCCCCACCACCGCGAGCACGATCAGGGGTTGGGCCAGGGCGCCCCTCAAGAGACGTGGGTAGAGGTACTCGAGCAGGCGCCAGCCGCGGTCGAAGGTGACGCGCAGGGGCCAGGTCAGGATGCCGCCCACGATCGCGAGCAGGGTGGCTGCCAGGAAGACCCCCTTCAGGAGCCAGATCCCGACCAACTGCATCAGGCGCTGCGGCATCCCGAGCAGATTGGGGACCGCCCGCACCCAGGACCAGGTCATGCCGCGCGTGAGGAAGGCGGGACCCAGTCGGGGGACGGCCTCCCCCGCGTCCTTGCGCGGTCGGTTCCTCAGGTCGTGCTCCCCGGCGATCCAGGTGCGCGAGGCCAGCATGGGGATGAAGAGCACGGCCACGAGCAGCGACACCAGCAGGCTCGAGACCACCGTCACCGCCTGGTCTCCGAAGATCTGCCCCGCGATGCCGTGCACGAAGACGATCGGCGCGAAGACCGCCACGGTGGTCAGGGTCGAGGCGGTGATGGCGCCGGAGACCTCGCTCACGCCGCGCACCGCCGCCTCGCTCAACGAGTCGCCCTCCTCGCGGCAGCGCGTGATCGACTCCAACACCACGATGGCGTTGTCGACCAGCATGCCGATCCCCAGCGCCAGCCCGCCGAGGGACATGATGTTCAGCGAGACGTCGAGCAGGAACATCGGAGCGAAGGTGGCCACCACCGAGATGGGGATCGCCACGCCGATGATCAGGGTGGCGGAGAGGCGTCGCAGGAAGACCCACATCACCGCCACCGCCAAGAGCGCGCCCACCAGGCCCGCATCGCGCACGTCCTCGATCGCCGCGCCGATGAAGGTCGACTGGTCGGAGAGCACCTCCAGGACCGCCTCGTCGCGCAGCTCCCAGGCCAGGAAGTCGAGTTTGCTGCGGTCCTCCCAGGAGAGGCTCGCGCTGTCGGTCCTGCCCTCGCGCTCCAGCTTGGCGGCGTGCCGCCGCGCCTCTTCGCTGCCGAAGATCGCCTGGCGCACCTGACGCGACACGTCGACGATGTTGCCCCCCGCCTCGCGGAAGATGGCGATCTCGACCGCCTCGGCTCCCTCCAGGCGCGTGATCACCTCGCGCTCGGCGTGGGTGCGCTCGACGCTCGCCACGTCGCGCACCCGGATCACCGCGTCGCCGCGGCGCACCACCGCCAGCTCCTCGATCTCGGCGACCGACTGGAACTCGTTCAGGGTGCGCACCAGGTAGTCGGTGGAACCCTCGCGAATCTGCCCCCCCGAGGCGTTCAGGTTCTCCTGGGCCAGGCGGTTCGCCAGGGTGGCGGGGGCCAGGTCGTGGGCCGCCAGCTTCTGGGGGTCGACCCGCACCAGGATCTCTTCCTCCAGCCCGCCGCGGACCTGCACGGCGGCCACCCCTTCCAGCCCCTCGAGCACGCGCTTGACGCGCTTCTCCGCCAGCCAGCGCAGGCGCACGAGGTCGGCGGCTTGCTCTCCCTCCTCGGAGGGACGGATGCCGACGCGCAGGATCGGATCCAGGTTGGGGTCGTAGCGCAGGATCAGCGGCCGCTCCGCGGCGTTGGGGAGCCGCACGCCGTCCAGCCGGTCGCGCACCTCCTGCACCGCGAAGGTCATCGGCGTGCCCCAGTCGAACTCGAGCACCACGTCCGAGAAGCCGGCGCGGCTGATCGAGGTGGTGCGCACCAGTCCCCGCAGGGTCGCCAGCGCCTCCTGGATGCGGACCGAACAGCGGTCCTCGACGTCCTCGGGCGCCGCACCCGGGTAGGCGGTGCGCACCGTCAGGGTCGGGTAGCTGATCTCCGGCAGGAGGTCCATCGGCAGCTTGGAGAGGGAGACTCCGCCGAAGACCTCCAGGGCCAGGATGAACATCGTGATCGCCACGGGGCGCGTGGCGACGAAGGCCAGGAGCGAGCGGCGCCCCCGGGGCGATTCCGTCTGCGGAGGGGAGACCACGGCCGGCCTAGTTGGCTTCGTCGTCGGCGCCGCCCTCGGCGCTGTCGTCCGCGGCGGTCACAGGGGCTTCTTGGGCGGTCGCAGCGGCATCCTCGGGGGCCTCAGCGGGCTCCTCGGACTCGATCTCGCTGCCGTCCTCCAGGTCGCGGTTGCCCACGACCACCACCGCGTCTCCCGCCTCGAGGACGCCCTCTTCGACGGGCAGGACCTCCACCGAGTCGCTGTCCGCAAAGCCCTCCCCGACCTCGATGCGCGCCGCCTGGCCGCCGGTGTCGACGAAGAGGAAGTGACGGTCCCCCTCCCGGCGCAGGGCGCGCTTGGGCACCACCAGGGCGTCGGGGTGGCGCTCGGTGACGATCTCGAGCCGCACCAGCATGCCGGGCAGGAGCCGCGGCCGCAGGTCCCCCGCCGGCGGCTGGGTGAGGTCGATCGTCAGGCGGAAGGAGCCGGACTCGGGATCGATGGTGGGGGAGAGGATCGCGATCGTCCCCGTGTAGCTCGCTTCCGGATGGGCCTCCGGAACGACCGTGATCTCGATCCCCTCTCCGCCGCCGCCGTTCGTGCCGCGCGCGTGGGCGGAGCGGAAGAAGGCCAGCTCGCGCTGGGGGCGGTGCACGACGCAGCGCAGGCTGTCGGGATCGGTCAGGGTGAAGGCCGCCGCGCCGGCGGTCACCGAGTCGCCGACGCGCACCTTGCGCTCGGCGATCACTCCGTCGAAGGGTGCGGTGATCTCGGTGTAGGAGAGCTCCAGCTCGCGGCGGTCCACCGTGAGCTGGGCGCGGGCGATCGTCGTCGCCTGCTGTTCGAGGTCGTGCTCGGCGCCGCGGTGCGCCAGCTTGGCCGCCTCCCAGTCGCGTTCGGCGGTGTCGCGCGCCAGGCGCAGCTTGTCGAGATCGATGGCGGAGAGCAGGCCCGTCGTCTCGTTGCGCTCGACCTCGCTCCTGGCCTGGTCCCAGGCGAGCTTGGCCCGCGCCACCTGCTCGGCGGCTTCCGCCACCGCCAGCTCGAGGCGCGGGCGCGTGCCCTGTGCCTCCACGAGCGCCTCCTCCGCCTCCGCCAGGCTGGCCTCCGCATCGCGCGGGTCGAGGGTGGCGAGCACGGCCTTCTCCGCGACCCGGTCCCCCTCTTCGACCGCCACGCCGGTGACCACTCCGGCCACCCGCGGGACGAGCTCGATCTGGTGGGTCGACTCGATGGTGGTGGTGGTGGAGAGGGTGCGCACCATCTCGCGGCGCACCACCGGGGTGGTGCGCACCTGGATCGCCTGGCGCGGGCGCAGCTCCTGGGCGAGGGGGGTCTCCCCCTCCCCCCTGTCCGCGGGACGGCAGGCGACGGCGGAAAGGGCAAGGGCTGCCGCCAGGATCGGGGGGCCGAATCGGCTCATGGGGGTGCGACGGGGATCGAGGGCGGGAGCGGGGCAAGGGGGGCCTCGCTACACTCCCCGCCATGCGCACTCCCAAGGACGCTATTGAGGAGATTCTGGGGCAAGCGGAGCCCCCGTGCGAGTCCCGCTCCCTGCCCCTGATCCAGGCTTCGGGGAGGGTCCTGGCCCAGGAGGTGGTCTCCGATGTGGACACCCCCCCCTTCCGCAAGTCCGCAATGGACGGTTTCGCGGTGCGCAGGGCCGATTTCGAGGGGGGCGAGGCCCTGCTCCTGGAGGCGGGAGAATCGCGCGCCGGCCGTCCTTTCGCGGGAACGGGAGTTCCCCCGGGATCCTGCGTGGCGATCTACACCGGCGCCCAGGTCCCCGACGACTGCGACGCGGTGGTGGTGGTCGAGAAGAGCGAGCGGCAGGGGGAGCGGGTGCTGCTCACGGACGCCCCCGGCGAGGGGCAAAACATCTGTAATCGGGGGGAGGACCTGGCGGCCGGCGAGGTGGTGCTGGCACCCGGCCGGCGCTTGACCGCCGCCGACCTGTCGGTCCTGGCCGCGGTCGGCTGCGACCCGGTGCGGGTCCATCGCCGTCCGGTGGCGAGCATCCTGACCACCGGCGACGAGCTGGTGCCCCCGACCGAACGCCCCGGTCCGGGGCAGATCCGGGAGGGGAACACCCTGCACCTGGCGGCGCTCGCCGAGCGGGCGGGCGCGCGGGTCGCACGCGTCGGTCTGGTGCGCGACGAGCGCGCCGAGCTCCAGAAGGCCTTCGGCCGCGCCCTCGAGGAGTCGGACGTGGTGATCACCACCGGCGGGGTCAGCGTGGGTCGCTACGACCTGGTGGCGGAGGCCTTCCGCGATCTCGAGGTCGAGGAGGTCTTCCACAAGGTCGCCATCAAGCCGGGCAAGCCCCTGTGGTTCGGCCGGCGCGGGCGGACCCTGGTCTTCGGGCTGCCCGGCAACCCCGTCTCCTGCCTCGTCGGCCACGAGATCTTCGTGCGCCCCGCCCTGCGGCGGCTGGAGGGGGAGGAGGTGGACGCCGTGCGCGCGGTCCCGCGCCTCGGCCGCTGGGAGGGCGCCCCCTCCCCGACGAGCCCGCGGGAGCAATACCGGCCGGTCACGGTGCGCCAGGACTCCGAGGGGATCGACCTCCTGACTCCGCTCGAGTGGCGCAGCTCGGCGGACATCGTCGGTCTGACGCGCGCCACCGCCATGGCGGTGATCCCCCCCGGGGAGCGGATTCGGCCCGGCGAGCTGGTGGCGTACCACTCTCTCTTCTAGCTTTCTCATCGTGTCCAACCCGAGCGAGCCACGCAGCGGGGCACGCCGGCACTTCCTAGCCGCCCTCCTCACCTGGCTGGCCCTGGCCGCCAGCCAGCCGGGGCTCCTGCCCGGCTGGGGGGCGGGGCTCCTGGCCCTGGTCGCGTTGGCGCCCTGGGCCCGGGTCTGCTCCCGCGGAGGGGGTGGAGCGCGCGTCTGGCTGGCGGAGTGGGCGGCCGCGGCGGTGGGGCTGGCCCTGCTCTGGGCCTGGATGATGCGGCTCCTGCCCTGGTTGATCGTGCCCTTCGCGACGATCCCCGCGCTCTGGATCGTCTGCGGAGGGATCTTCCTGCGCCGCCTCGCACGGGGCTGGCCGCTGGCGCTGGCGGTCCCCGCGGCGTGGTTCCTGGCGGAATTCCTGCGCTGGGTCCTGCCCGCGCCCCTCTCCTTCGGGTGGTGGCGGCTGGGGAGCTTCCTCCACGACCTGGACTGGCTCGCCGGCTCCTCTCGGGTGTGGGGGACCTGGGGGCTGACCTGGATCGCGGCCGCTTTCGCCGGGTGGCTCGCCGACCTCTCGGGGGGAGGGCACCGGGCGCGCGCTCGTCTGGGCGTCCACGCCCTGGGACTGGGGCCCCTCCTCCTGGGTCTGGTCCTCGGCGCGGCGGTCCCCGCTCCCGCCACCAAGCCCGGACCGCGGCTCCTGCTCGTGCAGCCGGGGATCACCCAGGAGATCAAGGTGTACTCGGCGGATCCCTTCCGGGACCTCTACCTCGACGCCGTGCGCCTGACCCGCGAGGGGCTGGCCGGTGCCGACGGCGCGGTCGACCTCGTCTGCTGGGGGGAGACGATGCTGCCCTTCACCCTGGACGAGGGGGGAGCCTACGAGGCCTGGGGCGACGGGGCGCGGCCCCCCGACTACTCCGGCAAGTCGCTCGAGGCGGTCGACTTCCGCCTCGCGGCAGGCTCGATCGAGGCCCTCGTCGGCGGGGCCCTCTTCGGCCGGGAGGGCGCCCTGGACGCGCTCCGCGGCTACTGGCGGGGGCGGCTGGCCGCGGCGGGGGTCGCGACACCCCTCCTGCCCCCCGGGACCGCCTTCCTCTCCGGCGTCGACACCTGGGTTGCGCACCGGGGGACGATCCGCCGCCGCAACGCCGCCGCCCTCTGGGACCGGGAGGGGCGCCTGGCGGGGGTAGCCGCCAAGAGTCACCTGGTGCCCGCCGCCGAGGCGCCGGGATTCTGGACGGAGATCGGACCCCTGCTGCGGCTGATGAGGGCGGTGGGGGGGTACGTACCCGACTTCGTGGCGGCGGAGCGGACCGGGGTCCTCTCCCTCGCCGGGGGGGAGCGCACCTGGCGCTTCGGCGCCAGCATCTGCTACGACAACGCCTTCGACGACCCCTTCGCCGCCCCCGCCGGGGACGTCGACCTGCACCTGGTGCTCTCCAACGAGGCCTGGTACGAGGACAGCCTCGAGATGGACCACATGGTCGCCTTCACCCGCCTGGCGGCGATCAGCAGCGGCCGCAGCGTGGTGCGGGCCACCAACTCGGGGATCTCGGGGGTGATGGACCCGCGGGGACGCTTCACGGGGGTGGTGGAGCGCGGAGGAGAGCGGAAGATGGTGCGCGGGACCTCCCTGATCGCCGTGCCGGTGCCCGCGGAGGGGCGCCCGCGGACGGTCTGGGTGCGCACCTTCCGCTGGCAACCCTGGGCCTGGGCGGGGCTGGCCCTCCTCTGCCTGGTCTCCGGTCCCCGCGGGCGCGCCGGTAACCGGCCCCGGGAGGAGGGGTAGCGCCCAACCAGAAGGGCGTGCGACCGGTTCCCAGGGAGCTTGACCGTCTCTGGGACCCTACCTATACTCGCGCGCCCTCCCCCCTGCGGACCCCCGAGGGTCTGGCGGTACAAGAGTTTAGGCATCCAGCGCCCCCCAGAGCCGCGTCCCCCCATCGGGACCAGCTCGCTCCCCCCCCTCACACGACATGAGCCCGATCGGACGGATTTTCATCGTTCTGAACCTGATCCTCGCGGTCGCTTTCCTCGGGTGGGCCTCCGCCTCCCTGAGCGCCAGCCAGGAGTGGAAGACCCAGTACGAGGACGAGGTCACGGCCCACGCCAACACGAAGTCGGCCCTCGAGGAGCAGCTCAGCGACGAGCGGCAGAAGAGGACCAAGGCCGAGGGCGACCTCAGCACCATGCGCGGGGAGAAGGAGCGCCTCGACAGCCTCATGACCTCGGAGCGGTCGGCCAAGGAGCGCTCCGAGCAGGACCTGAGCGAGCTCAAGGCCAGCTACGACTCCCTGGCGGGCACGATCCAGGAGTACGGACGCCGCAACGAGGACCTGGCGAGCCGCCTGGAGGACTTCGCCAATCGCCTGACGGAGGCCACCGACGGCCGCCATTCGGCTGAAAACACCGCCTCCGTGCTGGAAGGCGAGAAGAACGAGCTGCAGCGCCAGCTCGCCGAGGCGAACACGCAGATCGCCACGCTCGAGGGGGACGCGGTCGCCCTCAACGAGCAGATCGCCGACCTGGACACCCAGCTGACCACGATCGTCGCGGCCACCAAGGTCACCGTGGGCGAGCTCGTCAACCAGCCCCAGATCGACGGGGCGGTGATGATGGTCAGCCACGAAATCCAGCCGGGTCTGGTCTCGATCAATCGCGGCGAGGACGCGGGCGTCAAGCGCGGCTTCACCTTCGATATCTTCAGCAACGGCCTCTACAAGGGGCGCGTGCGGGTCGAGGACGTGCAGCAGGACAGCTGCACCGCGGTCATCATGCGCACCTACGAGGACCGCATCATCGAGCAGGGCGATACCGCCACGACCCACATCTAGCCCCCCCGCCGCCTCAAAGGAGCTGAATCATGGCACGTGCACGCAAGAAGGCGCAGAGCGGTGGATCCCGTCGGGGTGGGGCTTCTCGGGGAGCGACCCGGTCGAAATCCCGCAAGGCCGCCAAGGCGGAAGCCGACACCGAAGTGGAGGTCGTCGAGGAGGGTCCAGGGCTGAGCATGGAGGACGGGATCGTCATCGTGACCACCGTGATCCTCTTCTTCGCCTGCATGCTGGTGGACTACTGGATCGGTAGCGACTACGGCCGCGGGATGCTCTTCGGCGGGTAGATTTCCGCGCTCCGAGCGAAATTCGACGCGGGCCGTGCCCCCCTTTCGAGGGCGCGGCCCGCTCGCTTTTTCCCTCTCCGGGCTCCGGGAATCGCCCGAAAAACCGATCTCACACAATATCTTGCGTTCTTGATTCGACCTTCCCCACTCCTACACTGCGGGTGGTAGGCAAGTGAGGCCGACACGGGGTCCGGCCCACCCCTGCTCTCAACCGCCGCGAAAGGGCCGAGCGTGAGCTTCTTCAAGCCGATGGAGTGGGCCTTTGGGCACCTGTCCGTCGACATGGGCATCGACCTGGGGACCGCCAACACCCTGGTCTGCGCCCGCGGTCGGGGGATCATCCTGAACGAGCCCTCGGTGGTCGCCGTCAAGCGGGGCACCAACGAGGTCCTACTGGACGGCATGGCGGTCGGCAATACGGCCAAGGCGATGCTGGGCAAATGCCCCGGCTCGATCGAGGCCATCCGCCCCCTGCGCCACGGGGTGATCGCCGATTTCGACGTGACCGAGAAGATGATGCGGTACTTCATCACCAAGGTCCACGAGGGCCGCCAGTGGGTGAAGCCGCAGGTGGTGATCGCCGTTCCCGTGGGGATCACGGCGGTCGAGCGCCGGGCCGTGATCCACTCCGCCGAGCGTGCGGGGGCGCGGCGGGTGTACCTGATCGAGGAGCCGATGGCGGCCGGGATCGGCTGCGACATGCCGGTGACCGAGGCGCGCGGCAGCCTGATCGTCGACGTGGGGGGAGGGACGACCGAGATCGCGGTACTCTCCTTGGCGGGGGCGGTGGTCTCCACCTCCCTGCGCATCGCCGGGGACGAGATGGACGACGCGATCACCTCGCACCTGCGCCGCCACCACAACCTCCTGATCGGGGAGCAGACCGCCGAGCGCATCAAGCTCACCATCGGGTCCGCCTGGCCGATGGACCAGGAGCTCTCGATGGAGGTCAAGGGGCGCGACTCGGTGACGGGACTCCCGCGCCGCACGACGGTGACGTCGATCGAGATCCGCGAAGCGCTGGTGCATCCGGTGCGTCTGATCTGCGAAGCGATCCGCGGCATCCTCGAGGAGGCGCCGCCGGAGATCTCCGCCGACCTGGTCGACACCGGGATCATCATGGTGGGGGGCGGCTCGCTGCTCTACGGAATGCACGACGCCATCGCCGACCACCTGGGCGTGCCCGCCCGCGTGGCGGACGACCCGCTGACCGCGGTGGCGCGCGGGACGGGGATCTTCCTCGACAAGCTGGACGTCTTCTCGCGCGTGCTGGCGACCGACGAGGACGACTGATCGGGAGCGCGGGGCACTCACCTTCGAGAGCCTCTTCCAAGAGCTCGATCGAGCCTGAGGGCCCCGGAGGTGTCCCGAATGCGTCGGGCGTGGTGATTCGACTTCCACGGGTCGTTCGAAAACCTCCCACCCCTACTGACACTCCGGTATCGTTTCGATAGGTGGTGTCTCTACGCCACCGGGAGTTTCACCATGAGACGACACCTGCGATTCGCCCTCCTCCTCGCGCTCCCCCTGGCCGCCTGCAGCGGTGGCACGGGGGACTCCGACAGCCACGCCGGCGGCACGGGTCAACTCACCCTGGAGGTGACCGACAAACCGCTGGATCACGACCTGGTGGAGGAAGCAGTCGTGCGCATCGATCGGGTTCGCATCCATGCGGAGGCGGACGTGGACGACGCCGCCGACGGCGGGTGGAGGACCCTCTACGAGGGCCAGCCGAGGGAGTTCGATCTGATCGAGCTGCGGGACGGCCTGACCGGAATGCTCGTCAACGGCGTGGAGCTTCCGGCGGGGACCTACCGGCAATTGCGCCTGCGAGTGGCGAGCGGCCACCTGCTGCTCAAGAACGGCAACCTCTACACCTCCGACGACGGCAGCCTTCACCTGGGAAGCACGGCCACCTCGGGCTTTAAGGCCTTCATCGATCCGCCGCTCACCGTGACCGACGGTGTCAGCGAGCACCTGCTCCTGGACGTGGATTTGACCAAGACCTTCAAGCCGATCCCCGCGAACGATCCGGAGAACGCGACCAAGTTCAATCTGCACCCCGTGGTCCGCCTCGCCAACCTCTCTGAGACGGGGGAGCTGCGCGGCACCGTCCTCCGCGACAACGGCGCGGGGAGTATCGAGCCGGTGGCGGACGCAACGGTCTACGTCCTGCCCGAGGGCCTGACGTCACCCGACGACTCGGTGGCCTCGACGGCGAGCGCAGAGGACGGCAGCTTCACGGTCCGGGGACTCGACCCCGACGTCTACGACCTGCTCGGGATCAAGGATTCCGAACGCGGTCTGGTCTGGGCCGTGCAGGTCGAAGCGGGAAGCGTCACCGAGGTGGAGCTCTACCTGGAGTGAGCCGCGAGGTCCCTGCGGGCCTCCCGGATGGAGTCGATGTTCCACCATCTGAAGCGCGGATCGGCAATCGCGGCGCTGGGTCTCGTCCTCGCCGGCGTGCCTTTCCTGGTGGGATTGGGCGGCGCCGGCGTCGATCCCCTGCACCCCTCGATGGGGTCGCGTCCTTCGGTCGAGACCGCCGGGATGCCCCTCGCCCCTCCCACTGAGAAGGTCGCCGCCACTTGGGTTCGAGGCTCGCGGCTCGAGTCGCAGGAGATCGAGCCCCCGGCCGGAGCCCTGCGCTCCCTGGTCGCGCTCCTCGAGGCTCCCTACTTCGAACCCGACACCTGGGAGCGCGCGGCCCGCGTGCTGGGGGCCGATCTCTCGGAGCGGGAGCTCCATCGAGCGTGGCACGCTCTGCGCGGGGGCGACCTCCACGAAGCACTGGCCGCCGCTGCGCTCCTGAGGTGGTCAGGGGAGTCCACGCCCACACTGCCGATCGAGAGCGTGGCCCTCCTGCGTGGAGCTTGGTTGGCGCCCCTCGACACTCCCCTTCCGCGCGCGGCGGTGCGCAGTCTGCTCCGTTTCGGCGGCCCGGCGGATCGCGGTGAGATTCTGAACGACTTGGCGGGGGAGCACCCCGGTCGCCGTGATCTGACCCAGTGGGCTCTGAAGCGCAGCGGCGGGCTGCCCCTCGTCCGCGACCTCAGCGACCGTCTGGTCTTCGCGACCCCCGAACGGACGGCCGACATGCTGGTCGCCCTGCGGGGATTGGTGGCGCGCACTCCCGACTTGCGGGCGGCGACGCGGGGGAACCTGATCTCGGTGGCGGAGCGCATCGCCGCGGAGCGGGACTGCCCGGAGGTCGAGGCGCGCGCCCGTGCGTTGATTGTGGCGTTGGACATGGACCGGCCCTGAGGTCCACTCCGCCCAAGCTGGTACCACCCCCTCCCGTCCTCTACCCTGCATCTTCACCAGGAGGCCCCCGACTCACCGGGCGGCGGCGCGCTGGGTATTCGTCGCGTGAGGGGCGCGACGCGCCCGCGCTCGGTCGGGGGAACGGCGACCAGGCACACCGCACCGCACCTAGCCCGGACCATTCATGAGCGTCCGCCCCAGCACGCCCCAAGTCCGCCATGGCGCACGAGTTGGCGCCGCTCGGTGCTCGACGGGGCGCAGAGGCCCCGCCTGCGCGCCGATCGGCCCCAACTCGCGCGCCACGGCGAACTTGGCACGCACTGGGGTGGACGCTCATGAATAGTCCGGGCCAGACCCACCACCCGTGCGCCCTTCCCGAGTCCGCACCCTGCTGACCGTCGCCGCCGGAGGTCTGGCCGTGCTCTCGGTGCGGCCCATTCCCCGCGTCGAGGAGGCACTCGACCACCTGCTCCTCCCCACCCGCTTCCTGGCGGAGCTGGCCAGCCCGGTGGGGTGGCTGCAGGGGCGCGAAGCGCGGGCCGAGGATCCCCGCCGCGAGGCGCGGCGCCAGGCCGAAATCGGCGAACAGGAACGTCTGGAGTCCGCCATCCTGGAGATGGCCGATCCCGCCGATACCCGCCTCCTGGCGCGCCTCGGCTCGATCCACCTCCTGCGGGCGGAGGTGATCGCGCGCCCCGCCGAGGACCTGGACCGGCTGGTGGTGCGCGTCGAGGATCCCAGCATCGTGCACGACGACCTGCCGGTGGTCTCCGGGGACTGCTACGTCGGGCGCATCGACCTGGCCGCCACCCGCGACGACCGCAGCCTGCCCGTCGACCAGTTCGTCGTGCAGTTGGTCACCGGGCGGGAGTTCCGCACCGGCGCGCGGGTGGAGGGGCGCGACTGCCGCCTGGTGATCGGCGGGATCGCCGCCCTCCCCGGCCTCAGACTCGACGTGCACAACCCGAGCGATCGCTCGGTGGAGAGCGGCACGGTGGTGATCGACGAGCCCCCCTTCGCCGAGGGGCGCGGGGACCTGGCCAACGGCTTCCGCCTGGGCTCCCTGTGCCTCGAAGCCGCCGATCCGGACGCGCCCGACGAGCTCGCCATCGGCGTCGCGCCCGAGCTCGACTACGCCACCGGTCTGCACCAGGTCCTGGTGCTCGTGCCGCCGAGCGAGCGCGCCCCCGCTCCCGTCCCCACCCCCCCTTTGCTCGAGGACGGACGCTGGCTCTCCGCCCGCCTCTTCCTGCGCGCCGAACCCTCCTCCTGGCGCGAGGGGCGCAAGTTGGCCCTCGGCCGCCACCAAGGCGTCGAGACGGGCGCCGCGCTCGCCAGCGGTCCGCGGTTGGCGGGCATCGTCCTGCACGCCGGCCTCGCCACCGCCGACGTGGCGCTGCTCGGGGATCCGGGTCTTGCGATCCCCGCCCTCGCCCTCTACTCCACCGCCGACGGGGAGCGCCCGCACGTCCTCGGGCGGCTGACCTGTCTCGGGCGCAGGGGCGACACCGTGCGCTTGCACTGGCCCGCCACGATCCCCCTCGATGCGACGTTGCATGGAGAGGGCCCGGTGCCCGCGCGCGTCTGGACCGGCTCGGGGGAGGCGGGGATTCCGCGCGGGCTCTTGCTCGGAGATGTGGAGTTGCCCGTCGGCCCCGGACCCCACGTTCTCAGCTTGCGTCTGCCCGACGGTGGTGGCGAACCCGGTGAGCTCTCGCTGCGCCTCGGCCAGGAGCAGCTCGAATGACCCGCGATCGCCTCCTCGCCTGGCTGATGCTCGCCGCCTGGGCGAGCTGGTTGACCGCCGCCCAGGGGCTGATCGTCGCGCGCACGCCGCTCGGCCCCTGGACCCCGGACCTGGGGATCCTGCTGGCGGTCGCCTGCGCCGGGGCGCTGCACAGGCGGGACATGCCCCTGGCCACCCTGCTGGTCGCCCTCGGGCGCATCGCCCACAGCGTCGAACCGCCGGTCGCCGTGTTGGCCGGTTTCCTGGCCGCCGCCCTGACGGTGCAGTCCGCGCGGCGCGTGACCGAGGTGGGCGGGGTGTTCCTGCGCGCCAGCCTGGGGGGCGGCCTGGCGCTGGGCTTCGCGCTCTGGTTGGCCCTGGTGCACGCCCTGCGCGTGGGCGGCGACGCCACCGGCGCGCTGGCGACCGCCCTGCCGCAGGCCCTCGCCACGGCCCTGGTGACGGCGCTCTTCGCGCTGGTCTTCTCCCCCTCCCTGGTGCACCTGCCGGGGCTGACGCCCCTCAGGGAGCGCAAGTGGTAGGGCTCAGGCGCTTCGGGCCCCTGCTGGGCGTGCTGGCACTCGCCGTGGCGATGCTCCTGGCGCGGCTCTGGGACGTGCAGGTGCGGGAGCACGGGATCTGGGCCCGGGAGGCCGCCAACCTGCAGCGCTCCTGGACGGTGGTGCCCTACATGCGCGGCGCCCTGCTCGACCGCCAGGGGCGCACCTGGGTGCGGGACGAGGAGGTCTACGAGCTCGAGCTGGTGTGGCGCGACTTCCGGCGCGGGCACCTGCTCGGGCAGGTGGCGCAACTGCGTTCCCTGGTGGAGCTGCGCTCGGTGCCGCTGGTGGAGATGCGCAAGGAGCTCGACCGCTGGACGCGCGCCTTCGCCCGCCTCTCCCCCGCCGAGATCGACGCCTTCGGACGCGGCCACGCCCTGGAGCTGGGCGAGGTCCGGATCCCCGCGGTGTCGCAGGGCTCCTCCCGCGAGCGCCGCCGGCGCGCGCGGCTCGCGCGCCGCGGCTCGCGGGCCGCGGAGCTGCACTGGTACGTGCAGGCCCTCTTCTCCTCGACGCGCGGCGAGCGCAAGGCGATCGGCGATCTGGAGGACAGCGCCTCCTGGTCGCGTCCCTACGTGGCGCTCTTCGCCGCCGAACGCCGGGTGACCACCATGTCCCTGCAGCGCCAGCTCGCCGGGCGCGTCGCCACCTCCCTCGAGCGCCTCGCCGAGCTCGCCGCGGAGATCGACTGGGGCGTCTTCGAGCACGCCGCCCCCGGCGGCTTCCCCGCCGATCCCGCCGGGCGGCTGCTGGCCCTCCTGGAGGCCAAGCGCCGCGAGGTGGAGTTCGCCGCCGCGGACGACCTCTTCGAGGAGGCGGCCGGCTTCCCCGCCAGCCGGCTCGACGCCGCCAACCTGGAGCGCATCGACCTGGAGTGGCTGCGGCGCGCCCTCTACTGGGATGGGGGGCGGCTCGGCGAGTGGATGAACGACCGCGGTTCCGCCTGGCCGCGCGCCGTGCGACGGCACCTGGCGGGTCACGCCATCGCGCGCTCCAAGGTCGAGGCGGGGCACGCCGATCCCGCCGACGGAGTCCTCTCCGCGCTGGCCTGGTTCTTCAACGGCGATCGCCGCGATCGGCCGGGGTCCGCGCGACCGATCCCCTGGTGGCGGGTCGCGGAGCTGGTCGTGCTGAAGGACTTCGAGCGGCGCTTCACCGGCGCCAAGACCCTGCCCGAGTCCCTCTTCGACGAGGTGCTGCCCTTCGAGCGCGCGCTACTCCTCGAGGCGCAGGCCCAGGGGCAGGAGTCCGGCGCCCTGCTCGAGCGCGCCTTGATCTCCACTCCGCACCTGGAGCCGGACGCGGCCTCCGCGGCGCAGCGCATGGCCGAGATCGCGGCCGCCTCGCGCCGCAGCTGGGACCCGCAGGACGAGGCCCCCTTCGCCGCCGCCCTGATCCACTGGGACACGCTCTTGCAGGCGCGCCTGGCGGCGCTGCTCGACGCCCTGCCCCTGCCGGTGGAGCTGCGCGCGGGGTGGGTGGACGCGGCCCTCGAGCGGCGCGGCTACGTGGTGCGCGACCGGGAGTCGCGACCCCTGCGCTTCGATCGCGCTCCGAGCTACCAGCTCGTGCACCTGGTGACGCGTTACCCCGACCACTACGCCGGTTTCCACGTGCGCTGCTCGACGCGCCGCGTGCCGGTGACCCTGCTCGACGGCGACCCGGAGGATCCGAGGCTCCTGGCGGAGGCCCTCATCGGACGCGTGCGCGTGCCCTACCTGGTCGACCTCTTCGCCCAGCGCCCGATCGAGGCCGCCCTGCGCGAGCGCCAGACGCAACTCGAGATCGACGAGGAGGACCGCCGCTGGATCCTCGACACGGTGGCCGCCACCTGGAGCGACGAGGCGACGATGGGGGGCAGCGGCCTCGAGGGCTACCTCGACGAGGAGCTGCGCGGTCGCAACGGCTACCGGGAGGGGACCGGCCTCACCGAGCGCGCCCGCTCCGACCACCAGCCCACCCACCTGGCCGCGATCGACGGCCTGGAGGTGGTGCTGACCCTGGACGCCGACCTCCAGCGCGCCGCCCTGGAGGTGATCTGCGCGCCGGAGCCGCCCCCCGCGGAGGAGCTCGCCCCCGATCGCGTCTGGCACGACCGTTCCGTGGGGGCGATCGTCCTGATGACCGTCGATGGGGAGCTCCTCGCCGCCGCCTCCGCGCCGGCGCGGCCGGAGCCCGCGGGGCTCTACCAGGACGGACAGCGCGAGCTCGATCCGTCGATCGACCGCACCCTGCGCATGCCCCTTTTCCATCCGCCCGGCTCGCTGCTCAAGCCCTTCGTGGCGGCCTGGGGGTTGGAGCAGGGGTGGATCACGCCCGAGACCCCCTTCTCCTGCACGACCAACGCCAGCGACCCCTCGAAGTTCGGTTCCCACCGCGAGGGAGCGGTGGTGCACTGCTTGAAGCTCTGGGGGCACGGGGTGGGGGACGTGACCCTCGACCGCGCCCTGCGCAAGTCCTGCAACGCCTACTTCGCGGCCCTGGGTGAGTGCTACGGCGCCGCCGACTTCCGCGAGATGGCGCACGCCTTCGGTTTCGACCGAGCGACCGGGGTGCGTTGCCTCGAGGGACGCCGGGGGGGTCTGGTGGAGAACTGGAGCGCGGGTCCCTTCTTCCGCCGCCAGTCCACGGTGGCCACCTCCTCGATGCTGCAGCGCCTGGGCAACGGCCTGAGCCACATCAACTCCACCCCGGTCCAGGTGGCGCGCGCCTACGCGGGGCTGGCGACCGGTGAGCTGCCGAGCGCGCGCCTCGTGCGCAGCATCGGCGACCAGCCGGTGGTGGCGACCAAGGAGCGGGTGCCGGTCGCCGAGGCGCACCTGGAGGCGGTGCGGCGCTCCCTGCGGTCGGTGCCGATCGACGGCACGGCCCAGAACAAGGGCTTGGATCGCAAGAGCCTGGGTCTGAGCCTGGCGTGCAAGACCGGCAGCGCCGACACCCGCAAGGGGGCGGTCCCCGTCGATCCCAACGCGCCGATCTCCACCTCCCCGCACGCCTGGGAGGAGGGCAAGCGCAACCACGGCTGGCTCGCCGGCTGGTTCCCCGCCGACGAGCCGCGCGCGGTGGTGGTGGTCTACTGCCACGACGTGACGACCACCGCCAGCCACATCGCGACCCACGTGGCGCGCCAGTTCCTGGAGCGCCCGGAGGTGCAGCGCTGGGCCGAGGAGGGGATGCGATGAGCTTCCCCCGGCGACGGCGCTGGGCCCTGCCGCGCGTCTTCTCCCTGCGCGACCTGCGGCTCTTCGCCGTGGACTGGCACGTGCTGGCGATCACCCTCGTGCTGCTCGGGATCGGACTGCTCTTCGTGCACGCCATCGCCGCCTCGCAGGCGAACGAGGTCCTGCGCGACGTCAGTTGGAGCGCTCACCGCCAGAAGGTCCTCCTGACCGTGCCCTTGATCGCGGTGGGTCTGGCCCTGCGTCCGGCGTGGCTGCGGCGCAACGCCTCCTGGGTCTACCTCGGCTGCGTGGCGCTCCTGGTGGCGGTGTACTTCATCGGGGACGAGCGCAACAACGCCCAGCGCTGGATCCAGCTCCCCAAGTTCGACCTGCAGCCCTCCGAGCTGGCCAAGATCGGCGTGATCGTGATGCTGGCGCAGGTCCTGGCCGCGAACCGACTGGAGTCCCTCGGGGACTGGATCCGTCCCCTGCTCGTGGTGCTGGTGCCGATGGCCCTGGTCGCCGGTCAGCCGGACCTGGGCACGGCGATGACCCTGGTGCCGGTCAGTCTCGGCCTCTTCTTCCTCGCCGGCGCCCGGGTGGGGGCCCTGGTGGGCTTCGTCGCGGCGGGGCTCGTGGCGGCCTGGATCGCCGTCGAGGCGGACATGGTGCGGGACTACCAGCTCGAGCGGGTGGAGACCTGGACCGCGTCCTACGCCGCCGAGGGGTTGATCGAGCGCCGCACCGGCGCCGGCTTCCACCTCTACCACGCCCGCGTGGCGGCGGGGAACGGCGGCATGCTCGGCCGCGGTCTGGGGGACGGGGTGGCCAACGAGACGGGGCTCCTGCCGGAGCGGGAGAGCGACTCGATCATCGTCGTGATCGCGGAGGAGGCGGGCTTCGTGGGGGCGGCGGGAGTGATCCTGCTCTACGCCCTCCTGGCGGCGCTCCTGATGCTGTCCGCGGCCGGGATCCGCGATCGCTTCGCGCGGCTGGTGGTGGGGGGCGTCGGGCTCTACTTCGCGGCGCACCTGGTGATCAACGTGGCGGTCAACGTGGGCTTGGCGCCGATGACCGGATTGACCCTGCCCCTCTTCTCGACGGGGGGCTCGTCGCTGCTCGCGACCTTCTTGGCGGTGGGGCTGGCCCTGCGCATGGGGGCCAGCCACGAGGCGAACCTGGATCGGGACGCGTTCCGCTCGTACTGACCGGCGGCTATTCGAGCAGCTCCGCCGAGCGGTCGTAGAAGCGCGCCTCTTCCTCGAGCCCATGCTCCCGGCAGAAGGCTGCCAGGCGTGCGTAGCGGCGACGCGGCTCCGCGCCGGTGGCCCAGCAGAGCTTGGCCGCGCACTCGGGGCAGAAGGCCAGTGGCCGACGGTCCGACTCGCCGCGGTTGTTCGAGCCGCACATGCCGCACTCGTAGGCCACGCAGTGCGTGATCGAGAAGACGTGGCCCGTCTCGTGCGCGGCGGTCTTCAGCGTGCGCAGGAGGCACAGCCGCAGCTCCTCCTCGCCGGCCGCGGGATCGCCGTTGCGGTAGATCGACCAGACACCCACGCGGCGGCGCAACGAGGCCTGGCCGAAGACGAAGTTCCAGCCCTCGCCGGGCCACAGGTCCATGGCGGTGAAGCCCAGGAGCACCGCCGCGTCCGCCGGCCGACGGGGGACCAGGAGCTCGTCGAGGATGTAGCTCGTCAGCAGCTGGCGGTCCCCCCAGCTCGGATGAACGCGCCGCGCCTCTTCCGGCCAGCCGTCGTCGATGGGGAGCTCCTCGAGGAGCTCGACCTCGAGCTCGAAGAAGCGCCGCAGGAACTCCGCCGCGAGCTCGACCACCGCGCGCTGCTCGCGGGTGAAGTCGCCGATCGGCTGGATGTAGATCACCCGGCGCTCGCCGTGCGCCGTGGTGGGATCCGCGGCGACGTAGCGTTCGAAGCTGCGGTGCACCTCGCGGTGGGTCTCGAGCCAGTCGCCCGAGCGGACTGGCCCCATCTCCGCGTGCAGCGGGCGCAGGAGCTCGATCGTCTCCTCGAGCGCGAGCGCGCGCTCCGGAGGTTCCGTCGTGCAGCCCGAGGCGCAGGCGACGAGCGCCAGACCGAGCGCGGGGAGCGCGCTCGGCCGCGCGCGGGGGGACCGTCGGGGTAGAGCGTTCATGATCGTCGTGACTCCACGCGTATCATCACGGCGCGCGCTCGCGCTGTGAAGGAGCCGCGCTCAGACCATGCGGCAGCGCAGGGCGGCGGCCGCTTCCTCGAGATCGCCGCCCCGGGCCTCGAGCTCGGCCAGCGCCTCCTCGGCGGCCTCGTCCAGGCCCGCATCCTCGTAGCTCTCGAGGTTCATCACCCAGCCCAGCCGGCGCGCCAGCACGAAGCGCTGCTGCTCGCGCAGGGGCCGGGCGAGGAAGCCGTCGAGCAGCTCCAGCAGTGCGGGCAGGTCCCGCGGCAGCTCGCCGCGCAGCTCCATCAGGAGGTTGAGGGAATGGTCGCTCTCGAGGCGCGTCTCGAGCCCCGTCATCCCGGCCAGCATGCGCCGCAGCTCGCGCAGCATCTCCAGCTCGCCGGGCTGCTCGTAGCGCCCCTCGGCCTGCAGCTCGGCCAGGGGCGAGCCGGGCAGCACCGCCGTGGTGCGCAGGCGCACGAAGTGCGGCCCGATGGCGCACAGGACCGAGGCGGTGTCGTCGGCGTGCCGCTCGGAGAGCGCCACTCCGCCCAGGCCGGGCATGACGTAGAGCGAGAGCTCGAAGCCCGCCTGCAGCGCGCGTCGTCCGCCCTCGATCTGCCGCTTGCGGTCGGCGCCCTTGCGCACCATCTCGAGCACCTCGTCGCAGCCCGATTCCAGGCCCACGTGCACCCGGTCGAGCCCGGCCTGGCGCAGTTGCGCCAACTCCTCGGTCGTGCGCCGCACGAGGGTGTCCGCGCGGGCGTAGGCCGTGATGCGGCGCAGCTCGGGGAAGAGCTCGCGCATCCCCTCGAGGATGCTGAGCAGGGCCTCGCTGCCGATCAGGAGCGGGTCGGCGTCCTGCAGGAAGGCCGTGCGCGGCTCGTGCGAGAGGCGGCGGCGCATGGCGGAGAGGTCCCCGAGCACTTCCTCGACGGAGCGCTTCGAGAAGCGCGCCCCCTTGTACACGGGGCAGAAGACGCAGCGGTTCCAGGGGCAGTTGCGCGCCACCCGCACCAGGAGGCTGCGGGCCTCGGAGGGGGGGCGGATGGGGCCCAGCTCGTAGCAGTCCGACATCGTGGCACCGTATTCTCGCCGGAAGCATGTCGAGCGAGAAGAGCGAGCGCGCACTCTACGCACGCTACCTGCGCCTACTGGGCATCGGGCGGGCGCGGCCCGACCGCGCGCTGCTCGAGGCGCTGACCGCGGCCCAGCTGCAGCGCGTGCCCTTCGAGAACCTCTCTAAGCTCCTGCGGCTGCGCCGCGCCGGCCTGCGCAGGCGGCCGGGGCTGGAGGAGCACCTGGACGGCATCGAGCAGCACGGCTTCGGCGGCACCTGCTACGCCAACAACTCCCACTTCCACGGCCTGCTCCGCCACCTGGGCTTCGACGCGCGCCTCTCGGGCGCCGACATGACGGACGCCGACGTGCACATCGTGGTGCTGGTGCGCGTCGAGGGCCGGGAGTACCTGGTCGACGGCGGCTACGGGGCGCCCTTCCTCGAGCCCCTGCCGCGCGACCTCGAGCGGGAGCACGTCGTGGCGCTGGGGCGCGACCGCTACGTCCTGGAGCCGCAGGACGCGGCGGGCCGCTCGCGGCTGCGGCTGTTGCGCGAGGGCGTGGAGCGGCACGGCTACACGGTCAAGCCCGAGCCGCGACGCATCGAGGAGTTCGACGGGGTCGTGCTGGACTCCTACCGGCCAGAGGCGGTTTTCCTCAACGCGCTCCTGATCACGCGCTTCTTCCCCGGGCGCTCGAGCGTGCTCCACAATCTGCGGCTCTTGCACTCGCAGGGCGAGCGCTGGAGCGAACGCGCGCTGGCGGACGCCCAGGAGCTGGGGCGGGTGGTCGAGGAGGAGTTCGGGATCGCGCGCGCGCTCCTCCACGAGGCGCTGGACGGCATCGACCTCGAGGCGATCCCTGGGGCTAGCGTCCCGGACCGCTGCGCACCGCCAACCGCCGCCACGGCCCGTAGACCACCATCCCCAGCGCCAGCACGATCAACCCCAGGCGCGTGATGCGCCACTCGTTGGTCACCAGGTTGCCGATCACCACGGCGGAGGCGATCAGGAAGTAGAGGGCGGGGAAGAGCGGGTAGAGGGGACTCCGGAAGGGACGCGGCAGCTCCGGGCGGGAGCGGCGCAGGTGGAAGAGCGCCACCGCGAGCAGGGCGTGGAAGATCCACTCGACGAACACGATCGAGTCGGCGAGGACGTGGATCACGTCCTCCTCGAACGCCAGGTAGGCGAGGCAGATCGCGCCCTGGATGAGGAGCGCCACCCGCGGCGCGCCGCTCTGCGGGTTCTCGCGGCCGACCGCCTCGAAGAAGAGCCCCTCGCGCGCCATCGCCACGTAGATCCCCGGGGTCGCGAAGAGGGTCGCCACCAGGAAGCCCAGGGCGGAGACCGCCATCGCCGCGGTCAGGAAGTGCGCTCCGCCGGTGCCCAGGGTGCGCTGCGCCAGCTCCAGGGGGACGTTCTCCAGGTCGGCGACCCCGCCCATGCCGAGCACGCGCACGTAGGCGCCGTTCAAGAGCAGGTAGGTGACCCCCACCCCGAGCACCCCCAGGACGATCGCGCGCGGTAGGTTGCGCTCCGGGTCGCGCACGTGGGGCGCCACGTAGGTCACGAGCTGCCAGCCGCCGTAGGTGAAGAGCACCGGCAGCGCCGCCGTGATCATGCGCGCCGCCAGGGGCTCGCTGGGGGGCGTCGCCGGAACGGGTTGCAGCGCGGCCCCCTGGAAGAGGACCAGGCCCAGGAAGACGAAGAGCGCGATCGCCAGGAGCTTCGCCAGCATGCAGAGGTTCTGCAGCACCGCGGCGCTCCTCACCCCCGTCAGCGCCACGCCGGTCAGCCCCGCCACGATCCCCCCGGCGATCAGCCGACGGCGCAGGAGGGAGTCCTCGACGTCGAGCAACTCCTCGATCTGCTGGGCGCAGAAGTCCGCCACCGCCGCACAGGCGCCGGTGGAGATCACGAGCAGCACGATCCAGGCGAAGAGGAAGGCGGGGAAGGCGCCGAAGCCCTCGCGCAGGAAGACGTACCACCCCCCCGTGCGGGGGAAGGTGGCGGCGAGTTCCGCAAAGGTCATCGCACCGGCCAGCGCCGCCAGGGCGCCCAGCGCCCACATCGCGAAGTAGGGCCCCGGCTCGCCGACCAGCATCGCCGCCCCGTGGGGCTTGAAGAAGATGCCGACGCCGATGATCCCACCCATCACGAGCATGGTGGCGTCGAAGAGGCCGAGTCGTCGGACGGGGGTGGGCACTGGGGGGCGAGGTTACTGTACCCTCTCTCGGTGCAGGACCATCCTCCCTCCAGCGCCGCGCGGGCGCGACCCCAGCGGCGTCTGGGGCGGCGCGTGGCTGTCACCGCGGCGATCTTCGCCGTGGCCCTCTTCGCCGGACATCAGGTGCTGATCGACCTCTTCGCAGGGCACACGCAGCGGCGCGCTCACCAGGGACCGGAGGCGCTGTCGCCGGAGGCGCGCACCTTCGTCGAGCGCTGCATGCAGGGGCTCGATCCCACCAGGATGGTCGACTACCACGTCCACCTGGGGGGGGTGGGGGAGGGAAGCGACTGCTGGGTGAACCCGCGCATGCGCTCCCTGCGGCACCCCACCTCCTGGGCGCGCCTCCGCGGCTACCTCTCCGCGGCGGGGCTCTCTCCGGAGGATCCCGACCCGGTCTTCGTCGACAACCTGGCGCAGCTCGCCGGCGCCTGGCCGCCGCGGGGGCGGTTCCTGATCCTGGCCTTCGACTACCGCTACCGCGACGACGGCACCCTCGACCTGGAGCGCAGCGAGTTCCACGTCCCCAACGAGTACGCCTTCGCCCAGGTTGCTCGCTACCCCGAGCTCTTCGTCGCGGCGGCCTCGATCCACCCCTATCGACCCGACGCCGTGGAGCAGCTCGAGCGCTGGGCGGCCCGCGGGGCGACGGTCGTCAAGTGGCTGCCCAACGCCCAGGGGATCGACCCGGCGAGTCCCGCCTGCGACGACTTCTACGCGGCGGCGGCGCGGCTCGGGGTGGCGCTGCTCGTGCACACCGGGGAGGAGCATGCGGTCGAGGCGCAGGAGGACCAGGCTCTCGGCAACCCGCTCAGGCTGCGCCGGCCCCTGGAGGCGGGGGTGCGGGTGATCGCCGCCCACTGCGCCTCGAGCGGCAGCGACCTCGATCTGGACGACCCCGAGGAGGGGCGACTTCCGAGCTTCGAGCTCCTGCTCAGGCTCCTCGAAGAGCCGCGCTGGGAGGGGCTGCTCTTCGCCGACATCTCGACCGTCACCCAGGTGAACCGCTACCCGCGGGCCCTGGCGACCCTCCTGGAGCGCGTGGACCTGCACCCGCGGCTCGTCAACGGCAGCGACTACCCCCTGCCGGCGGTCAACGTGCTCTACCAGACCCGCGCCCTGCGGCGGGACGGGTTCCTGACCGCGGAGGAGCGGGAGCTCCTGAACGAGCTCTACCACTACGATCCGCTGCTCTTCGACCTCTGCCTCAAGCGCTCGGTGCGCTCGCCGACGAGTGGCGTGCATTTCGCGGATTCGGTCTTCCACGAGAAGGTCGAGCTGCCGCTACGTCGCTCAAATTAGCCATAAAAAGCATCTATTTGCCTATCTAATAGGTGTGTCGGCCACGCCGCCACCCCGAGCGTGCCGCCAAATGGGCTTTAAATTGGGCGTATTGACCCAAAAATCAGCTTCCGCCTGCCTGGCGTTGTGCCTGGCCGGCCGCACCCCTACACTCGCCTCGCTGCGGGGTGGGTCGTCGGGATCCGCCTCCGCACCGCCTTTCCACTCCCCAGGAGCTCACCCAGCATGAAGCCCCTCGCCTTGGGCATGGTCGAAACTCGGGGTCTCGTCGGCGCCATCGAGGCGGCGGACGCGATGGTCAAGGCCGCCATGGTCGACCTGACCGGGACCGAGCGCGTCACCGCCGGCTTAGTGACCTTCTTCGTCCGCGGTGAGGTCGGGGCCGTCAAGGCCGCGACCGACGCCGGGGCCGCCGCCGCCCGCCGGGTCGGTGAGCTGGTCAGCGTGCACGTCATCCCGCGCCCCCACGAACAGCTCGACAAGGTCCTGCCGCCGATGAAGCCGGCGCCCGCCACGTCCGGCGGCGGCAAGAAGTGACGCCGGGCTGACCCGTGAAGGGACTCGACCCGGACCTCGCCGCCCTGCAGGAGGTGCGCGACATGGTCGCCCGCGCCAAGCAGGCGCTGGCGGTGGTCGCGCACTACTCCCAGGAGGAGATCGACCGCCTCGGCCAGGCGATGGCCGAGGCGGGGGTCGCCGCCGCCCACGACCTGGCGCGCTCGGCGGTGGCGGAGACGGGGATCGGGCGGGTGCACTACAAGGTGATCAAGAACCTGCTCGGCTCCGAGGGCACCTGGGAGTCGATCCGCCACGAGCGCACCGTCGGGTTCCTCTCCCGCGACGATGAGCGCGGCGTGTACGAGGTGGCGACGCCGGTGGGGATCGTGGCCGGGATCATCCCCACCACCAACCCCACCTCCACCGCCCTCTTCAAGTCGATCATCTCGGTCAAGGGGCGCAACGCGATCGTCGTCTCGCCCCACCCGCGCGCCACGCGCTGCATCGGCGAGACCTGCGACGTCCTGCGTCGCGGCATCGAACGCGCCGGCGGTCCCCCGGACCTGGTCACCTGCTTGACCGAGCCGACGATGGCCTCCACCGCGGCCCTGATGAAGCACCGCGACGTGGCGGTGATCCTGGCCACCGGCGGGGGAGGTCTGGTGCGCGCCGCCTACAGCTCCGGCAAGCCCGCCTACGGGGTGGGGCCGGGGAACGTGCCCTGCTACGTGGACCGCACCGCGGATCTCGAGCGCGCCGCCACCGACCTGATCGCCAGCCAGAGCTTCGACAACGGAACGCTCTGCAGCTCGGAGCAGTCGGTGGTGCTCGACCGGCCGATCGCGGAGCGCTTCCTGGAGGCGATGATCGCCCGCGGGGCGCACCTCTGCTGCGCTGAAGAGACCGAGAAGCTGGCCGCCTACTGCAACGTGGGGGGCCACATGAACCCCGACCTGGTGGGTCTCGACCCCTGGGTCGTGGCGGAGCGCGCGGGCTTCAGCGTGCCGCCCACCACCACCTGCCTGCTCGCCCACCAGGAGGGGGTGGGGCGCGACTACCCCCTCTCGATCGAGATCCTCTGCCCCCTGCTCTCGGTGCACGTGGTCGACGGTTGGGAGGAGGGGTGCCGGGTGTGCAAGCAGAACCTGCACCACGGCGGTCTCGGTCACACCATGGTGATCCACGCCGAGGACCGGGCGGTGCTGGAGGCCTTCTACCTGGAGAAGCCCGCCAGCCGCATCGTCGTCAACGGACCGAGCTCGATGGGGGCGGTGGGCTTCAGCACCAACCTGGTGCCCTCCCTCAGCCTCGGCTGCGGTCCCCAGGCGGGCAACATCACCTCCGACAACATCTCGGCCCGCCACCTGGTGAACCGCCGGCGCATCGGCGTCACGCGCGGCGATTGGCGCGAGCTGGAGCGCAGCTACCACGAGCGCGCCGCCCGCCTCTCCGGCAGCGGAGACGACGCGCCCCGCGGGAGCGGTCTGCCGGGGGATCCGGCCCTCGGTCGGGCGCGCCTGGCGGGCCAGCCCAGTGTCGACTTGCCGGAGCGTCGCGTCGCGGCCCCTCGGCTCCTCCGGCCCCTCCGGCCCCGCCGACACCCGCGCCGCCGGTCCGACCCCAGAACCCCGCCCCCGCGGCGCCCACCTTCACCCGCCCGGCCGCGCCGCGCGCGACG
>CAZDQL010000075.1:4410-30678 GCA_964507325.1 uncultured Planctomycetaceae bacterium | reverse complement strand
CACGTGTCTCTGATGGCATCCAACTCGAGCTCGAGTGCAAATGCGAAGTGCTTGGCGAGCGGCACCCCCTCGGGGGCGCGGAAGTCGAGGCGCTCCGCTGGGGCGACCGAAGCGGCGGTACACACGACGAGGACCGGCACGAAGGATGCACGGATCACGGGATCACCTCCCGAGGGGAGGCTAGCAGGTCGCCCAGCCCCCGGGTGACAACTCCTGCTTAGCCTAGGCTTCGCTCCAGCGGTCCGATGAGCGCCGTCAGGACTACAACCCGAGCCCGGCCTCAACTGCGTAGGGGACCATCAGGACCTCGCCGTCGACCCACAGTTCGACGCGCAGAGCGGCGGTCTCCACCGGAGCAGGTGCGGCCAGAGTCTTCTGAACGGTGCCGTTCATCGTCCAGGTCATCTGCTCGCTCAGCTCGACGACTTCGCCGTCCGGCTTCACGAGGGACCACGACGTGACGACGCTGAGGTCGCCGTGGGTGCGGAGCTCGACCGTCCACTGCGACTCGTCCCACTGAGAGGGGCCGACCTGGACGATTTCGAGCTCGAAGGGCTCGACGGCGAGTCTCGAACCCGCCTGCAGAGCCACCGGCTGCGACGTGCGGATCTCCTTCCCGCTGGCGCAGAGCAGCGCGATCGAGCCCTCGATGGCGAACCACCCCGCGTCGCGCGCGGGGCGCGTCTCGGCGCCGAGGATCGCCGACACGCGCCGGCCGTCCTGCGAGAGGTCGGGCATCATCTCGTAGGCGTTGCCAGGCTCGAGTCCCGCGGTCAGATCGGTCCCGCGGTCGTCGAAGAAACGCTCGACCGTGGAGCGGTCGAGGACGACGTCGACGATGCTCAGGGCGCCGGCGCCCTGGACGCGATCGAGGTCGACCTCCAGGGCGACGCGCGTCGTTCCGAAGGAGCCGGCGAAGGGGCGCTGCTCGCCGTACTCCCCCTCACGCGCGAGCACGCGCTGGCTCATGATCCCCGCGACCCGGACCGGGCCGTCGGCGACCTGGGGGGCGCGGCGCGCGGCGGCGGCAGACGCAGTGGCTTGCGGCGTGGGATCGGCCTGCGGCTCGACGGGGGCCTCGGTCGTGACGACGAAGGCGATCGCGGCGCCCAGGGCGAGGGAAGCGACGGCGACGAGGGGCGTGGAGGTGTTCATGAGTCGACTCGAGGGACTGGGGTGCCCCTGCTATCGACCGCTCGCGCCGCGTCCCTGAGCCGCGCCCTGCTACCCGAACTTGATTCCCTGGGCCAGCGGCAGGTCGGTCGACCAGTTGACGGTGTTGGTCTGCCGCCGCATGTAGCCCTTCCAGGCGTCGGAGCCGGATTCCCGGCCGCCGCCGGTCTCCTTCTCGCCGCCGAAGGCCCCGCCGATCTCGGCGCCGGAGGTGCCGATGTTGACGTTCGCGATGCCGCAGTCGGAGCCGGTGGCGGAGAGGAAGCGCTCGGCGTGGCGCACGTTCAGGGTGAACATCGCCGAGGAGAGCCCCTGGGGCACCCCGTTGTGCTTGGCGATCGCGTCGTCGACGTCCCGCACGGAGATCAGGTACAGGATCGGAGCGAAGGTCTCCTCCTGAACGATCTCCCAGTCGTTCTCCGCCCGCACGATCGCGGGCTTGACGAAGTTGCCGCCCGCCTCGCGACCCTCGAGAGTCAGGGTCTCACCGCCGTAGAGCACCGTGCCACCGGTCGCACGCACCTTCTCGAGCGCGGCCATCATGTCCCCCACCGCACCCTCGGTGACGAGCGGCCCGCAGAGGGTGCCGTCGTCGGAGGGGTTGCCGATCTTCACCTGCTCGTAGGCGCGCAGCAGGCGCTGCTCGACGTCGTCGATCAGGGACTCGTGCACCAGGACCCGCCGGGTCGACGTGCAGCGCTGACCGGCGGTGCCCACGGCGCCGAAGACGATGGAGGGGATCGCCAGATCCAGGTCGGCGTCCTCCATCAGGACCACGGCGTTGTTGCCGCCCAGCTCGAGGATCGTGCGCCCGAAGCGACCGGCGACGGTGCTCGCCACGCCGCGCCCGACCTGGGTCGAGCCGGTGAAGGAGACCAGCGGCACCCGCGGGTCCTCCAGCATGCGCTGCCCCACGTCGCGTCCCGAGCCGACGGCGAGCGAGATCAAGCCGCCGAAGCCGGCGCGCTCCAGCACCGGGCGGCAGACGTTGGTCAGGCCGATGCCGCACAGGGGCGTCTGGCTGGAGGGCTTCCAGAGCATCGCGTCGCCGCAGACCAGCGCCAGCATCGAGTTCCAGGCCCAGACCGCCATCGGGAAGTTGAAGGCGGTGATGCAGCCGACGACGCCCAGGGGGTGCCACTGCTCGCGCATGGCGTGGCCGGGGCGCTCGGAGTGCATCGACAGGCCGTAGAGCATGCGCGACTGGCCGACCGCGAAGTCGGCGATGTCGATCGCCTCCTGGACCTCGCCCCACCCCTCTTGGAGGATCTTGCCCATCTCGAGGGTGATCAGGCGCCCCAGGGCGTCCTTCTTCTCGCGCATCGCCTCGCCCAGTTGGCGCACCACTTCGCCCCGTTGGGGCGCGGGCACGCTGCGCCAGCGCTCGAAGGCGCTGTGGGCGGAGCGCACGCACTCCTCGTAGTCCTCGGCGTTGGCGGTGCGCACCTTGGCGATCAGCTCGCCGGTCGCGGGATCACGCGTCTCGAGCGTCGCTCCGCCGGTTTCGAGCCACTCGCCGTTGTAGGCGCCGGAGTTCTCGGCCTGGATACCGAGTTCTTGGAGGAAGTCCATGCTGAAAGGAGCCCCGCGGGGCTCCACCTGCGGTCGTCCTGGGGGGGCGCCGGGCCGGTCCCGGCGGTAGGGGCGAACAGGATAGCGACGCCGTGAGCCGGCGGGGGGGGCAGCGGGGCGGATTCTGCCCCGGCCCGCCCCTCCGCCACATCAGTCGGGCAGCTCGACCCCGGCCATCATGGTGGCCCCGGTATCCGTGCAGCCCCAGACGAGTTGGCCGTCGCGGACCGGGTCGAGGACGACGCGGATCACCGTCGGCCGCACCAGACTGGCGGAGACGCCGTGGGCGACCAACTCACCGACCGCCGCTTGGCACAGAGTGACCAGGGAGGCGTGTTCCCCGGTCGTAGTCTCGAAGGTCCAACGGTCGGTGCCGAGGGCGAACTCGGCCGGATTCCCGTCGTCGTCCTGCCTGGAGAGGATGCCCACCAGGGTGACGTAGCCCTCCGGCAGGGGCTGCGCCCCGATCGGGCCTGGGGAGCGCTCGACGCTGATCTTCACCTTGTCCCGCGCTTGCCGCGTGTTGTTGGTGACGGACATGCGGCGGATCCCCTGACACCCCCCGGTGGTGCCCACGGTGACCACGTGGCCCACCGCGCTGGCGGTGAGGGGTGCCCCCGAGTCGTTGATGGCGGTCGCGATCGCCGCGGCCTTGGCGGGACCGGAGGTGCCCTTGGCGATGTCGTCCCACTCGTGCTGCGAGCCGGACTGCCCGGTGGCGGCCTCGAAGGGGACAAGCTCTCCTTTGGGATCGAGGTAGGTGATGCTGATCAGCTCGTCCCCGCTGCGCTTGGCCTTGCCGCAGCTCAGGATGGCGACGCCGCCCTTCTTCGGCAGCGTCGCGATCTCCGCCGACGAAGTCCCGACGAGAGCGGCGGCAGCCAGGCCTACGAGAGCCATGGCCGTGCGTGCGGGGGTCTTCTTCTTCGTGTTCATGGTCGTGCTCCTCGGAAGGTCCCGGATGCTGCCGGCGAGGTCGCAGGCGCATCTCCTGTACATGCCGGCACGTCCTTCGACCGGGCTCCCGTCTGGGCGGTTGCAGGGGTTCCACCGGGAATCGCGCCCGGGGAAGGCGTGCTAGCCTGCTGCGTCCCCCGAGGACGACGAGGAGCCCCCATGACCAACGAGTACGGAGTCAGCGCCCCCCTCCGCGACGGCGAGATCTACGACGCCGTGAACCACGACCTCGGAGATCTGCCCTTCTACGAGGACCTCTGTCGCGAGGCGAAGGGGCCGATCCTCGAGCTCTGCTGCGGGACGGGACGCCTCACCCTGCCCCTGCTGAAGGCGGGGTTCGACGTCACGGGGTTGGATTTCACCGAGTCGATGCTCGAGCGCGCGCGGGCCAAGGCGCAGGCGCAGTCGCTCCCCTCACCCCTCCTCTTCGGGGACATGCGCGACTTCGCCTTGGGGCGGCGCTTCGCGCTGGTCTTCATCCCCTTCAACTCGATCCAGAACACCTACACCGTCGACGACGTCGAACGCATCTTCGCTTGCGTCCGAGAGCACCTCCAGCCGGGAGGGACCTTCGCCTTCGACGTCTTCAACCCCGACGTCGCGCGTCTGGTCGAGAAGGACGGCGAGCCCAGCGAGCGCTACCGGGGGGTCCTGGACGACGGACGCGAGCTGGTCATCCTCGAGGAGAACCGCTACGAGGCCGCCGACCAGGTCAACCGCGTCACGTGGCACCACCGGGTCGGCGACGAGACCTTCGTCGGGACGCTGGACATGCGCTGCTTCTTCCCCCTCGAGCTGGAGGCGCTCCTGCGCTACAACGGCTGGCGGATCGTCGAGCGCTTCGGGGCCTTCTCGCGGGCCCCCTTCAGGTCCGATTCTCCCAAGCAGATCTGCGTCTGCCGCTGGGCCGGCGAGTCCGTCTCCACCGGGCCGTAGGCAGTCGTGTCCGGCATGCGGCCGGTGCTGGGGTGGATCGGTATCAGCCTGAGATTCCGGCCGTGGCTCCAGAACCTGCGCGTCCTTTCTCGGTTCTGGGGGGACGGTTCCCCAGCCCCTAGTCACTGCCGCCGGCGCGCATCTCCGCCGTTGCGGCGCTCCCCACGGAACCTGCGGCCGCACCGGCCAAGGAACACCATTGATGCTTCGCAGACGCTCTCTCCTCACCCTGGCCATGACGGCTCTGGGATTCCTCGCCCTCGTGAGCTCGCCGGCGACGGCACAGTCCTCCGACCCCCATCCCCCCCATCACGGCAGGGTCAGCGGGGTCTGGAAGCTCCCCAACGCCGACGCTCTCGGAAAAGCGAAGGGGGTCCTCATCGAGTACGGGGTCGTGCCCCGCTTCGTCCTGAAGGCCGACCTCATCCCCGTCTCGCCTCCCGGTGGGCCCGTCGTCGACGGACTCGTCAAGGGCCATCTCTACCGCATCACCGCCGACGGAGTGTCAGACAAGCCCTTCGCCGTCGTGCTCGGCAAATGGGTGGGCAGTCCCGATGGCAAGGGCGTGTTCGAGACGAAGATCTTCCGCAAGAAGCCCAACGGCAACGGGCTGAGGGTGATCGGGAAGATGGCGGGTCACTACAAGGACCTGGCTGGTCAGAAGGGGCGCTTCAAGGGGCACTGGAAGATCCACTAGCCGTAGGCTCCAATCCGACAGCCGAAGGGCCGCCGTTTCCCCCTTTCGCGGGGGAGCGGCGGCCGCTCGTGCGGGCACGGAGTCGCGCACGATCTGCTCGCTCCGTACCCCCCGCACCACTTCAGCGGAAGACCACTTCGAGTCCGTTGGTCAGGTTGCTCGTCAGACCAGGGTTGAAGTCGTAGTACCAGGCCTGGAAGTACCAGGTCTCGCCGGGCTGCACGGCGTGGCTGCCAAGGGGGAGGTCGTTCAGGTCGATGTGGCCCCAGGCGATCCCCCACGGCATGGAGAAGAAGGGGGGATCGGTGAAGCGGCCGAGCGGCGCGGCCAAGCAGAGGTTGCCCTGGCTGCCTCCGACGAAGGGCACGAAGTCCGTGCCGCGGCTGACCAGGAAGGAGCCGCGGACGTTGGGCGGCAGGGTGCTGGCACTCAAGGTCAGGAGATTCGCTGCAACACAGGTGCTGCCTTCGGCGGTCAGCACCGCCGGAGCCCCCGTCGAGTTGCGATTGGCGTCGCAGGTGGATTCGCCGAGAGCGCCGGGCGACGGGAAGACGTAGGCCTTTCCGGTGTAGGGTCCGACACTGTCCGCCCAGGGGGAGCTGATCACCACCTCGCAGCCCTGGCTGGCGATGCTCAAACCGAAGAGATCCCCCTCCTGGTTGTCGCTGGGTTGGATCGTCTCCAGAAGCTCGAAGGTCTGAGCGTCAAACACGAAGGCTCGACCCTTGGTGTTGAAGTAGTTCGCGTCTCCTGGTTCGGTGATGATGATGTGGTTGTCGTCGAGCATTCCCGCATAGCCGAACCCAGCTCGCACGTAGGGCTGCGGACTGACGAAGCGGTGCAATTCGACGCCCGTGTTGAGGTCGAAGAGGTATGCCGCACCCGAACGCTCGAGGCCATGGTTGTTCTCGCTGTACGCCCCGACCAAGAGCCGATCTCCATGCATGTGGAGCATCGATCCGAAGTGGGCATAGCGGTGTACTCCCGATCCCGTGCGTTTGTACAGCTCCAGACCCGTGACCGCGTCGAAGACGTAGAACGCCCCCGTGCCCTTGGTGTCATGGCTGCTGATCGCCACCGCTCGTCCCCCGCCCAGGGCGACCAGCGCACCGAAGTGGCTGAAGAAGCGGCAGTCCGAGCCGATCAGCTTGTGCACCAGCGCGCCGGTCGGGATGTGGATCAGGTAGGCCGCACCGGAGTAACTTCCCTGCGTGTCGTCGTGGGAGGCGCCAATCAGGGCCAGATCACCATCGATTGCGATCGAGACTCCGAAGCCCTGGCCGTGCAGCCCGTCGGGAGGTGTGAACTTGCGCAGTTCCTCGCCTGTGACCGGATCGAAGAGATGGACGGCTCCGGAGGACCAGTCCGATGGGGTCGCACGCCGGGACCCGATCAGGGTCCAGTCCTCACTGAGGGCGATCCTCCCGCCGAAGTAATCGTCGTCGATGGGTGTGGTTGCCACCAGCGACCGCCGGTGTTGCCCAGTGTGCCGGTCGAAGACCTCCACCCGACCCTGATTGTTCGGCCCATGGGTGTGGTTGCTGGCCAGCACCAAGCCGTTCCCCACGGCGAGCCCGGCCGAAAAGTGCCCGATGTCGGGAACAGATGGGGGTACGAGGACGTGCAGTTCCTGGGCTTTGACTGCTGATGCCAGCAGAAGCAGCGAGCAGAGAAGCGACGGCGTTGCGAGATCCGCTCTCATGGCTGGGTCCTCACATCGAGTGTGGTTGCCTAGAGCGCCAGGGTGTCCGGGAAAGCCCAGCATAGGCGATCACCCCAAGGGGCGCACCTCGAGCCCGCCCCCTACAACCCCGCGATCGCCCGAATCTCCGCCACCGACTGGTCCACCGAGTGGTTGACCACCACGTGGTCGTAGCGCCCCTGCATGGCGCACTCCGCGCGCGCCTTCTCCAGGCGCGCCTCGAGTTGCTCCTGGGTCTCCGTCTTGCGGCCGGTCAGGCGGCGGCGCAGGGTCTCGAAGTCGGGGGGCGCCACGAAGACGTAGATCCCGGGCTCCTCCAGCGCCATCAGCTGCAGGGCGCCCTGCACGTCGATCTCCATCAGGAAGACCTGGCCCTTGGCGATGGCGCGCTCCAGCGGCTCGCGCAGGGTCCCGTACATGTGGCCGAAGAGCTCGGCGTGCTCGATCAGGGCGCCGGCCTTGATGTAGGCGCGGAACTGCTCGGGCGTGACGAAGTGGTAGTCCTCGCCGTCCACCTCCCCCGGGCGAGGGGCGCGGGTGGTGGCGGAGACGGAGAAGACCACGCGCGGGTCCTCCAGCAGGTGCTCGCAGATGGTGCTCTTGCCGCACCCCGAGGGGCCCGAGATCAGGAGCATGCGCCCCTGGGTCGCCTGCTCGGCGCTCATTCGACGTTCTGCACCTGCTCGCGCAGGCGCTCGATGTGGGTCTTCAGGTCGACCACGGCGTGCGCGACCTTGGCGTCGCTGCACTTGGAGCCGACGGTGTTCGCCTCGCGGAAGAGCTCCTGGGTCAGGAAGTCGAGCTTGCGCCCGATCGCGCCCCCCTTGGCGAGCAGCTTGGCCACCTGGGCCAGGTGGGCCTCGAGGCGCGTCAGCTCCTCCGACACGTCCAGACGGTCCGCGAGGATCGAAATCTCCCGCGCCAGGTCCTTGGGGGGGATCTCCGCGCCCCGGCCGACGAGCTCCTCCACCCGTTGCTGCAGGGTGCGCTGGTGGGCGCGCACGACCGTGGGCATGCGTTTGGCGATCCGCGCGCAGAGCTTGCCGACGGCGGTCGCCTGGCGCTCGAGGTCGCGCGCCAGGGCGCGTCCCTCCTCCTCGCGCATGCCCAGCAACTCGTCGAGGGCGTCCTTCAGGGCCTGCAGGGTGAGCTTCCTCAGGCGCGGATCCGCGTCCCCCTCCTCGCGACCGGCGACCACGCCGGGCAGGTCCAGGAGATCCGCCAGCTCCAGGTCACCCTCGAGCCCGAGCTCCCGCGCCAGCTCCGTCAGCCGTTCGCGATAGGCCCGTGCCACCTCCAGGTCGATGCACGCCGCGGCCGCACCGCCGCCGCGCTGGACCTGCAGGCCGAGGCTCACGGAGCCCCGGGCCAGGCGCTTGCGCACCATCCCCTCGAGATCCCCCTCGAGGTGGGACGCCTCCGGAGCCAGGCGCTGTTTGATCTGCAGGTGCCGGTGGTTGACGGTGCGTACCTCCACCCGCACCGAGAGCTCCTCGTTCCCCGCCGTGGCGGCCCCAAAACCGGTCATCGAGCGCAGCACGGCGCTTCGCTCCTCCTCGCTATTCCTCTTGGGTCGAGCCGATCGAGGGCGCGCCGGTGCTGACCCGGTTGATGAGGTGGATCACCACCGCGCTCCCGATGAAGAGCAGGGCCACGATCATCGTGAATTTGTGGATCCCCGAGGCCTTGACCCCGAAGGTCTGCTGCCCCTCCACGCCCAGGGCGCTGCCGAAGCCGCCCCCCTTGCCCTCCTGCAGGAGGATGACGGTGACCAGGACCAGTGCCGCGATGACGAAAACGATGTAGAGGAGAGTCGTGAGTAGGGCCATGCCTACCTCCCGGCGTCGATGATGGGGAGGAAGAGGTCGGGCTTCAAGGATGCACCGCCCACGAGCGCCCCATCGATGTCGGGGCAGGCGAGCAGATCCGCCGCATTGGCGGGCTTGACGCTGCCCCCGTAGAGGATGCGCAGGCGCTCCGCCGCCCCGCCGGAGGTCAGGCCGGCGTAGACGCCGCGCACGTAGGCGTGCACCGACTGGGCCTGCTCGGGGGTCGCCGTGTGGCCGGTCCCGATCGCCCAGACCGGCTCGTAGGCGATCGTCAGGCGGTCCAGGTCCTCGGCCGCGACCCCGGCCATGCCGCCGGAGAGCTGGGAGCTGCAGATCGCCTCCGTCTGGCCCGCCTCGCGCTGCTCGATCGTCTCGCCGATGCAGAGCACCACCTCCAGACCGGCCTCCAGGGCGCGGTGCACCTTGTGGTTGACGCGCTGGTCGTCCTCACCGTAGACGTGGCGCCGCTCCGAGTGCCCCGCCAGCACCAGCCGCGCGCCCACGTCCGCCAGCATCGGGGCGGCCACCTCGCCGGTGAAGGCGCCCCCGTCGCGGTCGCAGCAGTCCTGGCCTCCGACGCCCAAGGGGGAGCCGGCGCAGGTGCGGGCGATCTCCTCGAGGTACACGAAGGGAGGGAAGAGGGCGACGTCGACGGCGTCGCTGCCACCCACGTGCTCGCGCACCGCGGAGGCCAGCTCCACCGCCCCTCGACGGTCGAGGTTCATCTTCCAGTTCCCTGCGACGAAGGACTTCCTCACGCCAGACTCCCGGTAGGTATGTCAGTGACCAGCTGGCGGCCGTCGATGGCTGCCAGCGCTCCTGCATCGCGCGCGATTTGCGCGAAGTGTTCGGCGGACACGGCTTGTGCCCCATCGCAACGCGCCGTCGACGGCGCGGTGTGCACCTCCACCAGAAGGCCGTCGGCGCCGGACACGAGCCCGGCCCGCGCCATGGCCCGCACCAGGTCGGAGCGGCCGGCGGCGTGACTCGGGTCGGCGATCACGGGCAGGTGCGTCACCTGCTTGAGGTGCGCGATGGCCCCCACGTCCAGCACGTTGCGGGTGAAGGAGTCGAAACTGCGGATGCCGCGCTCGCACAGCACGACCTGGTCGTTGCCCTCCGCCAAGATGTACTCGGCGGCGCCCAGGAACTCCCCGACGGTGGCCGCGAAACTGCGCTTGAGGAGCACCGGTTTGGCGATGCGCCCCACCTCCCGCAGGAGGGGGAAGTTCTGCATGCTGCGGGCGCCGATCTGGAGCATGTCGGCCGTGCGGGCGACCAACTCGACGTCACGGGTGTCGAGCACCTCGGTCACCACCGCCAGGCCCGTCTCGTCCTTGACGCGATCGAGGATCTCCAGGCCCGCCTGGCCCAATCCCTGGAAGGAGTAGGGAGAAGTGCGCGGCTTGAAGGCCCCTCCGCGCAGAGCGCAGGCACCGGCACGCCGCACCGCGTGGGCGATCTCGATCAAGCGGTCTTCGTCCTCGACCGCACAGGGCCCCGCGATCAGGGAGAGCTCCCCCCCACCGAAGCGCGCCTGCCCCACCTTCACCACCACGTCCGGCCCCTCCGGCGGGCGCAGCACCAGCTCTCGGGCATCCCCCCCGTCCAGGATCGCCGCCACCCCCGACAGGTCGCCCAGCCGGGTGCGGTGGTCTGGACCGCCGTGACCCTCGAGAACCAGGAGATCCTCGCGCCCCTCCAGAGCTTGCGTGCTGTATCCGAGCTCCTTCGCGGTGGCGAAGATCGCCTTCCGCTCGGAGGGGTCGAGGGGCTGTCGAAGACGCAATAGCATGGCACGGTCCGCCTGTCCGTCGTTCCAGGCGGACCCCAGGCGTGGGCCCCCGGCGCGCGGAATTGGACGCGAGAGTATAGGAGGGGCTACGAGAAGCGGCAATCGGCCCAACACCCCCTCCGGCGATCTCCCATGCACCTCCTCTCACCCCTCCTGCGCCTTCTGCCCTTGGACTCCCTCCCGCGCACCGGATGGGTGCTGCGCGGGATCGAGGGGCCCGAGTCGATCGCGGGGCACCTCTTGGGGACCGCTCACTTGGCCCTGGCGCTGGCTCCACGGGTGGAGCCTCTCCTCGATCTGGGACGCACTCTGGCGATGGCCCTGGTCCACGACGCCCCGGAGGCGGCATCGGGGGACCTGCCGACGCCAGCAGCGCGACACCTGCCCCCCGGGGCCAAGGGAGCGCTGGAGGAGGGACTGGCGCGGGAACTCCTCGATCCCCTCGGGGAGACCGCGCGGCGCGCCTGGGACGAGTACCGGGAGGGGGCCACCCGCGAAGCGCGCTTCGTCCGCCTGTGCGACGCCCTGCAGCTGGGAGTGCGGCTGGTCGGCTACCAGCGCGCCGGCCGGCGCGGCCTGCGCGAGTTCCGGGCCGGGTTGGAGGCGCTGGACTGCAGCGAGTTCACCCCCGCCAAGACGCTGCGCCGGGAGATCCTCGCCGCCCTCGACGGAGAGCTGTAGCCTGCATTCGTGCGCGTCGCGACCTTGCCCCCCCTCCTCGGCCTGGCCCTGGTGGCGGTCGTGGGGGTGCTCGCCCTGCGGGAGCCCCCCCCCATGGCCGCCGACTTCGGCCAGCCGCCGGAGGAGGAGGAGCTGCCGCGACCCGCGCTGAGGGTGGGAGCGTCGCTCCTGCACGGTCGCCTGACCGGTCCCGACGGAACGCCGATCCCGGGCGCCTCCCTCTTCGTCCTGCGCGCGGGGCGGCCCCTCTGGACCCACAGCGACGGGGACGGGGGCTTCCGACTCGAAGGGCTCGATCCCGGCCCTGTGCGGGTGGCGGTCAACTCGCCGGGCCACCCGGCGACGGTGCTCGAGGCCACCGCCGGACCGGGGCCGGTGGACCTACGCCTGGAGGAGGCCCTGCCCCCGATCCGCGAGCTCCGCTCCGCCACCCGCTCCGACCTCGAGGGAACCGTCGTCGCTACCCGCGTCGACCTCTCGGGATTCGAGGTGGTGCTCCTGCCCAGCGCCTCTGCGGATCAGCCGGGGAGCGGGGTGCCGCGGCGCGCCACCTGTGACTCCGAGGGGCGCTTCCGCCTCGAGGGGCTGGCGGAAGTGGAGTACGAGGTGTTGCTCCTTCCCCCGCGCTCGGCGGGAGGTTCCTGGCCCGACCTGCTGACCCCCCTCTCCGCTCCGCCGATGCGCTACGCCCACCCTGACGAGGCGGGCCGGGCCCTGGAACTGGTGCTCGCCAGCGGAGAGATCGGGGGTCGCGTCCTCTCCGCCGAGGGCTCGGGTCCCCTGGAAGGGGCGATGGTCGTCGTCGAGCCCCTGGCGGAGGACGACACGGCGATCCCGACCCGCCCCTTCCCGGCGGCCCGCAGCGACGCGAGCGGGGGCTACCGGATCCCACTCCTGCCCCCCGGTCACTACCGCGTGCTCCTGCGCGCGGGGCGCGAGGAGCGGGAGGCGCGGGTCGAGGTGCTGCCGGGGGCGACCGTCGACCCCGGCCTGTAGACTGAACTGCCCCCTTTCAGTGGGCTCCCGGTGCCCGGTGGCAGTGTTCCACCGGCCCGTTCGTCTCTCAGGCCCGCCGCCGACCGCCCTCGGAGGGCCCGAGGGCCTTCTCCGAGGGAGTGGCGCTCGAAGTCCTTGGTGGCAGCGGGTTTGCGGCGGAAGCCCCCCGAGAATGCACACTGATGGGGGGCAGTTCCGCCGTATCTTGCTTGGCCACCATGGACCCGATCTACCTCGACAACGCCGCCACGACCCCCATCGCGCCGGAGGTGTCGGAGGCGCTGGCGCCCTTCCTGGAAGGGGATTTCGGCAATCCCTCCTCGCGGCACCGCCTGGGGGTGCGCGCGGCGGAGGCGCTCGATCGCGCGCGGGCCTCGATCGCGCGGGCCGTGGGGGGGCGTCCCCGGGACGTGCGCTTCACTTCGGGGGGGACCGAGGCCAACAACCTGGCGGTGCTGGGAGCGGCGCGGGCGCGGCGCAAGCGGGGCACGACGGTGGTCCACGGGCCCACCGAGCACCCCTCGGTGCGTGCGGCGGCGGAAGCCCTCGGGGAGGAGGGGTTCGAAGTGAGGGAGGTGCGCCTGGACGGGCGGGGGGACCTGGACCTCGACCACCTGGCGGACCTGCTCGACGAACGGGTCGTGGTGGTGGCCCAGATGCTGGTCAACAACGAGTTCGGCACGATCTACCCGGTGCGCGACGTGGCGCGGCTCGTGCGGCGCCGGGCACCCCAGGCGCACCTGCACGTGGATGCGGTTCAGGGGTTGGGCAAGGTCGAGCTGGACCTCGCCGAACTGGGCGCGGATTCGATCGCGATCTCCGCCCACAAGGTGCACGCGCCCAAGGGCTCGGGCGCCCTCGTCACCGCCGGCGAGCAGCCGCTGCGCCCGCTCGTCTTCGGCGGCGGCCAGCAGGACGGCGTGCGCCCCGGCACCGAGAACGTGGCCGGGGCGGTGGCCTTCGGCGAGGCGGCGCGCCTGGCGGAGGTCGGGGTGGCGACGATGCGCGCGGTGACCTCCGCCGCGCGGGGCGCGCTCGTCGACGCCGTGGGACGTCTGGAGGGCGTGCGGACGGTCGAGCCGGGGAGCGAGCGCGTCGACGCGGTGTGCGCCCTGCTCCTACCCGGCGCTCCAGCGGAGGTGTGGCAGCACCACCTGGAAGCACGCGGCGTGTTCGTCAGCGTGGGCAGTGCCTGCCAGTCCCACTCCGACGAACCGAGCGCGGCCCTGACCGCCCTCGGCCTCGATCGGGAGGCGGCGCGGCGGGTGATGCGCTTCTCCTTCTCCCGCTACACCACGCTCGAGGAGGTCGAGGCGGCGGTCGAGGCGCTGCAGGCACTCGCCCCGGAACTGGAGCAGCTGCGGTGACGGGCGAAGAGGTGATCCTGGCGGAACCGGAGGCGGTGCTCGTGCGCTACGCCGAGATCGCCCTCAAGAAGGGCAACCGCTCCGCCTTCGAGCGCGCCCTGGTGCGCAACCTGCGGGAGGCGGCCGAGCCTCTCTCGCCCCTGCGCGTCGAGCGCACCTTCGGGCGCATCACCGTCGTGCCGGAGCGGCGCACCCCCCGGGTCGCCGCGCGTCTGGCGGAGGTCTTCGGCGTCAAGAACGTCTCCCCGGTGTGGGGCGCCGAGACGCATCCCGAGGAGATCGCACGGGTGGGCAAGGCCCTGGTCGCCGACGCCCTGGCGCAGCACCCCGGGCCGCGACCGATCCCCTTCCGCATCCGCGTGCGGCGCGCCGAGAAGCGCTTCCCGATGACCTCCACCGAGTTGGAGCACTTCCTCGGCCCCCACGTCCTGCCGGGACCGGAGGAGGTCAAGGTCGACCTCACCGGCGCACAGATGACCTTGGGCATCGAGGTGCGCGCGGAGCGCACCTGGCTCTTCCTGCGCACCCTCCCCGGACCCGGCGGGCTGCCGGTGGGCACCCTGGGGCGCGCCCTGACCCTGCTCTCGGGGGGGATCGACTCGCCGGTGGCGGCCTGGCTGGCGATGAAGCGCGGCTGCCGGCTCGCCTACCTGAGCTTCCACTCCGCCCCCTACGTCGGCGAGCGCTTCGTCAAGAAGGTCACCGACCTGGTGCGCGCCCTCACCCGCTGGCAGGCGCAGGCACGCTTCTACGTGACCCCTTTCGCCGAAGTGCAGACCGCGATCCGCGACGGGGCGAAGGAGGCGTACCGCACCGTGCTCTACCGGCGCATGATGCAGCGCATCGCGGCACGACTCGCGGCAGAGCACCGCTACGGCGCCCTGGTCACGGGGGATTCCCTGGGTCAGGTCGCGAGTCAGACCATGGAGAACATGATCTGCATCGGGGCGGCGACTCCGCTCCTGGTGCTGAGACCGCTCTTGACCTTCGACAAGGAGGAGATCGTCGCCCTGGCGCGCAGGATCGAGACCTTCGAGCTCTCCAACGTGCCGGAGCCGGACTGCTGCACGGTCTTCCAGCCGACCAAGCCGGTGATCCGGGGTCGGCTGGAGGAGTGCCTGGCGGCCGAGGCCGCCCTCGACGTGGAGGGCCTGGTGGAGCGGGCCGTGCAGGAGACCGAGGTTCGTCTGATCGAGCACGGAAGGTAGCCTGGGTCCGGCATGAACCGCACCACCGCCCTGCTCCTCGCGATGGCGGCCCTCCTGGCCCATGCGTTGGCGGTCCACCTCGATGCCACCGGTCGCTTCGGTCAGCCCTACGAGGAAGCCCACGGCGCCTACCACTTGGCGCGCAACTGGGTGCGCGAGGGCGTCGTGGCCTGGAACGTGGGCGCCCGGGAGGCCGCCGCGGGCGGTCTGGGTGCTCATCAATCGCCGCTTCTGGTGGCCGTGGCCGCGGTCGCCGAGCGGCTCTACCTGCCGGTCAACCGCTTCTGCCAGACGATCGGCGTCCTGTGCGCTCTCTTGACGGTGGCTTGCTCGACGCGCTTCGCGACCGATCGCCTGGCCGGGGTCATCCCAGCCCTGCTCCTGATCACCAGCGGCGTCTTCGCGGCGAGCGCGGCCAGCGGCACGGAGCTACCCCTCGCGGCACTCCTGCTCACGACCGCCTTCGTCGCCAGCGAGCGCCGTCGCCCACTGATCCTGTCGGTCGCCCTGGCGGGTCTGGTCCTGGTGCGGGTCGAAGGTCTGGTCGCGGCGGCGGTGGTCTTCGCCTTCGTGCTCGTCGACCGCTCGCGGGGGATGCGCGGCGGGCGGCCCCCATTGGCGTTCTCGACGGCCCTGCCGGCGGTGGTGGTGGCCGGGCTGCTCTTCTTCGCCGGCGACGGCGGAGGGAGGTCCCTGTACGGCGCGCGGCTGGTCGAGCTCTTGCCCGATGGTGAGCGCTGCGCCGGGGGTCTGCGCTACCTCTGGGACTTCCTGGTGACGGCCGTGATGCCCTTCCTGCTGGTCGTGCCACTCGTGGCGGCGGTCCTGGGGAGGCTCGGCGGACCAGGGATCCGGGCTCTGCTCCTGACCGTGGTGTGGACCGGGCTGATCGTCTGCGAGGGAGGCGACCTCGGGCCCTTCACCGTCGCGCTGGCTCCGACCCTGCCGCTGATCGCGATCGCCGTGCAGCACGGGGTCCTGGTGGGACTGGACACCCTGCGACCGAGCCTGGAGCGCCTGGCGTGGGTCCTCCTGATCGGCTGCTCACTCCTGGCCATCGTGCCCAGCAAGTTCCCCGGGGGCGTGTCCCTGCACTGGCGCTGGCTCGAGGGCGGAGCGGCGACTCCACCGATCGGAGGTCGTGCGCTGCGCGGACGCCTGGCCCTGGACGCGGAGCTCCTGCGCACCCGCGACCTGCGGTCACTGGGTGGCTTCTTGCGAGCGAACGTCGACTCGCGCCTGTCGATCCTCTCCCCCTGGCCCGGCGCCCTGGGATACCTCTCCGGTCGCGCGGTGCACGACTTCCACCAACGCACCTGTGCGGCCCCCTGGGCTCGCCTGCGATCGCACTGGCCGCCCGTGGCTCCCATCGACCTGGTGGGAGCGCTGCGACGCGAGCCGGATCTGATCCTGCCGGGTCCCATGGATGGCGCGCCCACCGACTTCGGGCCGGGCGCCCTGGGGCTCGATCCGGCCCTCCTGGAGCTGGACGTAGGACCGGCGGGGAGGGAGCGCGACGCCCTCTTGCGGGCGGCCCTGGAACACTACGAGCTGGTGACCGTTCCCGTCACCGGGGAGAGGGGTGCGAGGTGGGGAGGCTTCCGGCCGGTGCGACTCCTGCGACGCATCGACCTCGACATGGCACCGCGCCTGGAGGTCGACTGGAGCGGGAGCTCCCTGATCGTCCACAGCCACAGCCTCCCCGGAATGCGCTTCCGGGGTCACCCCCAGCTCGTGGAGCTCGAAGTGACCGGCCGCGACGATCGGGGGCGGCGCTGGTTCCTCGATCCCTGCGGACGCTGGGTCGGGGACGGGCGCGTCTGCACCCGTGTCGAAATCGTCCTCGGCACGGACGGGGACCGGCGTGTACGTCTGATGGCGACCGAGATCACGCCTACCCCGGACGGTCATCCGATCGTGGAGATCCGCGCGCGGCTCCTGAACCCGCGGGTCCACAAGCAGAGCCGCCTGGCACCCGCCAGCGCAGAGGTGCGCCTCCCCTAGCCCGGGCTAGTCGATCCCGAAGCGCCGGATCTTCCGATAGAGGGTGCTCTTGCCCACCTTGAGCAGACGGGCCGCGGCCAGCTTGTCGCCGTCGCAGGCGTGGAGCGCCCGTTGGATCGCCTTCTTCTCGAACAGCTCGAAGCTGATCGGCTCGCCCTCCCGTACGTGCCAGGGTCGGGGAACCTCGCGTTCCCTGAGTGGCGCGCCCGGGGCGTAGTCCCGAGTCTCGGGGGACGCAGAGGGATCGACGAGATCGAGGAGACGGCGGCGCAGCTGGACGGGCAGGTGCTCGTGGCCGATCTGCCCCCCCCCGGCGGCATGGCTGGCGGCCTCCAGCACCTCCGCCAGCTCCTTCAGGTTCCGGGGCCAGTCGTTGCGCCTCAGCGCCGCCAAGGTGTCGGGGTGGATCCCCGCCGCACCGCAGCGGGCCAACTCGTCGAGCACCAGTCCCTCGAACTCGTCGTGGCGCTCGCGCAGCGCGGGTACCTGAATGCGGGCGCTGGACAGGTGTCGCGCCAGGTCGGGGAGAAAATCCCCCTGGGACGCCTGCGCGTTCAGATCCCGGTCGGTCGTGGCGAAGAGCCGCACCGCACAGCGCGGTGCGCGGACGGCTTCCAGCACGCGGCGCTGCAGGCTCGCGGGCAGGGCGTGGACATCCTCCAGGAGCAAGCTCCCCATCGAGCCCGGGTGCAGCGCGCCGAGGAATCTGGATTGGCCGGCGGCCGGGCCGTGCAGGTCGGAGTGACCGAAGAGCTCGACGGTCAGTCCCTCGACGCTCAGTGCGACGCAGCGCAGAGAGCGGAAGGAGCTCGTCCCGTCGCCCAGATGGTGGATCACCCGGGCCAGGAAGGCTCGGCCCGTCCCCGGCTCTCCCACCAAGAGGACAGGGTCGCCGTCGGCCGCGCGCTCGACTGTCCTGGCGCGCAGGCGCCGACCCGCCACCCCTCGGCCGGGTATGCGCGCGGGTCCGAAGAACTCGCGACCGGCAGCCCGGACCGCTGCGGTGCGGGAGAGAGAGGACCCGTAGCTTCCCCCTGCGAGAGCCCCCGAGGCGGAGACCTTGCCCGCATCGGTCAGGAGCACGGCGTGCTGACGGATCCCGGAAGAATCGCCGAGCGGGAAGACCGAGGCGGAGAGGGGTTTCGGGGTCCCCCCTTCCCCCGTGCCCTGGTCGAGACGCTGTCCGTCGCGGGGGGCGTGGCGCGCGGCGCGAACCAGGTCCTCCACACCGGCGGCGGGGAGGAGGCTGGTCAGGGCGGGCCGCTCCTCCCCCTGCCCGTCGAGCCGACTGCCGAGCAGCGCCCGGGCACCGCGATCGGACCAGTCGACGCGGCCATCCGGCCCGACGAGGATCACGGCCTCCGGGCGGCCCACGCTCACTGGCCGGCTCTTGTACTCCTCCAACGACTCCCGCGGCAGGCCTTGCTGCGACCGCTGCAGGGCCTTGGTCAACTGGCGCTGCTCCAGGCGCAGGAGGTGGTGATGCTCGGCGAGGATGTCGAGCCGCGACTTCGACCTCAGGGTGGAGGCCACGATCCGCTCGAGCAGGGGCAGCTCATCGGGGGGGACGTAGGCGTGGGCGCCGACGGAGTAGCTGCGCTCGGGCTCGCCCGACGGGCGCCGGTCGCCGGCGTAGACGATCAGCGGGGTCGGCGGGTCCCCCCCCCGTTGGCGCAGCTCCGCGCAGAAGTCGAGCCCGCTCTGGCTGCAGAAGAACTCGGCGGCGATCAGGACCAGGTCGTACCCCCCGCCGAGCACCTCCTCGGTGCGATCGTCCACGCTCTCGACAGCAACGACCTCGTAGTCGCAGCTCATCAATCTGCTGCGGAGGATTCCCCGGCTAGCGGTGTCGGGGTCGACTACGAGAAGATGTACCACCGAGGTCCCCCTGAGCACCCCAAGGGAGATCCTCGGTGCTCGGGGAACGATTCACCCCTTACGGTTTTGAAATCGCTCTCGCAGCTCGTCGAGCACGAGGGCCGGGGATCAGCCCTCGGAAGGGGGTGCGCCGCTCAATCGATAGCCTCTCCCCGGCACCGTCTCGATCAACGAGGAGTGACCTCCGCGGCCGAGCTTGCGGCGCAGGCGGGTGATCTGGACCTCGACCACCTTCGTGCCGGGATCGAACTGGATGTCCCAGACGCGTTCGAGGAGGTCGGCCTTCGAGAGGGTTTCCCCGTGGGCGATGGCCAACTCGGCCAATACACCGAACTCACGTGGACTTAGCTCGACCCGGTGTCCGTCACGTTCGACGGTCCTGCGCGCGACGTCGATCGACAGGTCTCCGACGGTCACGATCGGCAGTGACTGGCGCCGGCGCACCACCGCCTCGACCCGTGCGATCAGCTCAGCGGGTGCGAAGGGCTTCACGACGTAGTCGTCCGCGCCGAGGCGCAGCCCCCTGACACGTTCCTCGACCGCGTGGTGGGCGGTCAGGAAGATCACCGGGGTCTGGTCCCCCCCCTCCCGCAGCTCCTCCAGGTACTCCCACCCGCTCTGCCTGGGCAGGGAGACGTCGAGCAGGATCGCGTCGAAGGGCGTCCGGGTCTCGCCCAGGATCCGGCGCGCCTCGTCGGGATCCGCCGCGGCCTCGCTCTGCATCCCCTCCTCTTCGAGCACCCTGCGGATGAAGCGACGGATCCCGGCATCGTCGTCGACGATCAGGACCCGAATGTGCTGAACCACGGGTGAGCTAGCTGATGCCATGCTTCTTGAGCTTGCGGTAGAGGGTGCTCTTGCCAACCGAGAGCAAGCGCGCTGCTGCCAGTTTGTCACCTCTGGCGTGGTCGAGGGCACGCAGTAGCGCCTTCTTCTCGTAGTGCTCGAGGCTGATTGGGTCTTCGTCGGAGATGGCCCACCGGGGCAGCTCCCTGCCGTAGTCGGCTCCAGCCACGTGGGTCCCCGGGATCGGCGTCGCCCCAGAGCCCGCCGGACCCGCCGGGGGCCGCGCGGGGATCACCTCCGGTGATGCGGCCGGAGCGTGGCGCTGCAGGAGCTCGGGCAGGTCGAGGACCTCGACCACTCCTTGAGCGCGGGCGCAGGCCTCCTCGATGGTGGTCTCGAGCTCCGCCACGTTGCCGGGCCAGTCGTACTGGGTCAGGACGTAGCGCGTCGCGGGAGAGATCGCCTCGACTCCGCGCCCGGCACCGTGCCGCTCCAGGAAACGGTCGCAGAGCAGCCCCAAGTCCGCTTTGCGCTCGCTGAGGGGCGGGACCGAGATGGTGACTGTGCTCAGGCGGGCCGCCAGCGCCGGGAGGAAGTGGCCTGCAGCCGCGAGCTCGGCGAGATCGCGGCTGGTCGAGGCGACGATCCGACAGCGGACCGGCTCGGGCCGACGACCGCCGCTGCGCTGGATCTCTCCCTCCTCGAGGGCCTTCAGCAGCACGCCCTGCGTCTCCAGGGGCAGTTCCGCGACCTCGTCCAGGAAGAGAGTCCCGTCGCTGGCGAGCAGGAGCAGGCCCGGTTGCTCACCGGCCGCGCCGGGGGAGGCCTCCGAGGCGCAGCCGACCAGCTCCCCCTCGACGCTCTCCGCGGAGATCGAGGAGCACTGGAGCTCGAAGAGGCACCCCGTGCGCGGACCCGAGTAGTGCAGGACGCGCGCCGCGAAGGTCTTGCCGGCTCCCGTCTCCCCCACCACGAGGACCGGCTCGCTGCTGGTACTCGCGTTGGAGATGCGACGGCGTAGGTCGCTCGCCACCGGACTCCGTCCCACGATCGCATCGAGCGTGTAGGTCGCCCGAGCCGCCTCCAGCAGGAAGCCGAGCTGCTGGCGCGGGATGCCGGGCTCCCGTGAGCGCAGGATCTCCTCCGCCACACGCCGCCGCCCCATGTCGAGCAGCAGCACGACCAGCTGGTCGCGTCCACCCTCGACGCTCGCGGTGACCGGCAGAACCGAGGCCATCAGGCTGCGCTGCGCCCGGTCCCGCCGACCGGAGACGTCGAAGCGGAACCCCTCGCGGGGCACGGCGCGGGCGTCGCGCACGAAGGCCTCCAGGCCGCAGCCGGGGGCGATCTTGCCCAGGGTGCTGCCCACGAGTCGACTCCCGAGCAGCTCGCAGGCCCCGCGGTCGGCGTGGCGCACCGTGCCGTTGACGTCCACCACGAGGACGCCATCGGGACTACCGGCCGCGAGCTCGCGCAGGAGCAGCTCCTGGGCGCCGGCGGTCTCGGCGGTGGCCCCGAGATCGACCGCCCGCTGGCGCTCCTCCTCCAGGCGCCGATTCTCGAGCTCCAGCACGCGGTTCTGTTCGCACAGCTCGTCGCCCTTGGTCTTGGCGCGCAATTGGACGTCGACGATGCGGCAGAGGTTGGGCATCTGGGTCTTGCCGACGAAGACCTCGCAGCCCGCCTCGTACATGCGGTCGGCCACCTCGGTGTTCACGACCTTGTCGGTGTAGACCACGATCGGGATGTGGTGCAGCTCGGGGATCGCGCGCAGCCGGGCGCAGACTTCGTCCCCGCCGAGGTCGCCATCGATGAAGGCTGCCAGCAGTACGAGGTCGATTCCCCCTGAACGAGCTTCGGCCAGCCCCTCCGCTCCACCCTCTACGCCGACGACCTGGTGCCCCTGGTCCAGCAACCGACTGCGTACGACCAAGAGCTCCCCGGGGTCCGCATCGATCAGTAGGATACGACTCACGGCAGCCTCCCTTGTCAACTCCCGGCGTCGCCTCGCCGGGTACCGTTCTGGGGGCGCCCCTCCGGCGGCCCCGGGGCGAAACGACAGCGGGTATGTCCTACCTACATGACCCCCTTTTCGGGAACGAAGTGGAGGATACGCTGCGCGCAATCCCGGAGGAAGCGGATCCTCTCAGGGCGGTCGAGATTCTGAAGCGCAGACTGGGGGGGGACCTGGGGCGGCGCGCAGCTCTCCTGCGGGAATTGCGATATCGTTCCCGAGGTCGCTTCGAGGCGGGTGTGCTCCCCTTCTTGACCCGCAAGGGGCTCGAACAGGCCACTCCCCAGCGGGTGGCGGAGGTTCGCGCGGACCGGATCCGGAGGCGAACCGGGGCCGCGCTCCTCTGGGATGCGACCTGCGGCGTCGGATCCGACGCGGTGGCCGGCTCGCGGGCGGGTCACCAGGTCCTGGCCTCCGACCGGGACGGGGAGGTCCTCGACTGCGCCGCGGCCAACCTGGAGCGCGCCGGAGGAGCGGCGACCTGCCTGCGCGCCGACGCGCACCGCCTGCCCGCCGCGCGATCGCGGCTGGGGGAGCTCCTGGTTCTCCTCGATCCCGACCGCCGGCCGGAGGGGAAGCGCGCAGGCGACCCGGGCACCTGGTCCCCCTCCCTGGAACGGACCCTCGAGATCGCCGCCGCTTTCCGCGGCGGGTGCGTCAAGCTCCCCCCGGCTTTCGATCCGGCCCTCCTCCCCCCTCCACGGGAGGGGCAGCACGCCCTGACCTGGATCAGCCTGGGGGGGGAGCTCAGGGAGCTGGCCCTCTGGACCGGCGACCTCGCACCCCCCGACGGGGTCGGCCGGGAAGCGCTGGCCCTGGATCGAGGGGGGGGTGCGACCCGCGTGTGCGGGACGCCGGTCGAGGTGGATCCGCTCCCCCCCGGCGAGGAGCGCGGGATCACCTGGCTCGCGGAGCCGGATCCAGCGGTGATCCGGGCGGGCCTGGTGGGTCGCCTGGCCCGGGATGCGGGGCTCTCGCCCCTGGCACCGGGGATCGCCTACCTGGGGGGGGACGAGCGGCCCAGCTCCCCCCTGCTGCGCGCCTGGAGGGTGCTGGAGACCGCCCCCCTCGATCGCAGGCGGGTGCGGGTCATGCTTGCGCAGCACGACGTGGGCCCCCTGGTGGTCAAGAAGAGGGGTCACCCCGACAGCGCCCGGACCTTGGCCGCTCGGCTGGCGGGCCGAGGGGAGCGCCGGGGTCTCCTGGCGGTGACTCGGCTCCGGCGGGGGCACCTGGCCCTGCTGCTGGAGGAGGGAGATGGAACAAACCACCCCACGAGGGGGTAAGTAAGCGCCCCGATCCTCCCAGCGCGCGAGCCTGGTGGGCGATGAGGGACTCGAACCCCCGGCTTTCTCGTTGTAAGCGAGACACTCTGACCACTGAGTTAATCGCCCGGAGGGGCTTGGGTTGAGACGGTATCCTGCCGAGTTCTCTCTCGCCAGAGCATTCGCCCCCGGACTCCCTCACCAGCCCAGTAGCCATGCGCATCGCGGTCATAGGCACCGGTTACGTCGGTCTAGTCGCCGGCACCTGTTTCGCCGAGAGCGGCAACACCGTCCGCTGTATCGACATCGACAAGCGGAAGGTCGAACGCCTCCTGAACGGGGAGATTCCCATCTACGAGCCGGGGCTGGAGGAGCTCGTCAAGCGCAACGTCCGCGACGGTCGCCTGACCTTCACGACGGACTACACGGAGGGGATGAAGGACGTCCAGGTGGCCTTCATCGCGGTGGGCACCCCGCCCGGGGAGGATGGCAGCGCCGACGTGAAGTACGTCCTGGCCGCGGCCGAGGACGTCGCCCGCAACATGACCGGGTACACCGTGATCGTGGACAAGTCGACGGTGCCGGTCGGTACGGGCGCCAAGGTGGCGGAGGCGGTCTCGGCCCTCACCCACCACGAATTCGACGTGGTCTCGAACCCGGAGTTCCTGAAGGAGGGCGCGGCGATCGACGACTTCCTCAAGCCCAACCGGGTGGTCATCGGCTCGAACTCGGAGCGCGCCGCGCGCATCATGGATGAGCTCTACGAGCCCTTCGTGCGCACCGGCAACCCGATCCTGCACATGGACGTGGCCTCGGCCGAGCTCACCAAGTACGCGGCCAACGCCATGCTGGCCACGCGCATCTCCTTCATGAACGAGATGGCCAACCTGTGCGGCCTGGTCGGTGCGGACATCGACCACGTGCGCGCCGGGATCGGCTCCGACGAGCGCATCGGGACGCGTTTCCTCTTCGCGGGGGTGGGCTACGGGGGCTCGTGCTTCCCCAAGGACGTCAAGGCGATCGTCAGCACCGCCGCCGAGAAGGGCTACGACTTCAAGATCGTCAAGGCGGTCGAGGAGGTCAACGAGCGCCAGAAGGCGATCCAGTTCGGGCAGCTCCAGCAGGAGTTCGGAGACCTGCAGGGGCGGCGCTTCGCCATCTGGGGGCTGGCCTTCAAGCCCAACACCGACGACATGCGGGAGGCGCCCGCCACGGTGCTGATCAAGGCCCTCCTGGGAGCGGGAGCGCAGGTGGTCGCCCACGACCCCGAGGCGATGGAGATCTGCCGCGAGGACGGGCTAGGAGATCGCATCGAGTACGCGCGCACCCCCATGGAGGCCCTGGCCGGGGCGGACGCGCTGATCCTGGTCACGGAGTGGAACGAGTTCCGCCGGCCGGACTTCGAGGCGATCCGGGAAGCCCTGAAGCAGCCGGTGATCTTCGACGGGCGCAACATCTGGCCGCGCAGGACGTTGGAGGGGCTGGGCTTCCGCTACTACGGGATCGGGCGCTAGCCCGATTCCCTCACCGGCGACGACAAGGCGGTCACTTCCGTCCTCCGGAAACGACCGCCTTTCGATGTCGTAGTAGTACTTCCTCGAGTGTCGCGCTGCGCCAACCCGTCGTCATGACGACGACACCCTGATCGTCGCGGCACGCCACTCGTCAGCATTCATACCGAACCGACAGGGTCGAAGGAAAGCTCGCTCGCGTCTACTCGCAAAAAAAACTCGGGGGTCGGGTGAGTTTGCGGCGCGAGGTCATGCGCTCGAGGGCGGCACTCAGCGCCTGTGCATGACGACCGTGTTGAAGTGCCGCATCTGCGAATGAGGCGTCGCAGCGCTCGACGATGGCGCGTGCGCCCTCGACGTCGCCCTCCTCCAGCGCGGCCAACGCCAGCCGGTCCCAGGCAGTCACTCGCAGGTGGGTGGAGCGCGCACGGTGAGCGAGTCGCGACCACCAGCGCTCGGCGTCCGCCCTGCGCCCGGCGAGCCCCAGGGTCGTGGCGCACCACCGCGCCGCCTCCTCACGCCGGCCGCGCTCCGACTGCGGGTCCAGGGCCAGGGTCTCGTAGCCCGCCAGCGCAGCGTCCAGATCGCCGTTGCGTCGGGCGAGGTGCGCCACCTCGAGGCGTGCCCGGTCGCGCAGATCCCCTCTCCCGCCGTTTTCGACGAGCTCCTCGAACACCCCCTGCGCCCGCGAATCGCCCGCCGCCCGCAGGAGCTCCCCCGCGCGAAAGAGGGCCCGTCCCCAGCAGTCCTTCCCCGGGGAGAGCTCCGCGGAGAGGCGCAACCACGCCTCGGCGGCGCGCAGTCGGATCCGATCGCGCTCCCCCAGGGGGGTGCCGATCAACTCGCGCTCCAGCGCGCGGGCGCGCCGCGACAGGGTGTCGTGGACGCGCGGCGCGCGACCGGCCGCGGCCGGTGCCCCAGGGGAGCGGGCGTCGAACCGCGCCCAGAGCGCCAGGAGCGCCACCAGGGCGGCCCCCGCCCACCACCGCTGCCGCGCCCGGAGGGGGCTCACGCGCTCGCCAGGAGCAGGCGCGTGCGGCGCTCCGAGGCCCGCTGGCACACCATCCGTTCGAGGCGCCGCCGGGCCCGGAAGAGGCGGATCTTGACCAGCGAGGGGTGCAGCCCGCACTCCCGCGCGGTCGCCGCGGTGGTGCCCGATCCGCCGTAGTAGGAGGCCAGCACCGCCCGATCCCGCTCCACCAGTCCGGGGAAGGACACCGCCAGGAGGTGCAGGGCGAGGTCGACGTCGACCCGCTCGCCGCCGAGCTGGATCGTGCCCTCGCGGCCTCCCAACCCGGGGGCGGGAGCCGAGTCCTCCACCTGCGCCAGGACCTCTCCCTCGCAGCCGATCAACGGAGTGCGCTGGACGCGGCGGGTGTGGTCCCGCAGGACGTTGGCGGCGATCTGGACCAGCCAGGGTCGCAGGCGGTCGGGCTGAACCTGCCGGCCCCGGTAGCGCGCGGCCCGCAGCAGGGTCTCCTGCACCAGATCCTCCGCCTCGTGTTCGTCCCGGCAGCGCCGGACGAGGAACCTGAAGAGGACCGGACGCAGCTCGTCGAGCCCCCTCCAGCAGGGGGTGCGGCGGCGGTGTGTCGAGGGTGAGGGGGAAGCGTGGACCCGTTGCAAGGCTCCTCCTGGTGGTCGGCGGGGGTGGCGTGGAGCGGGGTGCGGCGGCGTTCAGCGGGACCCAAGAGAACGAATCGCGACCGGCTCGGGCGCACCCCCATCCCCGTGGGGAGAGTCCAGCCATGCACTCCCCCGCGCTGGAGTGGGGAGGAGCGTGGGCCGCCGCGCAGGCAGCGGCGGCGAATCACCGGTGCGCGACTCGGGACCCCCAAAATGCCGGCGCGGCCGCCCCCCGATCCCGAACGGGGACCGGGGGAAAGCCCACAGCGCC
>CAZDQL010000075.1:0-4400 GCA_964507325.1 uncultured Planctomycetaceae bacterium | reverse complement strand
TCGCCCTGGTCGTGGGCTTGGCCGCGGCGCTGGCTGCGGGGGCTAATCCCGGGTGCGCGACTGGGGACCCCAAAATTCCCGGCGCGGCCGCCCCCCTATCGGGGGTGGGGGCCGCGCCGTTGGCCTAGGGCCGAGTCAGAGGCCCGCTACCTCTTCTTCTTCGGCAGGAAGCTCTTGGCATCCCGCGCCCAGCGCGATTCCGGGTAGTCGCGCCTGACCTTGTTGTAGAGCTTGGTGGCCTTCTCGTCGGCGCCCGGGCCGCCGATCGTCTGGAAGCAACGGCCGGCGTAGAAGAGCGCCCGGGGCACGTAGATCGCTTCGTTGCGGTAGTTGACGACGACCCGCATGAAGCTGACCAGGGCCTCGGTGAGGACCTTGGTGTCGCCGTTCTTGCCCTTCTCCCAGAGGCACAGCCCCAGTCCGGTGTAGGCCGCCGCGAGGGTGCGGGCGTCCGCCTTGGGGTCGGAGGTGATGCGCCGGAAGACCTCCTCGGCCGCGGCCAGGTCGTCCTCGCGGGCCAGGGCCTCGCCCACCGCCACCTCGGCGCGGTTGCGTACCACGGGGTACTGGGTGCCGGCGCGCTGCGCCAGCTCTTCGAGCTTCGCGCGCAGCCTGGTGCCGGTCAGCTGGCCGCCGTACAGGGCCCGCCCCAGCTCCACCTCCAGCCGCCAGCGTTCGCCCAGTCGCCCCGTGTCCACGAGCTGGTAGATGCCCTCGATCGCCTTCAGGGCGGCGGGCCCCCGTCCGGCGTCGGACAACACCTGGGCGTTGCGGGCCATGGCGTAGGGCAGATAGCGGCTGTCCGGTTCGACCTGCGCCAAGTGCTCGCCCGCGGCAACGGCGTCGTCGACCTTGCCCAGGGCCTGGTACACCCCCTGCAAGCGGTAGATGGCGTAGGCGCGGGACCAGGGGTGCTTCCGGGGGGGGGCGTCGAGACCCTCCACGAAGTTGAGCAGGTCGGCTTCGGCGTCCAGGAGCTGGTCGTCGCCGATCGCGTCGTCGGCGAGGTCGACGAGCTGGGGCTTGCTCGAGTAGGCGACGTCGAGGACCCGCTCGGAGGACACCTCTTCGTTCCTGCGGTCCTTTCTGTAGACGATCTTCTCCAACCCCTCGGTCTGGATGGTGACGCCGGAGATGGTCTTGCCGTCGGTCAGGTAGATGTCGTCGGCCTGAGCGGTCGCGGCGAGGAAGAGGGCGGCACCGAGCGGTGCAAGAGGCAGAAGTCTCATGTCGAGGTTGGGCCAGGAGGATCTCGAACCGCTTCTAGCGCGCCGCGCACGGTTCGTAACGACCCCAGGGGGGCCAAAACGGGGGCGAGGAAGATACGTCGCCCCCCTGAGACCTGTCAACGCGCGGGGGCGCAGGCGGTTTCACGCCTCCTGTGGCGGGGGCCCTACCACCATCGCCTGGGCGAGATTCGCCCGCGCCTCGGCCCCGCGGTGCTCCTCGACCAGCGCGAGGGCCAGCTCCAGTGCCGTTCCCGGGCCCTGGCTGGTGATCACGGTCCCGGAATGCAGCACCCTGGGACCCTCCTCCACCCGCGCGCGACCGAGGCGATCGCGCACGCTGGGGTGGCTGGTGAGCGCGTGCCCCTCCTCGATCCCCGCGCGCGCCAGCACCATCGGCGCGGCGCAGATCGCCGCGATCGGGCGGCCGCTGGCGTGCATGGAGCGCAGGAGCTCGAGCAGGCGCTCCTCCTCCATCATCGCCAGGGTGCCCCCCATCCCCCCGGGGAGGACGATCTGGTCGACGCGCTCCGGATCGACCGCGTCGAGGGTGGTGTCGGCCTCGATCCGAATCCCGTGGGCGCCGGTGACGGGGCCGGGTACCAGGGAGGCGACGACGACGTCGAGCTCGGCGCGGCGCAACACGTCGATGAGGGTCACGGCTTCGATCTCCTCGAAGCCGTCTGCGATCGGTATCAGGACTCGCGTGGTCATGGCGGGGTCACTCCAGCTAGAGAGTACACTCGCTACCGTGAAGCAGCCCACGGGGACGGAGGTCGTGCTCGTCAGCGCCTGTCTCCTGGGCCGCCACTGTCGCTACGACGGTGACCACCGCCGCGACGAGGCGTTGGAGCGCGAGCTGGCGGCCGCCGGGATCGAGCCCGTGACCTTCTGCCCGGAGGAGCACGGCGGACTCGGGACCCCGCGCCCCGCCGCGTGGATCGCGGGGAGCGACGCCGCGGCGGTGGCGGACGGCACCGCGCGGGTGGTGGACGAGGAGGGTCGCGACGTGACCGAGGCCTTCCTGCACGGCGCCCGGGGCGCGCTCGAGCTGTGCCGGCACCACGGGATCGTGCGGGCGATCCTGAAGGAGCGCTCTCCCTCCTGCGGGGTGCACAGGACCTACGTGGAGCGACTCCCCGTGGACGGGCGCGGCGTGACCACCGAGCTTCTGGAGCGCTACGGGGTGCGCTGCGAGCCGGGGCGCGCCACCAGCAGCACGTGAAGGCCCAGGAGCGAGAAGAGCGGCAGGGCACACAGGACGCGGTCGATGGCGAGGAAGGCGCGCGTGATCCAGGCGCTGCCGGGGATGAAGCGCAAGATCCCCAGGTGGTCGGGGAAGCCGGCGAAGACGTAGGCCAGGCAGCCGTACTTCTTCACGCGGGTGACCTCGAAGCCCGCCTCCTCGCAGAGCGCCACGATCCCGCGCCGTGTGAAGCCCTGGTCCCCCTCGTCGAAGTGCCGGCTGCGCCTGTACATCACCGCGCGGGCGGCGCGGATCAGGGGGTTGTCGTTGCAGGGCTCGCTCATGATGAGCACGCCCCCCTCGCGCAGCACCTGCCGGCAGTTGCCCAGGAAGCCCTGGTGGTCGCGGGTGTGGTGCAGGCTCCCCTTGCAGAAGACGGCGTCGAAGCGACCGGCCTGGAAGGGCAGCTTCTCGGCGTCGCCGCAGACCAGCTTGGCGCCGGGGACGTAGCGCTCGGAGACCTCGAGCATCTCGTAGCTGATGTCGAGGCCGACGGAGCCGGGGTGACGCTGCTCCAGCTCAGCCAGGAAGAAGCCCGTGCCACAGCCGATGTCGAGCAGCTCGCGCGCGCCGTCGGGAACGTGGGAGATCATCTCCGCGTGCCAGTCCTCCTGGAAGAGCCGGCTGAACGCGAAGGAGTAGCGGTAGGCGTAGCGCGGGGCGAGCTCCCGGTGGAGCTCGATCTGGGCTTGGGCGTGCCTGGAGGAGGCCATGGCGGCGCCGGAGTCTAACGCCAGGGTCCGAGCGATCGGCAGGTCGGCGGGGGCCAGCTCGAACTCGTCGAGCTCCCCGGGACGCACCCAGGCGAGCGCGTCGTGGTCGGTGGGGCGTAGCTCGCCGGCGGTCCAGGTGACCTCGTAGGCGTCGAGCTCGAGGGAGTACCCGGGGTAGTGGTGGACGTGGGTGCCCAGGCTGGCCCCCACCGTGCAGCGGATCCCGAGCTCCTCCGCGAGCTCCCGCTCCAGGGCCGCGCGGGGGTCTTCGCCCTCCTCCAGCTTGCCCCCGGGGAACTCCCAGCGACCCGCGAGCCACTCCGGGTGGGTGCGGCGGCAGAGCAGCACCCTCCCCTCGCGCCGGATCACGGCGGCCACGACCTGGATCACCGTCCCGCCTTTCCCTTGGTGCTCCCGCGCGCTTCGGGCATCGTGGAGGACCAGACCATGCCCGGCTCACGACCGCAACTGCGCCGCGCCCTCTTCACGGCTCCCCTGCTCCTGGCGCTGGCCCTCGCCCTGGCCTGGTACGACGTGCTGCCGGGGGGGTGGCGGCTGCGCGGCTGGGTGCAACCCCACGAGCAAGCGCGGGCGCGGGAGCAGGCGCGCTACTCCGCGCAGCGCGTGGCGCTCTTCGCGGCGGAGAACGGGCAGGTCGCCGCCGGAGCGGTGGTCTTTCTGGGCTCGTCGACGATCGAGCGCTTCCCCTTGGAGGAGCTCTTCCCCGCCGCCCTGTGCCTCGACCGCGGCATCGGGTCGGAGACGGCGACGGAGCTCCTGGCGCGTCTGGACGCCAGCCTGCCGTCGGCCCCTCCGGCGGCGGCGGTGCTGTACGTCGGCTCGATGGACTTTCGCCACCTGGGTCGCCCGCCGCGGCGCGTCGCCGACCTGGCGGCCGCGGTGATCACCGACCTGCGCCGGCGCTTCGCCGACCTGCCGATCGCCCTGGTCGGCATCCTGCCCGAGCGGGAGATGCCCCCGGAGATGACCGAACGGCTCGCCGCCACCAACGCGGCGCTCGCGGAGCTCTGCGCGGCCACGGGGTGTGCCTTCGTACCCACCGACCGGCCGCCGATCAGCGCGGCAGGGGGGAGCTTGGCCCCCGAGTGCGCCGCGGACGATCTGCACCTGAACGACGCCGGATACCGCGCCCTGGCGCGCTGGCTGGTCGAGGAGGGGGGTCGGACGGGGGAGTTGCTCGCGGGGGAGTAGAAT
>CAZDQL010000074.1:0-31049 GCA_964507325.1 uncultured Planctomycetaceae bacterium | reverse complement strand
CTTCGCTCGCTCTTGGGGTCCGAGGCTCGAACCTCATGAATAGGCCGGGCTAGCCACCTACACGCTCACTCTCTCGGGGGTGAACACGGGGGTCAGCTACTCCGGCTTCCCGCTCTACGAGTACAACGCGACCCTCACGCCCTGCATCTACCTGACCAGCGGTTGGGTCTCGATCGAGGCGGCCGCGACCCCCGGGTGCTGGTTCCTGTGGATGAGCGGCAGCGGTGGCAACGGACACGGATACCAGTGGGACGGGTTCAACCTGAACGACTACTTCTACGATCCCTCCCTGTGCCTCGTGGGGCAGTACACCCCCACCTATGGGGCGTGCTGCGACGACAGCACGGGCACCTGCGTCGACAACGTCGAGATGCAGGACTGCCTGGCTCCGTTGCGCTTCGTTCCCAACACGGCCTGCGCGGACATCACGCCCCCGTGCGGCGACGTCACGACCTGTGAGCACTCCATCGTCCTCACCGACGACTACGGAGATGGCTGGAATGGCGGGATGGTGGACGTCCTGGTCAACGGAGTCGTGGTCCTCGACGATCTGACCATCGCCGATGGGGCGGGCCCAGTGACCTACTACTTCCAAGCTGCCACTGGCAACGTGATCACGACCACCTACGTCCCCGGCGGCTGGCCCTACGAGAACGAGTACCGCATCTACGACGGCAACGGCACCGAAATCTGCGCGGACGGCGTGGGCGGCACCGAACCCACGGGTTGCAGCACCACGGGCTTCTGCGAAGGTGATCCCTGTGATGGGAACCGGCCCCCCAACGACGATTGTGTCGACGCCACCTTGGTGTCGCCGCCCTATCCGCAGGTCGTCAGCGGCACCAACGAGTGCGCCCTGATCGACTGCCCCGGAGTGCTCGACTGGTACTCCACCTGGTGGGAGATCGTGCTGCCCTACGGCGTCAACGACCTGACGGTTTCCTACTGTGGCAACGGCTTCGAGATCAACAACGTCGGAGTCGTCTACTACAACGACTGCAGCGACTGCTCCGCGTACATCGTGTACGACGAGATTGAGTGGTACGGATGCTCGGACGGCGTCACCTCTCCGGAGATCGTCTGGAGGGAAATCGCCGGCCCGACCACGGTGTACGTCCCGGTGATGTTCAACGACAACACCCAAGTCGCGTACACCATCACGGTCAACGTCGACGAGGTCATTCCTCCCCCGAACGACTATTGCTCTGATGCGATAGCGGTGGCTGTACCCTCGGTCACGGCGGGCACCACCATCGGCGCCACGACCGACACGGAGTTCCCCACCTGCGGCACGTCCATCACCTCACCCGGTGTGTGGTACAGCGTGACCGGAACGGGAACGACGATGACCGCCTCCCTCTGCAACGGGGTCGCGACCCACGACACGAAGATCTCGGTGTACTGTCCGGAATGCGTCGACCCGCTGTGCGTGGACGGCAACGACGATTCCTGCGGACTCCAGTCGGAGATCTCGTGGGCATCCCAGCCCGGCGCCAACTACTTGATCCTGGTGCATGGCTACGGCGGTGCCGTCGGGGACTTCGAGCTGGAGGTCTACGACGACGGTGTTCCGGCACAGCCGGACGTCGCCTGTCTGCCGGTCGGCGCGTGCTGTCTCCCCGATTCGTCCTGCGTGGTCGTCACGGAGGCGGAATGCCTCGCCCTGGGCGGCTGGTATCAGGGCGACGATACCGACTGCGGTTCCCTCGGGGCATGCTGCATGCCGGATGGGACTTGCACGGTGACCAGCCCGATCTGCTGCGAGCTGGCAGGAGGCGTCTTCCTCGGTGAAGGCACCAACTGCGGTGAAGGCACGGTGGTCGTGCTCGACGAAGGCTTCGACGCCGGCATTCCCGGCGACTGGGTCGTCACCGACGAGGACGGCTCGGGCCTGGTGTGGACCGACATCGCCGGCAGCGGCGAGTCCGGGAACTACTGCACCGGTGATGGCGACGCCGCGACTGCATCCAGCGACGACTATGGCACGGTGTCCTACAACACCTGGCTCATCAGTCCCGTCATGGACCTGTCGGGGGCTCTGGGAGCGACGCTCGACTTCGACGCCAACTTCCAGAACTTCGCCGGCTACGACTACTTCGGAGTCGACGTGAGCTTCGACGGAGGCGCGACGTGGGGCAACCTCCTCACCTGGAACGAGGACCACGGGGCCTTCCGCAACACTCCCGGCGAGCACGTCACGCTCCCCCTGGGCGGCGTCTCGGCGACGACCCATATCGCCTTCTGGTACTACGATCCGGTCGAGCACAACAACTGGTACGTGCAGGTGGACAACGTGGTGGTGACCGCCACCGTCTCCGGCATGAACCCCTGTGGTCTCGCTCTGGATATCAAGCCGGGCTCCTGCCCGAACTCCTTCAACTGCAACAGCCACGGCGTCCTGCCCGTGGCCTTGCTCGGAACCGACACCCTCGACGTCACCATGGTCGACTTGACCACGCTGAGGCTGTCCCGCTGGGACGGCATCGGGGGCAACGTCGCTCCGCACGAGGGGCCGCCAGGTCCCCACACCGTGCTCGAGGACGTGGGCACGCCCTTCGACGGCTTGGCCTGCGACTGCCACGAGCTGGGTCCCGACGGCTACCTCGACGTCTCGATGAAGTTCAAGAGCGATGCCGTCGTCGCGAACCTCGAACTCGGTGATCTCCCCGGCGGTGCCCTGGTGCCGCTGGTGCTGACCGGCAACATGCTGGATGGGACGCCCTTCGCCACCTCGGCGGACTGCTTGCGCCTCGTACCCCCGGGATCGGGGAGCAGCAACCTGACCGTCGGCTCGACGCTGAACGGCGCCTGGGTGGATGTCTTCCCGCTCGACGCGGCCCTCGACAGCGGGGGATTCACCTCCCTGGCCTTCGAGCGCTCGTACTGGGTCGGCTCGACCGTGACCCTGACCGCTCCCGCCGAGCAGTTGGGGGCCACCTTCCTGCGCTGGATCGTCGACGGCGCCGACCAGCCGCGCGGGCAGACCGTCCTGGTGCTGGATCTGAACGGCGAGCACCGCAACGTACGCGCCGACTACGTCAGACCTGACGGCATCCAGGGAAAGTAGCCCTTCCGACTGGACAGTGAACGAGGCCGGCTCCCCGCTTGGGGGAGCCGGCCTCCTCTTCGAGATGGGCTTCGAAGCAGGTCTGGGTGCGCTACTGCGTGGCCACTCCTGCCAAGACCCGCCCCACTTTCGCCGCCATGCGCTCCACACTGAAGCGCTCGATCACCGCTGCCCGTCCTGCCTGGCCGAGGGAGCGAGCGCGTGCGGGATCGCCCAGCAGAGTGGCGAGCCCGCGCGCCAGCTCCCGCGGCTCGGCGGAGGGAACCAGCAGACCGCCTCCGGTGGCCTCGAGCACCTCGGGGAACGCCGCGCAGTAGGGCTGCACCACCGGGACCCCCGCCGCCATCGCCTCCAGCAGGTAGAGACCGAAGGACTCGCCGTAGGTGGCGGGGACGGAGAGGACGGAGATCCCGCGCAGGAACTGGAGCTTGGTCGCTCGATCGACGTTGGACTGGAAGGTGACGGCTGCGCCGGCTCCCGCGTCCTCCAGGCGTTGGCGCAGGCGCGCGACCTGGGGGCGATCCTCGGCCAACTGCACGCCGCACACGGCGAGCCGCGCCTGCGGCAACTCCTCGCGCAAGAGCAGGTAGGCCTCCACCAACTGCGGCAGTCCCTTGTCCGCGCACATGCGCGCCAGGTAGCCCACGGTCGGCTCGCCGGGAGGCTGGTACTCGACCGCCGCGAACTCGGAAGCGTCGATTCCGTTGTGGACGACGTGCACCTTCTCGGGGGAGAGCCCCAGGCGCTCGCGCATCAGGGCTCCGTACCAGTGGCTGACCGCCACGAAGCCGTCCAGCTCCCGCGCTCGCTCCGCGAGGATCGACCAGGCCTCGGCGCGCTGCGGCTCGGGCAGGGCGTCGAGGAAGGGTGCCTCGCCCTGCAAGGTGACGACGATCGGCGCCCCCGTCGCGGCGCGCACCTGGCGCGCGAGGCCGGCCAGCATCGCGTTCGACAGGAGCACCACGTCGGGTCGCGGCTGGTCTTCGAGCCAACTGGCGAGCTCCGCCAGCGCGGCCTTCGACCGCCCCTCCTCCCCGCGCAGCATCGAGAGGGTCAGGGACGCCAACCCGGCGGGATCGGTCATCCGGCCGCGCGCCGCCGCCCAGCGCAGGAGCCCGGGGCGGTCGAGGCGATCGGCCAGGAGCCCGGGGAGGCGCCCCAGGACCGGGAGCTTGTGCTGCAGGAAGACCTTGATGCCCCCCATGTGCACCCGGCCGCCCGGCACCGGATCGCCGTCCTCCAGGTGCAAGGGCAGGTAGAGGGGCACGATCTGCGCGTCGTGCCCCGCCCGCCCGAGGGCCGTGGCCAGGGCTGCGTCGCGCAGGCAGCTCCCGCAGTAGAAGTGTCCCGTGCCGGGGGTGAGCTGGAAGATCCTCACCGCCTACTCCCCCGCCGCGCGCGGCACGAAGCAGTACATGCGCCCGTCGTTCGCCCCCACCAGGATCCGGCCCCCCACCACCGCGGGCGAGGCGACGATCGCCTTGCCGATCTCGTAGGACCAGACCTGCTCCCCGTCTTCCAGGGAAAGGACGTACAGCACCCCGTCCCCGGAACCGAAGACCACCTTGTCGCCGCAGACCACCGGGGAGCCGTCGAGCTTGCGGCGGGTGGGGAAGCTCCAGAGCGGCTCTCCGTCGTCGCGCCGGACGCAGTGCAGCGCCCGGTCCCGACCGCCGAAGAGCACGCGCTCGTCGGTCACCGACGCGGAGCTGAAGAAGGGGTGCTGGGGGTGGCGGTGGGCCCACAGCGTCTCGCCGCTCTCGAGGTCGACGCAGACGAAGGCGTTGCCGTAGTGGCCGAGGAAGGCGCGTCCACCCGCGAGAGCCGTCGAGCCCGCGACCTGACACTCCTCACCCAAGGGCACCTCGAGGCGCGCCTCCCCCGTGGCGAGCTCGACCACGTGCAGCACCGCGTCGCAGCCACCGAAGACCGCTCGACCCTCGGCGACGGCGGGGGTGCCGTTGATGTAGTTGGCGGTCTGGTAGCGCCACACCTCTTCCCCACTGGCGGCGTCGAGGCAGTAGAGGCGACTGTCGTAGCTGCCGAAGACGATCCAGGTCCCCTCCCCCTCGGCGGCGGGGATCGCCGCGGCGCCGCCGACGATCTTGTCGTCGGTCTCGAAGCGCCAGCGACGCTCCCCCGTGCGTGCGTCGAGGGCGTAGAGGTAGAAGTCGTTGGACCCGATGTAGACGCCGTCACCGTGGGCCAGGGGGGGCGCTTCGATGAAGTCCTCCGTCAGGTGGAACCACAGCTCCTCCCCCGTCTCGAGCGACAGTGCGCGCACCTTCTGGTCGTCGCTGCCGAAGTAGACGCGGCCATCGGCGACCACGGGCGAGGAGACGATCGCCCCACCCGCCTGGAAGGTCCAAGCCACCTCGAAGTCGTCCGCCAGGGTTCCCGGAGCCACGCCGCGTTGGGCGGGATCGCCGCGCCAGCTCACCCACTCGCCGGGGGTGAGGGAGGGAGAAGGTGCCGTCGATTGCGGCGCCGGATCCGATCGAGACGTGTCGGAGCAAGCGGCGAGCAGCGTGAGCAGCAGCCCGTACCTCATTGCGCCACAGCGTACAGATGCGTGTGCGTCGAGAAGTACATCACCCCCCCCGCCACCACCAACGACGAGTAGACCGGCGCGCGCACGTCGATCTCGACCACCTTCCCGCGCTCGTACTCCCGCGTCGCAGGGATGACGGTCATGTAGCCGTCCTCGTTCCCCAGGAAGAGGCGCCCATCCACCACCACCGGCGAGGCCCAGATGCGACCCATCGTGTCGTGGACCCACACCCGTTCGCCGCTCTGCGCATCGAGGCAGTAGATGAAGCCGGGGTAGTCGGCGGTGAAGAGCAGGCCGTCCCGGCAGGCCATCGACGAGAGGGAGCGGTGGATCTCGCCGAAGCTCCACAGGATGTGGCTCCCGGTCACGTCCCCCTCGCCGCTGGGGTCGATGCAGACCAGGTTGCCGGAGCCCTCGCCGTACTCGGGGTCCTGCCCGATCTGGGCGTAGACCTTCCCCTCCCAGACGAGCGGCGTGCCGATGATCTCGCTCGGTCCGTCGCGGTGGCCGTAGGGGACCGGCTCTCCGTCCTTCTCGCGCAGCTCGGGGGGGTTGGCGTCGCAGCGCCAGCGCTCCTTCAGGAGCGCGGGGCCCTCCCCCTCCTGCACCGGCTGCGGCTCCGGCTCGAAGGCGTACACCCAACCGTCCGGCCCGCCGAAGATGGCGAGCTCCAGCTCGTCGGTCTTCAAGTACGCGGGGGAGGTCCAGTTGGCGTGCAACAGGCGCGCCGAGAGGCCGGAGGCCTCCTGCGCCAGGAGCTTCCCGGTCAGCTTGTCGAGCAGGATCAGGCTCGGCGCCTCGGGGGCGGGGATCTCGTCGTGGTCGACGTTGCGCCCATTCGAGGTGGAGGCCCACACGTGGTCCCCCACCACCAGGGGCGAGCTGGAGGTGACGTTGTGGGGTTGGACCCCCAGGACCCCGATCATGTCGAAGACCCACAGGATGTCGGCGTCGGTCTCCGCCAGCTCCAGCGGCTCCTCGCTGGGCCAGGCGAGGTAGAGCCCTTCGTCCTCGAAGGGACCGTCGTTGCCGTCGGCCATCCCCTTGACGTCGAGGCAGGCCACCTCGCCGCGGGTGGTGACGACGTAGACCCGATCCCCGTCCACCGCCGGCGAGGAGCAGATCCCCAGGTGCTCCCAGTCGCTGACCTGACCGGTCCCCAGCTTGGGCACGCTGAGCTCCCAGAGGCGCTCGCCGCTGGCCGCGTCCAGGCAGAGGAGCGCCGAGCGATCCCCCTCGAAGCGCGCATCCCGCGACGGCTCGTTGTTGGTGCCGACGTAGACGCGCCCGCCGGCGACGGTGGCGTTGCCGTAGGTCTGGGAACCGAGCCTGGCGACCCAGGCGACGTTCTCGGTCGTCTCCAGGTCGATCTCGTCGGAGACTCCTTTGTAGCGACCGGCCTTGAAGGTCGCGGGCAGACCCTCGACCTCGCAGGTCATGTTGCGACTGGGGCCGTGGCCCCACATCGGCCAGTCTTGGGTTTGGGGAGTGCTAACGAGGAGCAGCAGAGTCGCGGGGGTGGCGATGTGCATCGGGACAGGATACCGGGTCGGGAGTGGTCCACCGTACTAGGCTCGTTCAGGCGTACACTCCAGCCATGCTCTCCACCCTTCTCCTCCTCGCGTCCACGTCCCTCTGCCAGACGCCTGCGTCGGACTGGCCCTGCTGGCTCGGCCCCCACCGCGACGGGATCTCCCGCGAGACCACCTGGGCCTCCGTCGGCACCTTCGCCTGGCGGGTGCAGGTGGGACTCGGGTACTCCTGCGTCACGGTCGTCGGCGACGCGCTCTTCACCCTGGGGCACGACCCGGAGCAGGAGCTCGACAGCGTCCTGTGCCTCGACGCCGCCACGGGCGAGGAGCGCTGGCGCCACAGCTTCTCCGCCCAGACCCTCGACCGCTTCCACGGCGGCGGGACGCAGAGCACTCCGGTGGTCGCGGACGGGCGCGTCTACGTCAAGAGCCGGGAGGGGCACGGTCTGTGCCTGGACGCGAAGACGGGCGGGGTGATCTGGGAGCGCGACTACTTCGCCGAGCTGGAGCTCGAGCTGACCACCTACGGCTTCCCCGCCTCACCGCTATGGCTCGACGGGCGGCTCTTCCTGCTCTTCGGCGGCACCCTCACCGAGATCGACCCGCAGAACGGTGACGTCCTGCGTCGCAGCGAGGACTCGGGTGACGGGGGGTACGCCAACCCCCTCCCCTTCGACCTGCGCGGCCGCGCCTGCCTGGCGGTCTTCGCCGGACCGGGACTGATCGTCGTCGACCGCGAGAGCTTCGAGGAGCTCTACCGCTTCCCCTGGCGGGGCGCGGCGGGGGGCGTCAACGCCGGTACGCCGCTGATCATCGACGACGGGCGGATCTTCATCAGCGCCGCCTACGACGTCGGCGCGGCGCTGGTCGACCTGCCGGAGGAGGGGGAAGCGCAGGCCCTCTGGCTCAACCGGCAGTTCCGCAACAAGGTCAGCGGCTGCGTGCGCCTGGGCGACTTCATTTACGGCTTCGACGAGTCGATGCTGAAGTGCATCGACCTCGAGGGGGAGGAGCGCTGGCGCGTGCGCGGCCTCGGGATGGGTGCCGTCGGCGCGGCGGGGGGGCGCCTCCTGGTCCTCTCCTCGAAGGGGGACCTCCTGATCGCCGAGGCGAACGCCGAGGAGTTCCGCGAGCTGTGGCGCATCCACCTGCTCGACGGCGGCGAGTCCTGGACCACCCCGGTCCTGGCGCATGGCCGCGTCTACTGCCGCAGCAGCCTGGGGGAGCTCTGCTGCGTCGATCATCGCCAGCCGGGGGCGACGACGGTCGCGGAGGCGTCGCCCGCAGCCGGGGAGGCCCCCTCCGCGGCGGAGCTCTTCCGCCGCCACCTGGAAGCCACCGCCGGACCGGAGGGGAGCGCCTGGAAGGAGCGCACCTCCCTGCGCCTCGAGGGGGAGCTGGAGAGCACCGGCGCCGGCATCACCCGCTGCCCGATGACGATCCACTGGACCCCCGAGAAGTGGGCGCAGGTCTACGATCTGGGGACCTTCGGCAAGGTTCAGACCTGCTACGACGGGGAAGTGGGCTGGGTGCTCGATCCCTTCTACGGGGACCGCATCCTCGAGGGGGTGGAGCTGACCGAGGTGGCGGACACCAGCGGCCTCCTGCGCGACCTCCACTGGCAGAGGATCTACCAGGACGCCGTGACCGCCGGCCCGGTCGAGTTCGGCGGGCGTCCCTGTTGGGAGGTGGGGGTCATCTCCCGCCGCGGAGGGGTCCGCAAGCTCTTCTTCGAGCGCGACACGGGTCTCTTCGCCGGTCGCGAGGGGGAGCGGGAGTGCCTCGTGACCCACGACGAGTACCGCGACTTCGAAGGGGTACGCCTGCCGACGCGCACCGTGGTGATGCGACCGGAGACGGGGCAGGAGGAGCGCTGGTTCATCGAGCGCGCCCACTGGGGCGGCGCGGACCCCACCGCCTTCGAACGCTCGAAGGCGGTGCTGCGCATGCTGCTCAGCGACGAGGAGCGGTCGGCGCTGAACGAGGCCGCGCGCGAGCGCTACGGCGCCTACCTGGGGACCTACGGCCCGGAGGATGGGCCACAGGAGGCGCCGGTCTGGACCGTCGACATCGCCGACGGCGAGCTGGCGCTGCTCTTCCCGCCGGAGCGGACCTTCGCGCTCACGGCGGAGGAGGAACCGGGCTGGTTCCACCTCGAGAACAGCCCCGTGCTGCGTTTGCACTTCCTCGTGGACGAGGAGGGCCGGGCCACGGCCTTCGAGTTCCATCAAGGACCCGAGGGGGAGCCGCAGGTCTTCGAGCGCCAGGAGGAGGATTAGACGCCGGCCGCGTGAGCGCGCTGCGGGGCAGTACCGAGCCCGCCCGCTCAGCGTGCAATGCAGAAGAGCGTCGTGTCGGTGCGCACGAAGAGCGCCCCGTGCGCCGCCACCACGGTCGAGCGGACGAAGTCGGAGTCCTCCTCCCCCATCGCCGCCTGGTGCACGATCTCGCCGCTCTCCGCGTCGACCACCACCACGAGGCCCTGGTGGTTGATGCACCAGATCTTGCCGTCGGCGCCGGTGGGCGAGCCGCGCCAGCGCTCCCGGCCCGGCATCGACAGGGTCCAGGCCACCTCGCCGCTGGCGGGATCGACCCGCGAGAGGGCGGAGCGCAGGTCGGAGAGGACGTAGAAGCTCCCCCGATAGAAGAGCGGAGTGGGCACGTCGCTCGTCAGCGGGTCGCGGCGGCCGGCGCTCTTCCAGAGCAGGCCCTCCTCCCCCAGGGTCCCCTCCCCGCCGAGCTTCACCGCGAAGATCGGCGCGTTCTTGGGCGCGCAGACCAGCACCGTCCCGGCGCCGACGACCGGCGAGGGGACCACGCGCCACCACTCTTCCCGATGCCCTTCGTTCCAGGTGCCCCAGCGCCAGAACTCCTTGCCGGTGGCGGGATCGTGTCCGGTGATCACGTCGCCGCCGACGATCAGCAACTCCTCGCGCCCGTCCTCGCCGACGAAGGGGATCGGAGTCGCGAAGGCCTCGAGGGACTCGTGGCGCGCGGGGGAGGGGCGCTCCAGCTGGTAGAGGGTCTCCCCCGTCTTCGGGTCGAGCGCCAAGAGGAAGGAGGGGTTGCCCTCCTTCCCCAACCCGTGCACCGGCTTGTCGCGCTGCAGGATCTGGAAGTGCAGCCGCCCCTTCCAGAGGGTCGGGGTGGTGCCGAAGGTCCACTGCAGGGTGAAGTCGCCGAAGTCCTGCTGGAGGTTGCGGCGCCAAAGCTCCTCCCCCTCCAGGTCGTAGGCCACCAGATCGCCGTTGCCGAAGATGAAGACGACCCGCTCGCCGTCGCAGGCGGCGGAGGGGGTGGCGTAGTTGCTGCGGTTGTGGAGGCGCGTCGCGCTCCCCTTGCCACCGGGGCGGTAGCCGCTGCCCGCCATCTGGGTCCAGAGCACTTCACCGCTGGCGCGGTCGACGCAGAGGGCCAGGAGCTCCCCCAGTTCCTCGTCCGCGGCGGTGAGGAAGATGTGCTCCCCGATCACGATCGGGGTGCTGGCTCCGGGTCCCGGAAGTGGGGTGGCCCAGCGCACCCCCTTCTCGCGATCGAAGTCGGTGGGCAGCCCGGTGACGTTCGTCGAGCCGTCGTAGTTGGGGCCGCGCCAGTGGGGCCAGTCCTGGGGTGCGGGTTCGCAGATCGCGGCGCTGAGGCCGAGGAGGAGAGTGGGAGTGATCACGGAGAGAGGGTAGAAGGGAAGGCCTGATGCGGCCACACCTCCTGGACGCCGGATCGCGGGACCGGCTGGTCGAGCGCCTGCGAGCCCTCTCCCAGGCGAGCGAGAAGCGCTTCGGGGCGCTGAGCGCAGGGGAGATGGTCTGCCACCTTACGGATCAATTGCGCGTCGCCCTGGGTGAGATCCCGGCCACCGACCGCGGCAACCTCCTCTCCAGGACCCTGCTGCGCTTCCTGGTCCTCCACGTCGGCGTGCCGGTGCCGAAGGGCAAGGTCCAGACGGCGCCGGAGATGCTGCTCACTGAAGCGGGGGAGTTCGAGTGCGATCGCGGGACGCTGATCGAAGTCCTCGGACGCTTCGCGGAGCGCAGCGAGGGGGACGCGTGGCCGACGCACCCCTTCTTCGGAAGGCTGTCGGGTCGCGAGTGGAGCCGGCTGTCTTGGATCCACGCCGATCATCACTTGAGGCAGTTCGGGGTCTGACATAGGTGACCAAGGCATGGATCCGGGGTACCCTGTTTCCTGGGTCCGGCCGGCCGCTACGATCGCATTGGAGACGCTGAGGATGCTGGTCGGAGTACGCGGTCTCACGCTCGTCGCTGCTCTCGTCGTTCTCGGGGGATCGTCCCGAGGAACCACCCAAGATGTGGGTACACCCGTGGTTAGGTTGTTCACGGCGGGGATCGAACATGGCGACCTGTACGGCCGGAATCTCAGCCTGAGCGGTGATCGGCTACTCGTAAGTGCAAAGCAGGTGCATCGCGGTGAGGGCGGGGCGGTCATCTTCCTCCGGCGGACAGGCATGGGGTGGGACGAGGAGCAGATCGTGCTCGCATCACTGTGCTGGCCGGATACCCTGACCTCTCCCCCTCCTTGTGGGTTCGGAAGGGCCATCGATCTACGCGAGGACCGAGCGCTGGTGGCTTCCTGGGGCGGAACGACTCCCGGGGCGGGGACCATCGGGCTTGTGGAAGTCCTCACGTGGCGTCAGAGTGAGGGTTGGACTACCCGCCAAGTGCTGCGATCACCGCAGGTGCCCGGCGATTCGAACATCGGTTTTGGCAGTGCCCTGAGCCAAAACGGCACGACGATCGCAATCTCGGCGGCGAGTCACAAGGTCACGAAGTTCACCAGGGGCATGGTGCTCTTGTATGAACAGGATGCGACGGGCACCTGGGCGTTGGTTCAGACCGTGCAGGCTCCACGAGAGGGCGCCTTCGGCGTGGGCTACTTCGGCAGGCCGCTCGACATGACCGACGATCTCCTGGTTGTCGGCGAGCCATATCCCTACGGGAGGGTCCACGTCTTCGGGCGATTGCTGGGAGAGTGGTCCTTGATCCAGACGCTGGAGAAGCCGGGCTACCAGGCTGAAGAAGACTACTTCGGGAGCGCCTTGGCGATCGATCCAGAGACGGAGACGCTCATCGTGGGCGATCCGCAGGTCCAGGGGCACGCCACTCGCCCGGGTCGTGCTCATATCTTCGAGCGGGATCACCTGACTGGCCAGTGGCTTCACGTGAAGACCCTCATGGCCTCCGAGCCCTGGGCGGATGGCTGGAACTACAACGATGGCTTCGGATCAGCCTTGGCAGCGTTCGACGGGATGGTGGTCGTTGGGAGCCCAAGAGCGCTGTTCAATGGCCGCAAGAGCGGTGGCGCCGAGTCCTACACCAGGGTGGACGGCCGCTGGAAGCTGCTGCGACGCTATTCCTTCGATGAGCCCGATGCGAGCATGGGCTGGTCCGTCGAGACGGACGGGCACAGTGTGGTGGTGGGGAGTGAGGGGTGGCCGATTCCCGGTAAGCCCACGGAGCCCTCGTACGCGATCTTCGTGTACGAGGAGTCCTCTGGGGACTCCGCGTGTGGGCCCTACCCCGGCCGTCCGTATCTGAATGTCCTCGGCGACCGCTCCGCCGATGAAGGCCTGACCCTCGGCGCGCACGATCTCCCGCCCCGCGCCCTGAGCGTCTTCCTGATGGGGATCCCTTCCGACCCACAACCCTTCGGCGAAGGGCGCCTCTGCGTCGCCGAGCCGTACCGCCTGCTCGGATACCCCATGCAATCCGGCCCATTCGGCACTGCATACCTCGACGTGCCAAGCGATGCGCTGGCCGGCACCGCGGGTCTGACCCTCGCCTTCCAATGCGTCTACTCCCGGCCCGACGGGCTCTTGCGCGGAACGAGCTCTGCGAGAGTCGTGACGCCATAGACGCGGCCATCTGTGGAACACACCTCCCGGGGTGCCGCATCTCAGGCCGGGTGCATGGGTATCCGATCCCGTGTGACCATCCCTCAGGCCGGTGAGCAGCGGCGGATGATCACGCTCCGACCCGCAGATGGCTCCGGGAGAGCCGCTCGGCCTCCAATCGCAGCAGCTTCCCGAGCACCTCGATCCGCTGCTCAGGAAAGCGGCTGACCGGGCCACCGACGCTGAGGGCGCCCTCCACGTCCCGCATCGGCCCGCCGAAGGCGGCGGCGATCGCGACGTAGTCCGGCTCCAGCTCCTGGTTCGCCACGGCGAACCCCCGACTGCGGATCGCCTCGAGCTCTCCCAGGAGCAGGTCGGGGTCCGTCACGGTCTGCTCCGTGAAGGAGGGCAGGCCCAGTTCGAGGAGCCTCCGCTGACTCGTCTCCGGGAGCCGCGCGACCAGGCACTTACCAGTCGACGTCGCGTGCACCGGCCAGTGCACCCCGATCTCGAGGCTGGCGGAGACCACGTGTCGACCCCGCACGCCGTCCAGGATCAGCACGTGATCGCCGACCAGGACCTCCAGGGTCGTCGCCTCGCCGGTCTGCGCGGCGATCCGCTCCAGGGTGGGGCGCACGCGAAGGCGGAGGTCGCTCGTGAGCAACGCTTGCGAACCGAGGGCGATCACCTCGGGTCCGAGGTGGTACGTGCCGGCACTCCGCTCCACGAGGCCCTCGCTCTCGAGGGCGAGGAGGAGGCGGTACGCGGTCGTCTTCTTCAGACCCTGGGAGGTGGAGAGCTGCGCCAGCGAGAGCTCGGGCTGCGCGGGTGTGAAGGCCCGGAGCAAGCGCAGCGCTCGCACGACGGCCTGGGTCCCGGCGGGGGCTTCGATGCGGTCCATGGGGGCATCGTTCCATATTGTGGAACTCCGTGCAAGGCGGCGCAGGGGCGATCCACCCCCCCCTAGGGGCCTTGAGAGCTAATGTGGGGACACAAGAGGCGATTGCGCCCCCCTGAAGCAGCTGATCGACTGGCGCCATTCTCCACATCGTGGTATCCCACTCACATGTCCTCCAAGTCCAACCTCATCGTCCTCGGAGCCGGTCGCGTCGGGTCGGCCATCGCTCTCGACCTCGCCGCCGACCCGCAGTTCCGCGTCACCGTGGCCGATTGCGACCCCGCGCGGGCCCAGGTGTTCCCCGACGGCGCAGACGTGCACTTCGTCGAAGCCGATCTCTCCCTCCAGGACACGGTGCGAGAGCTCGTCGCCGCCTTCGACCTCGTCATTGGCGCCGTCCCGGGCTGGATGGGCTTCTCGACGCTCGAGGCGGCGATCGGAGCGGGCAAGCACGTCGTCGACATCTCCTTCCTCGCCGAGGACCCCTTTGCGCTCGACGCACTTGCCCGCGAGCAGGAGGTGACCGCGGTGGTCGACTGCGGGGTGGCTCCCGGCCTGGGCAACCTGGTGCTCGGTCGACTCGAGCAGGAGTTCGACCGCATCGACTCCTTCACCTGCCTGGTCGGCGGGCTACCGGAGCACCCCACCCCTCCCTGGAACTACAAGGCCCCCTACTCGCCCTCCGACGTGATCGAGATCTACACGCGTCCCGCTCGCATCGTGCGCGGAGGGGAGGTGGTGACCGTTCCCGCCCTGAGCGAGCCGGAGGAGATCGAGTTCGAGGGGATCGGCGCGCTGGAGGCGTTCAACACCGACGGACTGCGCACGCTCCTCTCGACGACGTCGGTTCCGGAGCTCAAGGAGAAGACGCTGCGCTACCCGGGGCACCGCGCCCAGATCGAGCTGCTCGCCTCCAGCGGCTTCCTCGACGAGGAGCGCGAGGTCGCCGGGACGCTGATCCGACCGCGCGAGGTCTCGGCGCGCCTCCTGATCGACCAGTGGTTCCAGGGTGAGGAGGACCACGACGTCACGGTGATGCGGCTGGTGGTGGAGGGCGAGATCGACGGGCGGCTCGTCCGTCGCAGCTACGACCTCTGCGACCGCTTCGACCGCGAAGGCGGGATCTCCTCGATGGCGCGTACGACGGGCTATCCCTGCACGGCAGTCGCGCGACTGATCGCGCGCGGGCTCTACACCCGCAGGGGGATCGTCCCGCCGGAGTACGTCGGCGCGGATGCGGACAGCTACGCCTCGATCCTCGCGGATCTGAAGGAGCGCGGGATCGAATTCCGCGTGTCGGAGGAGGGCCTCGCGGCGCAGACGCAGCGCGCCTCGTGATGGCGTGAGCGCTACTTCCCCAGGCAGTAGAGGAACTTGCCGGAGCGGACCAGCAGGTGCTCACCGGCGACCGCGGGGCTGGCGTCGAAGCGACTGCGGTCCTCGAGCTGGTTGCGGGCCAGCACCTCGAACTCGGGTCGTGCTGCCAGCACGGCGGCCCTGCCGCGGCGATCGAAGTAGTACAGCCGTCCGTCGGCCAGGACGGGTGAGGCGTAGACCTGGCCGATTCCCTCCAGCCGCTCGTCGTAGAGCAGGATGCCCGTCTCGGCCTTGGCGCAGTAGGCGATGCCCAGCTTCTCGCTCATCCAGTACAGGTGCCCGTCGTGGAGGATCGGGGAGGTGACGTTGGAGCCGCTCATGCTGGTCCACAGCCGGTGCGTCGCCGTGACGTCGCCGCTCCCGCCGGCGCGCACCGCGAGCGCGGCGGTACCCGAGCGGCCGCCGAGGAAGTAGACGACGCCGTCCCCCGCGACCGCCGTGGGAACCATGTACCACTCGATGTCGGTCTCGCAGGACCACAAGCTCTCACCGGTCTCGGGCTCGAACGCCAGCACGTGGCCCTGGCGAGCGAGCACCAGCTCCTCGCGACCCGATTCGGCAGTGACCACGAGCGGCGTGTTCCAGGCCCGGCGGATGCCGGTCGCCCGCCAGCGCTCCTCGCCCGTGGCGCGGTCGAGCGCCACCAGCGACTCGCTCTCCACGCTGGCGTTGATGAACAGGAGATCCCGGTGGAGCATCGGCGAGGCGGAGGTGCCCCAGCCGTGGGTCTCCGATCCCACGTCCGCGTGCCAGAGTCGCTTCCCCTCGTGATCGAAGGCGAAGACCCCGGACTTGCCGAAGAACGCGTACACGCGCTCGGCGTCGGCGGCGGGGGTGTTGGCGGCGAAGCCGTGGTCGCGGATCTTCTCCTCCTCAGGCAGCTTCGCGGCGATCGCCCGGTCCCAGGCGATCTCGCCCGTCTCGACGTCGATGGCGAGCAGGTGCCGCTCGAGCCGCTCGAGGCTGCCCTCGGGCTCACCCGGGACGAAGTACCCTGAGTAGCAGGTCAGGTAGATGCGATCGCCGAGCACGATCGGGCTCGACGCGCCCGATCCGGGGAGCGGGGTCTTCCAGACGACGTTGGTATTGGCGTCCCACTCCAGCGGCAGGCCTGTCGCCGTCGACAGGCCCATGCCGCCGGGCCCGCGGAAGCGAGGCCAGTCCTCGTCGACCTGGGTCCAGCCGACACCCGGAAACAGAGTGCAGCACGAGATCGCCGTCAGGACCACGTATCGAGTGCTTCGCCACATGATGGAGCTCCGAGGGGGGCGGATTCAGGAGCGGGTGCGGAGTCGACTCCGGCGCTGCCGTTCCGGATCTGGGCCAACACGGTAGCACGCAGGAATCGATGAGCTTCATCCGCTCAACCGACATCCGGTGCTCGAGCCCGTGACCTGGTGTCGCGATGCACAATTCCCCAGGCCTGAACCACCCGCAGCCAGGCTCGTTGACTCCATCTGATCGGACTCAGACTGGAGACGACGGATGGGAATCTGGAAGGGCAGGATCGCGTCGACGCTCGCTGGCACAGCGGGTGCGGGGCTCATCCTCCTCGCCGCGCAGCGCATGCCGCCCGGCGAGGCTGGCGGCCCGTCTCCGATCCCTTTGCCATCCCGCTGTCGCCCGGTGGGGATCTGCCAACTCGCCGGGGAGCGCGGGTCTGATCCGGAGGTGAGGCTCCAGATCCATGCCGGCATCGAGTCGTGCGAGTTGGACGTGCTGTGGCTGTGGTATCCGGATCCCGCCATTCCGGCGGAGCGCGTCCGCGCGCGGAGCACCCACCTTCTCGACCTCTGGCCGATGGCCCTCGTACCGGAGGACGTGCGATCGGTGCTCGTGGCGGGGAGAGACACGGCCAGTGGGAACGCCGTGATCGTGCGCTGGGCCTTCGAGCCGGCGGAGAAGCTGACCACCATCGATGTCGACGGCGACCCGGTCCACACGCTGCGCCCAGGCGCACCGATCCACCCCACGGCTCGCCTCCTCGACGAGCCGGGATTCCGGGGGGACATCGCGGCGATGTGCAGGCTGCCGGGAGCCCCTGGCGAGTTCCTCCTCTTCTACGAGGGAACCGGTGAGCTCCACCGGTTCAGTCCGGCAACCGACAATCGAGACCCGGTGGCGAGCACTGCGGGTGGGGATGGCCTCCTGCAGGTCCCCGAGCTGACCGCGGGGCTCGAGTTGATGAGACCCGGCGATCACGTGGACTACGGCTACGTGATCACCATGGGCTCCGGTGGGTGCTGGGGTGGTCCGTCGATCGTCATCGTCGACGAGGACCGCGATGGCACGTTCGACCACCATCTCATCCTCGACGACGCTGGGTGGGCGGCGTCGGGCCTGGGACGCGCGGAGGAGTATCGCTAGATCGAGTTCGAGCCAGCATCCTGACTCGGTATCTGCTCCTCACTCAGGCGCCAACCACTCGAACTGCAGGACAGGCATCCGGCCTGACTGGAGATCCCCGTGCGACGCCTCCTCGACTGCCGTCAACCGCACCAGAACGAACTCCCTGTCGCGCGTCCTGACCCAGAAGGTCAGTCCTTCCTCGTCCTTCGTGACGGGAGCGATCGCGGCTACGGTCTCCGCCTCGTCGGTGGGAGGCCTGAGGCGGGGTAGCTCGCTCCGAGGCCTCGTGCCAACGGGGAAGATGTACCCCGGTCGGTCATCGCTGCCCAAGAGCGCCCCTCGCGAGCAGTCATCGGCGTCGAAGTAGTAGACGAGATCCACCTGCTCGGGATCGATCGGGGGCACAGCCAGCTCGCCGTGCTCGAATGAGAAGAGGCCGATGAAGGAACCCGCTTTGAAGGGGTGTTGACAGCGGAGCAGACCAGACTCGGTCCTGGGGGTCGCGCCGCAGGATGACACGGCGAGCACGAGCAGCCCAAGCAAGCTGAACGCTGGCCCCCTCAAGGCTCCACCTCCTTGCATGAGTGGAGGCCCCCCGATGCCATCGTGCTGCAACCCAGATCACACGCCCGCATCGTCCGCAGCGAGATCGCCCCCGTCGGGCACACCTCCGCGCACGCCTGCGCCGACTTCACAAGCCCCTCCGCCAGAGGCGCGTCGAAGGGCACCGCCATCGCCACTTCGAAGCCGCGGCCGATGATCGTCACTCCCAGGGGCTCGGCGTGCTCGGCGGCCACCCGCACGCAGGCGTCGCAGGCGATGCACTTGCCGGGCTCGTAGACGAGGTCGGGGTGGGTGAGCTCGCGCTCGAAATGGCGGCGACTCCCCCCGAAACGCAGCGGGTCCGCGTTGTACGCGCTCGCGCAGCGCCGCAGGCGACAGGAGTCGATCTTGCGGCAGGAGCAGCTCATGCAGCGCATCCCCTCGCGCACCACCTCGGCGGGGGTCATCGGCGGGTGCACGTCTTCGAAGGTCGTCAACCGCTGCTGCATGTCGATCGACGGGGCGCGGGTGCGTTCGGCGCGCTCGACGTCGCGCAGCATGACCGCCAGCTCCTCCTCGCTCTGCGGCTCGAAGGTGACGTTGGCCTCGGTCGGAGGACCGCTGACGGGGCGACCGCGTAGCCATTGGTCGATCGAGACGGAGACGCGGCGGCCCTGGGCCACGGCGCGCACCACCAGGTCGGGGCCGAGGACGGCGTCGCCGCCGGCGAAGACGCCTTCGAGGCCGGTCGCCAGGGTCACGGGATCGGTCTCGATCCCCCAGCCGCTGGTGGGCAGGCCCTCGCGCTCGGCGAGGGAGGTGTCCACCTGCTGGCCGATGCAGGCCAGCACCGAGGTCGCCTCCAGGTCGAAGTCGCTCCCGTCGATCGGCACCGGGCGGCGGCGACCGGAGGCGTCCGGCTCGCCGAGCTCCATGCGCCGGCAGGTGACCCGCAAGCGGCCTTCTCGGAGGCGCTCGATGTGCACCGGCAGGACGAGGTAGTCGATCGAGACTCCTTCCTCCTCGGCTGCCTCCACCTCCTCCAGGAGACAGGGCATCTCCTGCCGCGTGCGGCGGTAGAGGACGCGCACCTGGGCCGCGCCGACCTCGCCGTGGGCGACGCGCACGGCGCTGCGCGCCACGTCCATCGCCGTGTTGCCGCCTCCGATCACGAGCACCTGCTCGCCGATCGTCGCCGGGCGGCCGGTGGCGGCGCCGTGCAGGAACTCGATGCCGGAGAGGGCCAGCTCCTCCCCCTCGCACCCCAAGCCGCGCGTGCGCTGGGCGCCGATGGCGAGGAAGACCGCGTCGTGGTCGGCGCGCAGCTCCGCCAGGGTGAAGTCCTCACCCCAGCGGCGTCCCAGCTGGAAGCGCGCTCCCAGCCGCTCCACCGCGGCGACCTCGGCGGCGAGCTCCTCGCGCGGCAGGCGGAAGGAGGGGATCCCGTAGCGCAGCATCCCCCCCGCCTCGGGATGGGCGTCGAAGAGGGTGCAGGCGTGCCCCCGCCGCGCCAGGTAGTAGGCCGCCGCCAATCCCGCCGGCCCGGCGCCGACGATGGCCACCGACTTGCCGGAGGGCTCGGCGCAGGGAGGGCGGTAGGGCTCTTCGGCCTCGCGATCCTGGTCCGCCACGTGCCGGTGCAGGGCACCGATCGCCAGGCTCGCGTCCTGGCGCGCGCGGTGGCAGGAGTTCTCGCACAGCCGCGGGCAGACGCGCCCCAGGGCCCCGGGCAGGACCAGGGTGCGCGAGACGATCTCCATGCTCTCGGCGAAACGCCCCTGGACCGCCTCGCGGATGAACTCGGGGATCTCGAGCTCCGCCGGACACTGCACCGTGCAGGGCGCGGAGCAGTCCCCGGCGTGGTCGGAGAGCAGGAGCTCGAGCGCCATCTTGCGCGTGGCCAGGACGTCGTCGCTGTCGCTCTCCACCACCATCCCGTCGGTGGCGAGGGTCGCGCAGCTCGGCGACAGCCGCGGGTGGCCCTCCACCTGCACCACGCACAGGTAGCAGGAGGAGGCCGGTTCGATCCCATCGACCGCGCACAGGGTCGGGATCTCGATCCCGAGCGTGCGCGCCGCGTCGAGCAGGGTGGTCCCCTGCTCCACCTGGAGCTCCCTGCCGTCGATGGTGAGCGTGACCTTACCCATGACTCAAACGATCTCGATCGCGTCGTCCTCACAGGCCTGATAGCACATGTCGCAACGCGTGCAGAGGGCCTCGTCGATGGAATGGCGCTCGTGGGGTTGGTAGGCGATGGCGTCGACGGGACAGACCTGGGCGCACATCGTGCAGCCGATGCAGGCCTCGGTGATGCGGTAGGTGATCAGGTCCGGGCAGGAGCCCGCCGGGCAGCGCCCCTCCCGCACGTGGGCTTCGTACTCCTGGCGGAAGTAGCGCAGGGTGGTGAGCACCGGGTTGGGTGCGGTCTGCCCCAGGCCGCAGAGGCTGGCGCGCTGCACGCGGTCCGCCAGCTCCTCCAGGTCGTCGAGGTCGCGCTCGCGCCCCTCGCCGCGGCAGATGCGCTCCAGGATCTCGAGCATGCGCCGCGTCCCGATGCGGCAGAAGGTGCACTTGCCGCAGGACTCCGCCTGGGTGAAGTCGAGGAAGAAGCGCGCCATGTCGACCATGCAGTCGCGCTCGTCGAGGACCACCATCCCCCCCGAGCCCATGATCGCGCCGGTGCGCGCCAGCTCCTCGTAGTCGATCGGCGTGTCCGCCAGGTCGGCGGGCAGGCAGCCGCCGGAGGGGCCCCCCATCTGCACCGCCTTCAGGGCGCGGCCACCGACGATCCCGCCGCCGATCTCCTCCACCACCTCGCGGATGGTGATCCCCATCGGCACCTCGATCAGGCCGCCGCGGCGGATCTTGCCCGCCAGCGCGAAGACCTTGGTGCCCTTGCTCGTCTCGGTGCCCAGCTCGGCGAAGGCCTCGGCGCCGTGGCGCACGATCCAGGGGAGGCAGGCCAGGGTCTCGACGTTGTTGATCGTCGTCGGGAGGCCCTGGTAGCCGCGCTCCACCGGGAAGGGGGGGCGCAGGCGCGGCGTGCCGCGGCGCCCCTCGATGGAGGCGATCAGCGCCGTCTCCTCGCCGCACACGAAGGCGCCCGCCCCCTCGCGCACCTCGAGCTCCAGGTCGAAGTCGCTGCCGGCGATCCCCTGGCCGAGGAAGCCCCGCTCCCGCGCCTGCTCGATCGCGGCGCGCAGCCGGCGCACCGCGTGGGGGTACTCGGAGCGCACGTAGAAGAAGCCGCGCCGCGCGCCGGTGGCGTAGGCGGCGATCGCCAGCCCTTCGAGCACCCGATGGGGGTCCCCCTCCAGGATCGAGCGATCCATGAAGGCGCCCGGGTCCCCCTCGTCCCCGTTGCAGATGACGACGCGCTCGCTCCCCGGCTGGGCGCGGGCGAAGCGCCACTTGGTGCCGGTGGGGAAGCCCGCGCCGCCGCGGCCGCGCAGGCCGGAGGCGCTGACCAGCTCGACCAGGGCGTCGGGGGTGAGCTCGGTGAGGCAGTGGGTGAGGGCGCGGTAGCCGTCGCGGGCGAGGGAGTCCTCGATCTCGAAGGGGTCGATCTCGCCGCAGTTCTCGAGCACGATGCGCCGCTGCTTGCCGAGGTAGGCGGCGGCGGGACCGCGGTCGGTGGGCAGGGCGTGCTCGGTCAGCGCGGGGACGAGCCCCCGGCGGGTGAGGGCGCGCGCCAGGCGCTCGGCCAGGCCCTGCGGCGCCAGGTGGCGGCGCAGCGCCGCGGGGACGAGCCCCGCTTCGAAGCCCCCGTAGAGGGTGCGACCGCCGCCGCCCTGCGCCGCCAGGTCGACCACCTCCACCAGGGGCTCGTGGTGGCACATGCCGTTGCAGCCCACCGGCTTCAGGACCGCGCGCCCGCCGGAATCGCGCAGCGCCTCCTCGAAGGCGGCGCGCACCTCCTCGGCGCCGCTGGCGATGCCGCAGGAGCCGAGGCCGACGCGGATCTCGAGGGAGGGGGAGCTCACGCCCGACCCCCCTCGGCTTGCTCGACCCCCTGGTCGATGGCGCGGCAGGCGGATGCGGGGGTCAGGCGCCCGGCGGTGCGCTCCCCCACCATCAGCACCGGCGCCAGGCTGCAGCAACCGACGCAGGCCACGTCCGTCACCGTGAAGTTCATCGCCGGGTCGGTGTCGCCGTCGTCGGGGATCGCGAGGTGCCTGCGCAATTCTTCGTCGATCTGACGCGCGCCGGAGACATGACAGGCGGTGCCGTGGCAGACCCGGATCACGTGGCGGCCGACGGGGTTGCGGCGGTAGTTGGCGTAGAAGCTCGCGGAGCCGAAGAGGTCCGCCGCGGTGATCTCGGTCAGCTCGCAGACGCGCTGCATCGCGGCGTCGGGGAGGTGGCGGTAGGTGGCCTGGATCGCGTTCAGGATCGGCACGGCCGCCTCGCGGCCGGTGCCCTCGCGCGCCACGATCTCGTCCACCGCGGAGAGGTCGAGCTCCTCGGAGGCTTCCGAGGAGTGCGCGGGCAGGGGGCCCAGATCGGCGGAGGAGCCGCCGGCGCTCTCGGCGCGCAGGTCGGCGAGCTTCTTCAGCGGCGGCGCGCGCCACCCCGCGAGCGAGACCGCCCAGGTCGAGCTGGCGACGAAGGCGATCACCGCCACGATCAGGAGGTTCACCAGGTCGGCGGTCTCCTCCTCCCGCGCGAGGCTCGCATCCGCGATGCGGCGCTGCTCCTCGTACAGCGCCTCCGCCACGTTGGCCTCGGACTTGACCGCCTCCTTGAGGGCCTCGACGTGCTCCTTCTCCTGCGGCGCGCGCAGGAGGGTGCCGATGTGGTTGACGGCCAGGCGACTGGCGCAGGCGAGGATCACCAGCGCGGAGACGCAGGCGACCGTGAACGCGAGACCGCGCTTCAGGAGATCCCGTTCCTCGCTCACTGCGGGGCCTCCTCTCCTCCGCGGGAGGCCTCCAGCACCTTCTGGTTCGGGCAGGAGGGGTAGCAGCGGGCGCAGAAGAGGCAGTTGTGCCGCACGGCGCGCAGCTCCTCGATCGCGCCGTAGGGGCAGGCGTCGACACAGAGACCACAGTCCAGCTCGCGCTCGGGCGTGATCGAGACGCCGCGCCACGAGAGGCGCGAAGCCAACGAGAGGAGCACCCCGTAGGGGCAGAGGTAGCGGCAGTAGGCGCGCCCCACGAAGAGCCCCAGCACCAGGAGACCCGCCCCTATCCACAGCATGTGGGCGAAGCCGGTCATGCGGAAGAAGCCCACGAAGGGGTCGTAGCGACAGATGATGAAGTCGCGGTCGACGGCGGGCAGGACCGCGTAGTAGATCGCCAGCGCCAGGTAGATCCACTTCAGGCTGCCGAGGGCCCGGTCGAGGCGCCGCGGCACCTGCACGGGCTTCAGGACGACCAACTCCTGGATCGCCCCCAATGGGCACACGCCACCGCAGTACACGCGGCCGAAGAAGAGCGCGGCGATCAGCGGCAGGAAGAAGACCACCACCACGATGTAGGAGGCCGGGTGGTCGGGGTTGGCGAGCATCACCGCCACGTTCTGGATCGCGCCGATGGCGCAGATGCACCCCTCGCGGTAGAAGCCGAAGTAGGCCAGGCAGGCGACCGTCAGGGCGATGCTGCCGGCGCGGCTGCGGCGCTTGAGCACGATCCAGGCCCCCAGGCCCAGGGCGGCGGCCAGGAGCCCCACGTCGAGGATCGCCCGCCACTGGGCGCGGGGCAGGGGCGTCTGGACTTCGGGGAGCTGGTAGTCCTCGCCGATGTCGTCCGGTTGCGGCGCGGTGTCGACGGGGCGCTCGTAGTCGATGTGGTCCTGCGCGGCGCCCGGGAGCGCGAAGACGCCCAGGAGCAGGAGTAGGAGGAGCAGGAGCCGCCGCGACACCCGTTCAGCTCTCGCGGCGCGTCCCGTGGACGGAGAGGGGGAAGTCCTCGGGGAGGATGCGGTCCAGGGCGTCCTCGGGACAGACCCCGGAGATGGTGCAGCGGTTGCAGTCGACGCACAGGTCGTGGCGCACCTCGAGCTGGATCGAGCTCAGGCCGGCGGGCTCCTTGCAGGCCATGACGCACAGGCCGCAGCCGTTGCAGCGCTCCTCGTCGATGACGTACTCGTAGTAGTTGTTGGCGGGGTCGTCGGGGTCGACCCAACCGATCGGGTAGCGCTCGATGGCGTCCCGGGGGCAGAGCTTCTCGCTGGGGAGTCCCTCCTCGTCGACGGCGCTCTTGACGTCGAAGTAGGCGGGGCAGATGTAGCAGCGACCGCAGATCGCCGATTCGTTGATGGCGCGCACCGCCGAGAGGGGCAGCACGCATTCGACGGCACAGACGTCGCAGGCCTCGACCCCCACCACGCCCAACTGGGAGTTGACGCACTTGTTGGGATCGAGCTGCCAGGCGCTCTCCCCCGCGGGGCGGCGAAACAGGTGGATCGCCGCACCCCCCAACCCGACGAGGGCGACTCCGCGGGCGGCCAGGCCCAGGGCTTCGCGGCGGCTCTTCTTCTCGCTCATGGCTTATTCGTTATCGGATTCATCCCTCGCGAACACCAGCACCTCCAGGCGCACGGTGTCGGCGACGTGGACGCGGCCGGCGGAGTCGACCACCAGGTCCATGTTCTTGCACCCCGGCTCGAAGGCGTCGTCGGAGATGATCGCCAGCATCTTCCCCTCGAGGTCGTAGACCTTGGCCCGCGGCTCCGCCTTCTCGGTGACGTAGATCCGGTCGCCGACCACCGTCACGTTGGTGGGGTTGCAGCACCCCGAGAAGCCGCTCGGGTCGGGGCCGCTGAAGCGACCGATGTGGCCCAGGAGGCGATCGTCCAGCGTGTAGCGCTCGACGCGGTGCTTGCCCGGGTTGGTGATGTGCAGGATCCCCTCCCCGTCGACAGAGAAGTCGAGGGTGCCGTTGGGGATCAGGAACCCCTTCATGCGGGTGTCCTTGCCGATGTCGTTCAGGAAGGTCCCATCGGCGGCGAAGCGCCGCAGGCAGCGGTCCGCGGCGTCGGCGACGACGAACTCCTCCCCGACCGTGCCGAGGGCGGTGACGCGACCGAAACGCTGGGGGCTCTTCCAGAACCTGAGCAGCTTGCCCTCGGGGGAGAAGACCTCGACGCGCCCCGCCTCCCCGACCCAGACCGACCCGTCCCCGCCGACGGCGACGCTCCAGGGGGAGGCGTGGGTGGCCCAGGAGCGCACGACCGCTCCCTCGCCGTCGAAGACCACCACCTTGGAGTCGCCGGCGCAGAGGATCCGACCGGACCCGTCGATCGCGAGACCGCGCAGGCTCTTGGCGAAGCGACCCTCGTTGGTGCCGCGTCCGGCGTAGGTCCTGAGCTGGCGGTATTCCACGCTGGGGCTACTCCCCTCCGGGGTCGGAGGCGCCGACCTTCAGGCAGATCATCTTCGACATGTCGCGCACGATCAGTCGACCCCGGGAGAGGGCTGGGGGCGCCCAGACGTCTCCGCCGGTGAGCAGCTCGGCGCTGGCGAGCTCCCTGTAGCCCGCGGTGGAGGCCTCCACCAGGCGCAGGGTGCCCGTCTTGCCCTCCAGGATGAAGAACATGCCGTCCGCGAAGATGAACCCACCCAGGCCGAAGCTCGCCTGGCCGCTGCTCTCCCAGACGATGCCCCCCGTGCGGTCGAGGCAGGTCAGGAGCCCGCGGCGCTTCTTGCCCACCGCGAAGAGGTGGTCCTCGTGGACGATCGGGGTGTGCACCTCCGAGTTCCACTCGTTGCCGCGGAAGGCGAAGACCTCCTCGGTGACGAAGGCCTCCTCCTCCCGGCGCACCCGGATCATCACCGAGCCCGCCTCGTAGCAGGAGGTCATGAAGACCAGCTCGTCGTCGACCGCCAGGGGCGAGGGGGCCACCGCCACGTTGAACTTGTAGGGGTGGTGCCAGAGCAGGGCGCCGTCCTCGGCGGAGATCCCCATCACCCCTTGCAGGGTGCAGTAGAGGTACTGCTGCACGCCGCCGAAGGTGGCCGGCATCAGGGAGGAGTGGGACATCAGCCACTTCTCCGGATTGGGCGTGCGCCAGATCTCCTCGCCGGTCTCCTTGTTCAGGGCCACCATCAGGGCGTCACCGCCGGTGGCGATCAGGATCCGATCCTCTTCGAGCAGCGGGCACTGGCCGTTGTACCAGGCGGGGATGCGGGCCTTGTACTCCTTGACGAAGTTGCGCCGCCAGCGCTCCTCACCGGTGGCCGCGTCGAGGCAGTGCAGCACGCACTTGGGGTCGAAGGCGAAGACGTACTGGCCGTCGACGGCGGGCACCGTGCGGGTGATGCCGTGGTTGGGGCGGATGCGGCGCGCTTCGGCGAAGCGCCAGCGCTCCTCGCCCGTCTCCAGCGACAGGCAGCGCACGACCCACTGGTTCTCCTCGCGCACGTAGTCGTTGAAGTAGACCCAGTCCCCCACGATGGCGGGGGAGGCGTAGCCCTCGCAGGCGGGCACCGTCCAGAGGACCTCGGGTCCCTCCTCGGGCCAGGCGCGCAGCAGGCCCGTCTCGAGGGAGATGCCGTCGCGATTGGGCCCGCGGAACTGGGGCCAGTCGTCTCCCCGGGCGGCGGCCGCCAGGAGCAGAAGGGTGGAGAGCGCGGGCAACAGTCGTCGTCTCGGCATGCGCGTACCTCGGTGGGACACCCCACCGATTCGGTCGGGGCGGGTAATTGTACGTCAGGAGTCGAGCGTGGAGAGTAGACGCTCCGCGATCCGCTGGCGCCAGCGACGCCACTCGCGGGCGGGGAGGAGGGGCGGGGGTGGAGGTCCGAGCGCACGCTGGCCGCGGAGTACGGGCAGACGTTTCAGCTGCGTATCTCCCCAGGTCTCTCCCGGAATGCAGGTTGAAGGAAATCCTGCGGGGGTTGACGCGCAGGTATTGGAAGTGAATACTTCCAATTGAGCGGACCCCGCCTTCCGCGGGGACCCGCCCAGAAAGCAGGCAAAGGACGATGAACAAGAGACACGCAGGTGCCGCCGCCCTGGTGGTGGCCTTCCTCGCCCTGGCCGCCGGAACGGCGGCCCAGGCCCCCGACCAGGCGCAGCGGGAACCCGGGATCCGCCTCGGGACCTTCGATTCCCGGGCGATCGCGGCCGCCTACTACCGCTCGGAGCTCTTCTCCGGGCACGTGGGCGAGCTCCGCGAGCGCCACGAGGCGGCGAAGGCCGCCGGGGACGAGGAGCTGGTCCAGGCCTTGGACGAGCAGGGTGAAGGCATGCAGGCGCTGGCCCACCGCCAGACATTCTGCGCCGCCCCGGTGCCGGAGATCATCGAGCGCCTGGAAGAAGGCGAGCTGGCGCGCATCGCCGAGCAGGCGGGGGTCGACGCCATCGTGTCCAAGTGGGACCTGGTCTACCGCCGCTCCTCGGCGCACTTCGTCGACGTCACGGGGGCGCTCGCCCAGCACTTCGACCCCGACGAGAATACCCTGAAGGTCATCCAGCAGGTCCTGGAGACGGAACCGCTGCCCCTGGAAGCGCTCCGCGACCACTGACGCGGCCATGGCGCGACCCAACCTCTGCCCCCAGCGCCGGCGCGAGCTGGCGCCGGTCCTGGCGCGCACCTTCGCGGAGCTCGGCTACCGCCGCGCGACCACCGCCGAGCTGGCGCAGCGCTGCGGGGTGGGGGAGAACGTCCTCTACCGCCTGTGGCTCGACAAGCGCGCCATGTTCATCGCGGCCCTGGATCACGTCTACCAGCACTCGGAGGCGGTCTGGACCGAGCTCCTGTCTCGCCGCGGGGGTGACGACGCCAGCCCGGCCGAGGTGCTCTTGGACTACGAGGCAGCCCACCACGGGGAGCACGGCCTCTACCGCATCGTCTTCGCCGGGCTCTCGGAGACCGACGATCCCGAGATCGCGAGCGCCCTGAAGCGCCTCTACGGACGCTTCCAGCGCTTCGCCCGCCGCCAGATCGAGGCGCACCGCGAGGCGATCCGATCTGGGGGATCGGTCGACGCTGCCCTGGTGGCCTGGGCGGTGGTGGGGCTCGGGACGGTGGCCAACGTCGGCCGCGAACTGGGATTGCTCTCGGGGCGCAGCCGGCGGCGGCTGGTGGACGAGGTCGGGCGGGCGCTTCTGTAGGCGCTCCGAGCCGGCCGCGAAAGACCCGGGGCCGAGAGGCGCGTGAGATTCTCCCGATTCCCGCGGCTGGCCTCGGAGTGGCTACGCTCAGGGAGGTGCTCCCCGCCCTCGGGCGCGCTGGCGCCGCGGGGGGCGTCGACTCCACCCGCCCCGAGAGGCCCCCATGCTCCCGACCCTGCTGGTCCTCGCCTCGGTCGCCGTCCTCCCCCTCCCGGCAGCGATCCCCGCCCAGGACCCCCCCGCCCTGGTGCGCTCCGAGCCCGCCCACGGCGCCGAAGGGGTGGAGTTGGACGTGGGGACCCTGCGCCTCTTCTTCGATCGTCCGATGAAGCAGAACGGGTGGTCGCTGGTCGACTCGGAGCAGGGGCAGTTCCCCCCCCTGGCCACCGAGGACTCCATCTCCTGGGAGGGGCCCACCTGCTGCCAGGTGGAGCTGGCCTCCCTGGAGCCGGAGACGACCTACGCGGTCCAACTGAACTCCCCCACCCGTACCGGCTTCCGCTCCGCCCAGGAGAACGTGCCCCTGCCGGCGACCACGGTCGTCCTCCGCACCCGGAAGGCTCCCACTCCCCTGCGTGGGATGGCCCGCCGCGATCCGCTGGCGCGCGGGTCGCAGCCCGAGGCGGAGGTCGGGGATGAGCAGGACGGCGAGCAGGATTGGAAGCGGACCGCCTTCGGCGACATCCCCGGATTGACGGTCAACGCTCCGCCCCCCGACTGGGTTCGGCCCGGTCTGCGGATCACGTACTACACGATCGCGGCGGTCCTGCCCTCGGAGCCCTACTCCTACAGCCTCGACGAGAAGGGTCGCTGGAAGGACGACCACGGGAACAAGTTCAAGCGCAACGAGATGGAGAAGTCCGGCTCCCACGGCCTGCTGCAGGCGGACATCTTGTCGCTGAACGAGAAGAGCGTCGCCGCGCTGATGGTGTTCTTCATGTTCGACGGGGCGAACACCTCCGCGCCCCTGCGCAAGCTGGAGAGCGGCTTCGTGGCCAACGCGGCCACCTGCGGGGATCTGTGGATCCACCCCGAGGTCCTGAAGGAGCTGCTGGAGGAGTCCAAGGACCTCACGCTCACACGCGTCAGCAAGGAGATCGACGGGACGACCTACGACGCGGTCCAGATCATCTCCAACCGACGGCAGGGGCGAGGGGTCTGGGTCTACGACCTGAAGAGCGGGATCCTGCTCTACTCGAGCGACGTCACCGTCACCGCGGGGACCGCGACGAAGCAGAACACGTTGCTCTCCCCGCCGAGCACCGTCGTGCGCTTCAACACCTTCAAGAGCACGCGCTTCGTGGACGTGCCCTGGGCGAACCAGCCGCCCCCCCCCTGGCTGCGCACCGTGCGCCGCATCGACTTCCGAGGCGAGTTCAAGGTCGAGCAGCAGGGATACCCGTCGGGCCAGGGGATGGTCTTCAACACCGGACTGCAGGTCATCGGTCGCGGGGCCGACTACCTGCACCTCAAGGTGGAGGCGCAGGGGGGACCCCCGGGAGGGCTGGACGACAGCCAGTTCCGCGTCAACGGCAACCGGCAGCTCTGCGGGTTGTGGATCCCCCCCCAGGGCCTGGCCCAGCTGCGTCCCGGCCAGGTGCTGGATCGCGATCCGCTCACCAAGTTGACCACCAGCGTCAAGGCGGTGGACGGGCAGAAGGTCGTCTTCGAGCTGAGCAGTCCGCTTCAGGAGGGCCAGCTCACCTACCGGCGCTCCGACGGAATGCTCATTCACGCAGTCGTCAGGGAAAGCCTGGGCGTTCCAGGCATGAGCAATGCCATCGAGCTCACTTTGACGGGAGTAGGATGACCTCCCGCCCTCGCACCCTCGGAACTCCGCGCGCACCGTCGCCCAACCTGCCGCTTCTAGTCATGAAGAAGTACCTCAGAGCCTGCCTCGTCTTCTCCCTCCTGCTCCTGCCGGTGGCCGCGCCGGCGCAGAGCGCCGTCCAGGACATCCCGCAGAACACGCACCAGACCCCCACCGACGTCGAGCAGGAGCTCGAGCGTGGGCTGCAGGCGCTGCGCAATGAGGACTGGGCGACCGGGATGCGCATCCTGATGCCGTTGGCGCAGGCGGGCCATCCCCAGGCACAGGCCCTGGTGGGCCACATGCACCAGAACGGCTTGGGCGTCCAGAAGGACCTGGCCGAGGGCGTGCGCTGGTTCACCCGCTCCGCCGTGCAGGGCTTCCCGGACTCGCTCTTCACCCTAGGACAGATGTACTACCAGGGGGAAGGGGTCCCGGAGGACCTGGTCAAGGCGGCGGACCTCTTCTTCCTGACCGCCGTCAGCGGGGATGCGGACGGCATGTGGGCGATCGGGGTCTGCTTCACCTACGGGGAGGGGCGTGAGCAGAATCCGATCGAGGGTTGTGCGTGGCTCCTGATGTCGGCCAACCAGGGGCAGCCCAATGCCCAGGAGGAGCTGAACAAGCTCCGCCCGCAGCTCAGCGATCAGGACTTCGGCCAGGCCGAGGCGATCGCGGAGACCCTGAGCGAGATGATCGTCAAGGGCCAGATCGACCCCGCCAAGCTACCGCCGGTGCCGGTGCCCGACTTCATGCGCGACGAGTTCCCGAATGGACCCGTCCGGCTCGACGCTCCGGCCCCCGTCGATACGCAGCAGTCGACCCCCACGGAGGCGGCGGAGATCTTCGTGGGCCACATGGAGATCGAGGGCGAGATGCTCGCCACCGGGGACCTGAGCGGGAAGACGACCGTCGCCCTTCCTCCGGAGCTCTACCAGGAGTTCAAGCGCACCATCCCGGACACGAAGATCCTGCTGCGCGACCTGACCCCCTCCCGTGCCAACCTCGAAATGAGG
>CAZDQL010000073.1:24190-32824 GCA_964507325.1 uncultured Planctomycetaceae bacterium | reverse complement strand
GGGACGGGACACCAGGGCGATGCCGGCGAAGAGCGCCGGAGCGGCTAGCAGCACGCCGGAGTCGAGGGTCTCTCCGAGCACCAGATGACCCCCGAGGGCGGCGAGCACGGGCTGGGCGTAGATGTACACCGCCGTGGTCGAGGCGCGCACCCGGCCGAGGGCGAAGGCGTTCAGGAGGTAGGCCAGGATGGTGGGCCCCAGGAGCACGAAGGTCAGCGCTCCCCAGACCGCCCCATCCCCCGGCTGGACCGGCACCACGGAGCCGAACCCGGCGAATAGCGGCGTGTAGGGCAGGGAGAGGAGGTAGGTCCAGGCGATCAGGACCAGGGCGGGGTAGCGCGTCCGCAGCGGCTTGGCGAGCACCAGGTAGCAGGAGTAGCTGAGGCAGTTGAGCGCCATCAGGCCGTTCCCCAGGGCGTACTCGCCGGAGAGGTCGATCCCTTCTCCCAGGACCAGGGGCAGCACCCCGACCAGGGAGAGCGCCACTCCCAAGCCGCGCACCCGGGAGAAGCGCTCCTGCCGCGCCAGGGCCGCGACCAGGAAGGTGAAGACCGGGATGGTGCACATCATCAGGCCGGCGTTGGTGGCGTTCGAGCGCGCCAGGCCGGTCAGGTACAGGCCCTGGTTCAGGACGATGCCGAGCAGCGCCAGGAGCGCCAGCCGCGGGAGGTCGGCGCGGCGCGGGGCGAAACTCCCGCGGTGGAAGAGGCTCGCCATGAGGGTCAGCACCGCCGCCCCGGCCGCGATGCGCCAGACCGCCAAGCCGAAGGGTGAGAATCCCCGCTCGGGGTCCATGGCGAGGAAGCCGTAGACGGGGAAGAGCCCGAAGACCAGCTGCACGGCGATCAGCGCGGCGTGACCGGCGGCCGAGCCCGACGCCGGAGGAGTTCTCGCGTCCGCACCCATGGCGCGGGACGGTAGCGCAGGCGGGACGGGTCGGGAAGTGAACAACGCCCTCCCCGTGCCCTACCCTGGAGCGATGACGCCCGTCCCCCCCCCTGAACCCACCCCTCCCGCCCCCCAACCCTGGCGCCGCCACGGTAGCGAGCCCGGCCCCGACCTGTACCTCTTCCGCGCGCGCTGGGACCTGATGGAGAACCCCCGCACGGGGGCGCACCTCAGGCGCCTGGTGCTCGAGACCCGCGACTGGATCAACGTGGTCCCCCGCACCGCGGGAGGGCGCTTCCTGGTCGTGCGGCAGTACCGCTTCGGCTCGGGTCACGTCACGACCGAGATCCCGGGGGGGGTCGTCGATCCCGGGGAATCCCCCCTCGAGGCCGCCCAGCGGGAGCTCCGGGAGGAGACGGGCCACGAGGCGGAGCGCTGGATCCCCCTGGGCTCCGTCGAGCCCAACTCGGCCTTCCACGACAACCGCTGCCACCACTTCCTGGCGGAGGGGGTGCGGCGGGTGGGCGAACAGGAACTCGACGAGGGGGAGGACATCGCGGTGGATCTCCTGGAGGAAGAGGAGGTCGTGCAGGCGGTCCGGCGCGGCGAGATCGACCACGCCCTGGTGATCTCGGCCCTCGCCAGGGTCATCGACCTACGCCACGGCTGAACTCCCGAACTGCCTCCCTTCGTTGTGCTTCTCGCGAGGCCGCTCGTCGTAGCCTCTTGGCTCCAAAGGACTTGGAGCGCCCTGCCCCCGGCGCAGGCCCTCTGGAGGAGGCTGACGAACGGGCACCGGCGGACGCCGGCTCTGGGTGGGCCCGAGGTGGGTTCAGAGCGTGGTGATCGCGGCGTCGACGGCCGGATGCACACGGAAGGGGGGCAGTTCACTAAGCTCCCCGCAGCAGATGGGTGATCGACGAATCGTCATCGTCGGCGGCGGGATCGCCGGCGTGGCCACCGCCTGGTGGCTGGCGCGTCTGGGCGCGGGGGAAGAGGTCCTCCTGCTCGAGGCGGAGCCCGGATTGGGCCGCTGCGCGAGTGGCCACAACGCCGCCATCCTGCGCACCGCGATCGACGCTCCCGCCACGCGGGCATTGGCCCTGGAGAGCGCGGCCTTCCTGCGCGAGACCCCCCCGGGCCTGACGGAGCAGGGGCTCCTCGACGAGGTGGGGCTGATCGTGTCCGAGGGAAGCCCGGAGGACGATCCTCCCCCGTGGGTCGCCGAGCACGTCGAGCGAGGCGAGGCCCTGGCCCTGTCGGCGGAGCGCCGCGTTGCCCTCGCCCCCCACTGGCGGCCGGGCGGCGCGCGTTCCTGGCTCCTCGCGCGGCAGGGGCACCTCGACGTGGCCCACCTGATCGAGATCCTGGCGCGTGGCGCGCGAGCGGGGGGCGTCGAGATCCGGACCTCGTCGCGGGTGGAGCGGCTGCTCCGTGCGAGCGAGCGCGTGGAGGGGGTGGACCTCAGCGACGGAGGGCGGATTCACGCCCAGACGGTCGCCCTCGCAGCGGGGGCCTGGGCGGGATCGCTCGGAGCCGGATCCGGGTCACGGGCGGCCCTGCGCGTCACCCGGCGCCACCTGGTCGTGACCGGCCACGACCCCCGGGTGGACCCACGCTGGCCGATCGTGTGGGACGACCACGCGGGGATGTACGCGCGGCCGGAGAGCGGCGGCATGCTGCTCTGTGCCTGCGAGATCCAGGACGTCGACGCCGACGAGCGAGGGGCCGACCCCGAGGTGCCGCTGGCGATCGCCGCCAAGGCGGAGCGCCACCTCCCGGACCTGGGGGACGCTCCCCTGGCCCACTTCTGGCCGGGGCTGCGCACCCTGACCGAGGACGACACCCCGCTGGTGGGGGTGGACCCCGTCCTCGAGGGGCTCTTCTGGATCGCCGGTCTCGGAGGGCATGGCATGACGGTCTCCGCCGCCCTGGGGCGCGTCGCGGCCCAGCTTCTCTTGGGCGAGCCGATCGACCCCGACCTCCGGAACGCCCTCTCCCCGGGGCGCTTCGCCCCCGCGGGCCGTGGCTGAGCTGGCGCAGGACGGAGCCCCCTGGCCGGAGGCGACCGCGTCCCTCGAGCGACTCTTGGACCGGGTCTTCGAGGGGTTGGCCGACGCCTGTCGCATCCCCGCCCCCGAGGTGGACCACCGCCCACGGCCGGAGGCCTTCACCGTGCGCGAGGTCCTGGAGCACGTGCACCTCGCCAACCACTACCTGCTGCTCTCGATCGACAAGCTGGCTCGCATCTGCCAGCGGCGGCTGCGTCGCGGGGTGGAGTGGCCCACCGAGCAGAGCCGCTTCTCGCCGCTCGGCGTGGTGACCGATCGCACACGGACCTGGCCACACCCCGAGCACATGACGCCGAAGGGTGGGCGCGACCTGGCCGCAGTGGCGAGCGAGCTGGCGGCGGACCACGCTCGCACCCGTGAGTTGCTCGCGGGCCTCCCCGCGGGAGAGGGCACCCTGCACCGGATCCGCGTGTCGGTGGTGGGCGAGAAGCTCGACCTGTACCAGTACCTGGCGTTCCTGGCACTGCACGGGGAGAGACACCTGGAGCAGATCGCGGGGATTCGGGCGGACTGGCGGGCGAAATAGCCCCGGCACCCCGCAACCCGCCGAACCCGAGGCCAGTCCCAGGGGCCAGGCCCGGGTGGGTGGGGGGCGGTGGTGGTTCGGGGGTACACTCGCGCGGTGACCCCACCCCGCGACCACGACCGGGACCTGCGCCTGGTCGCCGCCGCCAACGCCGGCGACGCGAGGGCCTTCGAAGCGCTCTACGAGCGCTACCGGGACTGGGTCCACGCCCTCGCCCTGCGCCTCACCGGCCACCCCGCCGACGCGGCGGATGTGGTGCAGGAGGTCTTCCTCTACCTCCTGCGCAAGTTCCCGGGCTTCGAGCTGCGGGCGCGGATGACCACCTTCCTCTACCCCGCGGTGCGTCACGAGGCGCAGGCCGCCCGCGGCCGGCGCGGTCGCTTCCCCTCCGACGCGGAGGCCCTGGCGGCGGCCCCCGCCCGCGACGACGTCCCCCCCGACGACCCGCGCGCCGATCTCCTGGGCGCCCTGGCGGGCCTCCCGGAGGCGCAGCGGGAGGTGCTGCTCCTGCGCTACGCCGACGGGCTGAGCGAGGTCGAGATCGCCGCCGTCCTCGGCATCCCCCAGGGCACGGTCAAGTCCCGCGCCCACCACGCCCTGCGCTGCCTGCGCAGCGATCCCCGCGCTCGGGCGTGGTTCGAGGAAACCCGCGGAGGCTGAACCCGCGCCGCGCCCCGTCCCCTTCATCCCCAGACCGGCCACAGCCATGTCAGAGCAGGACGAACCCAGGCTCCCCGCAGCCCTCCGCCGCGAGCTCTCGCGGCTGTGGGAGCCGCCGCCCCTGCCCTCTGCCGTCGACGCAGCGATCCGCCGCGCGGCCCACCGGCGCCTCGCCGGGCCCCGGCGTCGGAAGCACTGGCTCCTGGCGAGTCTCGGGAGCGCCGCGGCCGCGGGCTTGCTGGCCCTGGTGTGGTGGGCCGCGGTCCCCTTCGACGACCCCGCCCTCGTCGCCCTGGCTCCCGCCGACGTCGACGGCAGTGGGCGGGTCGACATCCTGGACGCCTGGTCGCTGGCTCGCCGTCTGAGGGACGAGGCTCCGCTGGAGTCCCGGTGGGACCTGGACCGGGACGGGGACGTGGACGACGGAGACGTGCGCGCCGCAGCCCAGCTCGCCGTGAGGATCGATCGATGAAGCCGCTCTTGATCGCCATCGCCACCCTGCTGCTCCTCGGCGCGGCCCACCCCGCCGCGCAGGAGGTGCGCTTCGCCCACGCCGACCTCTACCTCGACCCCGGGGAGCTCGCGCTCCACGCCTGGCAGGTCGAGCTGGTCGATCCCAGCGGGCGCGCGAGGCTGGTGGGCGTCGAGGGGGGGGAGGACGCCGTGTGGGCCGAGCCCCCCCACTACGACCCCGCGGCCCTGAAGGGAGGGCGCGTCATCCTGGCGGCCTTCACCCTCGACGGGGGCCCCCGCGGGCGCCAGCGGGTGGCGCGGGTGCACCTGGCGGTGGAGGGCCCCGCGCCGGTGGACTTCGAGATCGAGCTGCAGGCGGCGGCTGGCGAGCGAGGAGTATTGACCGCAGTGAACGTGGAGTTGATCCAGTGAGCCGTACGACGACGTCGCGACCCTTCCCCTTCCACCGCGCATGGGTGGCGTGCTGCGCCCTGGCGCTCGGCGCCTGCACCGGCTCTCGGCCGGGGACCTTCTGGACGGAGGGAGCGTCGGCCGCGGAGCGAGCGCTCGGCTCGGGGCAGAACCAGGAGTACTTCAGGGGCTACGAGGAGGCGGATCACGCTGCGCAGGAGCTCTGGATCCTCCCGCGACCCGACGCGACCGCCGTGCTGAACCTCCTCCGGGACGGCGAAGCCTTCGGAGACCCTGGACAGCGGGACATCCCCGGCACCGGCGGACTCGTCACGCAGGTGGAGGAGCGCACCGTCGTCGTTCCCCTGGCCCACACCGACGTCGAGGGGCACGTGCAGGGCACCCTCGCCACCCTGGCGGTGCGCCAGGAATTCGAGAACCCCTTCGACCACCCGATCGAGGCGGTCTACGTCTTCCCCCTCCCCCACGACGCGGCGGTCACCGACTTCCTGATGACGATCGGCGAGCGCACGATCCGCGGGGTGATCCGCGAACGGGAGGAGGCGGAGAAGCTCTACCAAGAGGCCAAGCGCGCCGGCATCGCCGCCTCGCTCTTGACCCAGGAGCGACCGAACGTCTTCACCCAGAAGGTCGCCAACATCGCCCCCGGTGAGGGGATCGACGTGACGGTGGAGTACTTCCACCGCGTGCCCCTGCGCGACGGCTGGTACGAGCTGGTCTTCCCGATGGTCGTGGGGCCGCGCTACAACCCCGCCGGGGGGGGCGATGGCATCGGTGCGGTGACCCTCGCGACGCGCGGCTCCTCGGGGCAGGCGGTCGAGGTCCCCTACCTGCGCCCCGAGGAGCGCAGCGGTCACGACATCGACTTCGCCCTGACCCTCGAGGCGGGCACCCCCATCGAGGCGCTGGAGTGCAAGACCCACGAGCTGCTCGTCGAGCGCCCCGCCCCCGACCGCGCGCGGGTGCGCCTCGCCTCCGAGGACCGCCTCCCCAATCGCGATCTGGTCCTGCGCTATCGCCTGGCGGGCGGCTCACCCCGTTCGGCGCTCTTCCTCAGCGGAACCGAGAACGGGAAAGGGGGCTGGGCACGCCTCGCCATCCACCCTCCGGCCTTGCTCGCGGACCTGCCCGCCCGCCCCATGGAGCTGATCTGCGTCGTCGATTGCTCCGGCTCGATGAGCGGCGCGCCCCTGCGCCAGTGCCGCGCCGCGATCCTCGAGGCGCTGGATCGACTGGGGCCGAGGGACACCTTCCGCATCATCCGCTTCTCCTACGGGGCCGACCAGCTCGACGAGCATCCCCAACCCGCCACCCCCGCCAACCTGCGCCGCGCCCGGCGCTTCGTCGAGACGCTGAGCGCCGGCGGAGGCACCGAGATGCTGAGCGGAGTGCGGGCCGCCCTGCGGCAGCGCGACGATCCCGAGCGCCAGCGCCTGGTGGCCTTCATGACCGACGGCTACATCGGCAACGAAGAGGAGGTCCTGCGCGAGGTCCGACGGGCCGCGGGAGAGACCGTGGTCTTCCCCTTCGGCGTGGGGTCCTCGCCGAACCGCTTCCTGCTCGAGGGGATGGCCCGCGAGGGGAGTGGCTGCGCCGCCTACCTGGGGCTCGACGACGACGGATCCCGGGTGATGGGCGCCTTCTTCGAGCGCACGCGTCGGCCGGCGCTCACCTCCCTCGAGATCGACTGGGGCGACCTGGAGGTCCGAGACGTCCTCCCGAGCGTCCTGCCCGACCTCTTCGTGGGGCGCCCGATCGAGGTCCTGGCGCGCGTCGGGGGGTCCGTCGACGACCTGCGCAACGGTGTGCGCGTCCTGGGCCGGACCGCGGGCACCTGGCGGGAACTGGGGGTCGAAGTGCGACGGGAGACCTCACCCCGGATGGGTGCGGCGATGGCCAAGCTCTGGGCGAGGACGCGCATCGCCGATCTCCTCTCGGAGGCGCGCGGCGACGAGGGGGTCGACGCCCAGAGGTGCGCGCGGCGGATCCGGGACCTGGCCCTCGAGTACGGGCTGTTGTGCGCCTACACGGCCTTCGTCGCGATCGACTCCACGTCGCAGGTGGATGGCGAGCTCGAGACGGTCCCGGTGGCCGTGCCGGTCCCGGAGGGAGTCGACTTCTCGACCACCGTTCCGGAGCGTCCCGGTGCGGACGGGGGGAACGGGGAGGACGGGGAGTAGCCTCAGTCCCCGACCCGCCGCACGTCCCCACTCCCCACGGTCTTGCGGGAGAGCTGCGGACGCCCAGCGTAGACCACGTCCCCCGAGCCCACGAGGGACACCTCCAAGCGGCGCCGCGCGCACACCTCGGCGTCCCCGGATCCGGTCGAATCGATCTGCACCTCTTCCGCCACCAGGTCGAAGAGGTTCACGTCGCCGGAGCCGATCTGATCCACGTCGAGGCGCCCCACGCGCCCCGTCGCGAACACCTCCCCCGAGCCTGCGGTGCTCAGCTCGAATCGCGGGCCCTCGATGCCCCGCACCGTGATGCTGCCCGATCCCAGCTGCTTCAGGAACTCGAGTCGCGGCGCGTGGACCTCGACCCGCGGCGCCGGGTTCAGGCGGTACCCCCGCTCGACCGCCACGAAGAGGCTCTCCCCGCGCACCTCCACCAGCACGTGGACGAGCAGGTTGTCGTCGCCGTGCACCGTGACCAGAGGGTGGGTCTCGCCCGCCTGGACGGTCACCTCGAGCCCCCCCTCGACCCGCAGGCCGCGGAAGGCCCCCACCGTTCGCAATTCGCTGATGGGCACCCCGGAACCCTCGACCACGGTGGTGAAACTCAGGGTGCAACCGGCGGCCAGGCCCCCGACGGCCGCCAAGGACAGTGCGCGTAGGACGTTCATGAACGTGGGTGGCGTGGATGGAATCCGCGCTACGGCCCCCTTCCGTGGGCATTTTCCCTTGCCTGCCGCAAAAGACCCGCTGGCAATCCGAGCTTCGAGAGCCGCACCCCCTCCGGGGTCTCCAGGAGCCGGGGGCACAGCTCGTAGGCCAGGTCCGCCAGCTCCCGGGCCACCTGGGGCTCCCCCGCCCGGTGGGCCGCCAGGGCGGCGTGCAGGTGGACCGCGGCTCGCCGGGGCCTCAAGCGCTGCGCCTCGCGGAAGAGCTCCAGGGCCACCCGGGGCTCTCCGAGGACCAGGGAGTCCCACCCCGCCTGGTAGGCGCGCTGGAACTGGACCCGCTCACCGAAGCGGCGCACCTCGGGGTCCTGTAACCCATCCAGGCGAGCCACGTACACCTCGATCGGCTCCAGGGCGGGCGCGGAGGGGAGCTCCAGGCCCCGGCGCTCCACCTCCCAGACCCGGCTCCACGCCTCGCGCGCGCGACGCAGCGTACGGATCGCCTCGACGCGTGCCAGGCCCGCGGCGCCGGCCGCCACGGTCCAGGTGCTCGGCGGCGGCTCCTCCCGCCGCCGCAGCATCCCCAGGTTGAGGGGCAGGTTCGTGAACCCCGCGTGCAGGGGCCGCCGGCGGTAGATCACCCAGGGGTCGGCGTCGGTCAGGGAACGGGGATTCTCGGGCCACCCCCCTCCCGAGACCACGAAGCGCGCGGCGATCCCGGCCGCGTCCGCGATCCCCAGGGCCGCCAGGTGGTCGTGGAG
>CAZDQL010000073.1:0-24180 GCA_964507325.1 uncultured Planctomycetaceae bacterium | reverse complement strand
CTCGGGGGGGGGAGGGGGCGAGCACTGGGGAGGGGTGGGGGTGTTGGGGGCGGTGGGCGCGCGGCAAGCGCCCCGGGGAGAGGGGCGGGAGCTCCTCCCCCCCCACCAGCACCACCTGCGTCCCGAAGAGCAGGACCGCGCTGGCGTCGAAGGCGCGCGTGAAGGCGTGGATGACCGCATCGAAGGTCACCGGCTCCAGGGCCTGGGGGGGGACCCACTGGCAGACGAGGCCGCCGGGGGCCAGGGATGCGCGCGCCCGCCGGTAGAACTCCCGCGTGTAGAGGTAGATGGCGAAGGGGGAGTCGGGGAGCAGGGGCTCCATCGTCAGGACGTCCAGCTCCCCCTCCAGGCGCGCCAGCGTCCGGCGACCGTCCCCCAGATGGAGGCGCGTGCGCCGATCGTCCAGCACGCCGCCGTTGACCTCCTCGAAGAAGGGCGCGGTGTCGCAGACGGCGGCGGAGAGCTCGAAGACGTCGATGTGCTGCACCTCGGGGTGCCGCGCGACCGCTCCGGCGGTGGTGCCCGTCCCGAAGGCCAGGACCCCGACCCGACGGGGCGCGGGGTGCAGGAGCAGGGGCAGGTGACCCAGCACCCGCATGTAGTCGTAGTCCGGTCCCGTGGAGGTGGCGCGGAAGGAATCGGTGAGCAGGGCCCGCTCCCCGCGTGCCCCGTCCTCGACCACGGTCACCGCGAAGTGGCGATCCTCGACGAAGGAGAGCACCTCGAAGGCGGGATCGGAGAGCTTGGGCGAGGCGAGGGCGGGCTCGCGGCCGGCGAAGGTCGCCCCCGCCGAGACGATCGCCACGCAGCCGGCCGCGACGAGCATGCGGCCACTCACCGCGGGTGCCAGGAGCGCCCAAGCGGGCAGAGCGAGGAGCGCCAGCGCCCCCAGGGCCCCCCCGATTCCGAAGGTGGGCACCAGCCAGAGGTGGACCAGGGGCACGCCCAGGAGCGCCCCCCAGACCTCGTAGAGGAGCAGGTCGCCGAGGCGCCGCCCGCTCTCCCCCTCCAGGGACCGGTAGAGGGTGGGGAGCACGGCCCCGAGCGGAACCAGCGCAGGTGCGGCGATCGCCAGGGCGGCCAAGAGGGGTGTCGCCTCGGGATCGGTGACCAGCCCCGCTCCGGGGCCGAGCGTGACGTAGAGCCCCCCCACCGCGGCGAGGGCGAGAGCCCACGCCACCCCGGCGGCGTCCCGGGGCAGGATGCAGGGCAGGAGCGCCGCTCCGGCGGCCAGCGACAGGAGGGAGGCCGCAAGCACCGCCACGATCGCCGGTTGCATCCCCCCCAGCCAGAGGGAGCCGAGCCGCATCGCGATCCACTCCACCCCCGCCATCCAGGCGGTGGCGAGGGCCACCACCGCCCCGGCCCGCCGCGCGCTGAGTGCGCCGCTCCGCGGCGCCGCGGCGGAGCCGTGGTGGGTTCGATCCACGGCCTGCGGGAACTCTCGCGGCGAACGCAGGGCCCCGAGGATCCCCGCGGCCAGCGCCAATCCCCCCGCACACCAGGCGGCGGCGGGGCGGCCCCAGGCGGCGGGGAGGTCGAAGCCGATCCAACGCGCGCCGACGACCGCGCCGAGGAGGTTGGCGCCGAGGAGGGCGGAAACCTGGGCCGCCCGGGACGCCCGGGCCAGCAAGGGCAGGAAGGCTCCCTGGGGAAGGGCGGCGAGCGCCACCACGAGGATTCCGGCCACGAGGGCGACCGACTCGCCCAGCGCGCTCCGGGCGAGCAGCAGGGCCAGGTGCAGAGCGAGGGGTGCGGCGAGCGCGGCGGCGCTGCCCCAGAGGAACAGAGCCCGACGCGTCGCCGTGACGCGCCTCCCGGCGATCCAGGCTCCCAGCGCCCAGGCGGCGATCCAGACGGCGAGCCCCAGGGCGGTCGCGCGTCCGTGCCCGAGCACGAGCCCGGCCCCCGAGAGTAGCAGTCCCTCGCTGGCCAAGCCCGCCGCACCCGCCAGGGCGGAGGCGGCCAGCAGCGCGACGGTGGTGATCCATCCCGCTCGCGGCGCGGGACCCGCGCGGCGAGGGGAGGGCACTACGGCTCGCTCCGAGCCAACACCCGGTGGGCCTCGCGCGCATCCGCCGCGTCGAGGAGCTCGCGGCGAACCTCTTCCCTCGAGAGCACGCGGGCGACGTCCGCCAGGGTGCGGATGTGCAGGAGTTTTTGCGCGCGGGGGATCAGGAGCAGCACGACCAGGCGCGCGGGGCGGCCGTCGATGCTCTCGAAGGCCAGTCCCTCCTCGGTGGAAACCAATCCCATGCACGCGATCGCGGAGTCGATCTCGTCCACCGCGGCGTGGGGGATCGCGATGCCGTGCTCCATGCCGGTGGACATCGACTTCTCACGCGAGAGCACGGCCTCCAGCACCGTCTCCGAGTGCTCCTCGGCGAGACGGCCGGCGTGGACGAGGTGATCCACCAGGTCGCGCAGCGCCTGCCACTTGTCGGCGGGGCTGAATCCGACCACCAGGTCCTCGGGCGCGAAGAGCTCGGTGAGCAGCATGGGTGGCGGGTGAGGATAGCTGGGGGCTTGGCTTCCCGGAAATCGAATCCCCGAGTCGAGATCAGGTCCCGCATCCGGGCATCACGTGCGGCGCTCCTCCCGGCGGCCGAACCCCAGCATCTTGCCGACCAGGATCGCCACCAGCCCGACGAAACCGGAGAAGAGGGCGCCCATCTTCGCCTGTCCCTGCAGCTCCAGGTCGTGGGGGAAGGCCGCCCCCGCCACGAAGAGCGCCACGGTCAGACCCAAGGCGGCCACGAACCCGGCCATGTAGAGGTCGCGGACGGTCATGCCGGTGGGCAGGGGTAGGCCGATCCTCTTCGCGAGCAGCCCGAGCAGGCCTACCCCGAAGGTCTTCCCGACCACCAGCGAGCTGAGGATGATCCAGGTCATCGGACCGATCCCCGCCAGCACCACCCCGGCGTTGCCCAAGGCGAAGAAGAAGAGCCCGAAGTCGACGAAGGCCTTCGTGTGGTGCTCGTAGAGGTGCAGCGGGGAGTGCTCCATCTCCAGGTCCGCCGCCAGCTCTTCGCCCATCACGTCGATCTCGTCGGACTCGACGAAGAGCCCGGTGTCGCGACGTGGACCCGGCAGGAAGGGCACGATCGGCACCAGGGCCAGGGCGGGGTGCAGGTGGGCCATCATCAGCCCGCACCAGGAGAGGGGCCCCGCCAAGAAGATGTAGGGCAGCCAGCTCTTGACCTGCATGCGGCGCAGCACGTAGGCGAAGGCCATCCCCAGGGCGACCAGGCCGAGCCACTCGGGGGCCGCGGGGTTGACCGGGTCCCCGTAGAAGACGGCGATGATCCCCAACCCGATCGCGTCGTCGGCGACGGCGAGCAGGAGCAGGAAGTTCACCGCGGGGTGGCCGCGGCCGAAGACGGCGCGCGCCACGAGCCACGCCAGGGCGATGTCGGTGGCCGTGGGGATACCCCAGCCCCTGCACAGGCCGGGCCAGCCCTCGGAGCCGACCTCGTAGCCCTCCACCCCGATGGCAGCCGCGCCATAGAGCAAGGCGAAGAAGACCCCCACCGGGCCGATCACCCCACCCAGTGTGGCGAACAGCGGGTTGATCGCCTTCTTGGGCGGGTTCAGGGAGCCGCCCGGCAGGCAGGACTCGGTGATCTCCTTGGCCGCTATCCCGAAGAAGAACACCATGAAGATGTCGTTGATCAGGAAGTGCAGGTTCACCTCGTGACCGAAGAGAACCAGCCCCGGGATGGCCCACACCTCGTGCCCCTCGGCGCTGTGGGCGCCGAACCAGTGGTGGTACCACTCGTGGTTGAGGTTGGCGGCGAGGAGGGCGCAGAAGACCCCGGCGATCAGCGGAATGGAGAATTCCTGGAGGATGCGAACGACGCCGTTGCTGCGCTTGCTCAAGGGGACGGGGGGCTGGGGCCTCGGGACGCGGGGCGAACAGGATGCAGTGGGGTGGGAAGCGCTGCAACGGTTGGTTCGCGCTGATCGGGGGCGCTGGCCCGACCCGGCGCCGGGAAGGGCCCGAGCACCGGCTGCGGGTGGGAATCCTGGCCTCCGGGAAGAAGCCGCTGGGCGGGGCGTCCGCAGGGCCAGGAGCCCCAGCGGTTTCGGTTACGTTCCCTGGACAGCGGCCCCTGGGGACCCCTATCGTGCCGCCCACGAGCGCTGGCCGAGCGCCGCAAACTCCAGCAGTTCAACGAGTTAGGACCCATCACCGGGATCGACCATGATCGCCCCGCTCATCGCCGCCTGCCTCACGCTCGCCCCCGCTGCCCCACCCCAGGACACCGAGGAGGAGATCCCGCCGATCCAGGAGGTGGACGGCGTCTACCGCCTGACCTTCGCGGAGACCGGAACCGAGAAGACCACCGAGGGCAAGGGGATGACCCTGGCCTACCTGGTCCGGGCCTGCGAGCAGGTCACCGGGATCGTCTTCACCTACGACGCGGAGACCGCTCAGCACCTCGAGACCGAGGTGGTGCGCCTGATCGGGGTCAAGGAGGTGCCCAAGGAGGAGTTCTACAACTTCTTCCAGATCCTGATGGTGATCTACGACTTCGTCTGCACCGAGGTGGGCAGCGAACCGATCTCGGTGATCCAGATCACCAGCCTCAACACGGGCGACCGCAACGTGATCAAGAAGGACTCGGTCTTCGTCGGTCCCGATGATCTGGAGAAGTACGCGGACCAGCCGGCGACCCTGATCACCACCGTCGTCCACCTGCCCAACACCGACGTGCGCCAGTTGTCGAACTCGATGCGCACCATGATCACCGACGCCAACACCCAGCAGATGCTGTCGGCGGGCAACGCCAACGCCATGGTGCTGACGGGCTTCGGCAGCAACGTGGTGGCGCTGGCACGCATGTTGAGGATCGTCGACGAGGCCTCCAGGGTCGAGCCGGTCGTACCGGTCTTCGACGTCATCCGGCTCGAGTACGCCTCCGCCGACGAGATCGCCAGCACCATCGAGGAGTTGCTCGACGCCTCCACCAAGGTGGTCCAGCAGGGGCAGCGCGCCCAGCAGGCCCAGGGTCCGACCGGTCCGCTGCAGCGCGGCACGACCCAGGCCAAGATCATGGTCGACCCTGGTAACAACGCGCTGCTGGTGATGGCGGTCCCCGAGGACATGCCGAACATCAAGGAGCTGGTCGCGCGACTCGACGTCGAGATCCCCGACCGCGAGCGCGCCTATCACATCTACAACCTGGAGAACGTCAGCGCCGAGGACCTGGCCGAGACGTTGAACGACTTCCTGCAGGACGCCAGTCGTCTGGAGGCCAGCCGCCAGGGTCCCCAGGGGGGCGCCCAGCGCCAGGGGCAGAACTCCAGCAGCACCAGCGAGTTCGTGGTGGTGCCGGACGAGGAGACCAACTCGCTCCTGATCGCAGCCAACCGCACGCGCTACCAGGAGCTGCTCTCCCTCATCCAGCGGCTCGATCGCCGGCAGGATCAGGTGCTGATCGAGACCGCCCTGATCGAGCTCTCCAGCGACGACTTCCTCGACATCGGCGTCGAGTTGGGCCTGGCGGACATCCCCGGGGTCAGCGAGACGGGGGGCTTCGGGGTGACCAACTTCGGTCTCTCGAGCCTCTCCGACACCGACGCGGACGGGATCCCCGACACCAAGGTGCCCAACACCTCGAGCGGCATCACGGCCGGCATCCTGGACGGCGACGACTTCAGCCTGCCGCTGCTCCTGCAGTTGGTGCAGGAGAAGCGCAACTCGAACGTCCTCAACGTCCCCTCGGTCTTGGTCAACAACAACGGCACGGCCACGGTGACCACCATCGAGGAGCAGCCCACCACCACCATCACCGCCAGCGGGGGCCTGAACGGCCAGACCCAGGAGAACTTCAACAACTACGAGGAGGCGGGCATCACCATGATGATCTCCCCCTCGATCAGCGCCTCGCGCTACCTGCGGCTGGAGATCTTCCTCGAGGTCTCGAACTTCCAAGGGTCGGTGCAGGGGGCCATCCCCCCCCCGCGGGTCACGCGCACCCTGGAGACGTCGGTCAACGTCCCCGACGGGGACACGATGGTGATCGGCGGCATCCTGATCGACAACCGCTCCGAGACGGAGACCCAGATCCCCTACCTGGGTGACCTCCCGGTCCTGGGCTGGCTCTTCGAGCGGAAATCCACGACCCTCGACCGCACGGCCCTGTACTTCTTCGTGACCCCGCACATCATGGCCGACGCGGCCTTCGCCGACCTGGCGGAGATCTCCTACCGGCGCAAGCTGGACGCCGCCAACACGATCGGCTTCGAGCGCATCCGCATGATCGACCCGGACTTCGGGGTGTCGGCGGACGAGATCGACCTCTCCGGTTTCGACGTGCCGCTCTACTCCCCCCCCAACCGCGGGGAGACCACCCCCGAGGAGGTGGGGCTGGATCCGCTGCGCGCCAACGCGCTGCTCGAGGGGGGGCGCGAAGAGCCGGCCGAATGGGGCGTCAACGAGCTGATCGACGGACCGACCGAAGTCGGCCGGGAGAACGTCTTCGAAGCCCCGTTGCCCACTGACCCCACGCCGGAAACGGAGACGGTCTCCGAGGATGACACGCCGGAAGAGCAGCAGTAGTCGACGAGGAGCAACCCCATGACGAGCATCGGCGAAATGCTCATCGATGCGGGCCTGGCCCGCGAGCGACTGGATGAGTGCCGCGAGGTAGCGGTCACCAGCGGTGACTCCCTCGACCAGGTGGTGCTGCAGAAGGACTACCTGGACGAGACCACCCTGCTGCAGATCTACGCCAAGCACCTGGGTTTCGAGTTCCGCAAGAGCCTGGAAGGCACCCGCGTCCCGGTCGAGTTCGTCGACCGGGTGCCGGTGCAGTTCGCGCGCAACTACAACATCGTGGCGCTGGACACGAGCCCCGACGGGGTGGTCAAGGTGGCCACCTGTCGGCCCCTCGATCCGCACCCCATGGACGACCTGGCGGCGATGATCGGCAGCGAGGTCGACGCGGTGCTGGCTCCGCGCCTGGAGATCACCAGCCTGATCGCGCGCGCCTACCGCCACAAGGCGGACGGCGTGGACGAGGCCCTGGACGCCGTCAGCGAGGACGCCGACATCCAGTCGATGGCGGCCGAGATCGAGGAGGCCGAGGACGTCCTCGACGTCTCGACCAAGGCCCCGATCATCAAGCTCGTCAACACCATCCTCTTCCAGGCCCTCAAGCTGCGCGCCTCCGACGTGCACTTCCAGTGCTACCAGGACCGCATGCAGGTGCGCTACCGCATCGACGGGATCCTCTACGACATGGATCCGATCCCGCGCAAGGTGCAGGACGCCATCGTCAGCCGCATCAAGGTCATGGGCAAGATGGACATCGCCGAGCGGCGCCTGCCCCAGGACGGCCGCGCGACGATCCGCATCGGCGACGGAGAGGTCGACGTCCGTATCAGCTCGGTGCCCACCACCCACGGTGAGCGCATCGTGATGCGTCTCTTGGACAAGACCGCCAAGCTGTATCGCATCGAGGAGATCGGGCTGTCGGAGAAGAACCGCGAGGTCCTGCTCGAGTACCTGAACTTCAATCACGGCATCATCCTGGTCACCGGCCCCACCGGCTCGGGCAAGACGACCACCCTCTACGGCTCGATGTCCGAGATCGACACGTCGCGCAAGAACGTCCTGACGATCGAGGATCCGGTCGAGTACGCCCTCTCCGGCATCAGCCAGGTGCAGGTCAACAACAAGAAGGGCCTGACCTTCGCCACCGGGCTGCGCTCCTTCCTGCGCCAGGACCCGGACGTGATGATGGTGGGCGAGATTCGCGACCTGGAGACCGCCGAGGTCGCCATCCGGGCGGCGCTCACCGGACACCTGGTCTTCTCCACGGTGCACACCAACGACGCCGCCAGCACCATCACGCGTATGGTGGACCAGGGTGTCGAACCCTACCTGGTGGCCAGCTCGCTGGTCCTGATCATCGCCCAGCGCCTGGTGCGCACCATCTGCCCGCACTGCAAGACGATGGAGACGATCAACGAGGAGTGGGAGGCCAAGCTGCGCAAGGTCGGCATGTCCCCCACCGAGTTGGGGGGTGAGATCGCCTTCGGTGAGGGCTGCGAAGAGTGCTTCCACTCCGGCTTCGCCGGGCGTACCGCCATCTACGAGTTCCTGCCGGTGATCGAGTGGCTGCGCACGGCGATCATGAACGGCGCCACCGCCAGCGAGATCAAGCGCATGGCGATCGAGCACGGCCTGATCACTCTGCGCGCCGACGGCCAGGACAAGATCAGGGACCGCCTCACGACTCCCGACGAGGTGCTACGCGTCACCCAGCTCGACGTGGAGTAGCGGCTGCCCATGCCCATCTACGAGTACAAGGCCTTCGCTCCCGGCGGCGGAACGCAGACCGGGGTGGTCGACGCCGACACCGAGCGGGACGCGCGCAGGAAGCTCCGGCGCGAGGACCTCCTGGTCAGCAAGCTGCACGAGACGCGCGGCGGTCGGAGGGTGAAGCGCAAGGAGAGGGGCAAGCGGCAGCGCGACGGTCTCATCGCGCGCATCGCCGCCCGGCGCGCCGCGCAGGTCGGCCCCCGCGCCCGCGAGAACGAGATCGTGGCCGGGGTGACGCGCCAGCTCGCCACCCTGCTCGGCTCCGGGATCGCCCTGGCGGAGGCCCTGGGGGCGATCGTCGACCAGGCGGAGAACCGCCGGGTGGAGACGATGTTCCGCGAGATCCGCGAGCGCATCCAGCAGGGCCACAACCTGGCGGATGCCCTGGAGCAGCACCCCGGCTGGTTCAGCGAGCTGTACGTCAACATGGTCCGCGCCGGCCAGGCGGCGGGCAATCTGGACGTGGTGCTGAGCCGCGTCGCGGACTACATGCAGAGCCAGCGTGGGCTGCGCCGCAAGATCATGGGGGCCCTGATGTACCCCCTGATGATGGTCGCCATCGGCCTGGTGGTGGTCACGGTGCTGATGACCAAGGTGGTGCCGGAGATCACCGGCATGCTGATGGACCAGGGCAAGACCCTGCCTTCCTCGACCCAGCTCCTGGTGGCGGTCTCGGAGTTCTTCCAGCTCTACTGGTGGGTGATCTTCCTCTCGATCGGCGCCCTCTCCTTCATCCTGGAGCGCGTCCACAAGAACTACCCCGCCGGGGCGTTGCGTATCGACCGCACGCTCCTGCGCGTACCGATCCTGGGAGAGCTCCTGCGCAAGGCGGCCGTGGGTCGCTTCACGCGCACCCTCTCGACCCTGCTGCAGTCGGGGGTGCCGGTGATCCAGGGGCTCGAGATCACCGAGAACGTGGTGGGCAACAGGGTCATCGCCGACGCCACCGGACTGATCCGCGTGCGCGTCCTGGAGGGCACCGATCTGGCCACCCCCATGAAGGCCAGCGGGGCCTTCCCCACCGTAGTAGGCTACATGGTGGCCGTCGGGGAGCAGTCCGGCGAGTTGGAGCAGATGCTGGATCGCATCGCCGACGCCTACGACGAAGAGATCGACGTGGTCACCGAGCGACTGACGGCTCTGCTCGAACCCCTGATGATCGTCTGCTTGGCGGTCGTGGTGGGCTACATCGTCTTCGCCATCATCCAACCGATCCTGCAGATCGGACAACTTTGAGGACTAGCGCAATGAAAACCCAACGCGACGGACGCCGGCGGCAGGGATTCACCCTGGCTGAGCTGATGGTGGTCATCGTGATCCTCGGGCTCCTGGCGACCCTGGTCGCCACCAACGCGGGTGCCATCTTCGGCACCGCCAAGTTGGCCAAGGTCAAGTCGGACCTGAGCGCCATTGACTCGGCGATCGAGATCTACACGATGAAGAACAAGTCTCGGCCGCCCGACACCCTCGAGGAGCTGGTCACTCCCGACCCCAACGGGTACACCTACCTGAAGGGCCGGAGCGTGCCCAAGGACCCTTGGGGCAACGAGTACCAGTACGATCCACCCAGCGGCAGCGAACCCTATCGCGTCTACACCCTGGGACAGGATGGAATCGTCGGCGGCGTCGGGGACAACCTCGACTACAGCAACTGGGACCTGCTTGAGGAGTAGGTCTGCAAGCGGCTGATGACGCCGGCGCACACGCACTTCTCGCCACCCCCCCGCGGGGACGCCCTCGGGTTCACGATGGTCGAGCTGATCCTGGTGGTGGCCATCATCGGGTTGGCCTCCGCCGCGGTCACCGTGAGCCTCGAGGCGCTGGTGCCCGGCGAGCGCCTGAACACCAGCGTACGCAACCTGTCGGCGGCACTGCGCAGCGCGCGCGCCGAGGCGATCTCGCGCTCGATGGAGTTTCGCCTGATCTACGACCTGGACTTCGAGCGCTACCGCATCGGCACCCCCTTCCGCATCGACGGGGGCAGCATCGTCACCTCGGACGATCCCGACGACGAGCAGCAGCGCTACTACACCAACTGGAGAGCCCTCAAGCCGGGGGTCGAGCTCGAGCAGGTGATCATCGCCGGGGAGGAATTCAGCGAGGGGCAGGTCTTCGTGCGCTTCGATCCCTTGGGCGCCGCCTCGGACCACACGGTCATCCTGAGCCAGCCCAAGCACAACCAGGTCTTCACGGTGGAGGTCCTGGCGCTGACCGGGTTGATCCGCCTACACGAGGGGTTCTACTTGCGCGAGATACCGGACGACGGGGACTTCGATTGAGTCGCTCCATGCCGTCAACGCGGGCCGGGTTCACCCTGGCCGAGGCCGCCATCACCATCGTGGTGGTGGGTCTGGCCCTCTCCGCGGTGCTGCAGGCCCTGCAGGGCTCGAAGTCCACCGCGGCCCACACGCGCGATCAGAAGATCGCGCGCGAGCTGGCGATCACCACCCTGGCGGAGATCGAGGCGGGGCTGTGGATCGACGAGATCGAGTTCACCCGCTCGGGGGACTACGCCGAGCGCGACTTCCCGGACTTCTACTGGGAGCTGGTCGTCGGCGACGAGGCCTTCGCGGACCTGGCCGAGGACGATCCCGACGCCCCCTTCGACACCTGGGAGAACCGGCGCCGGCTGGAGGAGGAGCGCGAAGCCGACCTGGACGACCCCTACGCCGACGAGGAGGAGGAGACGGTCACCGAGCCCTTCGAGAAGGTGCGCATCAAGGTCACCTATCCCCGGTACCAGGACCTCCCCAGCGAGCTGACCTTGGAGCGCTGGATCCCCTGGGAGCAGGTGTACGGCGAGGAGGAGGTGGAAGAGGTGGAGGGCGCGGGCTCCACGGACGCCCCCAGCGGATCCGGGGGTTCCAGCACGGAGGGTGGTGGCGGTGGTTGAGCACCTGCGCGTCTCCACCACCCGGGCCGCCCGGGGGGGCTTCACCATCATCGAGATCGTGGTGACGCTCCTGATCGTGGGTCTGATGCTGGCCGGCATCAGCCAGATCCTGACCTCGGTGCGCTACTCGCGCGACTTCGTCCACAACGTGCAGGAGATGTACCTGGCGGGTCCGGCGATCCTCGACCTGATCGAACGCGATCTGCGCGGGGTTCACACCACCGCCATCCCCCTGGAACAGCACCTGCGCGTCGAGAACATGGTCATCGGCGGGGAAGACGCCGATCGCATCGACTTCCTGACCACCACCGACAGCCTGATCTGGACGGTCGAGGGGGAGCGCGGCCTGCGCGCCGACATCAACGAGGTCGGCTACTGCCTGCGCACCAACCCGAACAACGACGACTTCCTGGAGATCTACCGCCGCGAGGGCTACGGCATCGACGCCGAGCCGCACTCGGGGGGCCGCTACGTCTTCCTGCACGACCGGGTGCGGGGCTTCGACATCCAGGTCTACGCCGAGCAGGGGGAGGAATCCGATCCCGTCGACGAGTGGGGGACGGATCCCAACGACCCCGACTCCCAGGGGCTGCCCGCCTACCTGCGCATCACCCTGGTGCTCGAGCTCGAGCCGCGCCTCCTGCAGGAGACCTTGATCCTGGACAAGCAGCGCATCACCTACGAGCGGATCGTGCGCCTGCCGGAGTCGCTCAGGGTGGCGCAGGCGGAGATCCCGCGCCTGACGATCCCAGGCAGCACGCAGGGGAGTGGCAGCGCCCAGGAGGGGCCCGGCGCGGGTGAGGGCGAAGGGGACACCACCGTGGGCGGCGCGGCTGGCGGCGGCGGTTCCGGCTCCAGCGGCAGCGGACTCTCCGAGGTGGATCGCTAGATGGCATAGGGGGGCGTCCTCCATGGCGACGCAGGTGAAGGTCTGACTCCACCAACGTACGCCGTGCTCTGGAGGCGCCCCCCTACGCCATCTAGCCCGGCAGCGCCGCCCGTCCACCCATGTAGGGGCGCAGCGCCTCGGGCAGGTGGACGCTGCCGTCGGCGCGCTGGTGGTTCTCGAGCAGCGCGATCAGCATGCGCGTCGAAGCCGCCACGGTGTTGTTCAAGGTGTGGCAGTGGTGCACCTTGCCGTCCTCGCCGCGGTAGCGCAGGCCCAGACGGCGCGCCTGGAAGTCGTGGAAGCGCGACGCGGAGTGCGTCTCCCCGTAGCTCTCGCGCGACGGCATCCAGGTCTCGATGTCGAACTTCTGCACCTGGGGCTGGCCCAGGTCGCCGCCGCAGACGTTGACCACGCGGTAGGGCAGCTCCAGCTCCTGGAGCAGGTCCTCGGCGTTGGCGAGGATCGCTTGGTGGTGCTCCAGGCTGCGCTCCTCGTCGGCCACGTCGATCACCACCTGCTCGACCTTCAGGAACTGGTGGACGCGGTAGAGCCCCTTGGTGTCCTTGCCGTAGGTCCCCGCCTCGCGCCGGTAGCAGGGAGAGAGCGCCACGAAGCGCAGCGGCAGCACGTCCGCCTCGAGGATCTCCCCCTGGTGCAGGGCGGTCAACGGCACCTCGGCGGTGCCCACCAGGCACAGGTCGTCGCGCTCGTCGCAGCGGTAGGCCTGGTCCTCGCCGCCGGGGAAGTAGCCGGTGCCCACCATCGTCTGGGTGCGCACCAGGGTGGGGACGGAGACGGGCTCGAAGCCGCGGGCGACCATGCGGTCCAACGCCAGGCGCATCACCGCCCCCTCCAGGAGGCTCAGATCGCCGCGCAGGACGTAGTTGCGCGAGCCCGCCAGGCGTGCGCCGCGCTCGATGTCGAGCCAGCCGTGCAGCTCGCCGAGCTCGATGTGGCTCTTGAACTCGAAATCGAAGCTGGGCGGTTGGCCGACCTCGTGCAGCACCACGTTGTCCTGATCGTCGACCCCCTCGGGGACCTCGGCGGCGGGGACGTTGGGCACCAGGAGCAGGAGCTCGTCGAGCTCCCTGTCCAGGGCGGCCTGGCTCTCCTCCGCCGCCTTGAGCTCGGCCTTGGAGGCCTTGAGCGCCGCCCCCAGGGCGCCGCGCTCCTCCGGCGCGGCCCGACCGATCTCCTTGCTGGCGGCGTTCTGGGCTCGACGCTTCTCGTCGATCTCCTGCTTGAGCGCTCGGTTGCGCGCGTCGAGCTCGAGGATGCGGTCGACGTCGCAGGGCATGTGCTTGAGGCGCGCTCCCGCTTGCACCTCGTCCGGATGGGCGCGGATGTACTTCAGGTCGAGCACGGCATGACTCCAGGGGTACCCCGAGCAGGACGGGGACGGGAAGGGTAGCGGAAGCTACTTCCAGACCGAGGTGATCTTGCCGAAGAGCTTGTTCTTCTTCTCCGTGAGCTGCAACTCGACCACGTCTTCCTTGGCCCGCTTCGGGATCTCCAGGTCCAGCGGGAACCAGGCCGCGGCCCAGTCCTCGTAGACCGGCTCGGGCGCCAGGACCGCGGGCATCGTCTTGGGCTTGCTGCCCCGCTTCGACCCCGCCGCCCGGTAGCTGACGCTGGGTCTCGGCACGGCGCCCCAGATGCGCTCGTAGCGCTCATCCGACTTGCCGGTGATGCACACGCTCTGGCCGATCACGCGGATGGAGTCCTCCTTGAGCTCGATCTCGAAGTCGAAGCCGTAGGGCGCCCCCACCTCGACCACCCCCTCGTCGCCGGGATTCATGATGTCCCAGTGCGGGGTGTCCTCTCCGGCGATCATGAGGGCCTTCATGCGCTGGCGCTTCTTGCCCTTCGAGACGATCCCGAAGTACAGCTGCCAGCGTCCGATGGGGACCTCGACCTCCTTGGCGCCGACCAGGTCGAAGAGGGTGTTCTCGTAGTCGTTCGTACCCTTGACGATGACGTGATCCGGCTTGGGGCCCTTGGTCTTGAGCTTGAGGATCCCGGTCGGCAGGTCGAGGGGGGTGGCCTTGATGCTCTTGCCACCGTGCTCGATCTCCAGGCGATACCACTGGCCGTCGATCTGCTGGTACTCGCTCCAGGGGCGGGCGCGCTTCTCGCCCTCAATCCAAATGGTGTCGATCTCCGGCTGGTAGTGGTCCTTGGTCAAGCCCACCTGGCCCCAGGCCTGGGGCACGCTGCCGTAGACGCCGTCCAAGTCGTCGTCGATGACCTGGATCCGCGTCCCGGCGATCTCCCCCACCATGGAGCCGCCGGCTGCGAAGTAGAGGTTCACCATCCCCTGCGTGGGCTCCAGGTTGAGCTCGACGCCGTTGTAGATGTCCTTCTGGACCCCGGTGACCCCCAGGATGGCCATCTTGCGCCGCGCCTCCCCCTCGCCGATCTCGAACACGATCGGCTCCAAGCGCCCCCTGAGGGGCACCTCCACGTCTCCCTCGCCGTCGAGGTCCTCGTCGACCATCGCCTTGGCGGCTCCGACGCGCTGCACCTGCGGAGCGTCCTTGACGCGCGGGACCGCCACGGGATCACCGTCCTTCTCGTAGAGGGTGATCGTGGCCCACATCGAGTAGAGCTCGTCCAGGTAGTAGCTCGGTCGCACACCGGGGTCGATCTCCTCGACCAGCTCGAAGGTCATGGCGGCGTTGATCACCGCGCCGGTGGGCTCGGGTCCGGTCTTGGCCCCCGCCGCGCCCGCGGCCCCCGGCCCGAACCCCAGCCCCACGAGCTGTTCGATGCGCGGCTTGGTGCTGAGGTAGAGGCGGTCCTTGAGCCCGATCTTGTCCCGCGTCTCTATGCAACTGATGAAGGCCTCGGCGGCTTTGTCCAGGTCGGCCTGCTTGCCACGCAACGTCTCGTCGAAGCAGTGGCCCACGAAGCTCCAGCACTGTGAGGCGTAGAAGTAATCGCCGATCGAGGTGAACTGCTTGGCCAGGAGCTCCAGCCGAGCTCCGACCTGGGCGAAGGTCGGATCGTCCTTCTCCTCCAGGTTCTTGAAGTACGCGGTGACCTGCTTGTCGTACTCCTTCCGCCAGTTCGTGCGATCGCGCTTGATGGTGGGCTTCATCAGGGAGAAGAAGGTCTCCATCTTGGTGGGGAAGTCGGTCCCTATCGACGACCTCCAGGCCTCGCTGAGGGCGGTCATACGCTCAGCCAGGGCGTCGTTGGGCGCGGTGCCGAGGAGCTCCGCGGTCTCGATGATCCAGTAGCAGGCCTGATCGGTCTGCTTGGCCACCAGCTGCTTCATCTCCGCCTTGGCGCCGATCGTCATCGCCGTTTCGAAGGCCTTGCGGAAGGCCGCCTGCTCGTCCTCCCAGACGACGGCCGCGGGGGAGGGCGCGGCATCGACGAGGGAAACCGGCAGGAGGATCAGGGTGGCGGTGAGCAGCGTGGACTTCATGGCTCTGAGACTCCGAAAGGGGCGACGAGGGGAGTCTAGCACCGTGCCGAGCCGAGCGGGTACGGGCAGGGAGCCCCCTCTACGGTCCCTTGGACCCAGGGGAGGGCGCCTTCAACCCACGCGCCCCGATCGTGCGCCTACTGGCGCTTGGACATACGTTTCAGGAACTCCCTCTCCCGGCGGGACAGGGAGCTCAGCCCCTCGCGGTGGATCTTCTCCAGGAGGGAGTCCATCTCCAGTTCCTGCTCCTCGCGCCGCACCACGTCCGCCTCGGCGCGCCGGGCGCGCCACAGGGCGATCGGATCGGCGTGGATCCACCCGCGGCGCGCGGAGAGGAACCCCCACGCGGCCCCGCCCAGGTGGACGAAGTGGGCCGTGCGGTCCGCCGCCATGGGGTTCTTGAGGGCGATCGCCTGCACGTAGGCGTCGAGGGCCACGATCCCGATCGCCAGCCACTTCAGCTTGACGGGGATGAAGAGCACCAGGACCTGGGTGTTGGGCCGCAGCACCGCCGCCGCCACCAGGACGCCGAGCACCGCCCCGGAGGCTCCGATCGCGTAGTGGGAGGTGCCCAGGACCAGCTCGGCCACCAGGTGCAGGAGCCCACCGCAGAGGAGCGCCGCCACGTAGGTCACCAGGAAGCGCCGGCTGCCGATGATCGCCTCCAGCATGGTGCCGAAGAAGAAGAGCAGCAGCATGTTCCACAGGATGTGGAACGGATCGACGACGCTGTGCAGGAAGGCGTAGGTCACGAGCTGCCAGAGGGGCGCGTAGACGCGCCGCCACCAGGCGGGATCGAGACCCAGGAAGCGCTCCAGGCCGGTCGCCACCGGAGTGAAGTAGAGCAGCACCTGCACCCCGAAGGCGATCGCCGTCACCAGCATCAGCCGCTTGACCATCGGCGTCAGCCGCGGCAAGGCGAACTGGGGCATGCCGCCGCCGCCGTCGTACGGATCGCGGTAGGAGTTCGACATCGACCGTAAGCCCCCTCAACCCATCCCCAGGGCCTCCAAGCTGGTCCCGGCGGCCCGTGCCGCTCCGGCGAGGGTGTTGCGCAACAGCATGGCGCGCGTCATCGGACCGACCCCACCCGGGACGGGGGTGATCGCGCCGGCGCGCTCGCGAGCCCCTGCGTAGTCCACGTCCCCCACCAGCTTGCCGTCCTCGCCCCGGTTGATCCCGACGTCGAGCACCGTGGCTCCGGGCTTGACCCAGTCCCCCTGGATCAAACCCTGGCGACCGACGGCGGCCACCAGGACGTCGGCTCGCCGGCATTGACCGGCGAGGTCGGCGGTGCGGCTGTGGCACAGGGTGACGGTGGCGTGGCGCGCCAGGGCCAGGTGGGCCAGGGGTTTGCCGACCAGCATCGAGCGCCCGACGATCACCACGTCGCGCCCGTGCAGCTCGATCCCGTAGCGGTCGAGGAGCTCCAGGCACCCCGCCGGCGTGCAGGGGCGGTGCCCCGGGCGTCCCAGGACCAGGGCGGCGACGCTGGCGGGCGTCAGTCCGTCCACGTCCTTGTCGGCGCTGATCAGCTCCAGCACGGGCCGCTCGTCGAGCCCGTCGGGGAGCGGGAGCTGGACCAGCACCCCGTGGACCTCGGGCAGGCCGTTCAGGCGCTCCACCTCCGCTTCGACTGCCTCCTGGGGGGTGTCCGCGGCGAGCTTCACCGTCTGGGCCGCGAACCCCGACTCGTTGGCGTCGCGGTCCTTGAGGCGCACGTAGACCTCGCTGGCGGGGTCCTCCCCCACCAGGACCACCGCCAGGCCGGGTTGCACCCCGTGCTCGGCGACCAGGCGCTCCGTGGCCTCCCGCACCTCCGCGCGCACCGCCTGCGCGACCTGCTTGCCGTCGATGATCGTCGCTTCACCGGTCATGGTCATGCTGCCTCCCGGGCCGTCGTCCCGACAGGAGACCAAAGATCGGCACCGGGGTGAACTCCCGAGCGCCCTACTCGATCTGCGCGGCGGGCTCGGATCCGCCGCGGAAGCGGTCGGTGAGCCACTCCACGACCCACAGGCCGCAGACGAGCGTCTCGACCAGATAGAAGATCAGCAGGACGCGCATCGCCCCGTCGATGCGCCCGTAGCTGTGGAGCCCGAAGTCGAGCTGGTTCACGTGCCACCAGGAGAACGCGATCACCACCCCCGTCAGCACCGCCAGCAGGGCCAGGCCGCGCTCGCGGATGTAGTGCCCCGCCCGCGCGTGCAGGATCAGGAGCTGGGCCAGGCAGATCAGCAGGGCGCCGTTCTCCTTGGGGTCCCAACCCCAGAAGCGCCCCCAGGACTCGTTGGCCCACACCCCGCCGGTGATCGTCCCGATCACCGAGAAGAGCAGGGCGAAGCAGGTGGTGCCGTAGACCACGCGCGCGATCCCCGAGTAGAAGGAGCGCTCCCCCCGCTTGAGGCCGAAGAGCCGCCCCAGGATCCAGACGTGGGCGAAGAAGGCGGCCAGGAGCCCCGCCGAGTAGCCGAGCGAGATGGTGGTGACGTGGATCGCCAGCCAGAAGTTGGTGTCCAGGACCGCCACCATCGAGGTCATGGTGTCCCCCTCGCCGGCGGCTTCCTTCAGCTCGTACTTCATCGCCAGGAACATCCCCAGGGCGCCGATCAGGGGCGCCAGGGCGAGGGCCACGCGCTGGCGGTTCACCGCCTCGAGAAAGAGGCAGAGCAGGACCGCGCAGCCGGCGACGAAGAGGATCGTCTCGTAGAGGGTGGTCACCGGGGGCCGATCGCGCACGATGCAGCGCAGGGTGACGCCGGCGACGACCAGTCCGGCGCCGGCCAGATTGGCGCCCCAGGCTCCCCAGATCGGCAAGCGCTGGCGGGGAGCGATCCAGCCGATGGCCACGAAGAGGAAGGAGAGCAGGAAGAACGCCAGGGCGTTGGTGAAGAAGTCGAGCCTGTAGAAGGTGACCTCCAGCGGCACCTTCCCGTACTCCTGGCGCGCCTCCGCCCTCTCGACCAGAAGCCCGTGCAGGTGGGAGAGCTGGAAGCGGAAGGCGGCGCGATCTCCGTTCTTGGCGACCTCCAGCCGCTCGAGGGTCGGCAGGAACGCCAGGGAGGACGCTTGATGATCGGGGTCCTGGACGTAGTCCCAGACCGCGCTCCCCGGGCTCTTCCACTCCGGCGCCTCCTCGACGTTCCCCTGGGGGGGCAGCAGAGCGGGCGAGAAGCGGCCGAACCAGAGGGCCTGTTCGATCTCCTGCCTCAGCGCTCCGAAGGCGGCCGCTTCGGTGGCTCGCTCCTTTCCCGCCAGGCCCGAGATCTCCGCCTGCAGCGCGGAGAAGTGGCGCAGGATCGGCGTCAGGCCGGGATCGGGGTCCTCGCCGAGGCGCTCCGTCAGGAGCCGGGAGTCTTCGGTGGGGGGCTCGAGGCGCGCGAAGGCCAGGGTGGCGATCAGGATCTCGAAGTCGATCAGGTTGCGGTGCAGACGCAGGAGCTGGACCTCGACCGGCGTGCGCTCCTTGCTCGACTTGTGGCGCAGCCGATCGGCGAGCTCTTCGAGCTTCGCGCGGCCGGCCTCGAGGGCGTTGTAGCTGTAGCGCGCCCGCGGCGCCTTGGGCTCCACCCCCACGGCGATCAGGACGCCGTCGTTCTCCACCAGGAAGCACTCGTAGTCCTCGGCCTGCTCGGGGAAGAAGAAGCAGTCCAGGATGAAGGCCGTGCGGGAGAGCTTCTCGCCGTTCGGGAGCTTCAGGCTGCGCTTGCCGTTGATCTTGAGCAGCTTGAAGCCCGCCAGGGTGTCGAGCGGCTTGACGCGGCCGCCGTCCTGCACCGGCAGGCTGGCCGCCAGTTCCAGGGTCTCGGCGTCCCAGGGCTCGGCGCGCACGAAGCTCTCGGGGATTGGCTGCTCGTCAGCACAGGAGGCGAGAGCGCCCAGGAGCGCGAGCGGCGCCAGAAGGGGAAGGAGGAGGGCTCGGATTCGCGACATGTCAGGCCTGCGCTCGGCTTCTGCGGGACCTCGCCTGGGAGCGGATGTACTTGAGGAGCTTCTCCCCGAAGGCCAGCAGCAACCCCAGCCCGATGACGTAGGTCGCCCACTCCGGCCACTTGTCGGAGGGGTTACGCGACACGGAGAAGACGGAGTAGGTCGGGCTGGGATCGCGCGGATCCTGGGGCCCCCAGTTGTGCTGGTAGAGGGCGTGCCCCCCGCGGCGCAGGGGCTCGTTCATGCGGATCAGGGCGCGCTGCTCGTCCTCCCCCTCCAGGATGGTGACCTCGCTCTCGAAGGAGCGCGCCTTGTCGATCCCCGCGTAGTCCAGCTTGGTGAAGTCGTCCAGCCGCACGGCAAAGGGCAGGCTGTGGCGCCGGTTCCGCAGGGTGATCGCCCACTGGCGGCCATCGGCCTCGACGACCCAGGGCCACAGCTCGGCGGACCAGAGCAGGCCCTCCTGGGCCGCGCCCGAGGCGCCGTCTGCGACGACGCTGACCCGCACCCCCGCCAGGTTCCTCTGATCCTCCGCATCGAGAGGCAAATCCTCCAGCACGACGCCGTCGACGGCGGGACCGAAGCCCTGGGTCTCCTCCCCGGCGCGGTGCGGCCAACAGTTGCGCAGGAAGCCCGACAGGCGCAGCTCGAAGGGCAGGTCCTCGTGCTCGAAGACCCTTTCCCCGTCCCCGGTGAGGGCCCGCAGGGTCGCGTGGGGCACGAGCCACTCCTGGACCTCCTCGGTCTGGGAGCTGTCCCAGATCGCCAGCTCCCAGTGGTGGTAGTCGACGAACTCGGTCGACTGCTCCCCTTCCACCACCTGCAGGAAACCCTCGTCCGCGCGCTTCAGCTCGACGAAGCCCGCGACGAGGAGCATCACGATCCCGAGGTGGCAGATCGCGATCCCCAGCACCGAGGCGCGCCAGCGCAGGCGCAAGAGGCCACCCAGGATCAGATTGACCGCCAGCAGCCCCATGCAGGTCATTCCGGCGGGGAAGGGCACCGACCAGCGGGCGACGTCGAGGCGCACCCACCAGGCCTGGAAGTACTGCCGCTTCACCTCCCACAGCCCGAGCTTCTCCTGCTCGAAGGTCGACACGAAGACCAGGACGAAGAGGCAAGCCAGGAGCACACAGGCCAAGCCGGTGGAGGCCAGGAGATCGATCAGGGGACCGAGGGGTCCGCGCGTTCGTCGCTTCTCCATCACTCGCCCTCCGCGATCGATTCACAGAAGGCGACGAAGTCCTCGCGCGCGGCGGCCACCTCCTCGGACGGTCCGACGAACTTGACGAAGAGCGCTCCCTCGCGGAGCAGCCGCACCGTGCCCATCAATCCCTGGGCGGCGCGCGCCTCGCCGGCGTCGGCCTGGTGGTCCCCCGCGGCGACCAGGAGCGGGCAGGATGCGCCGAGCAGGTTCACGCGCGGCAGCGCCTCGTACTCCGCCTCGCTCAGGGGCGGCTCGCCCACCTGCTGGCGCCAGCGGTCGAGGTTCGCCCGCTCGCCGCCGCCGGTCCCACCCAGGAGCGTGATGTAGCACTCGCCGGCGCTGCCCACCCTGAAGCTCACCAGACGCATCGTGCGCGGCGCCTCCTCGACCCACCCCGCGGGGGCCGTCCACGTGAAGGGCGCCGAGCCGGCGCGCGGCTCGGAGGGTGGCGCGGGGGTCGCCGGGGGAGCGGAGCCCATCTCGGGGCGCAGGGAAGCGACCCAGGCGTCGAAGTTGGGGCGCTGCGCGTCGAGCAGGGCCGTGGGTCCGGTCATCTTCACGAAGGCGGTGGCGGACGGCAGAGGCAGGATCAGCCCCAGGATCTTGGGCGCCTCCGCGGACGCCGGTTCACCCTGCAGCTCGACGAGGACCGCGTCGCCGCCGAAGAGGGGGCGCGTGGAGAGGTTCGCCAGGCTCGTCTCGTCGACGGGGGCCAGCCCCAGTTGCTCCCGCCAGCGATTGACGTTGGGTGCGAGCCCCCCCGCACCGCTGCCGAGGATCGTCAGGTAGCACTCCCCGTCGACTCCCCCCTCCGCTGCGGGGACGCGCAGGTTGACCAGACGCAGGTCGGTGGGAGCCTCCTCGATCCACCCCGAGGGCAGGTCGTAGGCGAAGCTCACCCGCGGGGTGGTCCCCTCGGAGGGAGCGCCGTGACCGCGCGGGGCCTGCAGCCGCAGGCGTTCCGCTGTGGTCGCGTCGGGATGGACCGGCAGCGAGGGCTGGGGAGCGGTCGTCTCGCGGGGGGTGATCCCCGCCTGACCGCAGGCAGTCGCCAGGCACACCAATCCCAGCGTCGAGAGTCTTCGCATCGACATCGAGTCTCCTACCAATCGCGCTCTAGGACGTAGTCGCCGAGTCGCTCGAGGGTCTCGCGCGCCGCCGAAGGGGGCAGCGCGGCGAGTCGTTCCTGGGCCCGCGAGACCAGGCCCCGCGCGCGCTCCAGCGCGTGCGCCACACCGGGAGCCAGGTCGCAGACCGCGCGCAGCTCCTCGGCGCGTCGCCCCGCCAGCTCGGGGCGCGTGAAGACGTCGCGGATCGCCGCGCGCTCCGACTCGGAGGCGCCGGCGTAGACGTGCAGCACGGGCAGGGTGACCTTGCCGTCCTCCACGTCGTTGCCCACGCTCTTGCCCACCCGCTCCTGATCCCCCACCACGTCGAGCACGTCGTCGGCGATCTGGAAGGCGAGACCGATCTCCCAGCCGTAGCGCGCCAGGTCGGCTCCCTCTGCGACTGCGGCGTCGGGGTAGCGCGCGCCCAGCTCGCAGGCCGCCGAGTAGAGCGCGGCGGTCTTGGCCCCAGCGATCGCCTCGTAGCGCTCGCGCGGCATCTCGAAGTGGTAGCGGCTGGCCGCCTGCTCGATCTCCCCGGCGCAGATGCGCTGGGTGGTCCCCGCCAGGAGCTGGCTGCAGAGTCGCGAGGAGAGCTGGGTCGAGCGCTGGAAGGCGCGCGCGTAGAGGAAGTCGCCCAAGAGCACCGCCGACTGGTTGTCCCAGCGCACGTTGACGCTGGCCACCCTGCGGCGCACGCTCGCCCCGTCGAGCACGTCGTCGTGCACCAGGGTCGCCAGGTGGATCATCTCCACGATGGCGGCCACCTCGGGCAGCTCCCGGGAGCGGTTGCCGCTCGCCTCACCCACGAGCAGCACCAGGGACGCCCTGAGCTGCTTGCCCCGGAAGCGTCCGATGTGGTCGAGCATGTCCGACACGCCGGGCCCGTCGGAGCGCAGTTGATCGGCGAGCAGACGGCCCACCTCTGCGAGCCCCGCCTCGACCGGTGCCAGGAGCCCCGCCAGTCGGGTGTCGGCACCCTTCATCGCTGCTCCTCCTCTTGGTCGCGGGCCCAGTCCAGATCGCTCGGGGTGTTCACGTTCCCGAAAGCGGTCACGGACTCCTCCGGGGCGAGCAGCATCCCCCCCTCTCCGGCGACCAAGCGGCGCACCGCGAGCGCAGGCCCGTTGAGGCCGAGGCGCGCCCTGAGCTCCGGCTCCCAGAAGCCGACCATGCGCCGCTCCCCGAGTTCCAGCGCCTCGCGCACCGCCGAGAGCACCCGCCGGTGGTAGAGGGCGCACAGGGGCTCGGCCCGTCCGTCGCGCTGGAAGAGCACCAGGTCGTCCTCCTCGCGCGCCACTCGGAGCAGGGCGTCGATCGCGCGCTCGGGCCAGGGCATGTCACAGGCCAAGACCAGGAGCCAGGGGGTCGTCACCGCCTCGAGAGCCGCCGCCAAGCCGACCAGGGGTCCGCCGTCCGGCTCGGCGTCCAGGACCAGCCGGCGACCGAGTTCCTCGTAGCGCGCGGTCGGACCGCAGGCGAGCACGACCTCCCGGGTGCGCGCCTCCAGGATCGCCACCGATCGCTCGAGCAGACTGCGCCCCCCCAGATCCAAGCGCGCCTTCTCCCGTCCCATGCGGCGGCTGGCACCACCACAGAACACGACACCCGTGAGCAGATCGCGATCGACCACCGAGTCACTCGCTTCGCAGAGGGCCGCGCGCGCCCCGGGCGTCAACGTCGCACCCGGGACCGCGGTGGCGGGTCCGCTCAGTCCTCCCCCTCGCCCTTCGAGTCGCCCTCGATCTCGGGGTTCTTGTCCTCGTCCTTCAACCCCTTCTTGAACTGCGTGATGCTGGTCCCCATGGCACGCGCCAGCTCGGGCAGCTTGCGCCCCCCGAACAGGAGCAGGACCACGAGAAGAATCGGCCAGAGCTCGGAGAAGCCCGGCATGCCGATGAGTAGATGCATCATGGGACGGACCCGCGGGATCGCGGGCTGTCGGGGAGGAGGCGCGAAGGGAGCAGTGGTGACCCAACCCACCCGCTGCGGGGGGGTTGCGCTCGACCACCCCATTCACGTCCACGGTAACGGATCGGTGCTCGGGGGACACGGGGGAGGCGGGAGGAAACCCTCCCGCGGGGGCGCAATCCGCTCATTGGACTGAACTGCCCCCCTTCCGTGTGCATCTTGGCCGCCAACATTCCGATCCGCTGGCTCGAGCCCGCTCCCAGGCCACCCCACGGGGCACCCTCGCCTCGAGTCGCTTCGTCGCCCCTCCACAGGGCCTGTGCCGGGGGTAGAGCGCTCCAAGTCCCTGCTGACAATGGAGTTACGGCGGAGCCCGGGCGGCGTGCCCATCGAAGGGGGGCAGTTCCGTTCAGGACGATTGCTCAGCGGGGGGGGAGGGCCGGGGGCCCCCCCCCACCCCCCCCCCCAACCCCCCCCCC
>CAZDQL010000072.1:0-33818 GCA_964507325.1 uncultured Planctomycetaceae bacterium | reverse complement strand
CACCGTGCGGCCCATCAGTCGCGTGGTCAATGCCACGCCAAGCCGCGGGGGTTGCCGGTCGACGACCGCTTCCCCGCCGCGGCACGCCAAGCCCAAATGCGTCCCAATCGCCGGCTGCGCCGACCGCGCGCCGCCTTGGCGGTATGGGAACCGTCCGGTTGGCAGGCGTGGCATTCGTAGCCCAAGCGTTCGAGAAGGTCCTCGATGGTCTTCACCTTCCTCAGTCGGAAGCGCTCGACACGCTCGATCCTCGGGGCCTCGATGGCCAGCGAGGACTCGGTGTCGGCGGGATACTTGTCGTTCTTCATGGGTTCAGAGGAGCGCTGCGCCGCGAAGCGTTCCTTCCCACCCGCTTTTTCGAATCCCCCACGACGGGGTGTCTTGCCGGTTGGGGCACTCCCCCTGAGACTGGATCCGGAAAGAGAGGTCCCCCCATGAGACTGCCCATCCCCCTGCTGCTCCTGCTCCCCATCCCCCTCCTCGCCGCGTCGTGCAACTCCACGAACGTGAGGACCCTCGGAGGCAACGGCGCGCGAGACAGCGCCGCAGACGACGCCCAGGATCCCGAGGAGGAGGAGGGACGTACCGACGACGAGACGAACGACCCCACGACGACCGGCGGTGGGAGCGGTCGCGGAGCGGGAGGTCGGATCGGCGAGGGGGGCGACGAGCGGGAGGTGCTCGACTTCTCCGTCTTCTCCCTCGACGGAGCCGACGCCGATGACTCCGGCCGCGTCAAGGTCTGGATCGGCCGCGGCGTGGGCTGCCCCCCCGACCCCTCGATCCCCCCCACCTTCGACTCCGACGGAGAGGTGCGCTTGCCGTGGAGACCCGGGGTGCGCGCGGTCCTCGAAGAGGAGGACCTGTCCGAGGGCTACGTCGACATCTACGTGATCTTCATCGAGGACTCCGACGGCTGTTGGCGCGCCCACTACTACTGCGAGCGGATCGACCTCCGGGACGACCGCGAGGTCCCCTTCGGCGGCGAGCTGATGACGGTCCGGGGGGAGTTGCCCTGGCTCTTGATCGGCTCGGAGCCCCCGCGGGTCAAGGGGGGGGCCCGGCGGCAGGAGCTCAAGGTGTACTACCTACGACGATGAAGCTGGCCCACGTGTAGGGGTGGGCGGCGGAAAGGACGACCACCTCCCCGCGCCGGCGGGGGCGCACGCCGCGCTGCCCTTCGCGCTGGCGCAGGGCGAGCCGAGCGGCGCGTAGGGCGGCGGCGGGGGCGACGCTGCCGCCGCGCTCGGCCAGGTAGAACTCCTCCATCAGCTCCCGCGTCGGGCCGTCGTCCACCAGCCACAGGCTGGCGATCACGCGCCGCGCGCCCGCCTCCAGGAAGGCGGCCGCCAGGGACTGCACACCCTCGCCCCTGAGGCTCTCGCCGCGCCCCGTCTCGCAGGCGGAGAGCACCACCAGCTGCGCGTCGAGCTCCAGCGCGCGCACGGCGTTCAGGTCGAGCAGGCGCTGCCCCTCGGCATCGGGGCTGAGGACCAGCGCCGTACCGTGGGGATCGCTCTCGTCCACCAGCCCGTGGGTGGCCAGGTGCAAGAGGCCGTAGCGGGAGAGGTCCGCGGCGAAGAGGTCGCGGCTGGCGCGCGCCCCGAGGTAGAGGTCGAAGGCCCGCTCCTCGAGGGCGGCATCGCGGCCGCGTCCCCGCTCGACCGCGCGATGGCGGCGCATCCCCTCCACGTCCTCCACCTCGATCATCCCCCGGGCGAGGTCGAGCAGCTCCCGGCGCGTGCCGGGCAGGGGCCCCAACTCCTCCAGGCCGCGGGGATCGGGCGGCGAGCTCTCCCGCTCCTCGGCGGGCAGCAGGGGGTCCCCCACCAGCAGGGCGCGCGAGGGACCGCTCGGGGGTGGGCGCTGCGCCAGGAGGGCCAGGACCGGTGAGGAGGGGGCGTAGCTCACCTCGGTCTCGTCGAGGAGGAAGCGCAGCTGTCCGAAGTCGTGAACCTCGTCCAGGCCGCCCTCGACGGCGGTCACCAGCGCCTCGAAGGGCAGCCGCTCGAGACCCAGGGTGGGCACGATCACCACTGCGCCGGGGCGGCGTCCCTGGAGGAGCGGCGCCAGGAGGCTGCGGTAGAGCTCGCTTCCCTCGCGAGCGATGCGGCGCGCGTCGTAGATCGCGGTGGCATCGGAGATCCCGACCTGGTAGGCGGCGACCCTGCGCTGGATCTCGCCCCAGCGACCCAGGTCGCAGTGGGTGAGGCCCCGGGCGTCGAGGACGTAGGCGTAGAGCCGCTCCCGGCCGCAGGCGTACTCCACCAGGAGGCGCCCCCCCAGGTGCCGGTGCAGTCTGGCGACCACCTCCTCGGCCCCCAGCTCCACCCCGATCGGATCGGTCCCCGCCAGCCCCTCGAAGAGCGCCCGCGCCTTCCAGCGGCCCGCGGCGGCGAACCCACGCGACAGCGCGTCCCGAGCGTCGGCGGGCCCCTGCGCGCGCGCGCTCTCGGCCACGGTCAGGTCCTGGTGCAGGTGCGCCCAATCCCACACGCGGGAGCGCAGGCGCGCCAGCTCGAGGCCGACCAGGCCGGCGCCGACCCCCTCCTCGAAGGTGGTCTCGGCGCGCGCGAGCTCCCGCCGCACCCGGGCCAGGTCCCCCTGGGCCAGGGCCAGCTCGGCGGTGGTGATCCCGGCGAAGGAGGCGGCGTCCCGCGCCCCCTCCCGCCGCAGCGTCTCGAGGGCGGGCTCGATCAGGGTGGCGGCGCGCTCGAGCGACCCGCGCTCCACCTCCACCTGCGCCAGCTCGGCCCGCGTCAGGGCCATCGAGACGTGGCGACCGGTGTCGCGCCCCAGTTCGAGGGCGCGCTCCAGCTCGCAGGCCGCTGCGCCGAGGCGCTCGGCGACGCGCAGGCAGCGTCCGAGGGCGAGGCGCGCGCGGTGCTCCAGGTCGGGATCGTCGCGCAGCTCGCCGTTCTCGGCCGACGCGCGGGCGTCCGACAGCGCGCCGGAGAGGTCGTCGTGCACGCGGGCGTAGGCGCGCGCGAGCAGGATCTCGCCCCGGCGGTCCGGGTCGGCGGTCTCCTCGATGAGCGCGTCGAAGAGCTCCAGGGCGAGAGCGTGCTCGCCGCGCAGGACCGCCAGACGGGCGCGCGCCAGGGCGGTGTTGCCCGCCAGGCCGAGCGCGACGCCCCGGGCGTGGAGCTCCTCCAGCCGGGCGATGCGGGCGGCGAGCTCTCGGTGGCGCCCGGCGTAGAGGTCCAGGTCGCAGAGGATCTGCTCCGCCTCCACCACCTGCCCGGAGGTGGTCTCCAGGGCCAGCACCTCCTCCGCCAGGGAACGGGCGCGCTCCAGGGTGCCGCAGTCGCGGTTCGCGCGGGCGGTGACGAGCGCCACGCGGCCCCGGTAGTAGCTCCGTACCGGCTCGTCGGTCTCCTCGAGCGACGCCCAGGCGGCCTCCGCCTCCTCGAGGGCGCGCCCTCCCTCGCCTAGGCGCCTGAGCGCCTCGGCGGCCCGCGCCGCCAGGTAGGCGTGGGGGCCGGGGGAGTCCAGCTCCCGGGCGCGCTCCGCCGCGGCGAAGCGCAGCTCCCGCACCTCCCGCCAGCGCTGCTCGCGGGCCGCGGAGGCGGCCAGGAGGTCGAGGGCCAGGCAGGCATCCCGGGGCGGCAGGTCGTCAAGAGCTACCGGAAGCTCCCCCATCCGCTCCGCCAGCTCCTCCCAGCGCCCCGCGGTCAGGCTGAGCCTGGCGGCGCGCACCCGCGCGATCGTCGCCAGGCGATCGAGGCCGCCAGCGCGGGCGAGGCGGGCGGCGGAGAGGAGTGCGTCCTCAGCCCCCTCGGGCTCCCCGGCGCGGCGCAGCTCCTCCCCCACCTCCAGCGCCGCGGAAGCCAGCAGGGCGCGCAGGAGGGTGCACTCCCCCCCCGCCGCCGCGGGGCTCGGCGGCGCGGCGCCGTAGGCGAGGATGAGAGTGAGAAGCGTCCAGGCGATCGGCCACCTCCTCGGCGCGAAACCCAGGGTGAACGTACTGCCGGTGGTCGTGGGGGACGGATCCCCCGCAGGTTCATTCCCCCGCGGCCTCAAAACGGTCCCGCTCTCGCCGACAAATCGGTGCCCCTGCCCTGGATACCCTCTGGAACGCCCCTAAACTGGTTCGCCCGCACGTTCGAGCCCTCGTTCCTTGCCAAGACCAACCCGCTCTGCCCCATGGCTCAAGACGACAAAAGCCCCGCCAGGGAATATCGCCTACCCCCGGGGTCACGAGTGGCGGCGGTCGTCTCGGACTACCACCGGGATTTGACGGGGGCCATGCTCGACTCCGCACGCCGGACGCTGGTCGAAGCGGGGATGGCGGAGGAAGACCTGGAGGTCGTCTGGGCACCGGGCGCCTTCGAGCTGCCGATCATCGCCCAGCGCCTGGCGCGACGCCCCGACGTCGACGCGGTGCTGTGCTTCGGTCTGGTCCTGACGGGAGAGACGACCCACGACCGCTACGTCGCCGGAGGAGCGACCTGGGGGATCCAGAAGGTGGCGTTGGAGTGCGACAAGCCGGTGCTCTTCGGCGTCCTGACCTGCCAGGACGTGGAGCAAGCACGCCAGCGGGCGCTGCCCCCCGACGCGGGTGGCCGCCAGGACAAGGGGCGGGAGGTGGCGCGGGCGGCGATCGCCACCCTGGCGGCCCTGGAGCTCGCGTCCGCGCGTGGGAAGGAGTCGGCGGGGGCATGAAGAAGCGCACTCGAGCTCGCGAGCTGGCTCTGCAGTTCCTGTACCAGCTGGACCTGATCGGCGACGAGGTGCTCGGCGACCTGGGCGCTTTCCTGCGCGGCGAAGAGCGCGACGCCGAGACCTGCCGCTACGCGCGGCGCATCGTCGAGGGCACCCACGCCCGGCGCGACTCGATCGACGGCGAGATCCAGGGGGTGGCGCAGAACTGGAGGATCCAGCGCATGGCGGTCATCGACCGCAACGTGCTGCGACTGGCGACCTTCGAGATCCTGCACTGCGACGACATCCCCCCCAAGGTGGCGATCAACGAGGCGATCGAGCTGGGCAAGCGCTACTCGACCGTCAACTCGGGTGCCTTCATCAACGGCATCCTGGACAAGATCCACAGCCAAGCCCGCGACCGGGTCGCCGTCGGTCCCGTCGAAGAGGCGCCCGCCGAGCCCTCCGAGGAGGAGCCGAGCGAGGGCGAGGAGCAGTAGCCGTGGGCCTCTTCTCGCGCCTGAAGCAGCGCCTCAGCAAGACGCGCAGCGCGATCTCCGACGGCGTCTCGGCGATCTTCCGCGGCGGCCGCCCGATCGACGAGCAGCTGCTGGGCGAGCTCGAGGAGCTGCTCTACACCTCGGACCTGGGTCCCCTGGCGAGCGAGCTGATCGAGGAGCTGGCGCGCCTGCACAAGCGCGGCGAGCTGAAGGGGGAGGAGGACGTGCGCGCCAGCCTGCGCGCCACCCTGCTCGAGAAGCTCGACCAGGAGGGGGGCGAGGTCGACCTCGACCAGCACTCCCCCACCGTGATCCTGATCGTGGGCGTGAACGGCTCCGGCAAGACCACCACCATCGCCAAGCTGGCCCACCGCTTCCAGGAGCAGGGCAAGTCGGTGCTCTTGGGAGCCGGGGACACCTTCCGCGCCGCGGCCGCCGACCAGCTCGAGATCTGGGCCCAGCGCAACGGCGCGGACATCGTGCGCCAGCACAAGGACGGCGCCGATCCCGCCGCGGTCGCCTTCGACTCCGTCGACGCGGCGCTGGCCCGCGGTCGCGACGTGGTCCTGATCGACACCGCCGGCCGCCTCCACACCCAGAAGAACCTGATGGAGGAGCTGAACAAGATCCGGCGCGTGATCGCCAAGCGCCTGGAGGGAGCTCCCCACCACGTCTGGCTGGTGCTCGACGGCACCAACGGTCAGAACGCGATCCAGCAGGCCAAGCAGTTCACCGCCGCGGTGGAGGTCAGCGGCCTGATCGTCGCCAAGCTCGACGGGACCGCCCGCGGGGGAGCGGTCTTCTCGATCCACAAGGCGCTCGGGCTGCCGGTGCGCTACGTGGGAACCGGGGAGGAGCTGGCGCTGCTGGAGGCCTTCGAGCCGGGGGCCTTCGTCGACGCGATCGTGGCCAAGGGCGCGCCGGCGGGGGCGGCGGAGTAGGCTCTGCGCCGCGGGTTCGCGCCCCGCTCCCCATGCCCGAGCCCACCGCCAGCCGCCGCGCCGACCCCCTCCAGGCCTGGCTCCTGCTCCTGCCCGCCCTGCTGGTCGCCTGGCCGGGCCCGGGCTCGCCCCTCGCGGGAGTGCCCACCCCCGTCTCGGCGGGCACCGGTTGGATCGCCCTGGCGAGCTTGCCGGCGGCCCTCCTGCTGCCGCTCAGGCGGCCCTCGCTGCCACCCCTGGCGTCGGTCCTCCTGCTCGCGGTCGTCCTCGTCGCCGCCTGGGGCGCCGGGCGGGCGGGGGATCCCTTCGCGGCCCGGCGCGCCTTCCTCGGACTGGCGAGCGCCCTGGTCCTGACGTCAGGGGGAGCGAGCCTGGGGGAGGCGGGGCGCCGGGTCCTGCTGCGAGGACTCGTGATCGTGACCCTGCTGCTGCTCCTCGGCGCCGCCCTGGACGGCACCTGGAGCGGCGTGGCGGGCAACACCGGACACACCGCCGAAGCCGCCCTCCCCGGCGCCCTGGCGGGGATCGCGCTGGCGGTCACCGCGCGCGGCTTCCTGCGCGTCGCGGGGGGCGTGGCGGCGGTCGGACTGGCGCTCTACGCCGGACTCCTGCCCGTCCTCGCCGCGGTGGCGGGTCTGGCGGTCGCGACCGCGGTCGCCCTCCTCGCCGCCCGCGGGAGCGCGCAGGGGCGGCGCTCGGTGGGCCTGGGGCTCGCGACCCTCGCCATCGCTGCGGGCGCCTTTGCGCTGGCCCGTGGAGTGGCGGGCAGTGGCTCCGCGGAGGGCGAAGGAGCACCCCAGGTCGCGGCGGGCGACCTGGGGGGGATCGAGTTCCGCCGGCGGACCTGGGCGCGCTTGCCGGCGCTCGTCGCCGACCACCTCTGGCTCGGCGTGGGTCCGGGGCAGTTCGAGCGGGCCTTCCCCCCCTACCGCGACCCCGGCGAGCTCCTGCTCTCGAGCCACGAGCGCGCGGAGCCGACGCCGGTGGAGGTGGAGCACGCCCACAACGACTGGCTCGAAGGGCTGGTCGAGCTGGGAGTGGCGGGCGGGGCCGCCTGGTCGGTGCTCCTGCTGCTGGCCCTGATCGCTTCGATTCGATCGCTGGCGGCGCGCGACCCGACCCGTCTGGGGTTGGGGCTGGCGGCGCTGGCCACCCTGACCGTGGCGGCGGTGAACGCCCCGCTCCTGGCGAGCCCCGTCGCGCCGGCGGTGGCGTGGCCGCTCCTGGGGGCGGTGCTCGGCGCCGCTCCGCGGCGCGAGTCCCAGGTCGCGGCGCGGCTCTCCCTCTGGCTCCCACTCCTGGCCGCGCTCCTGCTCCTGACCCGCGCCCCGGCGGCGCGCGACTTCGTGCTCCACGGCGAAGCCCTGGGACGCCTGACCGCGAGCGGGCTCGTCGTCGACGGCGAGCACGAGTACCTCGACGCCCGGGCGATCGAGCCGCACCTGGCGGACGCCCTGCGCGCGACCCCCGACTCGGTGGTCGCCCTGGAGAAGCGCGCCCAGTGGCTGGGTGCGACGGGGGCGCGCTTCGCCGAGCGCAGCGAGACCCTGGAACGCATCCTGCGGGCGCGCCCCCACCGCTTCGGCGCGCTCCTGAACCTGGGGGTGATCTACGCGCGAGAGGGGCGTCACGCCGAGGCGGCGGCGGCCTTCGAGCGCGCGGCAGAGCTCGATCCCACCCATCCGCGCTTGAACCGCAACCGCCTGCGGCTGGCCCTCGAGGTCGGGGATCGGGAGCTCACGACGAAGCTGGTCGCGGAGCTCGCGCTGGAGGGTTGGGCCGATCCCGACTGGGTGGAGCGCACGGCGGCGGAGCAGCTCCTGCTCGGCCGACCGGGACCGGGACAAGCGCTCTTGAGGATCGTGGATCCCGAGCTCGACGTCAGCGGAGCCCAAAAGGCCTACGACCTCTCCAAGCGCTTGGCGGAGGAGCCGGAGCGACGACTGCTCGCCGACGGCGCCTTGGCGACGGCGAACCTCCTCTGGGGCCGCCGCCACATCGATCAGGGGGTGCCGGAGAGCGCGGTGCGCATGTACCGCCAGGCTCTGCGAGTCGCCGGAAAATGGCCCGATCTCCCCTCCCCGCCGACCCTGGTGGAGCTCGAGCTCGCGGCGGCCCACTGCCTGGCGGGCGAGGTCGAGGCAGCGCGCGGGGTCATCGCTGAGACCACGGTGCTGCCGGGCCACTGGCGGCTCCTGCCGGCGTGGGCGGGGCAGGCCCTGATGGACGCCGAGCTCCTGCGCTGACGATCCGCCCCGAGACCCCCCGTCTCGGACCTGGAACCCCGAAACGCCGGACTTACGTGAGTCACCGCGAGGCGGGATGTCGCTAGTCGTAGTGGGCGTGGAACCGCGCGCCTGCAATCAGCCCCCACCAAGCGGTATCCTCTCCCACGAGTCAGCCCCACGTCGCCACCATGACCGAACACAAGCCCGACGCCGCCGCCAAATCGATTCTCGTCGTCGAAGACGAAGAAGCCCTCGCCATCGGAGTGCGCGATGCCCTGGAGCACGCCGGCTTCGAAGCCGCGGTCTGCCACGACGGAGCCGCCGCCCTCGATCGGATCCGTGAGAGCGCGCCCGACCTGGTGGTGCTCGATCTGATGCTGCCCGGTGTGAGCGGGTTGGAGATCCTCTCCAACCTGCGCAAGGAGAGCAACCGCACCCGCGTCCTGATCCTGACCGCCCTGGCGGACGAGGAGGACGTGCTGCGCGGCCTCGAGATGGGCGCCGACGACTACATGAAGAAGCCCTTCTCGCCGCGCGAGCTGGTGGCGCGCGTCGAAGCCCAGTTCCGGCGCGGCGAGATGGATTCCGCACCCCCCGCCCAGATCGAGCTCCCCGGTGACATCCAGGTCGACCTGGCGCGCCTCGAGGTGCACCGCGACGGGCAGGTGATCCCCCTCACTCCGCGGGAGGGAGACATCCTGGCCTACCTGATCAAGCACCACGATCGCGTCGTCACGCGCGAGGACCTGCTGCTGGACGTCTGGCACTACGCCAGCGCCAACGTCGAGACGCGCACCGTCGACATCCACATCGTGGGCCTGCGGCGCAAGGTCGAGGTCAACCCCTCCGAGCCGGAGCTGATCCAGACCGTGCGCGGCAAGGGCTACCGTTGGTACGACTGAGGCGACTCCCCCCCCAGCGCACCGCCCTCTTCCTGTACTCGGTGCTGGTGGTGGTGCCCGCCATCGTCCTCGGCGCCCTGCTCTGGAACCAGCTCACCTCCGAGCACCGCCGGCAACGGGCCGCGATCCCCAGCGACGCGCGGGACGCGGCCCGGCGCCTGCAGGAGGCGATCCAACGCACCGTGGGCGAGCTGCTCGAGCGGGAGGGGCGGCGCGAGTTCTACCACTACCAGCAGGACTACTACGACCTCTCCACGGTGGACGACGGGCGCGGGGGCCTCGACCCGCGCCCGGCCAGCTCGCCCCTGGTCACCGAGCAGCGCCCCACAGGGATCTTGGGCTGGTTCAGCTGGGACTGGTACGCGGGGGGAGACATCGAGCCCGTCATCCTGACCGGTGCCGAGCCCCCCCAACGCTCGCCGGAGGCCTTCGCCCAGCGCGCCCAGTGGCGCTTGGCCTTCGAGGAGTTCGTGCGCGGAGAGCTGCTCCTGGACCAGAGGCCCCTGGGGCACGTGCGCGAGGCGTTGGACCTCCTGGAGCTGGAGTCCGGCCCCGAGGAGCAGGTGGCGGTGGACCTCCTGGCCCTCAACATGAGCCCCCAGCGGGATCCGGAGTGCGTGGTCCAGAACCTGGAGAAGCTGCACGAGAGCGTGGGGGACCTGCAGACCCTGGGCGTGCGCTACGGCGACTTCGGCTTGCGCGCCCTGCGCGACGGGAGCGGCGCCCTGCGGCTGGTCGCCCGGCGCAAGGTGGGCATCGAGGAGCTGCCCCGGGACATCCTGGCCCCCCGCTGCTACGAGGCCCTCGAGCGCGAGACGGTCCTGGTGCAGGGCTTCGAGATCGACCTGGCCTGGCTCCTGGAGGAGCTGCCGTCGGCGCAGGCGCGGGCGGTGCTCGCCCGCGCCGTGGCCTGCCACCTGCCCGGGGCCCCGATCCCCGACGACGCCGAGACGACGGTGGTGCCCCTGGACCTCTTCGAGCTGCTGGACGTGGAAGTGCTCGACCCCGCCGACGAGGAGATGGCGGTCATGCACGTCAGCGCCAGCACGGCCAGCATCGACCGCGCCCACCAGGTGCAGCTCGGCTGGCTGTTGGGGGTCACGGCGGTGATGGTCGCCTCGATCGGGATCGGGATCCGGCTCCTGGTCAGCTCGGCGCGCGTCTCCCTGGAGCAGGCGCGCCGCACCGAAAACTTCGTCGCCGCCGTGACCCACGAGCTGCGCACCCCCCTGGCGGCGGTCAAGATGTACGGGGAGATGCTGCGCGACGGTTGGGCGCGGGACGAGGGGCGCCGCCAGGACTACCTGGAGCGCATCGTGGGCGAGACGAACCGCCTCGACGAGCTGGTCGACAAGGTGCTCACCAAGCGCATGCTGACCGGCCACGCGCCGGACCCTACTCCGGGGGACCTCTCGGCCCTGGTGGCGGACTGCGCGTCAGGATTGCGACGGGTGGGCGGCAAGGACTTGGGAGACCTGGAGGTCGACCTGACCCAGGGGCTGCCGTCGGTCTGGGTGCGCCCCGAGGGGCTGCGCCAGATCCTGGTCAACCTGGTCGAGAACGCCCGCAAGTACGCGCCGGTCCCTTCCGGCGGGGAGCCGATCCGGATCTCCACCCGGCGTGGCCAGCGGGGCGGGGTGCTGCTCGAGGTCGCCGACCGCGGGCCCGGAATCCCGGAGCAGGAGCGCTCCAAGATCTTCGAGGCCTTCTACCGCATGGGGGACGAGACGCGCCGCAGCACCCAGGGCACGGGGCTGGGGTTGCACCTGGTGGAACTCCAGGCGCGCTCGATGCGGGCGCGGGTGCGGGTGATGACGCGGTCGGGGGGTGGGGCGGTGTTCCGGGTGAGCCTCCGGGTGGCGCGGTAGCTACTGCTGCTCCTCGTCGGGCGCTTCTCCATCCTCCGCGGGCGCATCCGCATCCTCCGCGGGCGCATCCGCATCCTCCGCGGGTGCTCCTTCATCCTCCGCGGGCATTCCCTCCTCCTCCGCGGGTGCCCCCTCCTCCTCAGGCTCGTCCTCGAACCCAGGCGGCAGATCCGGCTCCTCGTCGCTCCAGAAGTACTCCACCATGAAAGTGTCCTGGAACCAGTCGCTCGAGAAGGAGAGCAGGCTCTCGTCGAGCGCCCGCGAGACCTCCCCGGCGGCGCGCATGCGCATGCGGGTCAGGTCCTTGGCGCTGATCCCCTCCATCGGCTTGCTGCGCTCGCCCGCGTGCCGCGCCAGGTAGACGTGCTCACCGGCGGCGTCCTTGGCCGCGGGGGGCACCTGGGACTCCTCCAGGGCGAACCAGTCGATGGCGGTGCGGAAGTGGCGGTCGGCGGGGGTCATCGCATCGTAGTCGCCGCCGGGGATCTCGTACTGCTCGAGCCAGGGGCGCTCGTGGACGGTGTACCCGGCCTCCTCCAGGGCGGCGCGGAACTCCTCCTCGCCGACGGTGGCGACCCAGGTCTCCGACTCGTCGACCTCCTCCGTCTCGGAATCGTCCTCGGGGCGCGTGCCCATGGCGTCGCGCAGCTCCTCCAGACGGGTCAAGGCGATGTGCGCTGAATGCTCGACGATCCACTCCTCCCCCACCGCTTCGCGGATCTCGGGGAAGGGCCGCGGCTCGCGCTCGAGCTTGCTGTCGAGGTAGAGGACCAGCAGGGCGTCATCCTCGACCACCACCGTGGCCAGGTACTGCTCCGCGGCGGCGAAGGCGAGCTGGCCGGCGACGAACTTGCCACCCCAGCTGTCGGCCAGAGTGGTTTCGATCTGCTCGCGGGTGAGGGCTTCCTCCAGCGCCGCGAAGGAGAGCCCGAGGGCCTCCGCCTCGGCCTGGAAGTCGGGGGCCGCGGGAGGCTCGGGGTCCTCCGTCCCCTCCTCGGGGGTTTCACTCTCCTCGGGGGTTTCACTCTCCTCGGGGGTTTCACTCTCCTCGGGGGTTTCACTCTCCTCGGGGGTCTCTCCCTCCTCGGGGGTCTCTCCCTCGTCGGGCGTCTCACCCCCTTCGCTCACCCCGTCGTCCACGGGGGCGCGCAGCTCCGCGAGCCAGGCGCCCAGGGCGTAGTGGATCGGGGCCTCGCGCCGGCAGATCTCCGCCACCTCGTCGTAGGGGAGGTAGAGGTCTTGCGCGGCCTCGGGCTCATCCCCTTCCGCCTCGCCGTCCGCGGGGGCCTCGCTCTTGAAGCGCACGTTATTGAAGCGGTTGTAGTAGCTCTTGGCCTGCAGCTCCTCGTCGGTGCCCTCGGGCACCGGGTAGCGCTCGAGCAGCGCAGTGGCGTCGAACTCCCCGTCCAGGGGGAGCCAGGCCACCCGCGGGAGGTAGCGCTCCTCGCTGTAGTGCTGGCGCTGGAGGTACTCCGCGAGGGTCTGGAACCACGCCTCGAGCTCCTCGTCACCCGGCAGCTCCTCGCGCGCCGCCTGCTCCAGATCCGCGGAGGTGAGCTCGGCGTAGAGGAAGCGATGCTGGCGGTGGGACTCCTCCCACAGGGTGGTGACGCGCTCGGCGTCCACCGCCGCGATCCCCGGCCGGGCCGGCATGATGCGCGGGTCGTAGATCAACTCCTCGACGGGGACGATGCCCAGGCCCTGGCGGATCAGGACCAAGAGCTTCTCCACCCGCCACACCGAGAGCACGTGTGCCTCGAGGGTGGGAGATTGCCAGCCGCAGCGATCGGCGATCACCTGGATCGCCTCCCCGGAGCCGAAGGTGATGCGCAGCTTGTCGAGGCGCTCCGCCTCGGAGAGCTCGATCCCGGCGTCGAGCGCCATCTGCTCCAGGATCATGAACTGGGCCACGTCCGGGGCCTCGGGGCCCTTGCCGGGGGGCGCCAGCCAGGGGAGGAAGAGGCCGTAGCGCTGGAGCCGGTGGAGGACGTCCCCCTTCCTCATGAACTGGGAGTACATCACCTCGTGCCGCGTCCCCGTCGTGGGATCGGTCCACGACAGGTAGACGATGTCCTGGCCCCCGCCACCGAAGATCCCCCCCATCGTCTGCTGGAAGTTGCTGCCGACGGTGAAGATCAAGAGCACGAAGATCATCAGCCCCAGGGTGAACATGAATTGCTTCTTGCTCTTGCCGCGGGGGGTGACGATGAAGCCGTCATCCTCCTTCTTGGGCTTCTCCGGGGGAGTCGGGGGAGGCTGTTGTTTCTTGGACATCGGGGAGGGCCGGTCGAGGACCGGTCGGGGGGATCCGCAGAGGGGCCCGGAGCGCCGCTGAGGGGGTCTCGCGGGCGCGCGGAGCACAAAGGGAGCGGGCCAGGATACGGGGGGGGCGCGAGGGGGCGCAAGCCGCCCGTGCGCGCCCTCTCGACCAGCTACCCGCGGGCCAGCTCGGCGTCCCGCGGCAGGTCGTCGAGGCCCATCAGGCCGAAGCGGTCGAGGAACTCCTTGGTGGTCCCGTACTGCAGGGGGTGGCCGGGCACGTCGGCCCGGCCGAGGACCTTGACCAGCCCCCGGTCGACGAGGGAGCGCAGCACGGGCCCCGCCTGCACGCCGCGGATCGCCTCGACCTCCGCCTTCGTCACCGGCTGGCGGTAGGCGATGATCGAGAGGGTCTCCAGGGCGGCCGCGCTGACGCGCTCCACCGGGGTACCGCGGGCCAGGCGCGCCACCACCAGACCCTGCTCGGGGTCGGTGGCGAGGGTGTAGCCCCCCTTCAGGCCGACCACGTGGAAGGGCAGGTCCGCCCCGTCCAGGCGCGCGGAGAGGGTCTCCAGGGCGGTGCGCACCCGCGCCCGCTCGGGGCGCTCCAGGAGCTGGACGAGCCGGCCCAGGGAGATGGGATCCGGCGAGGCGAAGAGCAGGGCCGCCAGACGCCGCACGAGCTCGTCGTCGGAGAGCTGGGCGCCGGGGCCGGGGCCGGAGGCGACTTCCTCCTCCAGCTCCTCGGGTTGCCCGTCCTCCGGCTCCTCCCCAGGCTGCGGTTCTTCCGCGTGGGGCTCTTGGGGAGGGGCTTCGGGGGCGTCCATTTCGACTTCAGCGACGGCGTCGACGGTGTCGTCCATCGGAGGAGGATCGGGAATGGCAGACGTCGGTTCAATGGTGCGCGGCGGGTTCCCTTCGCGGGGCAGTAGCGGTCAATCCGCGAGCTGGCCGCCCAGCAGCTCGAGCAGCGGTCGCATGTCGACCTCGTGGCTCTCGAGGATGTGGGCCTTCCACTGCCAGTACTCGGGATCCTCGATGTCGCGCTGGGCCAGACTGGCCTCGACCTGGGGGCCGATCTCCTCCCAGCTCCCCACGAGCCGCGGAGGACGCGCGTCGACGCGCAGGATCAGCCAGCGCTCTCCCTCGAGCATCGGACCTCCCACCTCCCCCACCGGAGTGGCGAAGGCCAGACGCGCCAGGGCGGTGGGGCCGCGCACCACCGGCGGCACCCGACCGCCGCTGCCGTCGCGGGCGCCGACACCGGTGCGCTCGGCGACGGCCGCGAAGTCCTCCCCCCCCTCGATCGCCGCCTGGGCGGCCTCCGCCTCCTCGCGCGTTGCGATGACGATGACGCGCAGCTCCGCCCGCTCGCTCCCCAGGAGCCAGGCGCGCACCACCCGCGAGGCCAAGAGATCGATGGCGGTCTGCTCGCGCACCTCGGCCAGGTAGCGCTCGGGGTCGAGTCCCAGACGCCGTCGGACGTAGTCCTCGACCCCGCTGAAGCCGCCGGTCTGCTTGACGTCCAGCTCCATGCGCCTCTGCGTGTCCGCCAGCGCCTCGTGCAAGGCCGACTCGGGGAGCTCGATCCCCAGGCGCACGGCCTCGAGCAGGACCAGGCGCGAGAGGATCAGCTCCTCGACGTAGGTGCGCACGGTCGGGCTCTCGCGATGCACCCAGGCGGAGAGCAGCTCGCTGACCAGGACCGGCTGGCCGGCGACCAGGGCCACCACGTCGCTCCCGGAGGCGGGAGGGGGGGCGGACTCGGGGTCGAGGGGCAGGGCCGCTGCGACGGGCGGGGTGGCACCCTCCTGTGGGGAGGGGGAGGCGGTCCCGGGTGTGGAGGGCTCCCGGTCCGTCGCGGTGCCCACCGAGCGGTTGGAGGTGGCGCCGCAGGCGGCCGCCAGGCCCGTGGCCAGGAGCAGGGTGACGCCGCGCATGTCAGCGGTAGTACACGCGCCGCACGCGGCCGATCCCCTTGCAGACGGAGCAGGGCAGCAGCTGGACCCCGCCGCTCTTGCCGCCGGATTGGCGCATCCCCTTGGAGGTGGCCGGACCGGCGTGGATGATCTCGTGCACCCCGCGTCCGCCACAGGAGGCGCAGTTGCGCAGACTGGGGTGGCCGCGCAGCTCCAGGTCCCCCGAGAACTCCACGTAGTAGGCGAGGACCCACTGGGCGCGCGGGTTGTTCCCCAGCACCGCCCAGGCGGTCTCCATCTCGTCCTGTTGATCGGCGCGCGAACGGGAGCGACGGGCGGCGGCCTGGCTCTCGAGGAAGCGCTTCATCTTCTCCTCCAGGGCCTGCCGCTGGGCGTCCTTGGCGCTGACCGGCTTCTTCTCGCGCGCATCCCTGCGATCCTCCCCCTCGTCCAGGGCCCGGTCCTCCCCCAGGAGCCAGGTGCCCAACCCGTAGGAGGCCACCTTGTAGCGCAACTTGTTGCGGGTGGCCCAGAAGGCCAGGATCGCCTCCGGCTCAACGGTCTCGGAGATCTGCTTTTGCACGTCCGCCAACACCTGGGCCTGGATCTCCTGACCGAGACCCTCCTCGGCGTAGGTCACCGCCTCGGCGAAGCTCATCTTGGCCCCCTTGCTGCGGCACAGTCGACCCATGTGTTTGTGCCAGCGGCGCCGCACCAGATCGCGCAGCGCCTCGTCCCGGGCCAGGAGCACCCGGTCGCGCGACTTGAGGGCGTCCTGTTGCAGGGGGCTGTCGGGGAAGGTCTCGGCGAAGACCTCCACCAGGACCAACGCCTCGTCGTACTTGCCGCGCTTGCGCAGGTGGTCCACCTCGCGCAGGTAGTCGATCTGCGCCTGCTGCAGGGCCTTCACCTGGGCCCGCTCCATGGCGAACTCCACCTCCGAGCGGTCGCTGTCGGGATCGAGCTCGAGGACGCGGGCGTAGTGCTCCAGGGCGTGGCCGAAGTCGAGGATGCGTTCGCACATGCGCGCCAGCTCGAGCTGCGCCTCCGGGTCGTCCTCGGCGGCGCGCGCGGCGAACATGGCGTAGAGCTCCTCGCGGCCGTACACGTCGAGGGCGGGCATGCGCTGGCCCTTGGAGATGCTCTGGACGCGCGCCTTGGGGACCATCTGCAGGTTGCCGTCCACCTTCAGCACGAAGTGATCGCCCTCCCGGGAGAGGACCACCCCCATCACTTCGCGGCCGTCCATCAGGCGCAGGACCTCGACGTCGACCATGTACTCCTCGGAGGAGACCTCCACGTAACCGAAGCGCTCGCGCAGGGAGATCTCCTGGCTGGGGTCGAGCAGGGTCCAGGGCACGTCGACGAGCCCGCCGTGGGTCAGGAGGGCGAAGCGGAAGCCGTCGGGGTCGTGGTCGGAGATGGAGCCCCAGTGGATCGCCCCGTCGCGCAGCCTGAGCATCATCACGTCCTCGAGGACGAGGCTCGGGGCGTCGACCTCGACGACGTCTTCGGTCTCCGTTGCGGTCTCGTCCACGGGATCCTGGGCGGCCAGGGAGGCCGAGGCCGCGATCAGGGTGGCGCAGGTCAGTGTGAGCGGGTTCATTGCGACGTCTCCTGTGTCGGTGACGGGTCGGCCCCCAGCGGGTATTCAGCCACGAAACGCCGCCGCATGCGCTCGCCGAAGGGCACCTCGCGCAGCAGCAGCGTATGGAATGTTCTCGCGCGGCGGACCCCTTCGGACTCCCAGGAGACCGCCACCTCCAGCGCGTACTCTTCGGGATCGTCGGGGTTCGGTACCGCGTGGGCGGAGTAGATCACCCCCGGCACCCCGGGGATGCGCTTGCCCTCGATGCGCCGCGGCTCCCCCACCGTGCCGTCCTCCTCGAGGGGGAAGAGGGACTCGTCCAGGTCCGCGACCACCGCCTCGATGACGGTCGTGGCCTTGGTGCGCAGGGCGGCGGTGCGCGTGACCGCCGCGCCGAAGGTGAGCAGGGAGAGCAGCACCGTCATCCCGAGCACCAGGATCCCCATGGCGAGCACCACCTCGATCAGGGTGAAGCCTCCGCGCCGGGCGCCGCTGCGCTCCAGGACTGCGGACGAGCTCATCGCGACACCCCCAGGTTCCAGTCGTCGCGGTGGGTCGCGATCGGGATCTCCACCGTCACCGCCTCACCCCAGTGGACCATCGCCCCCTCCTCGTGCAGGTCGGGGGAGCTGCCGCGCAGACCGCGCTCGACGGTCACCCGATCGCCTCGGACGGAGCGCACCCGCATCCACTCGGCGTCGATCAGGACGTAGCCCTCGCCGCGGTTGGGCAGCGCCTCGCCATTGTCGACCTCGAAGGACGCGTCCTGCTTGTCGAGCGGCTCCGCCAGGCGGGTGCGCCTGCGGCGGTCCCGCTCCGACTCGAACTCCAGCTCCAGGCGCACGCGCCGGGGGAGCAGAGGCAGGCGATCCGCCGCCGGCATGCCCGCGGCGGGCTCGTTCCAGCCGTGCACCTCGGGGTCGGGGCGACCGAGGCCCCAGGCGTCCCAGGAGGCGGTGGTGTCCCTGAGGTCGGCACCGATGCTCCAGCCGTCCCAGACGATCGAGGTCTGGCTCGCGAGTTGGACCCCGAGCCACAGGACGCCGCCGGTCACCTCGCGCGTCGTCCCGGCGCGCGGCCGGCCACCGCCGGAGAAGTAGGAGTCCTCGAAGAAGGTCCCGAGGGAGCCCGGCGGCAGGAGCTCCTCGCCGCGCACGGCCACCCCTTCCGCCCGACCGTCGGCGCTGCCGCCGACGGGAAGCACGGCCCACACCACCGCCAGGAGTCCGCTGGAGCGGGGTTCGGGGAGCTCCTGCCCCTCCTCCAGGAGATCGGTGACCGCCACCCCCTGCTCCAGCGCCTGGCGCACCAGCTCGGGGTCGAGCGCCGCGGCGGCGAGCCGCGCGAGCTCTGCCCGCGAGGCCTGGCGCACGAAGCGCAGGCGGGGCCAGAGGCGATCGATGTCGCCGTCCGCGTCGACGTCGAAGGGGGCCCAGTCGACCAGCAGGTCCCCCTGCTCGCCGGGGTGCAGGGAGCGCAGGTCGTGGGCCAGGAGCTCCGCGGTGGCGGTGGCCTGTTCGATCACCGAACGCCGCGTCTCGCCGCGGGTCCAGAGGTCGAGGGAGACGTCGAGCAGGCGGAACAGCAGCATCATCACCACCGCTGCCAGGGCGGTGGAGATCATCAGCTCGATCAGGGTCAGACCGGCGCGTGCTCTGCGCCGGGGCGCTCGGGGGGAGGACCTCATCGATCCACGCTCCTGCACACCAGGCTGGGGGCCAGGAACTCCAGTCCCAGCCGCCGCAGACGGGGAGTCTCCTTCCAGCCGTGGCTCAACCCCGTCGAGGGGTCGAAGGCACCGGGCTCGAAGTGCACGAAGACGCGCCATTCGATGCGGTCGCTCATCCCTCCCACGGGGATCATCTCGTCCTGCTCGCGCCCCTCCCAGTAGAGGGTCAACCCGTCGGTCAGGTCGGGATCCTCGTCCCAGGGGACCCCGGGGTCCGTGCGCTGCAGGACACCGATCTTGCACTGGCCGTGGGGCGCGGTCTCGGCGTCCCAGAAGACCGAGCTCCACCAGGCCCCGGGCTGATCGAACTCGAGCCCCAGGTAGGCGAGCTCCGGAACGTCCGCCTGGGCGCTCCAGCGGTCCCAGTAGCGGAAGGGGAAGAGGATCACCGGCGCGCCGGCGGCGTGCTCGGCGGGAGCGGTGCCGAAGCGCCCCCGCAGCAGCCCCGGTCCCCCCTCGTCGGCGGCGCCGGGGCGCGAGGCGAGGCGCGGCATGTCGAGGGCTCCCGACCGGTGGCGCGTGAAGTGCACCAGCTCCTCGCCGACCAGCACCAGCCCCTGGCTGGGGAAGCCTTCGAGGCTCGCCACGCGCAGGGTCGAGTCCCCCTCCCCGAGCGCCCCGTCGAGGACGGTGACGACGATGTGCTCCACGAAGGCCACCGGCTCGCTCAGGTCGTGGGGCTGGGGCAAGGTGCCGAGCACGCCGCGACCGCCGGCGGCGATGGTGAAATCACCGGTCAGGGGGTCGCGGGAGTCGTAGCACAGGAGCTCCTCGCCGATGCGCAGGATCCCAGCGTCCTCGGGGAGCCAGTCCAGGACCTCCTCGGGGCCCACCAGCATCCCCTCGGGGACGCGGAAGGAGCGCGGATGGACGCGCAGGATGTCGGTCTCGGCGTCGATCGCCTCGGCCAGCCACATCGAGGCCCCCTGGGAGTGGGAGGCGGGGCCCGTGCCGGGCAAGCCGTTGAGGAAGCCGGGCGCGCCGAAGATCACCTCGTCGACCACCGCGGCGGGCACCCCGGCCCCCCCGCGGGCCGCCCCGCCGATGGAGACCGTCGTGACGGCGCGGGGGCGCTCCCCCGAGGGGTGCTTGACCAGGCGCGCGCGCAGGCGCGGGTCGCTGATGTTGGTGCCGATTTCGACGGCGATCGGCTCGGGGGAAGCGCGGTCCAGGGCGACGTACTGGCGCCCGGTGCGGAAGCCGCCGTGCTGGGCCACGTTCGAGGCGGTCGCGACCACGCGCGGCTCCCCCTCCACCTGCTCCCAGTAGTAGACGGTGTACCCGAGGGCGGGCAGGTTGGCGCGGTGCACGACCATCGGCCAGCCCAGGTGGTCCCCCTCCGGTCCGGAGAGGAACACGGCGTCCCGCGCACCAGCCCGACCCCCTTCCACGCCCCGGTCGTGGAGCTGGATCACGGGCAGGACCGGCGTGCCGGCGGGATGGGCGTGGTCGTGGGTCTCGAGCACGCCGCGGAACTGGAAGACGCTGGAGACCGCCCGGGAGAGGGGCCAGTCCTCCAACTCCGTGCGACCGCGCTCGGGGATCCAGTTCACGCCGCCCTGCGCGGGAGGGGGGGCGGAGGGTGGTGAGGAGGTAGCGGCGGAGAGCGGGGGTTCCGGCGGAGTCGTGCCGATGCTGCCCAAGGGGGGGGCGCCGCCTCCACCCCCTCCGCCCCCACCGCCGTCGGGCAGCTCGCGGCCGTCCAGGTCGTCGTCGGGGCGCAGGCTCCCCACCAGCATCGCGTAGGCGCTGGTCAGGGCGTCTTCGTGGTCGCGCACGAGCTGACCGCGCTGCTCCTGCACGGTGTCGTAGCGCACCCACTCGGTCAGCTCCCCCTGGTCGGAGCGGGTGATCTGGGCGAACTCCGAGTTGTCCTCCGCGGGCGGGAGGAAGTCGAGGAGCGTCGCCTCCGGCACCGAGACCGAGATCGGCAAGACGTAGGTCCCGTAGCGCATGACGTCCTGCACCAGGGTCTTGCCGTTGTTGGTGGAGGTGCCCTCCCAGTCGAGCACGAAGACGCGCGAGCCCCCCCCCAACTCGTCGGGGTCGAGGGCCGCGTAGCGCGGCAGCTCGGCCGCCACCGCGTCGCCGCGGGCGTCGATGAAGAGGGTCGTGTCGTCGTAGCCGGAGTAGCGGATGATCTCGAAGCCCCCCAGCGGTGCGTTGGGCGGGGTGGAGGAGCGGCCGGTGCGATCCCCCCGCCAGCGCTGCTGAAGGAGCAGGGCGTAGCCCCCGTCGGGGTGGAAGGCGCTCATCACCTCCCCGTCCCCCTCCGGGTCGTCCGCCGGCGCCAGGATCAGCCCCGAGGTGTTGGTCGCCTCGTAGCCGATCCCGAAGTAGAAGAGCCCCGCCTGGATCGGGTCCGGCCGGCCGTCCATGCCGATGACCCGCGCCACCCGGAAGTTGCCGATCTCCGCCCCCAGGGTCTTCTCCCCGGTCCCCCCCGGCACGTTCGACGCCAGGGGTGCGGAGTAGCCGTAGACCACCACGGGGGTGTCGGCGGCGTGGCTGGTGGTGATGCCGTCCAGGTACGCCGGCACGCCGTCGGCGGTCCAGCGCGTGCGCGCCAGGCGACCCCCGAAGCCCGCGTCGCGCCCCGCCTCGAGGTGGCGGCAGAGCAGGGCGCCGTCCTCGATCACGTACTCCACCAGCTCGTTGCCGACGCGCGCCACCCCCTGGGGCGGGAACCCCTCGAGGCTCTCCACCTCGAGCAGCGACTCCCCCTGGCTCGCCCCGCGGATCAGGCGCGTGATGCCCAGCCGTCGCACCCCGTGGGCCAGCCCGTTGAGGCGCAGGTCGACCTGATCGGGGCGCGTGCCGGCCACGTCGAGCTCGACGTGGGACCAGGTGTCGACGGGCAGGCCGGGCTCCTCGCCCGCGGCCGCGATGGCGCAGCGCACCTCGGTGGCCTCCACGAAGCCCGGGGTGTCGCGGTGGTCGCCGAAGCCGTCGAGGACCCGCAGCACCAGGTCCTCCCCCTCGAGACCGAGGGTCACGCGGTCGGACTCCTCGCTGAGACCCGCCACGTCGAGCAGGAGCCCGTCCATCAGGGCGGTGGGCTTGACCCACAGCGACAGGGAGAGGGCGCGCATCAAGCCCCCCTCCGACTCACTGGCCCACAGCACCTTGCGGTCGTCGGTCATGCGCTGGACGACCTGCTCCGGCAGATAGCGCCCCTCGGGGTCGCGCGTCTCGTGGTCGAAGTGCAGGACCCGCCCCTCGCGGGCGCCCGCCTCCTCGACCCGCGCGCACCAGAGCTGGGCCCAGCTGTCGTCCTCCCTGGAGGGGAAGACGTGCTCGGGGGAGCGCGGCTCCCCGTCCTGGTCCTCCTGCACCTGGTGGTAGCCGGGGAGGTAGAAGCGCCCGTCCAGGGTGCCCAGGTGAGGCCAGGCGTGGGAGGGGGGGGTCGTGCCGCCGTCGTAGCGCGTGGTCGCCTGGGGGCCGGTGGACCACCAGGCGGCGGCGCGCGACAGGCGCAGGCTCTCGTCGAAGGCCTCCTGGCTGCTCCACATGGTGAAGAGCATGCGCTGGGGCACGACCGCCTCGACACGCTCCCGGGTGACGCGGGCGCGCTCGATGCCACTGCGCGCATTGACGGTCGCGCGCAGGTCCAGCTCGTAGGTGTCGCGCGACAGGAAGGTGAAGGGCATCGTGGAGTACTCGAGCAGCCTGTCGTTGGCGTTCAGGCCGTTCAGGTACAGGGCCAGGGCGTCGGCGGGGTCGATGACGCCCCCGCCAACGACCGCCAGCGCCTCGGGCACGACGGGGGCTTCGGAGGGCAGCTCCTCGATCCCCGCCGAGGGCAGGACCACCCGCCGCATCCAGTCCTCCAAGCCGGTGAAGGGACGCGAGTCGAGGACCAGCTTGGCCAGGTTGCGCGCCTCGCGCGCGGTGATGCGGCTGTTGTGGCCGGCGAGCTGCAGGTTCAGGAAGAGTGCCTCCAGCACCGGCCGCGGGGCGGTGTTCAGGTTCACCGGCCGCTTGCGCAGGATCTTGACGGTGGTGGTCCAGGCGTCGTAGTCCTCGTTCAGCTCGTACTCGAGGCGGATCTGCCCGCGGCGGGTCACGCGCTGCACGAGCCTCAGCTCGCTCTTGTCCTCGTCGCCGATCCAGAGGGTAGCGCCGGCGTTGACGTAGCGCGGATCGTCGACGGTGAGGGTGCGCGTCTCCCCTCCCTCGACGTGACTCGTGAGCCTGAGCGGCCGCTGCCAGCGCCCCCCCGCCCGCACGCCGCCGTAGGTGGAGCAGAGACCCGCGAGAGAGGCCCGGGCCCTTTCGCCGATCGAGCCCGCCAGCGCGAAGATGTCGCTCTCGGCGAGCTGCTCGAAGGTGTCGAACTGGCGCGGCTCGTCGTCCACCCCCGCGTTGCGCCAGATCACCGGCGCCAGGGCGCGCTGGTCGAGGATGTGGGTGCCGATGCCGTGGCCGGTGGGGGGACGCGGGCCCTCGGTGAGCCACTCCCCATCCTCCTCCCCCCAGGTCGTCCCGACCCCGCGCGTGACGGGGCTGTAGCGCCCCTGCCCAGTCCCCTCGTAGTGCACGATCTCGCCGCGAATCCAGAGGAAGCCCCCGTCCGGGTCGAAGCCCTCGCCGAGCGAGGCGGGGATCTCGGTGGCGTCCGCCTCGATCACCTCGGTGGCGCGGGCGACCATGCCCATCGCGTTGGCGAGCACCATCGGATTGGCGCTGGAGAGGTCGATGCGCCCCGCCACGTCGTGCACGTCCAGGTCCCACATCAACCCGTGGGGGTCGTCCGCGTCGAGGAAGGCGGGGTCGAAGTCGTTGTCGACGTAGATCTCGTCCAGGTCGTCCCACCAGGGGGTGGGGTCGGGGGCGCCGGGGTGGGAGCGCCCGAGGGTCAGCCGCGCGTGCCGACCCGCGGCGTCGAGACCCAAGCGCGCCTGGGCGCGGTCGGCGAGCTGCCCGCTGGCGCGATCGGCGTTGCGGGCGGTGGCCAAGAAGGGGGCGCAGAGCACGAGCAGCGCGAGCAGCACGAAGAGCACCGCCAGCAGTACGAACCCGTCCTGTGCTCCCCGCAGGCTTCTGGCGCTCTGGCACATCATTCCACCGTCCCGTAGAGACCGACGCGGACCGTGCGGGTGCCGCCGTCGGGGAACTCGAGCCCGATCTCGAGCCCGGAGCGGTGCACGGTCGGATCGAGCGCCCCCCCCGCCGCGAACTCGATCGCCGCGGGCGTGCGCGCGGTGAAGCTCACCCCCTCCGGCAGGGCGCTCTGCTCACTGCCCGACACCACCGCCAGCGCCAGCTCGTCCAGGCGGCCGGGGATCGGCTGCGATCCGCCGCCGATGAGCAGCGGCCCCTCCGTGCGCCAGACGTCGAAGTCCGCCGGAGCGGAGGCCACCTCGATCCCGTCCACCAGGATGCGCAGGGCGCGGTGATCGTGGAGGAAGCGCACCTGGTTCCAGCGGTCGACCACGAGCACTCCCGTAGCGGAGGTGACGGTGACCCCCGTGCCGCGGCGCAGGGAGCCCAGCTCGTCGACGCTGCGGCGGTGGATGCGGGCCCGCAGGCCGCCCCCCGCGGTCAGCTCGGCGACGAAGGCGCCGGTGACCTCCAGCAGCTGGGCGGCCTCGAGAGCGGTGGGACGCAGGGCCACGTCGATCGCGAAGCCCTGGCCGAGGTCGAAGGCGGGGTCGTCCTGGATCGGGATCTCGACCGCCGCGCCGCGCGGGACCCCGTCGAACTCCAGGGAGCGGCCCAGCCAGCCCTCCTCCGACAACTCCGGCTCCATCCCGAGGAAGATGCCGGAGAGGTCCTCGGCGCCCTCGAGATCGAGGTCCTCGAAGTGCCAGGTGCCGATCACCTCCATCCCCTCGGCGACCAGCGTCCCCTGCTCCCGATCGATCCGCACCCGCGCCGGCGCGCCCCGGGCGATCGCCGAGTTGTGGGCGCTGCGCACCACGTTCTGCACCAGGCCCACCGCGGCCCGCTGGCCGGGGTTCAGGCCGGAGAGGGAGCCGAGCCCCGCCCCCAGGACCAGCGCCAGGATCGCCATCACCATCAGGAGCTCGATCAACGTCAGCCCGGCCCGCCGCGGCGTTCTGCTCTTGGTCGTACCGGGGGAACGCTTCAACGTGCTCTCACTCGATCTCGAAGTTGGCGACGTCGTCCGAGGTCCCGAACACCATGTCCGGGCCGGCGGAGATCAGCTGGAAGCTGCGCTTGCGGTAGGGATCGCCGGTCTTGGGGGAGACGAGCCCCTTGACGAGCGTCTCCTGCAGGACCCCCTCCCCGTCGTAGGTGAGGTAGGTGATCTCCTTGTCGTAGTCCTTGCGGTGGATGTACGCGATCGGGCTCCCCCAGACGTCGACGATCTCGAAGGCCTGGGAGCTGGTGAAGCTGGTCAGGCTCTTCTTGGTCGAGTCCTCGTCGCTGTTGCCGAGGTTCTCCTCGGGGATCTCGCGCGCCTGCCAGTCGCCCCCATCGCGCCAGAGGGCGATCACCAGGGACTCGATGCCCATGTTGGTGGCCGTCGGCTGGGGATCGAGATCGGATGGGAAGGTCGAGGGGGGGTAGCGTCCGAACTCGTCGTAGTACTCGCTCACTATGCCGGTCAGCTCCTGCAACTGGGCGCGGGCGGTCTCGAGCTGCACGACCCTCTGCCCCCCGCCCATGGCGCGCACCAGGAAGGTGGCCAGGATCGAGATGATCAGGAGCACGGCCAGCATCTCGATCAGGGTGAAGCCCCTCTGGGCTCGGTCGGTGGGTCGGAGCATGGCGGGTTCCATGGGGAGCAAGGTGGTTCAGTGGCGGCGGACGACGCGCACGTCGTCGATCGAGATCGAGGCGGAGCGTCCCCCGTCCCCCTCGATGAAGACCCCGAAACGCACGGGCATCTGGGAGCGGCCCAGGGATTGGATGCTCATCCCCTCGAGCACCGGCATGTCATCCAACCACAGGGAGACGCGCGTGTCGCTGGCCTGCTCGCCGAGGAGCTCGATGCGCAGCGCCATCGCCTGACCGATCGGCCAGATGGCGTTGGGCAGGTCGCGCGCCTCCGCCTCGTGCTGGCCCTTCTTGATGAAGGCGGCCTGCACCACGTCGTCCCCGCGGTGGCGGCGCAGCTCGACCTTGGCGTGGGTGCGGACCTCCCCCTGGCGCCCCTCCGACTCGCGCGAGACGAAGGCCCCGATCGCCACGTCCCGCGCCTCGTGCACGGTGACGGTGGCCTCGAAGGAGATGAAGCGCGAGGCGTCCAGGCTCTGGTAGATGCGCGTGCGCCCGGCGCGCTCGAAGATCCCCTCGATCGCCAAGGCCCCGTCGCGCAGGCGCACCTCGGGGCCGTCCTTCTGGTCGTAGTTCCAGCCGTTGCCGATGCGGCCCACGCGGTCGAAGCGATCGGTCCAGATCTCCTTCTCCAGGTGGTCGAGTATGCGGGTGGACTGGTCCTGGGCGTAGGCGCGGTGGGGGTCGCCCTGCGCCTCGTTGCGCCGCGCGTCCACCAGGGCGCCGAAGCGGGTCAGGGCTTCGTCCGAGTCGCCGGTGGCGTAGAACCACCAGGCCTCGCCGTTGCGCGCCGAGGGGAGCAGGGGATTGCGCTGCAGGGCGGCGGAGAAGTCCGCCTCCGCCAGGGCGAAGTCCCCGAGCATGAGGTGGTTGAGGCCGCGCAGGGAGTGCACGATCGGCCGTTCGGGGTCGATCGAGAGGGCGCGCTCGAAGTAGCGCTCCGCCGCCTCGAGCTCGCCGAGGCGCATCGAGAGCGCTCCCAGGGCGATCAGCGCGTCGGCGAAGTCCACGTCGCGGTCGAGGGCGGCCTTGAAGCTCTCCATCGCCCCCAGCGCGTCGTCCTGGGCGGCGAGCAGTCGCCCGCGCTGGTAGAGGACCCAGGGGTCGACCGGGTTCGACTGCCAGGCCAGGTCGATGAACTCCCCCGCCTCCTCGGGGTGGCCGGTGATCTCCGCCAGCCAGGAGAGGGCGCGCCAGGCGAGCCAGGCGCGGAATGGATCGCTGGCGGCGGCCGCCTCCAGGTACGTCCGCGAGTCGGTCCACTCGCCGGCCTGCAGGCCCACCAGCCCCTGGGCGAGCAGGAGGTCGAAGCTGGCGTCGGGGGTCTCCTGCTGCAGAGCGTCCCCCAGGACGTCCCCCAGAGGGTCCTCCAGCGGATCACCCAGCGGATCACCCAGGGACCCTTCCTCCCCGACATCTTCCTCTTCATCCCGGGGGATGAAGAGCGCTGCGGAGATCATCCCCGCCAGCCCGCGGTCGACGCCCGGATCGGCGCTGCTCGCCTCGCGGAAGCGCGCCAGGGAGTCCTCGGGACGACCCAGCTCCAGGTAGCAGGCGCCGAGATCGGCCCGGATCCCCAGCCGTGCGGCGCGCCCGCTCAGGTCGGAGGGCTCGCGGCGGCTGGCCTCCAGGAGGTGCGCCAGCGCTTCCTCGGCTCGCCCCTCGGCGAGCAGGAAGCGCCCGTAGCGCCAGCGCGACTCCCAGTGGGCGCGGCCGAGGCGCAGCGCCTCCTGGTAGTGCTCCTCGGCGCGCTCGCGCAGCCGGAAGCGGGCCAGGAGGTCCCCCAGTCGCGCCCACGGCTCGGGGCGCGAGCGGAAGCCCTCCGTGGTGAGCTCGCGGTAGACCCCCAGGGCCTCCTCGAAGCGGAAGCCCAGCTCGTAGCAGCGCGCCAGCCCGAGGTGCGGGCGCACGTCGCTGGGGTCGACCGCCGCCGCCAGGCGGTACATCTCCTCGGCGATCGAGAGGGCGCCGTCGGCCTCGTTGCGCAGCTCGACGCACTCGTCGGCGAGGCGCAGGGCGCCCTCGAAGTCGCCGGGGCGCAGGGGCTCGACGAAGTCGCGGCGGCGCAGCTCGATGTAGTTCTCGGCGGTGTCCGCCAGGGCGAACTCGTCGATCCGGTCGCGGGGGTAGGCCACCGGCACCTGGCCGGGGAAACGCTCGAGACCGGTCTCCGGATCGATCTCGACGAAGAACACCGGCTCATTCAAGCGCGCCAGGTCGAAGCGGCGCTTGTTCTTGATCTGCCCGAAGGCCAGTCGCCCCGCGACGATGATCCAGTCGTGGAGCTTCTTGAAGGCCTCGATGCGCTCCAGGCGCTCGTCGGCGGTCAGGACGTCGGGATCGAGGATCTCCAGGAGCCCCTCGTCTTGGACCTCGGGGGTTTCCTCGAGCTCCTCCTCCTCTTCGAAGAGCCCCGACACCGGAGTGGGCGTGGGCTCGGCGCGCAAGAGCCCCGCGAAGCGCACCCCTGGACCGTGGGCGGTGGGCGGGGCCAGCGCCGACAGGGTCTCCACGGGGGGCAGCTCCAGGTCGAGGAGCGGCAGGGGGGCGGTGTCCCGCGGCGGCGTGAAGAGGTCGCGGGAGAAGGCGGTCTCCCGACCCTCCTCGGGGAGCGACAGGTCCACGTCGGGGATCGGCGCGGGGTCGTAGTCCAGGGAGCCCAGCCCCCGGCTCTGGGCGCCGCGAATGCCCGTGTTGGACGGACGGCTCTGCATCGAGTAGGTGCGCCAGCCGACGAAGAGGGCGAAGAGCGCGAAGACGACGATCTCGGTGCGCAGTTGCAGGTTCATCCTTCCACCGTCTCGGGTTGGTCGCGCAAGCGCACGATGTAGAAGGTGACCGAGGCCTTGACCTGGTCCAGCTTGCCGCGCTCCCCCTCCAGCTCGAAGTCCTTGACGCACAGGGCCTGGCCGTCCTCCGCGCTGGACTGGGTCAAGGCGAAGAGCTGCGTCATCGAGGCCGAGGTGGTGTCGAACTCGACGGTGAGCTCGCTGCGCTCCACCACCTCCAGTCCCTTGCTCGATCCGAAGCGCGCGTCGAGCCGCGGCTGGATCTTGGAGATGCGCTGCACCCCCGCCTCCAGGCTGAGGCGCACCACGCGATCGATCACGTCCAGGATCTCCAGGTGCCGCTCGATGACCGCCACCTGGTTGGTGTGCAGCGGCTCGATCCCCCAGGCGTCGTCCGGCGGCGCCAATCCGGCGCGGCTGGCGAGCTGGCTCAGGCGCTCGCGCACCTCCTCGACGCGCGTGAAGTACTGGCCGTCTGCGGAGCCCAGATCGGGCTGGATGACGAACTCCGGCCGCGGCTGGAAGGCGACCTCCGCGCGCAGGGTGTCGAGGGCGGTGCGCAGCTCCTTGTTCTTGCGCCGCGCCTCGTCGCGCTGAGTGCGGTCGTAGCGCGCCGACTTCAGCTCGTTGCGCAGCCCGGTGCGAGTCCGGACCGCGTCGGTGTAGTCGTCGCCGTAGGTCGACTGGATGATCGTGTTGGCGATCAGGAAGAGGAGCAGGCCGCACCCGATGGCGATCAGGGTGGGCTTGTTCTGCTGCCAGTAGTTCTCGAGGTCCATGGCTAGTCCTCTTCCTCCTCGCCGGCCCGCACCTCCAGGGGTGGTGCGAAGAGGGACAAGTCGATGGAGAAGCCGTCGCGGGTGATCTCCCCGCGGTGGCGCATGACGGGCAGGGCCCGCCTCATCGCGTCCCGCATCGCTTCGAACTGCTGCACCGGCGACTGGGTCCCCTCGCGGATCTGACCCCGCAGGAGGAGCAGCGGGCGCTGGTCACCGTGCTCGATGCCGAGCTCCGGATCGAAGGCCAGCTCGCCGGAGATCTGGCGCAGCCAGAAATCCCTCGGCAGGTTCTCGTCGAGGAAGGTCATCACGCGGGCGGCCTGCTCGCCGGTACCCGCGCTGTGCTGCAAGAGGCCGACCATGGCCCTGAGCTCTCCGTTCTGCTCGATCAGCTCGTCCGCCTCCTTGTGGGTGCGCTTGGCCGTGGCCACCTGTCGCTGCAGGGTGCGGTTCTCGGCATCGATCTCTTCCAGCGCCCCCGAGGTGTGCACCACCTTGAAGGCCAGGAAGGCCACCGCCAGGACCGCGGCCGCGATCAGCCACAGGGGCCCGGCGAGGAACTCGCGGCGCTTGACGACCGGCTCGGGCAGGATCTCGAGGCCGTAGGAGGCCTCGTCGGAGCCCATCGTCGCCAGCCCCAGGGCCACCACCGCCTCGAGCTTGTGCTCCTCGAGGGCGTCCGCCGTCTCGGGGTCCAGCTTGGAGGTGTCGACCACCCGGAAGGGATCGAAGAGCTCGACCGGGACGTTCATCCCCCCCGACAGGTACTGCGGCAGGCCGTCGAGGGCCGCACCCCCGCCGCAGAGCATCACCCGGTCGACCTTGAGCCCGGTGACCTTGACCTGGCTCTTGCAGAAGAGGACCGCCGACTGGAGCAGGGAGAGCAGTTGCCCCGCCGCCCCCAGGATCGCCCGACTGGCGCGCTCGTGGTTGGGCGTGGGATGGCTGATCCCCGGCCGCAGGCTGGCCATCTCGCGCTTGACCTTGGAGGCCTGCCGCGGGCTGACCGAGAAGCGCTGCGCGATGGCGTCGTCGAAGAGCCGCCCCCCTCCGGAGAGGTTGCGCGCGAAGAGCAGGTCGGTGCCGCGGGCGATCACCACGTCCAGGTTGTCGTGGCCGACGTTGGCGATCAGGACCGTGTCGTCCTCGACCACCCCGTAGCGCATCCAGGCGTTGTAGAGGGCGATGGCGCCGGGACTGAAGCAGTCCAGCGTGCCCTTCAATGCGGTCAGCCCTTGCAGGTGCTCGTCGAGGAGGGACTCGCGGGCCATCGCCAGCAGCACCACGTCCTCCCCCTCGATCTCGGGCATCTCGGGCAGGAGGTTGAAGTCGCTCGCCACCTCCGCGCCCGACTGGTCGCCGATCTCGGAGACCTCGAAGCGCATCAGGTTGCGCAGCTGCCAGTCCGGCACCCGCGGCACCCGCGTGTAGCGCACGTTGACGTCGCGCCCGGTGAGGCCGATGCGCGCGGCGGTGGGCTTGAAGTCCAGCTCGACGCCCTCCCAGCCGCGGACGACCCAGTCTCCGTCGCTCTCGGCTCCGGGGTTCGAGGAAACGGCGAAGCCGCTGACGTGGAAGGTGTTGCCCTTGTACTGGCCGCGCAGGACCTTGGTGGTGCACAGGCCGACGTCGATCCCGGTCGCAACGCGTCCCATCACTGCACCTTTCCGTAGCGGGTCTCGAGGGTGCGGCGGACCTCGGCGGCCAGCTCGGTGGCCTCCTGGGCTTCGAGGGCCGCGAGGATCGCCTCCAGCCGCGCCACCTCGTGGCGATCGAGGTCGACCACGAGCTCGGCCAGGTCGGCGTCGATCTCGGCGGCCAGGGCGAGGGCGCCCTCCTCCACTTCGGAGTCGACGTAGCGGGCGCCGATCTCCTCGGCGCGCGAGCGGCACAGCCGGTAGAGGTCGACCAGCCGGAAGAAGCGCGCCCGGACGATCTCCGACTCGAGGTGGCGGACCTCCTCGAAGCCCGCCTGCAGGAGCCGCGCCCGCGCCATCTCGGCGCGCTCGATCTCCGACGCCTCCACCGGGACCTCGGCCAGCAGGCGTTTCCAGAGCGACAGGCTCTCCCCCAGCCGGCCGTCCCGCTCGGCGGAGACCGCTTCGCGGGCCAGATCCACCGTCCGCTGGCGCTCGACCTGGAAGCGCACCTGGATGCGCACGCTGGCGTCCGCCCCCAGGTCGACGGTCAGGCGCGTGCCACTCCCGGTGGCCTGGGCCCGGATGCGCAGCGGGGCGCCGAAGGCCAACCGGACCAGGTCGGCGCCGGTGCCGATCAGCAGATCGGTGATCCCCTCCTCGTCGAAGTCGGCGCCGCGCCGCACGTAGCCCGCCTCGCCGAGGGTGGCCAGACCGGTCGCGAGGGCGGGCGCCTCCACCCGCAGGGTGAGCGTCCCCCCACCGCCGGCCAGCAGCACCCCGGTCTCCTCGGCCGTCAGCGCCAGGGGCACCCCCGCGCGCCCAGGCGCATCCGGTGGCCGCAAGCGCAGGTCGGAGAGCAGAACGCGGTCCACCTTGAAGAGGACCAGGGAGTCTCCGCCGGTGTAGAAGCGGTGTTCGTCGAGGGTGGCGGCCGGTGCGCCCGTGCCGGGGACCAGGCTGACGTCGTCCGCCTCGACCCGTCCGCTGGCTTCCTCCGCGCTCCCGGAGCCCGCGGTCAGCTCCGCCAGGAGCAGGACGCGGGCGGTGTCGTACCCGCCGGGCACGGTGGCGGCGAGCTCCACCTCGCGCCACTCCTCCTCCGGCGCCACGGCGGGACCCCAGAGCAAGGTGGCTCCGGGTCCCTCTCCCCCCTCCTCGTCCGCACCTGATGCGCTGAGCTCGAGCCCCAGCCGGGCGAACGCCGTCCCGGAGGCGCGCAGCGCCGCGCGCGCCGTCAGGGCGTCGTCGCTGCGCACCGCGAGGGGCGCGGAGCGGTGCAGGGCGTGTTCCCCCGCCGCGAGGGCCACTCCCAGGCCCCGCCGGCCGGAACGCCGGGCGCGAGCGCTGGCGAGGAAGGTGCCCAGACTCCCCTCGGCCGCCTCCCAGCTGGAGGAGTCGCCGCGGGCCGCGGGAACCCCCTCGAAGGAGAACCCGCGCGCGAGCAGGTTCCCCGGAACCTCCGGCACGGGGCGCAGCCTCTCCCCCCGGGGGCCGCCGCCGCGGCCGAACCACCACCAGGTCCCCACCCCGACGGCGAGGAGCACCAGGAAGGCCGCCAACCCCAGCTTCGCCCCGCGGCCACCGCGGCGGGAGCGGGCCAGGTTCTCGTCGCTGACCCGGGCCCGGTCACCGGCGGAGGAGGGCCGCGCCCCGGCGTCCTCCGGCGCGGAGGCGTCGAGGAATGTCAAAGTCACGTTGCCGAAGGTCACCCCCTGTCCGTGACGCAGCTCGACCTCGATCACCCGCTCGCCACCGGCCCGGGTGCCGTTGGTGCTGCCGAGGTCGCGCAGCAGGACGCTCCCACGGTCGAGGAGGAGCTCGGCGTGCCGCCCCGAGACCGAGCTCTCGACGATCTGCAGGTCGTTCCCGGAGGCGCGGCCGACGGTGAAGGTCGTGCCTGAAATGGAGACTTGCTCCCCGGTGCGCTCTCCACTCTCGAAGCGCAGGGAGTATCGGTGGGTCATGGGAGGTCCGGAGGGGAGGAGGGGTGCGCCCCCGAACCGCCGGAAGATCGAGATCGCGCCGGCGGCCGGCAGTTGGACGTTCCCCGCGGGGCCAGGCGCGGCCCAGGAGCCTACCCGCGGATGCCGGTGGGGTAACCCCGCCGAAGCCCCCCGAGGGCGTCCGGAAGGATAGCGAGGAGGGGAACGGGCCGCAATTTCGGGTCACCGCCCCCGGGGCGTCCCGAAGTCGATCCGCTCGCGGAGGGAGACCCAGCACCCCTGCCCCAGGACCACGTGGTCGACGAGCGGCACCCCCAGGATCCCCCCCGCCTGGATCAGGCGGCGGGTCACCGACTCGTCCTCCGCGCTCGGGGTGGGGTCCCCCGAGGGGTGGTTGTGGGCCACGATCACCGCCGCGGCGGCCCAGCGCAGGGCGGGACCGAAGACCTCCCGGGGGTGGACCAGGCTGGTGGTCAGGGTGCCCTCGCTGACGCGCACCCGCGAGAGGAGCCGGTGGCGGGTGTCGAGCAGGAGCGCGTGGAAGGTCTCCTTCTCCAGTCCCCTGAGCTCGGGAGCCAGGAGCTGGTGGACCGCCTCGGCGTTCGAGAGCACGGAGTCGTTCCGAGCTCGGGCACGCTCGACGGCGCGCCCCAGCTCGAAGGCGCTGGCGAGGCGCCGGGCCTGGGTGGGGGTCAGGCCGTGGGTCGCCTGCAACTCCCTCGGCGCGCGCCGGGAGAGGGGTGCCAGCTCCTCGCTGGCGAGCAGGGCCCGCACCCGGTGCGCGAGGCCGCCCCGCACGGGCCCGATCAGGCGCAGCAGGGTCGCCTCGAGACGGGAGGGATCCTCCCGACCGGGATCCGCGTGGGAGGGGGCGCGGGGGGTGGCGAGGTTACACACCCGTAGAAGACCGCCCCATCGAGGTCGGGTTGCGCCGCACTGATGGGAAAGAGAGCCCCGTTCGGCTCCCCAGTGCGGGAACTTTGGAACTCCGTAGCAAAGGAGGGCCAAAGGAGGGGAAAGGGGGAATCAAGGCCGGCAAGGTGCCCGAAGAAGCACCTGCGGGTCACGGCACTTCCCCGCGCAAGCAGACCCGCGAACGAAGCGAAGGAGGAACCGCGGAGCGCCCTCCTCTCCGGGAGGAGAGCGCTCCATTACCGCGAACTCCTGGGTGCAGGGAGGTCGGCCGGCGCTGTTGCGCCGGCGCGACCGACGAGCGGCCACGACGCCACGAGGTCTCGGCGTGGCCGCTCCTTCATTGGACGGGACGGGTAGCGCGTCTGTTCGCCTGGAACCGGCCTGAACTGCCCCCCTTCAGTGTGCTTCCCAGGACTCGGTACCAGCG
>CAZDQL010000071.1:0-33826 GCA_964507325.1 uncultured Planctomycetaceae bacterium | reverse complement strand
AGTCCGGATCTGGAGAGGGCCCTGGGAGCGAAAGCTCCCGGGGCTACTCGACAGGTGCTGTCAGGTGGCGACTTCGGAGAGCGGCTCGTATCGTTGGCCGGCCACCACGAATCCCCGTCGCCTGGAGACCTCCGTGAATCACGCGATTGTGTCCGTCCTCGCCTTTTCCTTGGCCCCATCTGTTGCGCAGACCGCATCTGCAACTCAGCGCAATCGGGCCGCGAACCACGATTCCTACACGCTGGCAGGCTTGCCCGTGTTTGGGACGACACATTTGAGCATTGGGAATGGTGGCAGTGCTTCGGAAGATCAAGTCCCGAAACCAGCCGTCACAGCGGAAGAAGTGCAAGGGGGGAGAGACCTTATTGACGCAGCGCTGTCCGGTGATGTCGCCGCAGTTGAGGATCAGCTGCGGCGGGGAGTAGACATCGACTTCAAGAACAGCGGTGGTTCGACCGCACTGATGGTAGCATCATCTTTTGGGCGCAAGGATGTTGTCGACCTCCTGTTGCGGCGTGGTGCGGATGTTGATCTGCAGGAAAACAACGGCGCAACAGCGTTGTACTTCGCTGCTCAGGAAGGTCATGTGGATATTGTCAGAGCATTGATAGATCGAGGTGCCAATGTCAACATCAAGAAGAGCGATGGCTGGACAGCTCTCAGCGGCGCCCGGGCTCGGGAACATGACAATATCGCTGGTATGCTGAAACAAGCGGGAGCCCTAGACGCCGCCGATTTGGGGAGGGAGTTACTGAGTGCGGCGCGCGAGGGAGACTATGTGGAAGTGCAGGCAGTCCTTCGGCAGGGCGTTGATGTCAACTTCGCGGGGGCGCACGGCCAAACGGCTCTATTCTTGGCTTCTGAAGAAGGCCACAGCAGCGTTGTCACTTTGTTGATTGAGAATGGTGCTGACGTTGACCAAAGATCAGGCAATAGCGCAACCGCGTTGATCATCGGGGCTGCAGCTGGACGATGCGACGTTGTCGAGGCCCTGCTGAGAGCTGGGGCTGATGTCAACATGGTGTTCAGACTGGGTGACGTGCACTCGACTGCCCTGCTCGAGGCAGCCCACAACGGTCATGCCGATGTTGTCGCAGCCCTGCTCGATGCAGGGGCCCACACTGATGTCAGAGATTCGTGGGGTAGATCCCCGCTAGATCTGGGGAAGGAGTTCGGGCATCAAGACGTTGTGGGAGTTCTCAAGAGCAGGAGCCGGTGGTTGACCATGAGGAAGTGGTCTGCAGGCCTAGGGGGTCTCCTGGTTGTCTTGATTGCGTGGGGACTGCTCAGAAGGAAGCTCGGGAACAGAAGCAACGAAGAGGGACCGTAGGGATCAGGTGGTCGCGGTAGGGACGCCGGTTGCCCGGCGGCCCCCGCACAGATCCCAGCGAGCGGGACAGCCAGTCGAGATGGACGAAACCGTCCGCCAGCTCTCGAGCGGCGACTGGATCGTCGATGGCCAATCCCTCACTCCCAGTTGGCCCACTCCTCGTTGGCCACCTCCAGCTCCCGCTCCACCTCGGCGATGCGGTACTGCACGTCGCGCAGCTTGGCGGAGTCGGTGTACACCTCCGCGGTGGCCAGGGAGGCGTTGAGCCCCTCGAGCTCCTCCTCGAGCGCGATGATGCGCGCCTCGAGCTTCTCGAACTTGTAGCGGTTGCGGATCCGGCCGCCGCCGCCGCGCTTTCTGGGGGGGGCCTGTGCGGCGGCGGCCCGGGCGGCCTTCTTCTCCTCCGCCGCCAGGCGGGCGCGTTCCTGACCGGCCGCCACCAGCTCCTCCTCCCTGGCCTGCCGCCAGGAGCTGTAGTTGCCGCGGTGCTCGCGCACCACCCCTTGGCCCACCTCGATCACGTGATTGCAGAGCCCGTCGAGGAACTCGCGGTCGTGGCTGATCGCGAGCAGGGCGCCCTGGTACTCCGAGAGCATCTCCTCCAGGGCCGTGCGGCTGGCCAGGTCCAGGTGGTTGGTGGGCTCGTCGAGCGCCAGCCAGGAGGTCTTCTCCAGGACCAGGATCGCCAGGCACAGCCGCGCGCGCTCACCGCCGGAGAGGGCCGGGACCTCCTTCTCGATGTCCTCCCCCCGGAAGAGGAAGCGCGCCAGGTGTCCGCGCAGCTCCCGATCGGTGAGCGACGGGTGACGCCGCAGGAGCTCCGTGCGCACCGTGCCGTCCTCGCGCAGTCGAGTCGTGTCCTGGTCGTGGAAGCCGCACAGGGCGGCGTGGCCGCGCTGCACGCGACCCGCCAGCGGCTCCTGGCGCCCGGCGAGGATGCGCAGCAGGGTGGATTTACCCGCGCCGTTGGGGCCGACGATGCCGATGCGCTGCCCGCGGCCGATGCGCAGCTCGACCTCCTCGAAGAGCACGCGCTCGCCGTAGCCGCCGATCAGCCCCTCCGTCTCGAGCACCTTCTCGCCGCCGCGCGCCGCCTCGGGGGGGCGGATCGCCGGGCGGCGCACGTCGTGGTGCGGCCGCTCGAGCCGCTCGATGTGGCGCAGCTTCTTTAGGCGCCCCTTGGCCTCGGCGGTGCGCTGGCTGCCCATGTGCTTCTTGATGAAGCCCTCCTCCTTGCGCACGAAATCCCGCTGCTGCTCGTAGCGGCGCCGGGCGTCCTGGTAGCGCTCCTGCTTGATCGCCAGGAAGCGCGAGTAGTTGCCCGGGTAGCTCTCCAGGCGGCCGAACTCGAGCTCGAGGATGCGCTCCACCGAGTTCTCGAGCAGACGCCGGTCGTGGCTGATGATCAGGACGGCGCCGCGGTGCTCCTTCAGGTAGCGCTCGAGCCACTCGATCCCCTCCAGATCGAGGTGGTTGGTCGGCTCGTCGAGCAGGAGGAGGTCGTGACCGCCCACCAGGGCGCGCGCCATCGCCACCCGGTTCTGCTCGCCGCCCGACAGGGTGCGCGCCTCGCGCTCCCAGAGGCTGCGCGCCAGACCGATGCCGGAGAGCACCGTGGCCACCGTCCGCTCCGTCTCCCAGCCGCCCAGCTCCTCGACCCGCGCCGTGAGCAGGTCGTGCTCGCGCATCAGCCGCTCGAGCTCGACCCCGTCCGCCGCGCCCATCTTCACTCCGACCGCCTCCACGCGAGCCAAGAGCTGCTTGGCCTCCGCGAGCCCCTGGTCGACGTGCTCGCGCACCGAGAGCCCCGCCTCGAAGACCGGCCGCTGCGCCACGAATCCCAGGCGGGCCTTCTTGCGCAGCCGCACCTCGCCCCAGTCGGGGTGCTCCTCCCCCGTGATCATGCGGAAGAGGGTCGTCTTGCCGCCGCCGTTGCGCCCGACGATGCCCACCTTGCTGCCGGAATCGATCGCCAGCGAGGCCCCCTTCAGGACCTCCTGGGTCCCGAAGTGCTTCTTCAGGTTCTCGAGGACCAGGAGCGACATGGGCGGGGATGGTAACGGGCCCGTGGCCGCCGCGCTGGACTCCTCCGCCGACCGGCACTACCTTCGACCTCCCCCAACGATGGCCGCTCCCCCTCCCGATGCCCGAGTCTGCCGGTCGGAGCTGATCTCGGTACGGCCCACCGGCGACGACGGGGTCGTGATCCGCGTCCGACCGTCGATCGAGATCGCGCCACTGCGCGCCGGTCGCTTCTTCATGCTGCGGCGCGACGACGATCTGTCACCCGCGATACCGCGCCCCTTCTCCATCTACCGCCAGCGGGGGGAGGAGCTGGAGTTCCTGATCAAGGTCGTGGGGCCCGGCACCCGGGCCCTGGCGCAGAGCCGTCCCGGCGAGCCCCTCTTCACCCTGGGCCCCCTGGGGCGCGGCTGGCCGGAGATCGACGCCGAGGGGCCCCCCTGGGTGATGATCGGGGGTGGCGTGGGGGTGGCGCCCCACTTCATGGCCGCCGAGGAGGCGCGTAGGGCGCGAGCCGAGGCGACCCTGATCCTGGGTGGGCGTGAAGCCGGCCAGCTCTACGACCTCGAGCGCTTCGTCGACCTCGACCTGCGCGTCCTGGCCGCCACCGACGACGGCAGCATCGGCTTCGAGGGCACGGTGCTCGACTGCCTCGAGCATCAGTGGCACGAGGGCGAGCTGCCCCCCTCCGTGCGCATCCTGGGCTGCGGGCCCGACCCGATGCTGCGCGCCCTCACCCGCTTGGCCCGCGAACGGGGCCTGGAGTGCTGGCTCTCCCTGGAGCGGATGATGGGCTGCGGCGTCGGCATCTGCAACGGCTGCATCGTCGAGACGGACCCCGACGGCCCGCTGGGGGAGTGGCCGGTGGCCAAGTGCTGCGTCGACGGGCCGATCTTCCGCTGCGACGCGATCAGGGAGTGAAGGTCACGCTCAGCGCCGGGCTGAAGCGGCTGCTGCTCGGCACGCGCACCCAGGTCTGGAAATTCCAGGTCTGCCCCGCGGTGAGGATGCCGCCAGGCGGGTTCGGCAGGTTGCCGACTCCGCCGCCGGTGTTGCCTCCGATCAGGTCGGTGGAGAAGTCACCGTTGACCACGGCACCCACGTCCGCGACGTAGCGCCCGATCTGGGCTCCTCCCAGGCAGAGGTCGCCGATCGCCCCCGGGGGATCGGTGATGACCCCGCTGCCGGCACCCACCAGGTGGTAGGCGAAGAGCCCGTTGGTCGAGCCGGTCATCTCGAGGATCGGGAGGCCCGCCAAGGAGCAGGTCGAGATCCCCAGGTTGCCCTCCTGGTTCGGGTTGGCGTCGCAGAAGACCGTCTCGCAGTCAGCACAGGATCCGAAGGTGTCGGCGCCGGCGATCGTCAGGTCGTAGTTGTTGCACTCTCCCCAATCGTCGCCGATGAAGTGCTCTACCTTCAGCGCTACGCGCCGACACGCGCCGCTGTCGTTGAGCCATTCCACGTGCTCGGTGTTGTTGGTCGTGGTGCTGGAGTCCAGCTGGGTGGTACTGCAGCCGTCGAAGAGGTACAGGTCGAGGTCCCCGTCGAAGTGCTGGAAGAACACGTCGCAGGTGACGGTGGAGCCGGCCGCCACGTCCAGGAGGTACCAATCGGGATCCGCCTTGGCGACCTTCAGGGCCGGGTAGGATCCGTTGTCCATCCCCACCGCCGCGGCGCACTCGTCGTTCTCCTCGAAGGAGTCGTCCGGCATGATGTAGCAGTCGTCGAACTCGAGCACGAAGGTGCCCGATCCCCCGACGCCGACCTGCTTCGACCCCACCCGCAGGAGGTAGGTCTGACCACCCACGGTGGGGAAGGGCAGGCGCGCGCCGTTGATGTCGCCGCAGCCGCTCGTCGCGCAAGCGACGGGAGGTAGGCTGACGGGGCAGGCCTGGTCGTCGTAGACCCCGACGCGCATCGGCATGGAGGAGGTCCCGCAGGTGCTGAAGATGTAGCCGCCCGACTGGGGTGCGGTCCATTTGAACCAGACGTCCTTGCGAACGGGCTGGCCCGAGCAGTCGGCGGGTCCGTCCAGCGTGGCGTTGGTGTTGTCGAAGGCGTGCGGGCCGACTCCGGTGATGACCTGTGCGTTCGAGCAGTCGTCGGCACCTTGGGCCAGAGCCGCCCCGGCGAGCACCACGGCAGCGAACGGCGAGAGGAGAGCGATTCTCATTCCGATTCCTCGAAGGGAGCAGTGAGACGAACGGACCCATTGAAACAGATCGCTCCGAGATCGGATACCGGAGGAAATCCCGACCCGTCGTGCGCTACTTCCCGTCCTCTTCCAGGGGCGGTCCCATCGGGGGCTGCCAATCGGCGATCGACTGCAGTTGCCGCCGCATGGCGTTGCGGACCATCGGGTCGAGGCTCTCCGAGATCCGCTCCCAGGCCTCGAGTGCCCTGGTGGCGTGTTCCTTGGCGAGGGCGGGCTGCTCGAGGGGGCCGGCCAAGAGCAGCGCCGCGTCGTGGTTGGCGCCGAAATGGTCCGGGTCGATCGCCAGGGTGCGCTGGATGGAGGTCAAGGCCTCCGAGAAGCGCTGCAGGGCGCTCAGGAGCTTCCCGCGCTGGTAGCTCAGCGCCAACACGCGACCAGCTCGGATCTGCGGGTCGGTCCAAGAGGCCTCGTCGGCCAGCGCGAGATCGACCCAGTCCAGGGCGTGGATGTAGTCGCCGCGCCGCTCCGCGAGGCGCGCCATCGCCATGACCCGCGCCATGTCGGTGCGGATCAGCTCCTTGAGCGTCACGTGCAGTATCTGCCGCCGCGCATCCGGCGGCGAGAGCTCGTAGGTGCGCTGGAGGTAGGGCACGGCGTCCTCCGCCGCCTCCGGGTTGGCGAGCAGGAGGCTCGTCAGCGCGTAGTGCGCCTCGAAGTTCTCGGGGGTCAACTCGCAAGCGCGCCTGTAGGAGCGTATCGCCCCCTGGATGTCCTGCATCCCCAGCAGCGCGGTGCCCCTGTTCAGGTGCGACGCGGCGTGGTTCGGCTCTTGCGCGAGCACCTGATCGAAATACTCGACGGCCTTCGCCAGGTCGCCGCGCCGCGCGTACATGACGCCACGGTGATAGGTGGGCTCGACGCTCTCGGGGTGCATGCGCTCCGCCGCGTCGAACCAGCTGGCGGCGATCTCCCAGCGCTCCGCCTCGAGGGCGCAGGTCCCGGCGAGGAGCTGGTCGGGCAGGTGGTCGGGTCGGAAGAGGAGCGCCTGCTCGTGGCACCTGCGCGCCTCGTCCCAGGCCTCGCGCCGGGCCAGGACCAGACCCAGATTGTGCCACGCCTCGGGGTAGTTGCGGTTCAGCGTCAGGGCCTCCCGCAACTCCTGCTCCGCTCCCTCCCGGTTCCCCCGCGCGAAGAGCACCACACCCAAGCCCACCTTGGCCTCTGCGCTCTCGGGTACGCGCTTCAGGATCTGGCGGAAGATGAGCTCCGGCCACTCCAAGTCGTACTCCGGTGGCAGTTGACCCAGATAGAAAGTGGACCAACCGACCCCCATGTTGGCGTCCATCCGCGAGGGGAAGTCGACGAAGACCGTGTGGTCATACTCGAGCTCCGACTCCGGAACGGCGTTGATGATCAGCTCGAGCTCCTTGGCGCGCTTGATGAAGGGCTCGTCCTCCCCAAGCTTCGGAGCGTACTCACCGTAGTCCTTGCCCAAAGTCAGGGAGTAGAGGAAGTGGAAGAGCGCCTCGTCCAAGAGCAGCTTCTCCCGCGTCCGGTGGTACTGCTTGAGTAGCTCTTGGCCGAGGGCCACTCGCACCCTGACGTTGTCTGGTGAGGCGGCCACGGCCGCGCGGTAGAAGCTCTCGTCGTCCTGGAACACCTGCGCGTGGACGGCCGTGCGCCACCCACCCAACGCAGCCAGCAGCACCGCACCGCTGACGAGGACCGGCCGCGGGACCCAGCGCCTGCAGAGGGCCACCACCACGACGGCGGCGAAGAGGACCGGGACGTAGAGGTAGCGATCCGAGATCGGATAGGCGCCGGCCGCCTGGTAGTAGGCGATCAGGGGCACCAAGAGGGCCGGCGCGACCAATAGGGCCGCGAGGACTCGCCTGCGACGCCTCGCGATGGCCAGGCCCACACCCACCAACCAGGCCACAGAGAAGCCCACCGCCCTCTGCCAGGGCCCGTGGTTCTCGGGCAGCTCGGGCCGCACCATGCGGAAGAACTCGTGGCCGAAGGGCAGGAAGAGCCTCTCCAGGAAGCCCCCCAGCATCTCGACGCGGAACTGCAGAGCCCGTTGGAGCCCGAGGTCGAACTTAGCCTGGGCCTCCCCGAAACCCGCCAGCGGATCGCCGAAGGCCACCACGCGGCCCACGTAGTACAGCGCCACCGCCGCCATCAGGGTGCCGTAGGCCCGCAGGAGATCCGCGAAGGGGTCCTCCGACTCGCCGCTCAGCCGTCCCCCGACCAGGTCCAGGACCAGGGCGACGATCGGAACCGCCAGCGCCTGCTCCTTGGCCAGGAGCGACAGCAGGAACCAGACCCCGGTCATCCACGGCACGCCGCGCGAGCCCCGCTCCCGCCAAGCCAGATGCGCGTCGAGGGCCAGCAAGGCGAAGAGCCCGTAGAGGGGGTCGTTGACCGCCGCGATCCAGGCCACGCTCTCCACGTGCACCGGGTGCGTGGCGAAGAGCAGCGCCACCAGGAAGCCCAGCACGGGGCTCCCGAGCAGCCGCCCCGCCAGGCGCCAGGCCACCAGCGTCGCCAGTCCGTGCAGCAGGATCGACAGGGCGTGGTAGCCCGCCGGCTCGAATGCGAACAGGGTCCGCCCCAGGGCCAGGACGATCGTCGTCAGCGGACGCCAGAAGGCGTTCGTCACGACCGCCTCCGGGTCGAAGGCCCAGAAGGGCTCGAAGAAGGCGCCCAGCGCCGCTCCCATGGAGACGATCGTGCGGTTGTGCTCGATCAGGCGGTGGTCGTCGTAGAGGAACTGCCCCCCCAGGGCGGGGATGAAGACGGCGCACGCGACGAGCAGCAGGAGCGCCGCGAGCCCCCAGCGCAGGCCGCGGCTGAGGGGTGCATCTGGCCAGCGGGGCTGAGGGGTCGGGGCTTGGTCGCGGGTCATCGGAGATCGGATTCGCACGTGCGCTGGGCGAAAGCGCACGGAGGGCCGGCGCGGGACCTCGGTGGAACCCGGGCTCTCAGACTGTACAGGGCGGCGAGCGCTTCCTGCTACAAGGTCCGTACCCGCTCAGCGCCGGATCGGCCTAGTCGCAGAAGGGGACCCCGATCGCGTCGCTGAAATTGAACTGCGCCCCACCCGCGATGGGGTCCCGGTACCACAGCTGGAAGTAGAACAGCGATCCCGAGCCGATCGCCCCCCCTCCGGGCAGGGAGTCGAAGTTCAGGGAATAGCCCACCATGCCCCCCGAGTCCGCCTGGACCACCGGGAGCCGGAAGAGATGGCCCCCCACGCACAGGATCCCGTTGCCCACGGGGATGTGGGTGGTGGACGGGCCGTAGAAGAACAACCCGAACTGGTGCGGCGGCAGTCCTCCGCCGAGCAGAGTGGCGGAGTTGGCGGAGACGCTCTGGGACCCGCTGAAGCGTATCTGCGCGCCGCTACCCACCGAGTTGGGGGTGGTCTCGCAGATCGTCACGATCGGGTCGCAGGCCAGACGGGTGTCGAAGGGGAAGGCATTGCTCAAGCGCTCTCCGCCGCCGGGCCCCACGCGCACCAAGATGTCGCCCGGGCCCGCCTCCGGCGGCACGCCTACGATCAGCTGATCGCCGTTGGCCGAGGGAACGTCGGTCACCATGACCGGGGTCCCATCCCCCGTGCCGCTCCCGCGCGTGAACCACACCTCGTTCCCCGTGGGGGCGAAGAACTCGCCGGAGATGGTCAGGGTCGTGGCGTTGATCGACACCTTCTCGATGCGAGGCTTCCACGGCGACCGCGTCCCGTAGATCGCCTGCACCCCGGCGACGTCGTCCCTCTCGATCGTCCGGTAGCCCTTGGCGTCGGACGTGGAGGCGTACATCGTCGCGTTCGGATCGGCCGAGTGGCCCAGACCCAGGGCGTGCCCATACTCGTGGGCTGCCATCCCCTGCAGGTCGAACTTGCCGACCTCCGGCAGCCAGTCGGTGGTGGCGCTGTCCTCCCAGAGCCAGCACTCGTAGAACCAGATGCGCCACCCGCTCCCGTCGACGAAGCTCTCGCAGAAGGCGTAGGTCCCCCCGCTGCAGCCCGCCAGCTCCGACAGGGTGTTGTCGCCGATGTCCCCCGAGCCCGGGGCCAGTCCCTGGAAGGAGGGATCGAAGTTGGCTTCCCCCGAACCGAGCCCTCCCGGCTGGTCGGGGTCCCCCTCCCCGTCCCCGTGGGGAGCCGAGCCCCACTCGACGCAGCCCTTCCAAATGGCGAGCACCGCTCCCGTGTGCCCCGGGAAGCTGGTGTGAGGCTCCCGGTTGTCGTTGGCGATCGGGTCGGAGAAGTTGTTGTAGACGCGGAAGTCCCGCTGTTCGGGACCCAGACTCCACCCCGTTTCGACCCAGGCATCCGCGCTGGGCAACATCAGCCACAGGGCCGCGCCTGACGCGGCTACCGGCAGCAGGAGGGGGGACAGCCTCACTGGTGTGATCCTCAATTGGTGGGGCGGCTAACGCCTTTGTTCCTGCTCGTACTTCCTCGCGTCCTTTTCGATGTCCGTCAAGGAACGGTTCCTCGACACCGCGTAACCCTCGCCTCGGCCCTGTACCAGGATGCGCCCCTTCTTGTCCGTGAAGGTCCGGAAGAGGCCGCCGTGGGAGGCGTACAGCGCGTTCGACGCGAACCCGCCCCCCATGTTGTCGCTCCACTTGTAGAAGGCGAGCACTCGGTTGCCCACGCGCACGTCGTCCGCGCTGGGCGCCTCCGAGTTGAACACGCCGCGTTCGTCATCGACGAACCCACCCGGGTAGCTGACCATCACCGTGACCGGCTCGCCATTCAGGATCGATCGACCTTGGATGGTGAGCGTGGTGAAGAACAATTCGTCCGAGCCCTCCTCGACGACGACTCCAGAGACGTCGCGACCGATGATCTCTCCGTACACCGCGTTGTCCACGCGGGCGATCATCTGCTCGAGAGTCAGGCGCTCGATCGACGCCGTGGCGATGGCGCCCAATGAGAGGATGGCGACCGGCAGGAAGCTCTTGTGACGGAGCATGAAATTCGATGAGGGCGATCCGGCAGGGATCCGCGCCCCGCCGTCCCGGTTTGAGACAGGCCCCGAGACTCGGGTACTTGAGGGTACCTCACGGAGGGCGGCGATGGGGAGACCGACACGGGATGGAAAAACCTGTCGGACTGCCCCCCTTCGATGTGCTTCGCGGAGGTCGGCTCCCGGACCACCCCAGCTTGGCCCCCTTCTAGGCCGTCCCCCGGCCGACGTCCGCCCGCCTCCATTCCGTCACCTCCGCGGTGGGCCTGCGCCAGAGGCCGGGCACTGCAAGTCCTTGCGGGCAAGGCTGCTACGACGAGCCGTTCCTCGCAATGCCCACTGAAGGGTGGCAGTTCAGGCCTAGCCGTCGTGCTCTTCCTTCTCCGCGATCAGCTTCGCCGCCTCCCCATCGCCCGGGTCCTCCACCAGCAGCTCCCGCGCCAGCCCGCGCCCCTTCTCGAGCTCCCCCTCCGCGATCCAAGCCCGTGCCAGATCGAGACGCGCCCGACGCAATGCTGTGCGCAGTCGGGCTTCGCCGGGGCGCGGGTCGACCAGGGCCGCGAGGCGTTGCGCCGCCGCCTCGTACTCGAGACTCTCGATGTCCGCGTGGGCCAGGGCCAGCTCCCCCGCGGGCCAATGGCTCCAGTAGGCGGCGACCGGCTCGATCCAGCGCCAGATCCCCTCGACGTCGCGCTTGCCCACCAAGACGTGGGCCAGACCGTTCCACACCTCGCGCGTCAGCGGGTCGGGGGTACCCAGGGTGGCGGCCTCGTGCAACTCGGCCAGCGCCTCCGGCACCAGCTCGGTGCGCTGGGCCGGGCTCTCCCAGGGGGAGCTCTCCAGCTGGCCTGCGGCGTGCAGGGCGAGCCCCTCCAGGAGCAGGCGCCACTCCCCGTCCGCGTTGGCGTCCGCCAGGCGCCGCAGCGTCGACGCCAGGGCGCGCCGGCGTCGCGGAGCCTCGCGCTCGAAGGCCCAGGAGCGGAGGGGAGGGGGGTCGAGGGGAGCGCCCGTCTCGACGCACGCCGGCCGGTCGCTCTGGCGCGTCGTATCGAGCTCGGCGCCGAAGACCAGGGCGACGCCGAATTCCTCCACGCCATGCGTGTCGACGACGACTGGACCGGAGAAGGGCAGGTGCGCCAATTCGGTCGTGGGGTCGAGCCAGGCGACGACCACGGTCCCCGCGGGGGGGTGGACGCGCGGCAGTCGGGGCGGACGGGAGCCCGCGATCGCCGGCACCAGGACCAGGTCGTAGCTGCCCTCCGCCACCCGCTCGGCGGCGGAGGCGGGGGATAGGACCTCTCCCGCGGGCTCCTCCTCGAGGAGCGACGTCACCCCCAGGCGCTCCTCGAGCGCGGGCATCACACGCCACCAAGCCGCGCTGCGATCGAGCCGCGTCACCCCTTGTTCAGCGAGCCCCGAGACCCGCCCCGGGGTGAGCTGTCCGACGAAGAGCACCCGCGCTCCTCGCTCGCGCACCTCCCCCGACAAGAGGTCGAAGGCGGTGCGGATCCGCGTCGCCTCACCCCGGCCCCCTGCGGCGTCGGGCGCGAGGGTCGCGATGGTGCGGTGGTCGAGGAGTACGCGGTCGATCCCGGAAGTGCTGCGCAGGATCAGGAGCTGCCCCTCGGGGATCTCCCCCGCGAACCTCAGTGTGGCGGGGAAGCGTTCCCAGGGGAGCACGATCACCCGGGAGAGGGGTTGCATGCCCGCCACGGCGAGCAGCAGGGCGAGCAGGGCGACCGGCAGCCGCCGCGTCAGGGAGCTGGGGCGCTCGAGCAACGCCGCGACCGCGGCCAAGAGCAGGGCGTAGTGGGCGAAGGTCAGGAGCTGGGTCGAGTGGGGCAGCTCGGCGAGCTCCGCGGCGGTCGCCGCGCTCCCCTCCAGGAGGAGCGGCACCATCACCAGCCCCGCGGCCCCGCCGATGAGCAGCCCCGTCAACTCGCTCCGCCGCCGCGCACACGCCAGGGTAGTACCGAGGGCGAAGGCGGGCAGGATGAAGACCACCGCCGCCACCAGTGCCGTGCAGTGCAGCTCCCCCGCGTAGGAGGGACTCAGGCCGAAGCGCAAGAGGAACTCCGACCGTCCCCGCGGCACCGCGATCCCCGCCATCGCCACCATCCCCGCGTCGAGGGCCAGCCCACCGACCAGGGCTGCCACCAGCGCCGCCCCCCCGCGGGCTCGGTCCCGCGCCCCTCCGCGCAGGGCTCCCGCGAAGGCCACTCCCCCGAAAGCGGCCGCCAGGAGCACCACGGCCCCGACGACGGTGGCCTCGGCGGCGGTCCCCCGCCCGATGCGCAGGACGAGGCGCGCCAGCCCCTCCATCCCGAGCGCCAGCCCGAAGCCAGCGATCGTCAGGGGTCCCGCCAGGCTGCGCTCCCCCTCGGGAGGCGGCGTCGCGGGGGGGCCCTGCCGCTCCCTGAGCAAGAGGATCGCCAGGGCGACCAGAGCCAAGAGGAGCATGGCGCTCGCCCCCTCCGGCCGCAGGTCCGCGTGCAGTCCCTCCGCCAGGACCCCCAGGGCGGCGGCGGCCAAGAGATCCGCGTTCGGGCGCGAGCTCCCCCCCAGGCTGCGCCGCGCCAGGAGGACCGCCAGAGCCGCGAGCGCCAGGGCCAGCGCCCGGGTCCCGTAGCCCGCCATGGCCACCACCGAGGGCAGCTCGAGGATCTCGATCCCCGGGGCGCGGCGCAGGCCCGCCAGGAGGATGCCGCAGAGGAAGCCGAGGAGGATGCGGGACATGGGTGGGCGGAGGATACCGAACTGAACTGCCCCCCTTCAGTGTGCATGTCCAGGGGCTTCCCTCCGCAACCCCGGTACCACCAAGGACTTCGAGCGCCTCTCCCTCGGAGCAGGCCCACGTGCCCGCCGAAGGTGGTCGGCAGCGGGCCCGAGAGGTGGTGCTGCCGGAGAAACGCCGGGACCGGGGCGGCGCGTGCACATTGAAGGGGGGCAGTCCCATACGGTAGCGGCGTGTCCCCCCCCGCCCCCCTGCACGCCGCCCTCCTCCCCTGGTACCGCGCCACCGCCCGCGACCTCCCCTGGCGCCGCACCGCCGACCCCTACGCGGTCTGGATCAGCGAGGCGATGCTGCAGCAGACCCGGGTGGAGACGGTCCTCGACTACTACCCGCGCTTCCTCTCCCGCCTCCCCGACGCCGTCGCCCTGGCGGAGGCCAGCGAAGAGGAGGTCCTCGCCCTGTGGAGTGGGCTCGGCTACTACCGCCGGGCGCGCTCCCTGCACGCCGCCGCGCGGGTGATCGTCGAAGAGCACGGCGGGAGCTTCCCCCGCGAACGCAGCGCCGCCTTGGCGCTCCCCGGCGTCGGGCGCTACACCGCCGGAGCGGTGCTCTCGATCGGCTACGGGCTTCCGGAGCCAGTGGTGGACGGCAACGTCGAGCGCGTCTTCGCGCGGCTCTTCCTCCTGGAGGAGCGCGCCGGCTCCGCCGCCCTCGGTCGCGCCGTCTGGGCGCGGGCGGAGGAGCTGGTGCCCGCGGAGGGGGCCGGGGAGTGGAACCAGGCCTTGATGGAGCTCGGGGCGCTCGTCTGCACTCCGCGCGCGGCGCACTGCAGGGACTGCCCCCTGCGCAGCCGTTGCGGCGCCCACCGGGCCGGGCGGGTGGGGGAGCTCCCCCGGCCGCGGCAGCGCCCGGCCGCCGTCGCCGTCGAGCTCGAGCTGGCCTTCGCCGAGGATCGCGGACGCCTGCTCCTCGAACGGCGCCCCGAGGGGGGGCGCCTCGCCGGACTCTGGCAGCTCCCGACGATCGAGCTGGAGGGGCCGGAGGGGAAGCGCGCGGGGCTCTTCCCCGACGCCTGGCCCGATGGGGTGGAGCTCACCGTGGGGGAGACGCTCGCGCGGTTGACGCACTCGATCACCCGCCACCGCATCCGAGCCTGCGTGCGCGCCGCCCAGGTCCGCGGGGAGCTGCCCGAGGAGTGGCGCTACTTCGACCTGCGGGCCCGGCGCGGCCTGCCCCTGACCGGGATGGCGAAGAAGGCGCTCTCGAAGCTCCAGCGTAGGGGCGAGGCGGCCGAAGGAGCGTGAGGAGTACACTCCCCGTCTCCCCCGGAAGGAGCAGCGCCATCCCCGATCCCGCCGACCGACCGAACACCCAGGGCGTGACCCTGGTCGTTCCCGCCTACGACGAGGAGGCGGGGATCGAGGGGGTCGTACGCCGCCTCGCCGCCCTGGACCTGGGCCGGCCCCTGGAGCTCCTGGTGGTGGAGGACGGCTCCACCGACGGGACGCGCGCCAAGCTGGCCCGGCTCGAGGAGGAGCTCGCGAACCTGCGCGTCATCGAGCACGGCATGAACCGCGGCTACGGCGCAGCCCTCAAGACCGGCTTCGCGGCGGCCTCCCACGACGTGGTGGTGATCACCGACGCCGACGCGACGTACCCCGAGGAGCGCATCGCCGACCTCCTGGCGCGCATCGACGACGGCGCCGAGATGGCGGTGGGGGCGCGCACCGGCTCCCGGGTGCACATCCCCTGGGTGCGGCGGCCCGCCAAGTGGGCGCTCAGGGTCCTCGCCTCGTACCTGGCGGGAGCGCACATCCCCGACCTGAACTCGGGGCTCCGGGCCTTCCGCCGCGAGCTGGTGCTCGCCTACCGGCCGATCCTCCCCGACGGCTTCTCCTTCACGACCACCATCACCCTGGCGGCGCTCACCAACGGGCACCGGGTGGACTACCTGTCGATCGACTACGCGGCGCGCTCCGGGCGCTCCAAGATCGCGCCGGTGCGGGACACCCTGCGCTTCCTGTCGTTGATAGTGCGCACGGTGCTCTACTTCAACCCGCTCAAGGTCTTCTACCCCGCCACCGGCCTGATCGGTCTGGCGCTCGCCGCGTCGCTCTACTACGACCTGGTGATCGAGAACCCGCCCAACCTGGGTGACAAGACCGTGGCGCTCTTCGTGGCGATGGTGCAAGTCCTGTCGATCGGGCTGATCGCCGATCTGATCGACAAGAAGGCGCGCCTGTAGGTCGCGCTCAGGCGACGAAGAGGGCGCGCACGACGCGCCGCAGGAAGTGCTCCACCGCCAGGGGGTCGGTCTCCTCTGCGTTCAAGCGCGCCGCAATCGTCGGCGAGGCGGCGCGGCCCTCTCCGTCGATCACGAGCTCGAGCTCCAGGCGCGGCTCCCCACGCAGACCGGAGAGGGAGATTTCGAGCCCATCGCCCTCCTGGACCAGGGAGAGGGCGCCCCGCTTCTCGCCGCTCGAGATCCGGTAGCGCACGCCCCGCTCGACGGGGGAGTCGAGGGTGGAACACCCCTCGATCGAGACCCGCCGCCCGCCCCCTACGTCCAGCCGCGCGGCCAGGTTCAGGTCGCGTATGCGCCGCAGGATCCGGCGCGCCTGACGGTCGATCGGTTGGGGCTCGGGGGTGGCTGCCACGGGTGGGGTCGGTGGGCCGAAGAAAGGGGAAGGGATGGACCCGTATCGGCGATCTACTTGGGAGAGTTGAGCGGGGGGCCCCATCGCCATGACCACCGCATTCTCTCGCATCGCCCGCATGCTCCTCTTGGGCGCCTCACCCCTCCTGGCGCAGGACCAGGTCACCTTCACCGACGAGCTCTACCCCGGCTCTGAAGACCCCGACTGGTTCGTCAGCCTGGTGGTCGACGACCTGACGGGGGAACCGATCGCGGGGGCGGAGGTCTTCCTCGTCGAGGAGAGCGAGACCCCGCTCTGCGGCGAGTTCTGGTTCACGCGCCGGGGCGTGACCGGCCCCGACGGCGTGCTGCGGATTCCGATCGGCGACATCCAGGGGCAGTGGCACTTCGCGGTGCTGAAGCACCCGCGGCACGGCACCTGCACGATGCCGTATCGCCCCGAGGTGTGGCGGGTCGGCCGGCCCTGCGACGTGCCGGTGCTCGTTCGCGACTGGCGTGGCCAGCCCGCGCCGGGAGCACGGATCGGCTTCTGCGGCAGTTGCGGCCACGGACCCGACCTGGCGCTGGCGGTCGCCGACGAAGAGGGGATCGCCGTGCTGCGCGGCATCGATCCGCACAACCACATCGCCGACGTCTACGTCCAGCACCCGGGCCTGGGGCTCGGCTACGACTCGCTCTGGTGGCATCCCGGCGACCCGCCGGTGGTCGTGGAGTGTGACTTCGCTCCGGCGAAGACGGGCCGGGTCGTCGATCACCTCGGCCGGTCGCTGGCTGGAGCCTTCGTCTCCGCGCCGGACGTCCACCGGGGCCCGTGGGCGCGTACCGGCGCAGAGGGGGAGTTCACCCTGCTCGGCGCCACCGTGGAGGTCTCCCGCGTCAGGACGGCTGACGGGCGGGAGGTCTGGTTCCGGAGTCCGTCGCGCTACCCGGTGACCCTGAAGCTCTCGGATCCCGACGGCGACGATCCCCACGAGGGGACGATCGACGTACCACCGAGGGAGTCCAGCGCCGACTCGCAGGAGGACCGCACCTCCGAGCCCGGCACACCACGGCCGGTCGCGCCGACGTGGATCGAGGCGCGATTGGTCGACGAGGCGGGAGAGCCGGTCGGCGCGCGGGCGCGCCTGCGCAAGCGCTGGAGCACGGAGGCGACGATCGAGGACTCCAGCGACTTCGCGACCTATCCGAGTGGCGTGCTCGGATTGGCGGCCGAAGCCCATGGGCTCATCCTGATCGAGATCCGACCCGACCGCCCGGACCTGCACCCCCGCTTCCTCTGGGCGAGCCTGCCCGAGCGGGGGGACGACGTGCGCGTCGACCTCGGACGCGTCGTGCTGACCGGCGAACCCCACCTGCGCGTGGTGGACTCGCGCGGCGAGCCGCTCCCTGACGCGCTGGTCGAATTCGCCCGCGCGGGTCTCCAGGCGGCCGGCGATCCCTTCCAGTGCGACCTGGACGGCCAGGGAGGCTGGATCGGGCCCGATCTGCGCGAGGGGGACGCCGTCGTCGTGCGCCTCGACGAGGAGGCGGTCCCCTTCCGCAGCGTGCTGCGAGGCGCTGGGCCCTGGGAGGTGCGCCTCCCCGGGGGGCAGCTCGACCTCGAGGTGACCGCCGACGGGGTCGGCGGGGACGATCGGATCACGGTCCTGATCGGCGACGTCGCGCTGGAGACCCGCGGCGCGCTGGAGCTCAGGGGCTTGCCCCTCGGGCCCCTGCGCCTGTCGATCAGCGCACCCGGGCACCGCACCGCGCTCCTGGACACCCTCGTCGGGACGGATCCGCGCTCGGTTCAGGTGACGTTGCCGCGCCGCTGAGCCGCCCGCGGAGCGAGCCCGGCGTAGACTGGAAGCGGGGCTCTCTCGACCCGTCCGTTCCCCGGTTCGCCGCGACGCCATGATCCACGCGCTCCTCCTCCTCCTGCCCCTCTCCCTGGCTCCCGCCGCTCACGTTCCCGCCGCCGACGAGCTGTCCGAGCTGGTCGCCCAGCTCGAGCTCAGGCGCGACGACGCCGACGAGGCGCTCGTCCTCCAGGTGGCCGAGCTCGGCACGCGGGAGGCGCTGATGGCCCTGCTCGAGTTCTACGAGCAGGTGCACAGCGTCTTCATGAAGCGCGAGATCGTGCGCGCCCTCTCCCGCTTCGACGGCGTCCAGGACGCCGAGCAGCCGGCGCTGCAGAAGCTGATGGACGTGGCGGTCGGGGCGCGAGAACAGGAGCTGCGCGAAGCCGCGGTCGAGGGCCTGGGGGAGTGCCGCAACCTGGGCCGCGACTTCCTGCGCATGATCGCCAGCTACCCGGCGGACGAAGCGGTGCGCGAGCGCGCCCTCGAGCTGCACCTGAAGAGGGCCGGGGAGGCAGACCTCCCCTGGTACCGCGAGCTCTTCGGCGCCCCTCCGGTGGTCGAGGATCCGAAGGACCGCGGCAGGCGCAAGAAGCCGGGGCGCAAGCAGGACGCCAGCCAGGCCCTCCAGCAGCCGATCGCCGCGCCGGAAGCCCTGCGTCTGCTCGTCTTCCCCGTGCTGGTCGACTCGATGGAGGACGCCGAGCTGCTGCACCTGTCCGCCGAGGACCGCAGCCTGGAGATTCGCGCCGTGGCGTTGCACGCCCTCAATGGGCGCGGCCACGCGGCCCTGGAGGAGATCGCCACCGAGCTCCTCGACGCGATAGGCAGCCCCCCCGAGGTGCGCATCGCCGCGGCGGAGGTCCTGGCCGACCTGCGGGGAGCGGAGATCGCCGATCACTTCATCACCTTGGCCAAGAAGCAGGAGGTCACCCCCGAGCGCCTGCGACGCCGCATGGCGGAGCTCCTGGCCGCCATGGAAGACCCCAAGGTGGACGGCAAGACCTGGAAGCTGCTCGGCCGGGGCAAGCCCCACCAGCGCACCTTCGCCCTGCGCGCCAGCCGCAACTCCAACAACTCCAAGCTGGTCGGGAAGCTGACGGGGGGTCTCAGGGACAAGGACCCGGAGGTCAGCATCCTGGCGATCGAGATCATCGCCGAGCGTGGCTTCACCCAGGCGGTGCCGCACCTCACCAAGGAGCTCCAGCGGGCCGAGCGCAAGGAGTCCGCCCAGCTCCCGGCTTTGGTCATGGCGCTGACGCGCTTGCGCGCAGAGGATCCCGAGTGGAGGGCGGAGCTCGTGCGCTTCGCGACGGGCGACTCCCGCGGCCTGCGCAACGCCGCCCTGCGCGCCCTGGCCCAATCGGGGGGCGAGGAGCACCTCGACACCTTCGTCGCCGCCCTGGACCACGCGGACTGGTCGACCCGCCACATGGCCCTGCGCGGCCTCGAGCAGCTGCGCTCCCCCGCCTCGGTGGAGGCGATCATCGCGCGCATGGCCGAGGAGCGGGGCCGCATGCTGAACGAGTGCGCCAACGCCCTCTGGCGCCTCACCGGCCAGCCCTTCCGCAAGCAGCCGGCGGCCTGGCGCGGTTGGTGGCGGGACAATCACTCCACGTGGGAGCCGATCCCCGCCGAGAGCCTGGCGGAGCTCGAGCGCGAGGAGGAGAAGCGCCGCCTGCGGCAGCTCACGCGCGTCGAGTTCTTCGGCATCCGCATCGAGTCGACGCGGGTGATCTTCGTCATCGACGTCTCCGGCTCGATGGCCGCGCGGCTGCACTCGCGCTACGTCCGAGGCGGGGGCCAGACCCGCATCGACGTGGCCAAGGAAGAGCTGAAGAGGGCGATCGACGCCCTCGACGCGGCCACCCTCTACAACATCCTGCCCTTCAGCAGCGGCGTGATGTCCTGGCTGGACGGCGTGGCGGGCGCCACCGAGCACACCCGCGAGGAGGCCCACGAGTACGTGGAGCGCCTGGGTGCGGGCGGGGGTACGAACCTCTACGAGGCGATCGAGGTCGCCTTCGACGACCCCGACGTGGACACGATCGTGATCCTCTCCGACGGCGAACCCTCGGTGGGCCCGGTGATCCAACCGGGCCGCATCCGCGAGGCGGTGCGGCGCTGGAACGAGCACCGCGGGATCAAGGTGCACTGCATCGCGGTGGGGGGGTCGCTCAAGGTGCTGGAGTGGATCGCGGAGGACAGTGGGGGGGACTACGTGCGGTTCCAGTGAGGGGTCGATCGACCCCGCTACTCGTCCTCGCCGCACCTTGAACGAGCGGCGCCGACGATCGGTCACGGATTCGGGGCCGCTCCATCTCCTGAGTTGAGTCATGAACCCCTCCTCCCAGGCCGAGATCGAGGAGCTGCTCTCCCAGCGGGAGTGGCTGCGCAGGCTGGCGCGGCGGCTCCTGGGGGAGGGACCGGACGCGGACGACCTGGTCCAGGAGACCCTGACGCGGGCCCTGACCTCGCGCGCACCTCGGCCGTGGAGTCGTGGCTGGCTCGCCACCGTCGCCAAGAACCTCTTCTTCGAGTCCCGCCGCTCCGCGGAGCACCGCCGCGCCCGCGAGTCGGCCAGCGCGCGCCCCGAGGCGGTCGGGGGGGACGCCGCCCTCGAACGCGCGGCCCTGCGCCGCGCGCTGCTCGACGAGGTGTTGCGCCTCGACGAGCCGGAGCGGACCGCGGTCGTCCTGCGCTACCTCGAAGGGCTGCCCTACCCCGAGGTGGCCGCCCGCCAGCGGACCTCGGTGGTGGCGGCGCGCAAGCGAGTCTCGCGCGCAATCGAGCGGCTGCGCGCCCGCTTGGACGAGTGGGAGGGGGGACGTGGCGCGTGGGTGCCGCTGCTCGCGCCCTGGGCGGGGCTCGACTCCGCCGCCTCCGTGGCCGCCGCCGCGTCGAGCTCTTCATCCACGATCGCCGGAATCCTCGCCATGAGCTCGAAGCTGAAGTTGATCCTGATCGGCGTCCTCCTCGTCGTGCTGGTCGCGGTCGTTCGCTACGGACCCTTCGCGACCTCGGTGGGGCCCGTCGAGCCGGACTCCGCCGGTGAGGACGCGGCCTCGGCCTCGGCGATCGAGAGTCTTGCCGGCGACGACCTGGAGCGCGAACCGGCAGGGGCCGGAGAGGCGAACCCTGATCCCGCTCTTCCGACCCCGCTGCGCGCCTTCGCCCTGCGCCCCGCAGCGGAGGTCGGCTCGCTGGAGCTGCACGCGCGCTGGTCCGACGGCACTCCCGCCGAGGGCGTCTCGGCGCAGATCGTTCCCTGGGGGGCGGAGGACCCGCACTTGCACTTGAGGGAGGTCCGTACCGATCACTCCGGCAGCGCCTCCATCGACCAGCTCGCACCGGGTCGCGTGGGCATCTACGCGGACCGCGGTGGTTCCTGGGTGGCCCAGATCGTGGCGGGGAGCGCCACGATCAAGGAGATCCGCATCCCAGTCGGCGTGACGTTGCGTGGACGGGTGCTCGACCCCGAGGGTGGCACGGTCGCCGGCGCGACCGTGTACCTCTCCAGCCACGGGAACACCGAGGAGGGCTGTCCGGTGGCGACCTCGGACGTCGCGGGCGAGTTCGAGGTGCGCGACGTGAGCGACCAGCGCTACCTGTCGGCGCGCGCTCCGGGGTACGCCCCGTCCGACCAGGTCTACGCCAAGGGCACCGAGGGAAGCGAGATTCGACTCGATCTGGTCCTGCGCGGGCCCGGTGGAGCCGTGGCCGGGGTCGTGTTTGCCCCCGACGGGCGAGCGGTGATGGGGGCTCGCGTCGTGCTGACCGGCTTGATCCCCGAGGGCTGGCAGACGCCCGACGACGGCCGCTGGAGAGAGGAGAGCCCCCTCCCCATCGCCCTGCGCACCGATGGGGAGGGGCGCTTCTTCTCCGACCGGATCGGTGCCGGGCCCGTCCGGGTGCAGGTTCGGACCGAGGAGTTCGTTCCGTGGGACCAGTCGGTCTCCGTTCGACCCGCCGGCCTCACCGAGGTCGAGATCCAGCTCGAGGAGGGAGCGACCCTCGTCGGCGTCGTGCGCCACGCGGACGGGACGCCCGCGACCGAAGCCTCGGTCTACTCCGGGGGCTACGGGGACTTCGGTTCCTACGCTGCGCGCTGTGGCGCGGACGGCCACTACCGCATGCGAGGCCTGCGCCCGGGACTGATCGAGCTACGCGCGTCGGAGCGGAGACGAGGCAGGGTGACGACGAAGCTCACCTTGGTTCGAGGCGAAGTCGGTCGGTGGGACGCGACCTTGGTCGAAGGCCTCTATGTGCGGGGTCGTGTCGTCGACGAGCGCGGTTCACCCCTTCCCCGGTGGCAGGTGGGCGTGAGCGAAGGGCGGGGGCTGTGGACCGCGATGCAGGCAACGGACCAGGATGGCGCCTTCGAGCTGACCGATGCGTGGTCCGGATCGACCGATCTGGTGGTCGGACCTCCGGACCTTCGGGTCGGCATTGCCCTCGTTCTACGCAACGCACTGCCGGCGGAGGACCCCTTGCACATCGAAGTGCCGGACGCCCTGCGGCACGGCTCCTCCGCACGCCTGCGAGTCCTGATCGATGGGGAGCCGGCGGGGGGTGACACGCAGGTGGTGGTGCAGTCCCGCGCACCCTTCTCCTACCGCGAGTTCTATCCAGACGACGAGGGGCGCGTGGAGGTGGGCCGCCTACGTGCCGGAGACTACCGGCTCTCCATCTCCGCCCCCGGTCGCGCACAGAGACACATCGCCTTCGACGTGGGGGTGGATGAGGATGAGGACCTGGGTGACGTGAGTCTCGGACACGGGGGGAGGGTGCATCTCATCCTCGAGGGCGATGACGTCGAGCAACTCCTCCAGGCCGTGGTGATCGACGACACCGGAGCCGCTCTCGACTTCTTCGACGTGACTGATGGCCACGGGGAATCGGGGCTCCTTGCAGCGGGGGACTTCCACCTGCGCATCGTGGGCGATCGGCTCGCCACACAGATCCTCCACGGCGTCATCGAGGAAGGGCTGACCGTCGAGCTCAGGGCTCGTGTGCGACCGGGCACGAAGCGCCACGTCGCGGTGAGCACCGCCGACGGCACCCCCATCCTCAGGGAGACGGTAGTGTGGGTCCACGACGCTCGCGGACGGCTCGTTCAGCGCTTCGACCTCCACGGCGGCTGGAGCGGACAGCGCAGTGAGGCCCGCCATTGCCTGTGGGGGCTCGAGCTCGGCAGGTACCACATCGTCGTCGAGGGCCCCCACGGCCGCCGCGGCGAGGGGGAAGTCCAGGTGACCACCCTCGAGCCCGTCGACGAGGACGCGGCGGAGATCGTCCTGCGCTAGAGCAGTCGCGGGATACGGGGGTCGACACCGTATCATCCCGCCTTGCAGACGCTTTTCCGCCTCACCCTCTCCCTGGCCATCGCGGCGGCGTTGGTGGCGCTCCTCCTCTCCTGGTCGGGGACGAGCGTGGAGGAGGTGGTCACCACCCTGCGCTCCCTCGATCCGGCCGTCTACCTCACGGCGCTCGCGATCCAGACGGTGATCTACCCCCTGCGGGCGTGGCGCTTCGCCCTGCTCTTGCCGGCGGGTCATCGACCCGGCGTCTCGCGCCTGCTGCCGGTCACCGCGGCGCACATCCTGGCCGCCAACGTCCTGCCGGCCAAGGTGGGGGAGGCGAGCCTGGTGCTCTACCTGCGCCGCACCGCCGGCGTGCCCGGCGCCCACGGGTTGGCGCTGCTGCTCGTCAGTCGCGTGCTCGACTTCGCCACCGTCGCGGGCAGTCTGGCGTTCGCCTGCCTGGCGCTCGGGATCGGGGGCGCCTTCCCCGAGCTCACCTGGCTGACTCCCCTCGGCGCGGCGCTGATCGTGCCGACGTTGGTCTTCGCCTGGCTCGCGGCGCGCGGCGAACGGCTGGTCGCCCTGGCCTCCTTCCTCCTGCGCTTCGCGCGCCTCGACCGCTCGCGGCTCGGGACGTGGCTGGTCGCCTTCGCGGAGCGGGTACGCGCGGCCCTGGGCGAAGTGCGCGGCGCCCAGCTCTGGCGCGGTGCGCTGGTGACCCTGCCGATCTGGTTCTGCGTCTTCGCCTTCTACGCCGTCCTCGCGCGCGGCTTCGGGATCGAGGAGCTCTCCTTCCCCGCCGCCGTCTTCGGCGCCAGCCTGGCGATCCTCGCCAACCTCCTGCCGGTGAACGGCTTCGCCGGCTTCGGGGTGCAGGACGCCGGCTGGGTGGCGGGCTTCGCGGCGCTCGGTGTCTCGGTGGAGCTCGCCACCTCGAGCGGGCTCGCCGCGCACCTCGTGTACCTCGCCAACCTGGCCCTCTTCGGACTGGCGGGACACGTGGGGATGGGGTTTGCCCGCAGCGAGTCCCAGGAGCGCCGGTGATGCGCAAGCGCCGCTACAATCGGCGGACCGTCGCGCCTTCACCGCACGCCGCCGCGAAGATCACGGTCCCACCTGCGTAGGGCCCCCTTCATGCCCGCCGACCTCCAGAGCTCCCTCCGCGCCCTGCGCCGCAGGGTCACCGTCGCGACCTGGTTGGGGGCTCTGTCGCGCCACCTCCTGGCGCTCTTCTTCCTGGTGGGCGTCGGCGTCCTGCTCCTGCGGGCGCTGGCGGATTGGCCCACCGGTCGCGCCCTCTGGTTGGCGGCCCTGCTCCTCGTCGCGCCCGCCAGCGCCTGGCTCGTCGCCCGGCGACGGCGTCTCTCCGACGGCGCGGCGGCGGCCTGGCTCGACCTGCGGGGAGGAGGGGGCGGCGCCCTGGTGACCGAGCTGGAGCTCTCCGATCCCGTCTGGCAGCCGCGCACCCGCGACGCCCTGCGCCGAGCGGGCGAGTTCCCCGACCCGCGCCTCGCCCCCCCCGCCCGCCGCGTGGGTTTGGGGGTCCTCTTCGCCCTGGCCGCGTTCCTGGTGCCGATCCCCGCCCGGGCGGGCTCCGGCCCCTCCGGCGTGGTCTACGAGCACGCGATCGAGGACCTGCGCGAGAAGCTCGAGACCCTCGAGGAGGAGCTCGACCTCGACGACGAGACCGCCGCCGAGTTGGAGGCGCGCCTGGAGCGGATCGAGGAGGAGAGCGCCGAGGTCGCGAGCGCCGAGGAGGTCTTCGAGTCGATCGCCGAGCTCACCCAGGCCCTCGAACAGGAGGCGCTCGAGGCGGGGGAGGTGGCCGAAGGCGCGATCGAAGAACTGGCCCGCGCCGCCGAGCTCGCGCCGCGGGATCCCGACGGCGCCTTGGCGGAGCTCGAGGGGATCGTCGCCGAGCTGAGCGAGAAGGGCCTGCAGCCGACGCTCTCCGAAGAGCTCGCGAGCGAGCTGGGCGTCGATGCGAACCTCGAGGACCTGGCGGCCCTCTCCGATCTCCCCCTCGACCCTTCCACACTGCAAGGTCTCTCCGAGGCCCTGCAGGACGCGCTGGGCGACAAGCTGGCGGAGCTCGCCGACGCGGGCCTCTTCGACTTCCAGGGGTTCGACGCCCTGGGCGGCCTCGATCTCGCGGACCTGGCGGACATCTCCCTGGCCGAGCTCGCGGACCTGGAGCTCTGTGAGGAGTGCAAGCAAGGCGAGCCGTGAAGCGCCGCCCGCGGAGGAGCGCCGTGAAGCGGCTCCGGGGACGGCAAGCTGCACGCCGGGGGCGGGCAGGACAACGAGGACGGACAGAAGGCCGCGATCGCCGCGCAGGGGCCCGGCCGTGGCGGTATCACCCGCGGCCGCGGCGACGCCCCCATGACCTGGGGTGAGGAGCTCGCCAGCCGCTCGCAGGAGTTCGAGGCCGAGAGCCTGCCGCGCGGGCAGGCGCTCGATCCCGAGGATTCGACCCTGCTCGGGGTGGGCATCGCCGCACCCGAGGAGAACGCCCAGGGCGAGGGCGGTGGCCTGGTCGAAGGCAGCGCCACGCGCGGCAAGACCGCCTGGCGGCGCCGGCTCTCCCCCCGCCACCGACGCGCGGTGCGCTCTTTCTTCCGCCGCGAGTGAGCTCCCCCGACGCCTGCCGTAACCTCCCTCCCATGACCGAGTCCAGCACCCTCCTCTCCCCTGAAGCGGTCGAGTCCGCCCGCCGGCGCGCCGAGGTCCTGCTCGACGGGCTGAACCGAACCCTCCTCGGCCAGCAGGAGCTGACGCGGCTCGTCGTCGTCGCTTGCCTGGCGCGCGGTCACGTGCTGCTCGAGGGCCTGCCGGGCCTGGGCAAGACGGAGCTGGTGAAGGCCCTGGCGGTCCTCCTGGGGCTCGACTTCGGACGCCTGCAGTTCACCCCCGACCTGCTCCCCGGGGACGTCACCGGTGGCCATGTCCTGGAGGAGGATCCGGGCGGCGGCCGGCGCATGGTCTTCCACCCCGGTCCCGTCTTCACCCACGTCCTGCTCGCCGACGAGATCAACCGCGCCTCCCCCAAGACCCAGTCCGCTCTGCTGGAGGCGATGCAGGAACGGTGCGTGACGGTGCTCGGCGAGACGCGGCCCCTACCGCCCCCCTTCTACGTGCTCGCCACCCAGAACCCGATCGAGATCGAGGGCACCTACCCCCTGCCGGAGGCGCAGCTCGACCGCTTCCTCTTCAAGCTCGACGTGCACAAGGTCGAGCGCGACGTCCTGACCGCGATCATCACCGAGCGCCGCGGGGGCCAGCCCCCCGAGCTCTCGCCGGTGACCGACGTCGCCAGCCTGGCGACCCTCTTCGAGGCGGTCGACGCGGTCTTCCTGCCCAAGGCGGTGGCGGAGTGGATCGCGCGGCTCGTCGACGCCAGCCACCCGAGCTCCCCCGAGGCCACCGAGACCGTCAAGGGTTACGTGCGCTTCGGCGCCTCACCGCGGGCGGCGATCGCCATCGCCGAGAGCGGGCGCGCCCACGCCCTGCTCGCGGGCAAGCCGAACGTGGGCTTCGACGACGTGCGCGCGGTGGCGCGGGCGGCGGTCGCCCACCGCCTGGCGCTCGACTACCGCGCGCGGCTGGACGGGGTGAGTGGGAGGGACGTGGTGGACTCCCTCTTGCAGGGGGTCGGCGAGCTGACGGAGGGACTCCCGCCGGAGGTGGCTGAATGAGGATCGCCGCCCTGATCCTGGCCGCCAGCCTCGCCGCCGCTCCGGACGCAGCGGCCCAGCTCGAGATAGAGAAGGTCGAGGTGCGCGCGGAGCACGTCTGGCCCCCGATCATGGGCAAGGGGTGGTTCCCCGTCTTCGTCGAGCTGCGCAACATCGCGGGAGAGCGGCGGGACGTCACGCTGGAGTTCACTGCTGGCGACGACTCCGCGCTGGCCAAGCGCGCGGGCCGGCGGGTGCTCCTGGAGCCTGGAGAGCGGCGGACGATCGAGGTGCTGCTCCCCGACGTGCAGGGCCCCGGGCACGCCTACGCCCAGCCATCCAACTACGATCTGAAGACCCGGATCGGCAGCAGCGCTGTGCTCCAGCGGATCGGGCCCGACGCCTGGACGGAAGACCACCACACCCTGATCGTCTTCAGAGCGGAGGGGGACGACGCGGTGGAGCGCGTCGCCTTCGAGGCCGAGGTGGTGAAGTTCGCGCCAACCGCCTTGCTCGATCCCACGAGCTCGCTTCCCCCCTCAGCTGCGAGGCGGGACTTCCTGCTGTCTGCGTCGGCGGCCCCCTTCGAGCGCCTGTCCAAGGACTGGGCGGCCTACTCCAGCGTGCACGTGGTGGGGATCGACCTCTCCGGCGAGCGCCCACCGGCGGCACGGCTCGAGCCCCTGGCGCAGTGGGTGCGCCTCGGCGGTGCACTGGTGGTGCGCGGAGATGGGCCCCGCTCCCTGGAGCAGGTGCCCTCCCTGGAGGGCGCCTTCGAGTCGCGCTTCCGAGTCGCGGGGAGCGATGGGATCGAGGTCTACCGCCACGGCCTGGGCCGCATCTACCTGGTGAGCGCCCCGGACTTCTTTGGATCCGCGGCGGTGCGGCGCGCGGTCAAGGACGCGCTGCTCGAGACCGACGACCGACACGGGGCGCAGCGCGGTTTCGTTCCGACGCCGGGGGAGTGGCGTCTCCAAGACTGGGACGTGCGCATCCCCGGGGTGGGAGAGCTGCCGCTGCGCACCTTCATGGCGCTGCTCTTCCTCTTCGCGATCCTGATCGGGCCGGTGAACCTCTTGGTGCTCAAGAAGCTCGGCAAGCCGGCGCTGCTCCTGATCACGATCCCGGTCATCTCGGGCGCCGCGTCCCTGGGGCTCCTCGTCTACGGCGTGCTCTATCAGGGGATCGACACCAAGGCCACCCGCCGCGCCATCTCCCTGCTCGACCAGCGCACCGCCCGGGTGGCCACCGTCGAGCGCAGCGCCGTCTTCGTGGGGCTCTCCCAGGGGCGCGGGCTGCGTCCCGGAGCGGGAACGGCGGTCTTCCCCGCCCACGTGACCGGGAACGGCGAGCGCTACGACGTGCACCTCGACGACGGGATGGTGCTGGCCGGCAGCTACCTGCCGCCGCGCGATCCGGTGGCCAACATGATCCTGCACGAGGGGGCCGCCCGCACGCGGCTCGAGGTCAGCCGCCGCGACGGCGTGCTCGAGGTGACCAACGCCTTCGAGGTGGGGATCGAGGAGCTGGTGCTGCGCGATCCGGGCGGCGCCTGGTTCCACCACCGGGGAAGGCTCGAGCCGGGAGAGAGCGCGCGGCTGAAGCCCTCGCGGGAGCGTAGCCGGCTCGCCACCGAGCTGGAGTACGACATCTCGCTCCTGCCCGCCAGCTACTCGTTGCGTCTCGTCGCGCCCGCCTTCGACGACACCTGTGGACTGAAGATGTCCCTCAAGCAGCACGGCCAGGTCCTGATGGGGATCCTGCCCATCGACGAGGAGTACTGGCGCTGATGGTCGCTGCACTCGAAGTCGAGCACCTGAGCAAGGCCTTCGGCTCGCTGAAGGCGGTCGACGACGTCTCCTTCTCGGTCGATCGCGGAGAGATCTACGGCTTCATCGGTCCCAACGGCGCCGGGAAGACGACCACCATGCGCATCTGCTCCACGCTGATGCTCCCCGACTCGGGGAATGTCCACATCGAGGGCTACTCGGTCCTCGACGAGCCGCGCAAGGTGCGCGCGCGGCTGGGGTTCATGCCCGACTCCTTCGGGGCCTACGCCTCCACCACGGTGCTCGAGTACCTGGACTTCTTCGCGCGCGCCTACGGCTTGAAGGGGGAGCAGCGCCGGCGCTCCCTGCGCGAGGTGATGGACTTCACCTCCCTCGACCCCCTGGCGGAGAAGCTGACCACCGCCCTCTCCAAGGGGATGAAGCAGCGGCTGTGCCTGGCCAAGACGCTGCTGCACGACCCGGCGGTGCTGATCCTCGACGAGCCGGCCTCCGGGCTCGACCCCCGCGCGCGCGTCGAGCTGCGCGAGCTGATCAAGGCCCTGGCGGTGATGGGCAAGGCGATCCTGATCTCCTCCCACATCCTGACCGAGCTCTCCGAGATCTGCGACGGGGTGGCGATCATCGAGGCGGGAAGCCTGCAGGCCACGGGCCCGGTGGACGCCATCGTCAGGGGGATCAGGCCCCACGGCGAGATCTACGTGCGTTGCCTGGCGGGCAACGAGCCCACCCACCGGCTGCTCTCCGAGCTGCCCGGAGTCGATCGCGTGCGCGAGGTGCGCGAGGGGCTGGCCTTCGACTTCGAAGGGGACCACGACGCCCAGGCGGATCTCTTGCGGCGGCTGGTCGAAGGCGGTCTGAAGCCGATCGAGTTCGCCACCGAGGAGACCGACCTGGAGGACGTCTTCCTCTCGTTGACGGAGGGGAAGGTCCAGTAGTGTCCTCCGAGGGCCTCTTGACCCGCCCGGGTTTCCTGTGGCGCGTCGTGGAAGATCGCCTGAACCCGGTCCTGGTCAAGGAGGTGCGTCAGGCGCTGCGCGGCCGCTTCTTCCGCGTCGCCTTCATCTGCACGCTGATCGCCGTGACCCTGGTCGGCGCGATGATCGTCGCGAACATGGGGCAGACGGTCAGCGCCTCGGAGGTGCGCGAGTACTTCGCGACCGTGTTCGCCTTCCTGGTGATCGCCGTGGTCGGACTGGTGCCCTTCTCCACCTTCACCGCCATGGGCGCGGAGTGGGAGGAGAACACCTACGACCTCCTGACCATCTCGAATCTGAGGCCACGGCAGGTCGTGTGGGGCAAGCTCCTGGCCTCGGGCGTGCAGACCCTCCTGTACTTCTCCGTCTTCACCCCCTTCCTGGTGCTGGCCTTCCTCTTCCGCAGCATCGACATCCAGGGGGTGGCTTTCCTCTTGGCCGGTGCCCTCGGCGTATCTGCGCTGGCGAGCACCGTGGCGCTCTGTCTCTCTACCTTCTCGCGGGTGCGCTTCGTGCGCGCCATCCTGCTGGCCGCCCTGGCGGGCCTGCTCTCGATGGTGGTGATCCCCGCCGGCCCGATGGCGCACGAGGTGCTGCGGGGGCCCTTCTCCCTCATGGCACCCCGGGTGATCCTGATCACGGTCGTCCTGACCCTGCAGGGGATCCTGCTGCTCGCCTTCGCCTTCCTGACCGCCTGCAACATGCTGGCGCACCCCGAGGAGAACCGCTCCACCAACATGCGCCTCTTGGCGGGCGCCGCGCTCCTGGTTGGGATCGGTTTCTGCTGGTGGATGACGTGGTTCGTGCCCACCCACCTGTCGGGCAAGGTGAACCGGGACGAGGTCATGGGGATGGGGATGGCGCTCCTGGTCGCGATCTCGGTCCCCGCGATCTTCTTCGTCACCGAGCGCGAGAGCTTGGGACGCCGCGTCGCCCTGCGCGTCCCCCGCGGGTTGGGGCTGGCAGCCCTGGCGAGCCCCCTCCTGCCTGGGGGATCGCGTGGCGTCCTCTTGTGGATGGTGCAAGCGGGGCTGGTGACCTTCCTCGTGTTCGTGGCGCAGACCCCCTACTCCGCCGGCAGCAAGGGCTTTCTCGACGACGGCATGGCCGCCTACCTGGCGCTGCTCCTCTACTGCGCCACCTACCTGCTCCTGCCCTCGGCGGTGCTGGCCCCCTACGCCTCCAACGGTCGACTGCGGGCGGCAGCGCGCCTCCTGATCCCCTCGATGGTGCTCCTGTGCGCCTTCCTGCCGTCGATCGCGGGTTTCTTCCTGAGGGACCACAAGTTGATGGCGGGGGAACACGCCGGCAACCCCTTCCATCTGCTCGAGGAGCTGTGGGAGCGTCCCTCCCACGTGGGCCCCGGCCCCTGGCTCCTGCTCGGCGGCGCGGCGGGGCTGGCGCTCCTGCTCAACCTGCGCCGACTCTGGGTCGGTTTCCGCGAGCTGGGCGCCGCGCGCACCAGTCGCGCGCGGCACGAGGACCGGCGCGCGGCCTACCTGGCGAGGAGTGGCGATGCCGTCGCCCAGCGTTGAGGTCGAGCGGCTGGCGGAGGTGTGGCGCTTGGCCCTCGCCGACCGACCCCACCACGGACCGGCGGGGGAGCGTCTCGGCCAGGGCGGCGGGGCCTCCCTCGAGTTCCAGGACCGGCGCGCCTACGTCGTCGGCGACGACCTGCGGCACCTGGACTGGGCGGCCTACGCCCGCACCGACCAACTGATGGTGCGCCTCTACCGCGAGGAGGTGCAGCCGCGGGTCGAGCTCTTCGTCGACGCGTCGCGTTCGATGGCGGTGGACGAGGGCAAGGCCCAACTGACGGTGGACATGGTGGGGCTCCTCGGCCGCTGCGCGCGGGTGGACGGTCTCGCGCCCACCTGCGTGGTCTTGGGGGAGGCTGCCGAAGCGCTGCCCTGGGACCTGGTCGAGCGCCGGGGGCTGGAGCTCGACGCTCGCCGCCCCCTGGTGGAGGGGCTCCAGGCCGCCCTGCACCTGGCGCGCCCGGGGGCGATCCGCATCCTGATCTCCGACTTCCTCTCCCCCCACGACCCCGCCGCCGTCCTGCGGCCCCTGGCCGCGCGGGCCGGGGGGCTGGCCCTGGTGCAGGTGCTGGGGCGGCAGGACGCGGAGCCGCCGGTGGGGGAGGCGCTCAGGTTGGAGGACGTGGAGACGGGAGGCGTCCTCGACCTGGTGCTCGACCGCGGCACGGTCGAGCGCTACCGCGCCCGGCTGCGCAATCTCCAGGAGGCCCTCGCCCAGGAAGCGCAGCGCGCCGGGGGGCGCTTCGCCGCCCTGACCGCGGGACCCGCACTGTCGGAGCAGTGCCGCACGCACCTGGCCCAGGGGGGAATCCTCACCCCGGCCTGACGCACGATGAAGTCGCTACCCAGCCTCTCCACCACCGGCGATCTCCTGCCGCCCGTCCTGGTCAAGGAGGTGCGCCAGGCCGCCCGCGGCAAGACCCTCGTCGCGGGCTTCGTGATGGGAATCGTCGCGGCCCTGATCGTGACCTACCGCTGGGCGGGGAGCGGCTCCGGGGCGGAGCTGGAGGGCCAGTGGCTGCTCACCGCCCTCGCCGTCTGCCTCTACCTGCCGGCGGTTCTGATCGTGCCCTTCGCGGCCTTCCAGTCGATGACGAGCGAGTACGAGCAGGGCACCATCGACCAGCTGCGCCTGGTCACCCTCTCACCCCTCTCCCTCGCACTGGGCAAGGCGCTCAGCGGCCTGGTGCAGGTGGCGCTCTTCATCGCCGCCATCGCCCCCTTCCTCTGCTTGGCCTTCATCACGCGGGGCGTGGATCTGATGGCGGTGGTCCGGACGCTGGTGATGGTGGTCGCCATCAGCTTCTTCCTGACGGCGTGGGGACTGGCCCTGGGCACCTTCGGGAGCAACCGCGCTGCGCGGGTGGTGATGTTGCTCGTCCTGGGAATCCTGGCCCTCCTGCAATTGAGGTTGTCGATGTCCGCGCTGGTGGTCAGTCGCATCGTGGGGCCGGGGAGTCAGGCGCTCCCCCTGTCGGTGATCCTCACCCCCGTGCTGCTCTTTCAGGTGCTACCCGGGATCCTCGGGCTGGCGGTGGCCGCCGCGCGCTTGGCCCACCCCTCCGCGAACACCTCGACGCCGATGCGCTGGACGTCGACGGCCTGCTTGGTGGCTGCCGCCGTGGCGTTGGGGTACTTGGCGGTCGATCAGGGGATGTCGACCAGGGATTGGAGCTGGTGGCTCGCCTGTCTCATGATCGCGCTGGCCGTGCCGGCCACCTTCTTTGTCACCGAACCGGACGCGCTGCCCCGGCCGGTCCGCAAGGAGCTCGTCGGCCGCAGGCGCATCGGTCCCCTGAGGGCGCTCTGGCTGCCGGGGGGTGGGCGCGGGGTCGCGTGGTACGTCTTCCACGGCGGCCTGCTCTTCATCCTGGGCGGGATCTTCGGGGAGGTGGCCCTCGGGGGCCGAGGGGGGTACGGGTTCGGGGCGCCATTCGGAGCCCTGCTCTTCGGGTGCGCCTACCTGCTGGTGCCCGCCCACCTCATGCGCTCCTGGGTCAGGAACCCCCGCGGCCGGATCCTCGTGCGCTGGCTGCCCTGGATCCTGGTCTTCGCCGGGTGGTTCCTCGTGTCGCTCCTCGGGTTCCTCGTGACGGGTAGCGACTTCGATGGCGAGCACCCGCTGAATCCGTACTGGGTGATCTTCGACGAGATGCACCACGCTTCGAGCGCGACCTACGCGGCCGGTGAGACCGTCGCGGGTTTCGTCGCCCTCCTGGGTGGGCTCTTCGGTCTGGGGATCAGCTTGCCGCGGGTCGTCCGTGGGCTTCAGGAGCCGCGCCGGGTGCGCCTCAGGGACTCGACTTCCCGTCGGCGGCCCGCCGCGAGTGAGAAGGGGGGGAGGGAACGCTCGATCCGGCGGGGACCGCCCCCAGGTACGGACACGCGTACCTCTCCGCCGCATGGTCGTTGAACCATCTGCCACGCATACGCGGGCGACGAGTCAGTAGAGCCGGCGGAGGAGAACGCGGTGCCGTACCGCCCTGACGATCTAGCTGCCGTCAGCTTCGAGGTCATCGTAGAGCTTCTGGATCATCTCGCGTTCTGTAGGGCCAAGCCGCTCATCGCGTACCTGGAGGTAACGCCTACGCTTCCCGAAACGTCCGCCTTGTCGGTTGAGTGCAGGTTCCGCTGTCGCGATCAAGACAGCCTCGATCTGATTCAGCGTCGTGGCCGCGGTCGAACGCGCGCGTGCGTTCAGCTTGCCAAGTGCGCCGTTCTTGAGGACACGACGAAGCCCAAACCAGGAGAATCGGTCCCACCGATCAGTGAGTTGGTCTTTGCGGTGCTTCTTGAGCCGAGAGAATAGAGTCGCCTTTCCGGACCCAGC
>CAZDQL010000070.1:0-34694 GCA_964507325.1 uncultured Planctomycetaceae bacterium | reverse complement strand
TCCACTCGCCGGGCGGGTTCTCCGAGCCGTCGGTCAAGTTGACGATGCGACGCCTCTTGCGGCCTTCCACGCCCCATTCCTCCTTCGGACCCCGGCGCTCCACCATGTTCTCCACCGCGATGTCCTCCCCGATGCACCAGAAGTCACCCGCGTTGCCAGAGTGCAGTTGGCACTCGATCGACTGGGGGAACATCGAGTACAGGCGACGCGGGGTGGAGGAGTGCACCAGGACCCCGCAGTTCCCCGGCTCGCCGGGCCAGCGCCACTCGAGCACCAGGCGGTAGTCCTGGAACGAGTCGTCGGTGATCAGGTGCCCGGGAGGGTTCCCCAGGCTGACCAAGACGCCTTCCTGGACGTCGAAGGACGGGCCCACGTCCGGGTTCTCGTCCGCTGCGGGGACGTCGGCGTGCCAGCCGCTGAGGTCGGTGCCGTTGAAGAGGGCGACGGTCTGCGGGGTGGTGGACGCGCAGCCGGTCACGAGGAGGAGCGCGCAGGCGCTGGCGATGTGCTTCATGGTGCCCATAGCCTACGCATTCCCCGTCCAGCGCGTATCATCCCCACGCCATGCGACTGTCGAAGCAGCACATCGCCACGATGCGGGACGATCCCGCGGACGCCGAGATCCCTTCACACCGCCTGCTCGCGCGGGGCGGTTACATCGTCAAAACGGCGTCCGGCCTCTACACCTACGCCCCACTGCTGTGGCGCACCCTCAAGAAGATCATCGCCATCGTGCGCGAGGAGATCGACCGCGAGGGGGGGCTCGAGGTGATGATGCCGATCATGCACCCCCGCGAGCTGTGGGAGAGCTCCGGGCGCTGGGGGCGCTACACCACCGACGGGATCCTGTTCACGCTGACCGACAGCAAAGGGGCGGAGTTCTGCCTGGGTCCGACCCACGAGGAGGTCATCACCGCCTACGCCGACCAGACGATCACCAGCTACAAGCAGCTGCCGGTCAACCTCTACCAGATCCAGGACAAGTTCCGCGACGAGATCCGACCGCGCTTCGGCCTGATGCGAGGGCGCGAGTTCATCATGATGGACGCGTACTCCTTCGACGCCGACCAAGCCGGCCTCGATGAGTCCTACGCGGCGATGGACCGCGCCTACCGCGCCATCTTCACCCGCTGCGGGCTCCAGTTCCGCTCGGTGCAGGCGGACGCGGGCGCGATCGGCGGCAGCGGCAGCGAGGAGTTCATGGTGATCGCCGAGACGGGCGAGGACGCGATCCTCTTCTGCGAGGAGTCCGGCTACGCCGCCAACGTCGAGAAGGCGGGCTCGATCCCCAGCGCGGCTCCCGACGGCGGCGAGCCCCGCGAGCTGGAGCGCCACGCCACCCCCGACGTCCGCACCGTGGCACAGCTCGAGGAGTTCTTCGACCTCCCGGCCGCCGCCATGGCCAAGACGGTGCTCTACCAGGCGATCTACGACGACCGGGAAGACGTGGTCGCCGTCCTGATGCGCGGCGACCTGGACATCAACGAGGTCAAGCTCGCCGGCGCCCTGGACTGCCTCGGCCTCAAGCTCGCCGAGGAGGACACCATCACGAAGGTGACCGGCGCCGAGGTCGGCTTCGCCGGACCCGTCGGCCTGCCGGAGGAGGTGCGCATCCTGGCGGATCGCACTCTCGAAGGGTGCACCAACCTGTTGACCGGCTGCAACCAGACCGGCTTCCACAGCCTGAACGTGAACCCGGGCCGCGACTTCCCGAGCCCCGAGTTCCACGACCTGCGTCTGGCGCGCGCGGGCGAGCGCTCCCCCGACGACGCCGGCGAGCTGAAGCAGGCGCGCGGCATCGAGGTGGGTCACATCTTCCAGCTGGGCACCAAGTACTCCTCCGCCATGGGCGCCACCTTCATCGCCGAGAATGGCAAGCCCCACCCCTTCGTGATGGGCTGCTACGGCGTGGGCGTGTCGCGCACGGCCCAGGCGGCGGTGGAGCAGCACCACGACGAGAAGGGGATCGTCTGGCCCTCCTCGATCGCCCCCTTCGAGGTGGCGGTGGCGGTGGTGGACGTCAAGAAGGGCGACCAGATGGAGCTCGGCGAGCGCCTCTACGCCGAGCTTCTGGCCGCCGGCGTCGACACCTGCCTCGACGATCGCAAGCTGCGCGCCGGCGCCAAGTTCAAGGACCTGGAGCTGCTCGGCTTCCCCTACCAGGTGACCGCCGGACGCGGCGCCCCCCAGGGCGTCGTCGAGCTGACCACCCGCGCCAGCGGGGAACGCGTCGAGCTCCCCGCCGACCAGGTGGTGGCGAGCGTCCTCGAGCTCCTGGGGCGCGGCTGAACCTCACGACCCTCGAGCGATGACCGCCGTCCAGATCTCCTGCGACACCTGCGGGGCGGACCTCGTCGTCGAAGAGCACCTGCGCACCAGCGCCTGCCCCTACTGCGCCTCCACCTCGGTCGTCGAACGCCCCCCGACCGCCGACCGCCCCACACCGACCTTCGTGGTGGGCTTCCAGCTCGACCACGAGGCCGCCGTCGCGATCGCCCGGCGCTGGCTCGACAGCCGCGGCCCCTTCAGCCACCCGGGGCTGAAGCGCGCCGTGGTGGAGAGCACGCGCGGCGTCTACCTGCCCGCTTGGCTCTACGGGGCGCGCGCCTCCGCCGACTACACGGCGCAGATCGGCGAGAACTACACGGTCACGGAGACCTACACCACCCCCGGCAGCAAGGGCAAACCGCCGCAGACCCGGACGCGCACGCGCACCGAGACGGAGTGGCGCTCCCTCGCCGGTGACTACGACACCTACCTGGTCGACGTCCTGGTCAGCGCCTCGCGGGGAGTGAGCAACGCCCAGCTCGAGGCGGTCGAGCCCTTCGATCTCAGGACCCTGCGGCGCTACCAGGCCGCGCTGCTGGCGGGGTGGATCGCCGAGGAGCCCACCCTCTCCCGCGAGGAGTGCCTGCGCAAGGCCCACGACGAGGCCCTGGAGTCGATCGAGCGCCGCCTCTCCGCCTTCATGCCCGGCGACCGCCAGCGCGACCTGCGCGCCCAGGTGCAGCTCGACGACGAGCTGCTGCACCTCACCCTGCTGCCGCTGTGGGTCTTCTCGGTGCGCTACACGCCGGAGAAGCCCCCGGTGCGGCTCCTGATCAACGGGCAGACCGGCCGCACCGCCGGCCGGGTGCCCCTCTCCTGGCCCAGGATCGCCCTGGGGATCCTGCTGCTGATCGCGTTGGTGATGGCGGCCGTCCTCCTCTTCTCCGGGGGGGTGCTGCTGTGACCCACGCGCCCTGCCCGCGCTGCCGCTCACCGCTGGAGCAGGGAGACCTGCGCTGCGCGGTGTGCGGAGAGGTCGTGCCCGCTCCGGAGGAGGACGTCCGGATCGAGGAACCCACCGACGAGGTCTTCCGCTGTGAAGGCTGCGGCGCCTCCGCCGACTACGACGCCTCCGCCCGGGCGGTGGCCTGCGCCTTCTGCGGCTCCTTGATGCACCGCGAAGAGGTGGTCGATCCCGTCGAGCAGGCGGGTGGCTTCCTGCCCTTCGCCGTCGACGCCACCCGAGCGCGCGCGGCCCTCGGCCAGTGGCTCGACTCCCTGGGCTGGTTCCGCCCCGCGGACCTGCGCAGCCAGGCGCGGCTGGAGGACCTGCGTCCGCTGTGGTGGGTGGCCTGGGTCTTCGACGCCCAGGTGCTGATCTCCTGGACGGCGGACTCCAACGCCGGCGCGCGGCGCTCGCGCTGGGCGCCCCACGCGGGTCAGTGCCGCATGTCCTTCGACGACATCGCGGTCTCCGCCTCGCGCGGTCTGACCGACGCCGAGGCCTACCGGCTGATCACCAGCTACGACCTGGGGAGCGCCCGCGAGGCCCCCGACGAGGTGGAGGGAGCCACGATCGAGCGCTACGACGTGCAGCGCTCCCAGGCCCGGGCGCGGATCCTGGCCGCGATCGACGCCCTGGCCGCCGACCGCGTCGAACGGGAGCGGATCCCCGGGACGCGCTTCCGCAAGGTGAAGGTCGTGACCCTCTTGCGCGCTCTCGAGACGCGGCGGCTCGCCTTCCCCGCCTGGGTGATGGCCTACCGCTATCGCGAGCGGCTCTACCGGGTGGTGCTGTCGGGGCAGAACCCGGGGCGCCTGCTCGGCAAGGCCCCCTACGACCGGGTCAAGGTGGCGCTGGTGATCGCCGGCGTGGCGATCCTGGCTCTGATCCTGGCCCTCGTGGTGCTCACGAGGTGAGGCCTCGTCGGCCCTGCGCCGGCGAGTGGGTCAGCCGCCGTCCGGGGGCAGGGCGAGACGCACCTCCGTCAGCGCGTCGGGCCGCACGGTGATCGTGACGGGGTCCGACTCCACCTCCGCCCGCCCCGCGGCGCGCTCCTCCTCGGTGGGCAAGTAGCGCAGGACCGCGCCGTAGTCGCCGGGGAGGGCGGCGGGGATTTCGAGACGCAGGTCGGGGGCCACCCCCCGGCTCCTCGAGGCGACGACCCCCAGGTCGTCCTCCTCGGGGATGAGGACGAGGACCACCTTCCCAGCGCGCTGCGCGATGGAGCCCGCGTCCACCACCGCCGCCGCCCGTCCGTGCACCGGCACCACGACACGCGCTTCCGACGCCGGCGGATCGTGGTCCTGACTGTAGATCTTGCCGGCGAGATGGGTGCGGATCACGAAGGTCCCCGCGGGCATGCTACGCACGAGGAAGCGATGGCCCTCGATCCGGTGGGTGTTCGAGGTGAAGCCACCGTATTCGGTGTAGATCACGGCCAGGGGCATCGGTGTTCCGCGCTCGTCCACCACCTCGATCGTCAGGGGACGGGACGGTTCCAGGCGAAACTCCACCCGCTTGCCATCCGTGGGCACGGTCCAGTCGTGCAGGTATTGCGTCGTGCAGGTGGGATGCTTGAGGAGAAGCGTGCCCGTCCTCGATTCGGGGAAGAAGGCTTCGAAACAACCGTCGTCCCTAGTCCTGCCCAGGATCTGGTTCCCGAGCTGCGCCGTTGCGTGGGCCAGGGGAGTGCCCTCCTCGTCGACGACGCGCCCGCGGAAGACGATCATGCCGGTCTCGAGCGAGACCTCCAGCTCGCGCTGCTCCGCCGGGGCCAAAGGCCGGAGGGCCTCGGTGTGGTAGACCACCCGGCCGGTGATACCGTGGACCTCCAGGTCGATCTCGATCCCTGTGCGCAGGGCCTGGAAGGAGGTAGACGAGGTGTCGCCGTCGACCTGCGAACACAGGTAGCGCTCTGGGTCCTCGCCCGTGAAGTCCAGGATGTGGATCGCCTTCTGCGAGACGTGGCGGCGCTGATCGGACGACGAGGAGAGGGGTGCGGCGGTGATGCGCTCGTCGCCGCGCAACAGGACCTTGAACTGGGTCGGGTTCGCGCCCTCGGGCAAGAGCAGGCGCACCACGAGCCCGGTCGCGCGTTCCATGCGCACCACGAGCGGTTCGACCACGACGGGGGGAATCGCGCAAGTCGTGGGGACGAAGCCGTCCGCCTCCGCCGTCAGCTCGTCGGCCACCCGGGGAATCCAGCGCAGAACAGAGCGGCCATCCCGGCCGGTGCGATCGCTGCGCGTCCCGGCGGCGACTGCGACACCCCGCGGGATGGGCTCGCTCTGGGAATCCACCAGCAGGAAGGGCACGTGCCGCACCGCGCTCACCAGGATGTCGCCCAGGTCTCCGTCGGCGGGCAGCGCCGGGGCGAGAAGGTGCAGGAGGGGCGCGCCCCCGTCGAAGTCACTCCCCAGGCGCAGGTCGAGTTCGGCCAGGGAATCCACCTCGTGCACGATCTCGAAGCGTCCCTCCGCGTCCGTGCGCGTGCTCGTTGTCCTGAGGGACGAGGAGTCGTGGTCATTGAGCAGCGCGCTGAGGCGAACATTGCCGACGGGGGACCCGTCGTCCTGCAGGACGAGACGCCCGCGGAGGGTCGGCCGTAGGACCAGCGTGACGACGATGTCGGGCGCGGGGGTTGCGATGCGGATCCCACGCTGTCTCGGCTCGATGGTGCCATGGGTGGTCGACTCCACCTTCCAGCGGGGCCGGATCTGGATCCGCCCACTCCACTCGGGGGAGAGGCCCGTGAGCTCGAGACCCCCCTCCTCGTCGCTGTCGAGCACCACGTACGCCTCCCCCACGGTGGGGACTTCGAGCGCCTCCTCTACGACCGCGGGCAGGGGCTCCGCCTCCGTCGGGGCGTGATCGGAGTCGATACCGAGTCGCACCCGGCCGGCCGGCTCACCTCCCTCGGTGACGAACCGCATGCCCAAGCGCGCCCCCTTGGCCAAGCGCAGGTCGTGCGTTCCCGCGCTGAGCTCGACCTCACGCCACTCGATGGGGCGGTGCGTCACAGCGATGGCGACCCCGGCCGCCTCGCCATCGGCCTCGACCTCGATCGTCCCCTCCTCGCCCGTGCGGCGATCACAGAAGAGCTCCGCCCCGCGCACGAGCAGCAGCTGGGCATCGGCCACTGGCGCCCCGTTCCAGTCGAGGACGCGCAACACAGCCACCTGCGACTCGGCGGCCTGCCGTTCGCTCGGCGCAACGCCTTCTGCGGCCGGAGTATCGTCCACGCCTTCGAGCTCGCGTAGCGCCTCCGTCGACTCGGCGGTGTCGACTGCCGCCACCGTGGGACGGGCCTCCTCCCCGCCGTCCACGGTCCACCCGAGGGGGTCGACGAGCAGAACGACCACCACGGCGACCACGGCGAGCGCGACCCACAGCACCCGGGAAGATCCCTTCATCGTGAGCTCCTTGCCTCCACGCCCCGCTCAGGAGCATACACCCAGCGCAGCAGCCTCAGGGGGCCGAGCCCGCCCATCCCCGCCCCCCCCTGGCGGGCGCTTCGGCCCCGAAGGCCTCGGGCCATCCCAGAATCGCAGCGGAGGGGGGGCTCGCCATCAAGATCCGGTCCTCGGGGGACGAAAGGGGGCCTGGGGAACTCCCCCTTAGCCCCCCCTAGCCAACAGATGACGATTCGCACATCGGTGTTCATCGGAATGGGTCTGCTGGTCGCAGTCTTCGCCGCGATCGTGCATTCCCTCCTGACGAGGACGACGTGCGAACAGGAACACGCCCTGCGCTACCGCGAGAGCGCCGAGCTGGCCCAGCACCTGAACGAGGTCGCGCGCTGGGCCGCGATCGAGCGCGGCGCGGGCTTCGGTCTGCTGGGCGGAGCGTCGGAGATGGGGCCGGTCTTCCGGCAGGCGGGGGGCGAGGTCGACCAGGAGTCCGAGCGAGCGGACTCGGTCGCGCGACGCCTGATCGAGCGCAGCGGCGACACCGACCTGCGGCAGCAACACGTCTCCTGGCAGGAAACGCGCGCCGGCGTGCGCAAGGCCCGCGAGCGGGTCGAGACGCAGGCGATCGAGCCCCAGGAGTGGCTCGACCTGTGCACCGCCGCCATCCACGAGGGGGACTTCGCGCTGCGGGAGGCCGCCTTCGCGCCCACCGACCTACGCGAGGCGGTGCGTCACCTCAACACCGTCGTCGCACCCAACATCGCCTGGCTGGCCGAGCACGCGGGGATCGAGCGCGCCCGCCTGGGCCGGGCGCTCGCGGCGGGGCGTCCGCTCGCCGAGGACGAGCGCGCCTCCCTGCAGCTCCGCCGCGGCGTCGTGGAGCACGCCCGGCACCTGATGCGAGACACCGCGGGACTGGGGAGCGTCCCCCCGGCGGTGACGGAGTCGATCGAGATCTTCGAGAGCGAATTCTTCGGGGAGTACGAGAAACTGCGTGCCGCGGTCTATCGCGCCAGTGACGAGTGGCACGTCCAGGAGCACCGCCGGCACGACGACCTGCGTCGGGACGCGCGACTGATCCGGGAGTTCCTCTCCTCGGTCACCGACGACCTGGTCGGCCTGGCGCGCCTGCCGGAGGTCCAGGCCCTGGCCCAGCTCGAGGAGCGCGATCAGGACCTCGCCTTGGTGGCGGAGGTCGAGCAGTTCTTGCTGCGCTTCGGGAGGCTGAAGAAGCACCTCTACACCCAGGTGCGCTACCTGCACGGCGACGGCCACGAGTGGGTACGCGTCGACAGCGATGGGCGGACCGTGTTCGCGCTGTCCGCCGACGAGCTGCAGGACAAGTCCTTCAAGAGCTACTTCCTGAAGGCGCTCGACAAGGCGGCGGGCGAGGCCCACCTCTCCGACTTCGACCTGAACATGGAGCACGGTCGGATCGAGCTGCCCTTCAAACCGGTGGTGCGCTTCTCGACCCCGGTCGTCGTGGATGGTGCCGTGCGGGGGGTGGTCGTCATCAACGTCTTCGGTGAGCGACTCCTGGAGGGGCTCGGCGAAGGGGTCGTGATGGTGGACGAGCAGGGCTACTACCTGCGCCACCGCGACGCCGAGAAGTGCTGGGGGATGATGGAGCAGCTCGAGCGCTCCACCCGCATGCTGGCCGTGGACTACGGAGCCACGACCGCCGCGGAAGTGCTCTCCGGCGCCGGGGCCGTTTCCTGCACTTCCCACAGAGCACTGGTGTTCGAGCCGGTGGGCTCCATCCGCAGCGGCCACCGACTGCCCTGGGTCCTCCTGGCCGAGCTACCGCCCCCCGACTACGGACTCCAGGCGCAAGAGTGGCTCGAGCAGAGCACCCTGGCGATCGACAGTGCCCTGGCGGTTGGCACCGAGATCGCGGCCCTGTCGGAGGCCACCTCCGACGATCTGGTGGCGGCCACCCAGCGGACCTGGTGGTCCACCCTGCTGCAGGCGGGCCTCGCCCTGGGCGGCTTGATGGCGTTGGCGCTGGTCTTCTCGCGCCGCCTCCTGCGGGCCCTCGACAGGGTGGTCCACGTGATGGAGAAGCTCTCCGCCGGCTACTACGGTGAGCGCGTCGGGATCGAACGCGCCGACGAGCTCGGGCGCATGTCCCGGGCGGTGGACAACTTCGCGGAGCGCCTGGCGGCGACCCAGGCCGCGTTGGGGGCCCGCATGAAGGACCTCTCGCGGGCGCGCGAGGTGGCGGAATCCGCCAGCCAGGCCAAGAGCGAGTTCCTGGCCAACATGAGCCACGAGATCCGCACTCCGATGAACGGGGTGGTCGGCATGACCGACCTCTTGCTCGACACCGGGCTCGACGGGGAACAAGGGGAGTACGTCGCCAACATCCAGCGCAGCGCGGACGTGCTCCTGATCCTGATCAACGACATCCTGGACTACTCCAAGGTCGAGGCGGGGATGCTGGAGCTCGAAGCGCGCCCCTTCGAGCTCGCCCGCGTGGTGATCGACGCGGTCGGTCTGCTGCGGCATCGCGCCGAGCACAAGGGTCTGGAGCTCGCTCTGGAGATCGACCCACAGACGCCCCACCGCGTCGTGGGGGACCAGGCGCGCCTGCAGCAGATCCTCACCAACTACCTGGGCAACGCCGTCAAGTTCACCTCGGCAGGGGGGATCACCGTGCGGGTGATCGTGCGTGGCAAGCAGGGGAGCGCCACCCTCATCCGCCTCGAGGTCGAAGACACCGGCATCGGTGTTCCTGCGGACAAGATCGACCACCTCTTCGAGAAGTTCACCCAGGCGGACTCCTCCACGACGCGCCGCTTCCACGGTACGGGGTTGGGACTGGCGATCTCGCGGGAGCTGAGCGAGCTGATGGGTGGCCGCGTCGGGGCCGACAGCGAGCTGGGCCGCGGCTCGACCTTCTACGCCGAGGTGCCCTTCGAAGTGGTCGAGGAGGTCGCCACCGCGGAAGAGCCGGCTGCGCCGCTGCCCCGGGACGAAGGGGAGACCGCCTCCCGGCAGCTCGAGGGCCTGCACGTCCTGCTGGCGGAGGACAACCGGGTCAACCAGATGGTGGCGCTGCGGATGCTCGACAAGCTCGGTTGCACGGTGGACGTGGCGAGCGAAGGGCGAGAGGCCCTCGAAGCCGTCGGTGAGCAGGACTACGACCTGGTGCTCATGGACTGCCAGATGCCCGTGATGGACGGGTACGAGGCCACCGCCGCGATCCGCGCGCTGGAGGGAGACGTCGCGCGCATCCCGATCGTGGCCCTGACCGCCAACGCCATGTCAGGGGACAGAGAGGTGTGCTTCGCCGCCGGGATGGACGGCTACCTGTCCAAGCCCTTCAAGATCGTGGATCTGCGCGAGACGCTCGAGGCGGTCCTCGCCGCGTGTGAGCGAAGTGCGCGGCAGACGTGAGTGGCGGCCCCGTTCGGGAAGGAACCGGGGCCGCCGATCGCTCGCAGATGAGGATCTCTCGAAGGGCGCAGCCTCTCGCATGACTCCGCCCATAATCCTCACCCGCATCAGAGTACCTCAAGGGAGGGGCAACAGGAGGCTCCTGTCAGCCCCCCCGCGGCCGGTCCCGAAAGAGGGAATGGACGCGCCGTCCCCTCCGGACCTCAGCGCTCCTCCAGGTGCGCGATCGCCCGCTCCAGCACCGGATCCCCGGCGTTGAAGTCCTCGGGTCGGGTTTCGACCCGGATGTCCGGCGGGATGCCGCGCCCCTCGTAGACGACCCCCTCCATCGTCATCGCCTTCCAGGAGGGCAGGGCGACGGTGACCCCGTTGGGGAGGGTGAAGGGCTTCGGATTGCCGGAGCTGCCGAAGGAGGTCTCGCCGATCAGGGTGCACCCCGGCACCTGCTTCATCATCAGCAGGAAGGCCTCGTTGCTGCTCATCACCGCCGGGCCGCTGAGCACCACCACCCGGCCGGCGTAGCGCTCGTGGTCGGGACTGGGGAGGAGGGTGCGCGTCTGCGGCGGCGCGAAGCCCGAGGGACTCTCCACGTCGATGACCGCGGCCTGGACGTACTCCACCGGCTCCTCGACGAAGCAGCCCGCGAAGGTCTGGGCGATCTTCTCGTCCCCCCCGGAGTTGGCGCGCACGTCGATCACCAGGGCGGCGCAATCGCGCACGCGCTCGAGGGCGTCCAGCGCGACGCGGACCTCGCCGGCGTTGCGACGGTCCCAGGTGTGGATCGCGACGTAGCCGAGCCCTTCACCCAGCCAGCCGCTGACCACGAAGCGGGAGTGTTGCTGCGGCTCGCTCAGGTAGCTCCCGATGCGCCGCAGATCGACGTTGTGTGTGAAGAAGTGCTGGAAGGTCGGCCTCAGGAGTCCGCGGTATTCGACCGTCATGTGCGTGTCGCCGAAGACCGCCAGGACGCGCGCCGCCTCCAGGGCGAAGTCCAGCTTGGACTCACACCCCTCGAGCAGCGGCCGACTCGCAGTCCAATGGGCGTCCCAGTCGACGCCGCGGTGGTCGAAGTAGGAGTAGCGCGTGCTGACGAGCTGCGACAGCTCGTCGATAGAGCGCCGGTTCTCCTCCTGGATGGCGGCGCGCTCCTCCTCGGTCAATGGGGTCCCGTCCCCGGCGGAGAAGATGATCTCGTAGATCCTCGCCGGCTCCCCCGCGAGGTTCTGGAAGCCCCCGGTGCGCCGGTCGTTGATCGAGAGGTAGTAGAGGGTCCCGCTCTCCAGCTCGACCGGCAGGACGCAGACCCGCTGTGACTCCCAGCGCGGCTGCCCCGTGATCTCAGGCACCGCCGCCGCCCCCGTGCGCCAGGACATGCCACGGGGATTCATCGCCTGGTCGAATTCGACGCGGATCTCCTTCAACCCCGGATCGACGTCCTCGTCTCCGGTGCGCACGTTGACGGAGACGACTCGCGGATCCTCCACCGCAGCCGCGGCGAGGGGGGTGGAGAGCGCCGCCCCTGCGAGGGCGGCCAGTGCGATGGGGATGGTGTGCATGGGGTCAGCGAAAACGAGCGTAGATGAGAGCGTCGGTCGTACGGCCGTCCTTGAGGACATTGCCGCGCAAGCGGGCCTCGAACTCGTAGCCCGCCTTCTCCAGGACCCGAACGGAAGCGGTGTTCCAACCGAAGACCTTGGCCTGCAGGCGAGTCACGCTGGTCGTCTCGAGCACGTGGGCCGTGAGACCGAGCAGGGCCTCGGTCGCGTAGCCCTGCCCCCAGTGCTCTTCCCCGATCCAGTAGCCGAGCTCCGCCGTGCAGCGATGGACGTCCTCGTAGACGTGGAACCCCGCCCCGCCGATCGGCTCCCCGTCGAGCAGGATCGCGAAGTTCTCCGGCTGCGCGCCCTGGGTCTCGACCGCCTCGATCCACTCCTCCGCATCCCGCCACCGGTAGGGGTAGGGGAAGCGGTCCATCATGTTGATCCAGACCTTGGGGTTGTTCGCGTGGCGCACGAGGGCGGCTTCGTCGCCCCGGCGCCACGGCCGCAACACGAGTCTCTCCGTCTCGAGCTCCACCCCTCCAGGGTAGCTCCTGGAGGGGTGGCGGGTAGGTCACTCGGTCGGTTCCGTGATCTCGTAGACCCGGCCTTCGTACACCACCACCAAGCGGGTGCTGAAGGACAGGTAGGGGCCCAGCTTCGGTCGTTCACGGAGAAGGGCGAAGTACTCCGCGGAGTAGGCTTCGATCACAGTGCGAGGCTTGCGCGCCTTGGGGTCGTACTCCCGATCGGTCCAGACACCTTCGCGCAGGACGAAGACCTTGTCTCCGATCCAACGCGTGAAGAGGTCGATCACCGAGGGGCGTCGTTGGGCGACCTCGCCCCTCCCGAGGAAGAAATCGTCGGAGCCGGTGAGAAGGCGGTCTCCCCCGGCGATGAGGCTCCACAGGTAGGCGCTGTCATCGACCGCGGTGGCACCGCTCTCCTCGCGCCCCAGGTTGCGCAGGGCATCGTCCGCAGCGCGCAGCTCGCGGGCGACCTCGCCCGCCAGGCGCCGCAGCTCCTCGCGGGGGGCGTCCTTGGGGAGCACGCCCGCGTCGCGCAGTTGCTTGGCGATGGCGTCCAGGTCGGGGGCTTGGCGTGCGCGCGGGGCGCGGGGGGCGCCGGGAGTGGCCGGACCGGGAGTGGCGGGCCCCGAAGCCCCAGGCCGGACCGGGCCGGGAGAGGCGGGGCCGCCCCCAGCCCCTCCACCGCCCCCTCCGGCGGGCACCGCATCCCCGGGTCCGCGGTACCCCCCGCCCCCTCCGGACACCCTCAACCCGTCCTCGACGATCAGGTGAGAGGTGTAGGGGGTGACGATGCGGTGCTCGCGGCCGAGGCGCTTGACCTCCGCGGTCAGCTCCGGATCGGCCCCGTTCAGGCGGATGGCGTCCAGGAGCACGGCCACCCGGCGCTCGGCCCACAGGGCCGGGACGAAATCGTTGGCGGGCACGGGGTCCTTGCCAAAGGTCCCCTCGTAGACGTACTCGCGCAGCGTCTCTCCGGCCCGACCGCTGAGGCGGATGATGCGCGGACCCTCCCCCCGGTAGCGGCCGAAGACCACCAGGCGGCCGCCCTTGAAGAGGGGCGGCAGGCTGGCGGGGACGCGCTTGGTGATCTCGATCCCGTCCACCTCGACGCGCAGATCGGTCAGGACCGGGTGGGAGAGCTTGGTCAGGAGGTCGCTCGCCTTGACCTCGATGTCCTCCCCCTCCCGCACGTAGTTGCGCGCGCCGCCGTTCTCCGCCGCCAGCTTGTCGAGCAGGCGCGTGTTGACGCCGTCCCCCACGCCGAAGACGAAGCAGCGCGCCGCGGCGACGTTCTGTACCTGCGCGCGTTTGAGGATCTGCTTGGTGTCGGTCACCCCCGCGGTCGCCTTCCCATCGGTCAGGAGCAGGACGAGGGGCACGTGCTCCCCCTGCCCCCCCGCATCGCCCTCACCCAGGGCCACGCGCAGGGCGTCGTCGATGTTGGTGCCCCCCATGGCGTCGAGGCGTTCGATCCTGAGCCGCGCCTCGGCGAGCTTCTCGGGGTGCGCCTCGACCGGTTCCCGGAAGAAGGGTTCCGCCTGGGTCGAGAAGGGCACCACGTTGAAGCGATCCCCGGGTCGCAGGGTTTCGAGCAGGAAGCGCAGCGCCCCCTTGGCCTGCTCCAGCTTGCGCCCCGCCATCGAGCCGGAGACGTCGAGGGCGACGGTGATCGACTTCGGCAGTACCTCCTCGTCCTCCCAGTCCCGCTTGGGCGAGATCAGCATCATGAAGGTGCCCTCTCTCTCCTCCTCCTTGCGGTGGGTCAGGAGGTCGAGCCCGAACTCCTCTTCGGTCAGGCCGTAGAAGACGGCCAGCTCCCGCCTGGGCAGGCTCCCGATCCCCCCCTCGAAGGAGGCGCGGGCCTCGTACTTGCTCTTCTGGACCACGTGCACTCCCGGGACCGGCGAGAAGACGTTGCTGATCGACCGCCGCGACTCGATCGAGAGGTCGAGCACGACCTGCTCCGGGGGTCGCCCGTCGAGCCCCGCGGCGTTCAGGGCGAAGGACCAGGAGCGCAGCCCGCCCACCTCCGGCAGGACCTGGCGGAAGCTGACCACCACCTCCGACTCCCCGCGCGGGGGGATGGGGAAGATGTTGGCGCGCAGGCAGCCGCGCCCGAAGAACTCGAGCAGGCCCGGGTCGCGCCGGCGGCGTACGATGCTCTCGTAGACGCCCCGCGCACCCCCCGCGTCGAGCACCTCGCCGGAGGTGCGCACCCCGTTGACGGTCATCTCGAAGCCGTCGGCGACCGCCCCCGGGGGCAGGGGCAGGACCCAGACCGCCTCCGCCTGCCGGGGGCCGTCGTTGCGCAGGGTCTGCTCGAGGGTGGTGGTGGCGACCCCGTCGACGATGCGCGCCTTGGCGCGCAGCTGCGTCATCCGGACCTGGGCGGGTGTCGGGGCGGAGAGGGTCAGGCCGAGGGCCAGCAGGGCGCCGAAAGTGGTGAGCGTGGTGTTCATGGCCCAGGCGCCACCGCAAACTGCGGGCCACCGGGTCCGCCGGGAGTTGAAGGGGGGGGAGGATGCCGCGCCGTGGGGTTTTCGTAGCATCCTGCGACGCAGGGCGGCGCTGCTTCAGGCGCTGGGGCGGATCTTCCGAAGGACCCGCTGGAGCGAAAAACGAGATGCAATCTCCCAAAGGGGACGCCGAGTACCCCACAGACTTCTTCGAGGGCCTCATGGGACTTCAGGACGCGATCCAACGCGACGGGCAGGCCGAGCCCGAGAGCCCGCCCAAGGGCCCGCAGGGCAAGGGCGAGAAGTCCCGCAAGAAGGGCAAGAAGAAGGACAAGCAGAAGAAGAAGAAGCACCGCCCCGGCTGGATCGACAACGAGGTCTACGAGAAGGAGCTCGCCCGCCTGCAGATCGAGCTGGTCAAGCTCCAGGAGTGGGTCAAGGACCAGGGCCTCAAGGTGGTGGTGGTCTTCGAGGGCCGTGACGCGGCCGGCAAGGGGGGCGTCATCAAGCGCATCACCCAGAGCCTGAACCCCCGCGTGGCGCGCGTGGTTGCACTCGGCACGCCCACCGAGCGGGAGAAGACCCAGTGGTACTTCCAGCGCTACGCCCCGCACCTGCCCGCGGCGGGTGAGATCGTGCTCTTCGACCGCAGCTGGTACAACCGCGCCGGCGTCGAGCGCGTCATGGGCTACTGCACCGGGGACGAGTACAGCGAGTTCCTGCGCACCTGTCCCGAGTTCGAGCGCATGCTCGTGCGCTCGGGGATTCTCTTGATCAAGTACTGGTTCTCGGTCAGTGACGAGGAGCAGGAGCGCCGCTTCCAGGGCCGCCTCACCGATCAGACCAAGCGCTGGAAGCTCAGCCCGATGGACCTCGAGTCCCGCTCCCGCTGGGTGGAGTACTCGCGCGCCAAGGACCAGATGTTCGCCCACACCGACATCAAGCAGGCCCCCTGGTACGTGGTGGAGGCGGACGTCAAGAAGCGCGCGCGGCTGAACTGCATCCGCCACCTCTTGAGCTTGATCCCCTACGACGACCTGACCCCCGACGCGATCGAGCTGCCTCCGCGGCAGGACAAGGTGGGGTACGTGCGGCCGCCGATGACGGATCAGACGTTCGTGCCGGACTGCTACTGAGGGGTGCGCCCCTCCTTGCGCGGGCACTTGCAGGAGACGCCCACCCCGTCCTCCTCCGGCCAGCAGGTGTTGCCCGAGAGGCAGTTGGAGCGCTCGCTCCTCCCCGCGAGCACCTGACGCGGGAAGTCGGGCTCGCAGATCAAGGGGCGGCAGAGGGAGACGAAGTCGGCTTCACCCGCCTCCAGGATCTCCCGCATCAGCGCCGGCGTGCGCAGGCCGCCGACGATCGCCAGCGGGAGCGGGGTGGCGGGACGCACCGTGCGCACCGCCTCGCGGAAGTAGGCCTCGTGCTCCAGCTTCTTGACCCCGGCCCTGGCGTTCAGGTCGCGCCCCCCGACGCCGCCGCTGACCTCCACGGCGTCGAAGCCCATCTGCGCCAGCTCGGCGACGATCGCGCGCCCCTCCTCGACACTCAACCCCTGCTCCAGGCCGTCCAGCACCCCGAGCTTCAGGAAGAGCGGGAAGTCGGCCCCCACCTGCGCGCGCGCCGAGCGGCAGACCTCGCGTAGGAACCGCCTGCGATTCGCGGCGTCGCCGCCCCATTCGTCGCTGCGGCGGTTGACGTAGGGGGAGAGGAACTGGCTCACCAGGTAGCCGTGCGCCGCGTGGATCTGCACCGCGTCGAAGCCCGCCTCCTGCGCGCGCCGCGCGGCCTGGGCGTAGGCATCGACCAGGGTCTCGACCTCCGCCGAGCTCATCCCGCGCGCGGGCCGGGGCAGGAAGGGCGCTTCGATGTCGGAGGGTGCGATCGCCTCAGCGGTGGCGTCCCGAGTGCACTGCATGCCGCCGTGGTTGACCTGGGCCGCGATCCGACCCCCCTCGGCGTGCACCACCCGCGTCAGCTCCGCCAGCTCGGGGATGCGCGCGTCGTCGTCGATGGCGGTCATCTCCGGATGGGCCTTGCCGGAGCGGTGCACGTACATGTGGCCGCTGATGATCAGACCGACGCCTCCGCGCACCAGCTCGGCGTACATCGGCGCCATCCCGGGGAGCGGACGACCCTCCTCGTCCGCCAGCCGTTCGGCGGTGGCGGAGCGCAGGAAGCGGTTGGGGATCTCGAGCCTGCCGATCAGGAACGGTGTGTGCAGCATGGCGAGATCGTACCGCGCTACCATCCCCTCCGAGGCCACCTGCGCATGATCGTCTCCGCCAGCCGCCGCACCGACATCCCCGCCTTCTACGCGCAGTGGCTGGGGGAGCGGCTGGGCGCGGGGAGCTGCGAGGTGCCGAACCCCTTCAACCCCAGGCAGGTCTCGCGCGTCTCCCTGCGACCGGAGGAGGTCGACGCGATCGTCTTCTGGACGCGGCACGCGCGGCCGCTCTTCCCGCTCCTCGCGGAGTTGGATCGGCGCGGCTACCGCTACTACTTCCTGTACACCATCATCGGCTACGACCGTCGCCTCGAGGCGCGCACCCCGCCGCTGGAGGTCGCCCTGCGCACCTTCCGGGAGCTCGCCGAGCGCCGGCCGGCGGGTTCGGTCGTCTGGCGCTACGACCCGATCGTCCTGGGCGCCGCCTACCCGCCGGAGGAGCACCTGCGGCGCTTCGAGACGATCGCCGCCAGCCTGGAGGGCCGGGCGCGCCGCGTGGTGATCTCGCTCGTCGACCTCTACAAGAAGACGGAGCGGCGCGTCGGCAAGGTCCTGGAGTGGGGGGGCGAGGTGGCGCGCGAGCCCGACCGCTACCCGGGACTGGACGAGTTCCTCGCGCGCCTGGCGCAGATCGCCCGCCGGCACGGGATGTCGATCGAGGCCTGCTCGGAAGGGCGCGACCTGACCGGCCTCGGGATCGGAGCCACGAAGTGCATCGACGACAGGCTCCTGCGCGAGCTCTTCGGCGGCGACTGGCCGACGCGCAAGGACCCGGGCCAGCGCGAGCACTGCCGCTGCGTCCCGAGCCGCGACATCGGCGTCAACGACACCTGCCTCTTCGGGTGTCGCTACTGCTACGCCACCGGCTCGCACGAGCTGGCGCGCCGCCGGCACGCGGAGCACGATCCGCGCGCGGTCCGGCTGTGGATGGGCGGAGCGTCCGCACCGTGAGTCCGAGCAGAGCGGGAGCAGCGCCTCAGCGCCACGACCCGGACGGCTCGAGACGCAGCGTCAGCTCGAGATCGTCCTGGAGGTGGAGCGGCCGGCTGAGGGTCGCGACACCGGAGGGATGGCGGGCCAGGATGCGGAACACGAGATCTCCCGGCAGGTGGGGGAAGACGAAGCGGCCCTCCCGGTCGCTGACGAGGTAGCCCCGATCGCCCATTGCCTCGAGGGGCACTTCGTCCCCCTCCCAACCGAGGTCCGGGCTGGCGCCGGTGGTGAAGACCTGGACCCCCGGGAGGGGTTCTCCCGCAGGGCCCTCCACCCGGCCGGAGAGGGTGAAGCCCGTCGCGATCGGAATCTCCACCCCGCGCAGGATCTCGTTCCCTTCGATCTGGAAGGGACCGGCGAGGGTGGGGGCCAAGCCGAGCACCCGCACGTCGAGGTAGCAGATCCCCGGCGGCAGGCCCACCACGTGGAAGGCCGCGTGGTCGCCCGGCGGCGGGGCCGGGAGTCCGGGGGGCGAGGCCGGCGACCTGTCGAAGGGCGGCTGGGGTCCCCGCTCGATCAGTGAGCTCGGGAAGAGGTCACCGAAGACCTCCTGCGCTTCGCGCCCCCGGTGCCGCACCCGCACGCTCTTCAAGTGGAGGGGCGCCTTCTCATCGCCCTGGGACAGGCGCAGCCGGCCGTGGATCTCACCCATGTGCAGGCCGCTGCCGGTGGGATCGTCCGCGCGCTTGGTTTCGAAGACCAAGTCAGCGCTTCCCGCGAGCACTTCATCCACCCGGAAGTGGGAGAGCGCGGGATCCACGAAGTGCAGGTCGTAACGGCTGCCCGGGGCGAGTCCGACGATCTGGAACGCCCCGTCCTCGGCCACGCGTACCCGGTGCAGCCTCGTCCCCGCCTCGCGGGATCGGGCTTCCATCAGGGCGCTGCGCAGGCTTGCCCCTGGGGGAGTGCGCACGACGCCTTCGATGCTGAGCCCGGGCTCGAGGGTGAATTCCAGGTCGTGGTGCCCCGGGGTCGGGAGGTCCATCTCCAGGCGGTGATGCCGGTATCCCCGGTCCAGCGCGTCCACTGCGATCTCTTTCCGCCCCAGCCACGCCCCGTGGAGATCGACGCGACCCGAGGGGTCCGTGCGTCCGGCGGCGCTGTCGGTCCAGCCACTCTCGGCGCGGAAACACTCGGGCAGGCTGCGCGTCCCACCCCCCGGCGCGGGGACCAGACGACGCACGCGGACGAAGGCGCCCTCGACGGGGGTGCCACCCGCTCCGACGACGCGCACCGCGAGGACGTAGTCACCGGGCTGGTCGTCCGACAGGGCGGTGGCCTCGATCGTCTGGAGGGAGGTGGTGGAGCCGGCCGCCACCTTCACCACGACCTGCTCGTCGGGGCCTTCGTAGTTGGGGTGCGCGATGCGCAGGCGATACCCCCGGACCTCGATCCCCTCGTCGAAGAAGCAAATCGGAACGTCGATGGCGAAGCGACCCTCGGCGTCCGATTCCGACCGGAATGCTGGAGGGCTCGATCCCGTACGTGCGTCCACTTCGCCGCGCCAGCGCTCCCAATCCGACTTGGAGAGCTCGGGCAGGGCGTTCACCAGTACCGCGGCGACGGGCCTCCCTCGCGCGTCGACGACCTGACCCTCGATGCGTCCCTGGGGCTCACCGAGTCCGTCGACTCCACCTGCAATGGAGGCTGCCCCCGATGCGACGTCACGCTGGGCCACGGCTCGCCGGTGGCCGCCGTCCCGATCGCCGGAGCCGCCCACCGCATCCGTCTGGGCCGACCCGCTCGAGCCGGTGAGGGCCGCGACCGGATCGGGTCCGGGATCGGGCGCGGTGCTCGCCGCGAGTCGATCCCAGTTCAACACCGCCGCGGAGCCGACGAGGACTGCGGCGACCAGCGCGACGGGTGCCCAAGCGGAAGACACCAGCCAGAGCGACCTGCCGCCGAGCTCGAGCAGTTTCCCCTCCAGCCCGATCGGCACCGGCGCCAGCTCGGGACGCGCGAGCAGGCCCTCGAGGGTGGGCACGATGCCGGTGTACCCCATGCGCCCGAGATCCCTGCCGAGCCGCTCCAGCCCCTGCAGCACACGCTGCCGGGCCGTGTTCTCCGAAACCCCTGCTGCCTCGGCGATGGCGCGGAAGCTCATGCCTTCGCGAAAGCGCAAGAGGAGCGCGACGCGCAGCTCCTCCTTCAACCTGGCGAGCCCGCGCGACAGGGCGCGCGAGCGTTCGCGCTCCTCGACCGCTTCGTCCTCGACCGCCTCGTCTCGCTCGCTCGCCACGCGCACCTCCCGCTGCCGGCGGCTCTCTTCGCGACGCAGATGCTGCAGTGCCGCCTTGCAGGTCATCCAACGCAGGACCCGCTCGGGATCCTCGGTCTCTGCGAGCCGGAGACGACCCCGGAGGACGGAGGTGAACACCTCCTGGGTCACGTCCTGCGCGTCGTCGGCACTGCGCAGCAACTGCCACGCCGCCCGAAAGACCGCGCCGTGGTGGGCCCGGACCAGGGCCTCGTAGCGCCTCCGGGCATCCTCTCGGGACCGTCGCATATCGCCATCGCTTCCGCGGGAGAGACGCACCCGTCGCCCTCGATCGTAGGGCGATTCCCTGGAAAAGCAGAAGATCGCCTTCGGGGTAGCCGGTTTCCCGCGCGTGGGGTCTCCTGGACGAGGCGGCGACTGACCTGCGTCGCTCCTCCCTCCCGGTCACCCCGTTTGAAGGTCCTTCTCCTCACCCCCCCGGGGATCTCCCCTGCCGACACGCCGTGGATGGGCGTGCCGCAGCTGGTGGCGTACCTCAAGCAGGAGGGGTTCGACCACGTCCGCCAGCGCGATCTCGATCTGGATCTCTTCGACTGGACGTTGAGCGGTGCCGCCCTCGAGCGGGTGGTCGGCCTGCTGCGCGAGCAGCGGCGGTCGATGCCGCGAAGCGCGCCTTGGTGGAAGCGCTGGCTGGTGCGCTGGGCGGCCAGCCCCATGCTCGAGCGACTGGGGCGGCGAGCGCTGCGGGATCGGGAGCACCTCCAGGATCTGCGCGCAGCCACTGCGCTGGATCGGTTCTTCCCCGAGGGAGAGGAAGCCCGCTATCGGCGCATCTTGAACGGGGTGCTCAAGCTGTACGCCGCGCTCTTCTACCCCCACCTGGCGTACCCCAAGTTCCGCGATCGGAGGGAAGAACGCGCGTACAAGAAGCTGCACCTGCGGCTCGGCAACTACCTGTTCGAGACGCTGGACCTCGGCAACCGGGCGCTGCGGGACTTCTACGAGCGGGAGCTCGTCCCCGAGCTCCAGAGCGAGGACTACGACGCCATCGGCATCTCGGTCTCGGTCCAGCGGCAGCTCGACCCGGCCCTGCTCCTGGCCGACACCCTGCGCGCCGCCGGGGTGCGCGCCGAGCTCGTGCTGGGGGGCAGCTTCGTCTCGAACACCTACCACTCCGGCTGGCTGGACGACGGGATCGTGCGCCAGGTCGACTACGTCGTGCTCTACGAGGGGGAGGAGGCGTTCGCGGGGCTGCTCGGCTGCATCGAGCGCGGTGAGGATCCGAGCGACGTCAGCAACCTCGTCTACCTGCGCGGCACGGAGCGGGTCGAGACGCGGCGCGACTTCCTGCGCGACATCGAGCGCCTGCCGACACCCGACTACGACGACCTCTCCCTCGAGCGCTACCTCGACCGGCCGCTGCGCCTGTCGATCATGGGGAACCGCGGCTGCTACTGGAGCAAGTGCGCCTTCTGCGTGCAGTCCTCGACGCTGGGGACGAACCGCATGCGCCTGCGCTCGGCGGAGCAGCAGCTGGCCGACATGAAGACGCTGGTGGAGAAGCACGGCACCAGGACCTTCTTCTTCACCGACGAGACCCTCGAGCTGAACGAGGCGGAACGCCTGGCCCACCTGATCCTCGAGGAGGGCCTCGACGTGAACTGGGGCAGCATGGTGCGCCTCGAGGACCGCCTGACCGAGGACTACCTGCGCCTGGTGCGCTCCGCGGGCTTCTACCTGATGCTCTTCGGTCTCGAATCGATCAACCAGCGCGTCCTGGACAGCGTCGACAAGGGGATCGACGTCGAGGTCGTGTGGCGCGTCCTGCGCGACTGCAAGCGCAACGGCATCAAGGTCAACCTGTTCATGATCCTGGGCATCCCCGGCGAGACGGAAGCGGAGATGCGCGAGAACGTCGAGTTCATGCTCGAGAACGGCGACCTCTACGACACGCTGCAGATCACGACCTTCGATCTGTTCAAGCGGGCTCCGATGGAGCTCCGGCCCGCCAGTTACGGCATCGCGGAGATGCAGGTCGTCGGAGGTCACCTGCAGGCCGCCTACAGCGAGATCGAGTTCGAGACCACCGACGGCCTCACGCGCGAGGAGGTCGCGGCCTGGAAGCGCCGCGTCGACAAGGAGACGCGGCTTTTCGGTCGCGACCTGTGGTCCGGATCGGGCTACCGGCTCTTCCACCCCGACCGTGCGCGCCCCGCGGAGAGAGCCCTCGAAAGCGCACCCGCCGACGCCCCTGAGGCCCCACCCGTGCTGGCCACGCCGGAGGCGACATGACGGCCGGGGCGCGCATCGTCCTCTACTACCCGCGCCTGGACGACACCCGGCGCGGGTGGGCGTCGGGCAGGGACATCATGCCGCTCCCCCTGCTGGCGATCGCGGCCGAGCCCCACGCGCAGGGTCACGACGTCGTCGTCATCGACGGCAACCTGTACGACGACGCGCACGCCGCGCACCGGGCCGTCGTCTCCGCCTGCGAGACCGCCACCCTCCTGGGCATCAGCTCGATCCTGGGCAAGCAGGTGAGCGACGGGTACCACTGCGCGCGGGCCGTGCGCGCGCGGCACCCCGGCCTCTTCAGCGTCGCCGGCGGGTGGTTCCCCACGGTGTTGCCCGAGATGCACCTGAAGACGGGGCTCTGGGACGCGGTCGCTCTCGGCCAGGGTGAGGTCACCTTCCGCGAGCTGGTGCAGGCCGTGGTGAGCGGCGCCGACCTGGAGGGCGTCCCCGGGCTGGCCCTCCCCCGCGACGGGGGCGTGCACTACACCGATCCCCGTCGGCCGGTCGGCTGGGACGAGCTGCGCAAGTGCGCCTGGGATCTCGTCGACTTCGAGCCCTACCGCGCAGCTCAGCTCGCGGTCCACGGTCAGCGCAGGGTCGAGCGCATGCCGCGCCCCACCGGGCTCTCCGACGATCGACCCCTCGTCGGCATCTCCTACAACTCCAGCTACGGCTGCCCCGAGATCTGCTCCTTCTGCTGCTCACCCGAGGTCCTGGGCCGGCGTTGGAAGGCGATGCCCGCGGAGCGCATGCTCGACGAGCTGGCGGAGCTGCGGGAGCGCTGGGAGTTCGACGTCGTGCGCTTCACCGACGCCAACTGGGGCGTGGCCGAAGAGCGCGTGCGGGAGTTCTGTGCCGGCAAGATCGAGCGCCAACTGGATTTCCACTGGGGCGTGATGATGGAGGCCGCCTCGCTGCGGCGCTACCGGGAGAGCACCCGGGACCTGATGGCCGACGCCGGCTGCTGCCTGGTCCTGCTGGGCGCCGAGACGGGTTCCGAGCAGACGATGACCGGCTTGATCGGCAAGCGCAGCGCCAGCGGCGACAACATGTTCGCGGCGCAGGAGCTGCAGCGGCGCGGAGTCCCGATCTACGTGACCTACATCGTCGGCCTGCCTGGAGAGGACGAGGCCTCGATGCGCGCCACCCTCGAAGAGGCGCGTCAGGTCCAGGCCGTTTGCCCGGAGGCGGGGATCCACGTCTTCCCCTACCTGCCCATTCCAGGAGCGGCGAGCTACCAAGCGGCGATCGACCAGGGCTTCCAGCCCCCCGCCGACCTGCTCGCCTGGGGCGAGGTGGCCGACTACCGCGAGCACGAGGTCTGGCCCGGCAACCTGCCCCCCGCCATCGAGCGTCGCCTGCACCTGTTCCACCACTACGCCACCCTCTCGAAGCACCTCGCCCGCGGTCACGACGGCCCCTGGGTGCGTCACGCCCGACGGCGTCTGGAGCGCGGCGACTGGCGCTTCGCTCGACTCGAGGCGAAGGCCTTCGACATGTGGTCGCGCGTGAAGGGGGCCTTGGCTTGAATCGTCCCCTTGGTACCCCCGCGTTCCTCCTCGCCGCCGTCGCCGCGGTGGTGCTCTGGTACTCCACGGGGAGGAACCCCCGCGCCCCGGAGGCTCCGCGCTGGGTGAGGCTCGCGCAGGGGTACGAGCCGAGTCCGCTCGAGGCAGGAGAAGCCCAGCCCACTCCCTGGCAGGGAGGAACCCTGACCCTCACGGCGGGAGCGCAGCCGGGCAGGGTCCGCTCGCGGGTGCTGATCCGCAGCACGGCCTGGAGGAGCGAACGCCCCGGACTCTGGAGCGCACCCCTGCCGACCCCGGCGCTGATGCCGCCGCCCGGAGAGCGCGCCCGCCGCGCGCTCTTCCACGCCGATCGCCGCCCCGTCACCCAGTTCCCCGTGAAGAAGCTGAAGCGCGTCCTCGAGGGGATCCTGGTGGGCGAGTTCGAGGAGAACCTCTGGGTCCTGACCCAGGGCGAGCGGCCGCGCTTCGGGCTGCTCGACGGTCGGATCTACCTCTTGCTGGCCGAGACCAGCGCGCCACCCGCCGCGGGAGAGTTGCAGCACGAGCTGGTCCTCGGCGAGCGGTCGGAAGGGACCTGGAGGGTGCTCTTCGAGAACCGCGCAGCAGACGGCATCCCTCTGCTGCCGGACTCTCCCGTCCGCATCGTCACGGACCTTCCCGAAGGTAGCGCGCTGCGCTTCGGCAGCGCCGCCGTGCGCGGGGTCGGCGCCGAGGAGGAGGAGGTCACCCTCTCCGTCCGCCTCGACGGCGAGCTGATCCACGAGACGACCCAGCTCGCCGCCCTCGAGCCCGCGGTCGAGTACCACGAGGTGGTCCTGCCCCCAGGTGGGGAACGGGACGCGGAGCTCCTCTTCGAGCTGCAGGGCGAGCTCGCCTTCGGCGCGGTCCTCCATCCGGTCCTCGGCCCGGCGCAGCGCGGGAGCTACGGGGAGCGCCCGTGGACTCCCGACCGCCCGGACGTCGTGCTGGTCGTGGGCGACACCTACCGCGCCGACAACCTGGCCGCCTGGGGGGGAGACCCGGCGATCGCCCCCAACCTGAACCGCTTCGCCCACGGAGCGCGTCGCTTCCTCGGCGCGCGCGCCCCGGCGACCAGCACCCTGCCCTCCCACGCGGCGCTCTTCACCGGCCTCTACCCGCCGCAGTGCGGGGTGCTCACCGGCCGCCAGCTCCTCGAGGAGGAAAGGACGACGCTCGCGGAGCACTTTCAGGCGGCCGGCTATCGCACGGTGGCCATCACGGACGCGGGGTTCGTCAGCTGGCAGTACGGCCTCTCCCAGGGCTTCGAGTCCTTCGAGCAGAGTTGGACGACCGCCTTCTGCGAGACGCTCGCCGCGACCGAAGAACACCTGCTCGCGGACGACGGGCGCCCCCTCTTCCTCTTCCTGCACTCCTACCGGGCGCACAATCCGTACGAGGCCAGCGACGAAGCCAGGGAGCGGCTGCGCAGTCGGGTGCGGCTGGCCGGAGTCGACTGGGACACCCTCAGCGACCCGGTGGTGGAGATCTTGAAGAGCGGCGCGCGCGGAGAGCCGCTGGCGGACTCCGAACGCGTCCTCGGGCTCTTCGAGGATCTGTACCGGGCCGCCTCCCTGGACCTCGACGACGGGATGGGGAGCTTCCTGGAGATGCTCGAGCGCGCGGAGCTGCTCGAGGACGCGATCGTGGTGTTCACGAGCGACCACGGCGAGGCCTTCGGAGAGCACGGGGTCCTCGGGCACGGAACCGGCGTCTGGGAAGACGAGGCGCTCGTGCCGCTCCTGATCCGAGCCCCCGGCGTCGAGGCGGGAGCCGTGGAGGCCACCGCGAGCCTGGTCGACCTGCCGCCGACGCTTGCTGCTCTGGCCGACCTTCCCGGGCACGACGAGTGGGTGGGGAGGAACCTCCTCGATGAGGGCGCCTCGGATGCGCCGGTCTTCTCCTTCACCGCCACCTGGCGCGACGAGCTGGCCGAGGTCGCCGCGATCGCGGGCGAGCGCAAGCTGATCCTCGACGCGCGGGAAGGTCCCGGCGCGCTGCTCTACGCCTACCAGCTCGACGCCGATCCGAGGGAGCGACTGGACCTCTGCACCCAGGAGTGGGCCGAGGCGCTCCGACGCCGACTGGCGACCGAGACCGCCGCGATCTTCGTCGGCCCACGCAGCGCAGCGGTGCCCGAGGTGCCTCCCGCGTTGCGCGAGCAGCTCGAAGGCCTGGGGTACGGGGGCGCCTTCGAGGAGGAGCTCAGCGCAGGAGCCCCTCCTCCAGGAGGCAAGTGAAGACGCGCTGAGCGATCACGCGGTGGCCCACCGCGTTGAGGTGTCCCTCGGTGAAGTAGTACGGATTGGACGACTCCCCCGGCAATTCGAGCAGGGGGAGGAGGTCGAGGGTGGGCGCCCCGAGCTCCTCGCAGGCCTCGAGCAGCACCCGACCCGGCAGGGTGCGATCGTGGTCGGCGACCTCGAGGCCGTAGCGTCGGACCACGTCGTCGAATCCCACCACCTCCGTCTGGGAGCCCATCGGCACGCGCAGGAAGAGGAACTGGGCCCCCTCCCGCGAGCAGTCCTCCGCCACCCCCGCCACCGCCTCGATCGCGAGGATGGTGTCCTCCGCGACCTGCGCCTCGACCTGGACTTGCGTCAGCCGCAGGATCGTCGCCAACGCATGGTGCCGCAACGTGCCGCGTCGGGTCTGCCAGGCGATCCACTGCACTGCGATCCGGCGGCCGAGGGCGGAGTGCTCGGCCCAGTAGGAGGGGCTCAGGAGCGAACGCGGCCGCCCTTCGCTGGGGGTGGTCGGAGCGTCGTTCAGTTCGAGGTGCGCGCGGCAGTTCTGCAGGTCGTTCCCGTCGTAGAACGCCAGGATCACGAGGTCGGGCTTCAGGCGGTCGAAGACGCGCCCCAAGAGCACCCGTTCGTGACGCGGTCCGTACCCCGGAACCCCCAGGTTGTAGACCGCCGCCTTCTCCCAACGCTCTCGCAGGAGACGCTGGAGCTCGGCGCTGATCGTCTGCGCGTACTCGACGCCGTAGCCGACGGCCATCGAGTCTCCCAGGAGAACGACCCGGGGGCCTGCCTCGGACTCCGGAGCTCCCCACTCCGGTCCGCGGAAGCCATCGGGGTTGGTCTCGAACGCCTCCCGGTCGTACTCCGGGTGGACGAAGTACCCCTTGAAGTCGGGGGCGAGCACCCGGCCGAGCTCGGGATCGGGGAGGTAGAGCGCACTGGACCCGCTCTCCGGCAGCACCTGGATCCCGTAAGGCGCCAGGGGCCAGATCCGCCGCGCGACGACCTCGGCGGCCAGGGTCGCGACCGTGCAGCTCGCCGTCACCAAGAGCAGCCGCCGCAGCCAGCGGTGCTCGCGCCACGCCGCCAGGAGGACCACCTGGGTCAGGAGCAGGAGTCCCAACGAGAGCAGCGCGCCGCCGGGGTAGAGAGCGTACCCGACCATCACGACCACCCAGGCCAACGCCGCAATGCGCATGAAGCAGGATACTCCTTGTCCTCCCGGAGTATCCTCCAGAACTCGCCCCGGCGCACCTCAGGAGATACCGATGAGCCGACGGACCCACGCCCTGCTCGGCGGCCTCGCCGCCGCGCTGTTCTGCTCCTTCTCCCCGCTCCAGGACCAGGAGGAGCTGCAGCCCGCCTACGCCCCCGTGGGCGAGGTCGTGAAGCTCGCCACGGGAATGGGCTTCACCGAGGGGCCGGTGTGGATGCCCGAGGGGGAGTGCCTGATCTTCAGCGACATCCCCCGCGACGAGCTGAAGGCGTGGAAGGACGGGGAGCTCTGGACCTTCCGCAAGCCGTCGCACAAGGCGAACGGCAACCGCCTCGACATGCAGGGGCGGCTGGTCACCTGCGAGCACGGCTCCCGCACCGTCACGCGCACGGACGCGGAGGGCAACATCGAAACCCTCATCGCGGACTTCGAGGGCCTCAAGTTCAACTCTCCGAACGACCTCGTCATCCGCTCCGACGGGACCATCTGGTTCACCGATCCCCACTACGGCCTGGATGGGCGCGAGCGCGAGATCGAAGAGAACAACGTCTATTGCTACGAACCGCAGACGGGCGACGTCTTCATCGTCGTCGACGACTTCGTCATGCCCAACGGCCTGGCCCTGTCGCCCGACGAGAAGAAGCTCTACGTCGCCGACTCCGGCAGGCCGCGGCACATCCGCGTCTTCGATGTCGCCGTGGACGGCGCGCTGAGCAACGGTGAGCTCTTCTGCATGATCGACGTCGGCGGCCCCGACGGCATCCGCTGCGACGTCAAGGGCCGCCTCTTCTCCAGCGCCGGAGACGGCGTCCACGTCTTCGCCCCCACCGGGCGCCTGATCGGCCGCATCCCCGTCCCCGAGTCCCCGAGCAACCTCTGCTTCGGCGGTCCGGAGGGCAAGACCCTCTTCATCACCGCCCGCACGTCGCTCTACTCGGTCGAGGTGGACACGCCGGGGCGGGACTTCCGCGCGCCGGCGAAGGCGCCTCGCATCCCCGACGACGTCGACCTGTCGGGGAGCTTCACCCTGCGGATGAAGGTTCGGATCGACGAGGCGCCCGAGGGCCTCCCGACCCTCGCCGCCAACAAGGACTGGACCGCTGGCGAGATCCACGACTACACGACGAACAACGCGTACGGCCTCGGTCGGGAGTCGGGGAGCGCCGCCGGCTTCGCGCTGAGCGTGCTCCCCGACGGGGCCTGGACGTGGAACGTCGGCGACGGGAAGTACCGCCTCGACCATCGGCCCGAGGCGCGCGACCAGGGGATCGCCGACGGGCGCTGGCACGAGATCGGCTTCTCGATCGACCGCGAGCGCGGCGTCGCGCACCTCTTCCACGACGGCCGCCGCGTGGCGCTCCACGACCTGGGTGGGCTCGGCAGCCTCGACTCCGGGTCGGACGAGATCCAGATCGCCTCCGACGGCGTGGACGTCGACGACATCCGCGTGGAGCCGGGGGTCATCCCTCGCACCCAGGTCGCAGACGAGTTCGCCTCGCACTTCGGGGAAGAGAGACGCCCGGCACCGGACGCCGTATGGAACGGTCGCCCCCTGCGCGTCCTGGCCTGGAACATCTGGCACGGCGGTCGGCGCAAGGGTCGCGACGAAGGGGTCCAGCGCGTCCACGAGGTGATCGAGGCCTGCGGCGCGGACATCGTGCTGATGCAGGAGACCTACGGCAGCGGCCCGCGCATCAGCGGCCGCCTCGGCTTCGACTACTACCTGCGCTCGAGCAACCTGTCGGTGATGAGCCGCTTCCCGATCGTCGACGTCCACCAACTCGGCCCCCCCTTCCGCTTCGGCGGGGTGACGATCGAGCTGCGCCCCGGCGTCGAGGTGCAGGCCTACTCGCTCTGGATCAACCACCTGCCGAGCGTGCAGAAGCTGCTCGAGGAGGGCGCCACGGCCGACGAGATCGCCGCCGCCGACGACCAGACGCGCGGGAAGGAGATGCGCGCCATCCTCGCGGAGCTCATGCCCCACCTGGCGAAGACGCCGGACGTGCCCGTGATCGTGGGCGGTGACTTCAACAGCGGCTCGCACCTCGACTGGACGCCGGCCGCGGCGGAGCTGGAGAACCACGCCGGCCGCGTCGTCGCCTGGCCGGTGAGCTGCGCGATGGCCGAGGCCGACTTCGTGGACACCTACCGCGCCGCCCACCCCGACCCGGTCGAATACCCCGGGCTCACCTGGTCGCCGGAGTTTCCCGACAGCCACCAGGACCGCATCGACTACGTCTACGTCCGCGGCTCCCGCTGGCACGTCGAGAACGCGTACATCCTGAACAAGCATCCGGAGGGCTGGCCGAGCGACCACGCGGCGTCGCTGGCGATCCTGCGGCTCGGAACTCCCGCGAGGGAGGAGCGCTGATGGAGGTCCGGAGTCAGGACCGCTTCGCCCCGCTGCGCTCCATTGCCGCCCTCCTCCTCCTCGGCGGATGCGGCTCTCCCGTCTTCACCCACGACGTCGACGCCACCCGGCGCCCCTGGTCCCACGAGCGGTTCTCCAACGACCCGGACCACTTCCAGTTCGCCATCGTCACCGACCGCACCGGCGGCCATCGGCCGGGGGTGTTCCCCGACGCCGCGCGGAAGCTCAACCTCCTGCGCCCCGAGTTCGTGATGTCGGTGGGGGACCTGATCGAGGGCTACACGGAGGATCGGGAGGCCGTGATGGCGGAGTGGAAGGAGTTCAACTCCTTCGTCGAGTACTTCGAGATGCCCTTCTTCTACCTGCCGGGCAACCACGACATCTCGAACCAGGTGATGGCCGAGCTGTGGGAGGAGCTCTACGGCCGCAGCTACTACTCCTTCGTCTACCGGGACGTGCTCTTCCTGTGCCTGAACTCCCAGGAGACCCCCGGGCTCGCGTACCGCAGCCCGGACCGCTACCTCAGCGACGAGCAGATCGCCTGGGCCAAGGCGACCCTGGAGCGGCACCGGGACGTGCGTTGGACGCTGGTCTTCATGCATCAACCCCTGTGGGTGTACGAGCAGGAGTGGACCGAGACGGGTGAGGAGGTGTTCGCGGGGCGGGACACCGGCTTCACGGAGGTCGAGGCCGCTCTAGCGGGGCGGGACTACACCGTGTTCGCGGGGCACATGCACCGCTACACGCAGTTCGAGCGCCACGACCGACGGTACTTGGTGCTCGCCACCACCGGCGGCGGCAGCCAACTGCGCGGCACCCGCTTCGGCGAGTTCGACCACGCGGTGTGGGTGACGATGACCGACGAGGGGCCGGTGATCGCGAACATCGAGACGGACGCGATCCACAGCGCGGACGTGCTGACCGAGGCGGGGCTCGCGAGGCTGTACGCGGAGGAGGGCTTCCTGAAGGACGTCCGCTTCGCACCCGGCGCAGCCGCGACCGGCTTCCTCCTCCGCTTCGAGAACCCCTTTCACCATCCCTTGCAGTACGACCTCGCGTGGACGCAGGACGACTGGAAGATCGTCCCCAGGGAGGTGTCGGGGAGCGTGCCGCCGGGGGCGTCGGAGGAGTTGGCCTTCGTCGTGGAGTACGCGTCCGAGAGCGAGCTCTCCCCCCCGGTCTGCGAGGCCCGCTTCTACGCGGCGAGCGAGCTGGACTGCGAGTTCCAGCTCCCCACCCAGGAGCTGGTCCGCTGCCTCTTCCCGTGGATGGTGTTCGTCTCGCAAAGCGAGTCCTCCCCCGCGATCGACGGCCGACTGGACGACGCGGCCTGGCGGGTCGTCGAGAGGGAGCGCGGTTTCCGGGAGATGCAGACCATCGGGAAGCCGTCGGTGGCCACGGAGGCCCTCTTCACCTACGACAGCGAGCACCTCTACCTGGCCGTCGTCTGTCACGAACCGGACCCGGCCGGCATCCGGACGCGGGTGACCGAGCACGACGGCTCCGTCTGGGCCGACGATTCGATCGAGGTCTTCCTGGACACGAACCTCGACCGGGAGACCTACGTCCAACTGGTCGTCAACGCGGCGGGCGTGACCTTCGACGGCCACGTCTTCGACACCACCTTCGAGCTGAACCCGCTGGTGGCGACGGGGCGCGACGAGGCCTCCTGGACGGTGGAGATCGCCATCCCCTGGGCGAACCTGAACGCGCCCGCAGCGCAGCCCGGTCGCGAGTGGGGCTTCGCCCTGGCGCGCAATCGGGCTTCGAACGGGGAGGTGCAGCAGCTCCCCCCGCTCTTCGGCCGGAACCACCAGCCGAGGATGTTCGGGGTGCTGCGCTTCCAGTAGGGGTTCCCCCTAGCCCTTCCTTGCCCCTGTGACCTCCTGGATCATCCGGGCTAGCAAGTCCTAGAACCGGCCTCCTCCGATGCCCCTCCGTGTCCTCCTCACCCTGGTCCTGATCGCCGCCCCCGCCCTCTCCCAGGGGGGAGACGGGCGGAACTTCACCGACGCCGACCTGGTACCCCTCGGCGGGCACCTGGCCGAGTACTTCGAGGCGCGCGCCTCCGCGTCCGGGGTCGAAGAGGCGCAGTCGCGCCTGACGACCACCCTCTCGCAGCTCGCCCGCAAGGGCCGAGTGGGCCACCCCCTGCGCGCCTGCGCCGACCTCGGTCGGGCGTTCTGGCTCTCGCGCGGCTACGACCGCGTGAAGGTGCGCAAGGGCAAGGTCACAGTGGAGGACTTTGGAGGCGACCTGAAGTTTGCCTACCGCCTGCCGAAGGACTACGACCCGGCGGGCCGCGTCTACCCGCTCTTGCTCACGATCCCCGACGAGGGGGAGCCGCCCGCCCGGCACCTGCGCGACTGGTGGAAGCAGCGGGAGATCTTGGAGGAAGCCGTGCTCGTCTGCCCCGCGATGCCCTCCGACCTGGGCGAGTGGGACCAGCTCATGGTCGACGGCCGGCGCGGCGGCCTGGGCCACGTCCTGAACGCCTACCGCCTGGCGACCGAGCGCTTCGCCGTCGATCCCGATCGGGTGTACGCGGTGGGGACGGGCAAGGGCGTGCCGGCGGCGCTGGCCGCGGGCAACTACGGGCCGCAGCGCTTCGCCGGAGTGATCGGTCGCGCCGGGGACGCGGGGGAGATGGGGGTGGACAACTACGGCAACCTCCCCACCTACTTCGCCGGCGCCGGCGCTCGCGCCCGAGCGTTCCAGGAGGCCGCCGCGGCCGCGGGGATCGAGCACTGCACCCTCGACCCCACCGCGGGGGAGCCCGAGATCTGGAACTGGATCCTGAGCCACCCCCGCGAGACCCATCCCACCACCATCACCGTCGTGCCCGGGAAGCTCTTCTTCCCCACGCGCACCTACTGGCTGCGGGTCGCCCCCTCCGCCGCCGTGTGCCGCGGCGTCGCGACGGTCGACCGAGAGGAGAACTCCATCCGCCTGGAGAGCACGGGCGTCTCCAAGCTGACCCTGTTCCTCAACGACGCCCTGGTCGACCTGGACGAACCGGTCGAGATCCTGATCGGCGATGAGCGCCACGAGGTACGCGTCCCGCGCTACCTCCCGACCACCCTCGACCTGCTAGACGACCGCACGAGCGACGCCGGGTGCGTGTACGTGGCAGAAGTGGTGATCGACGCCAGCGGGGAGGTCTCTCCCAGCCTGCTGGGGGTCGCGTCGCCGGAGGACGCCGCCTTCCAGAAGTCCCTCACCGAAGCGGGCAACGACGTCGAGCGCCTCTGGACCCTCCACGAGTGGTGCGCCACCACTGGCCGCGAGGAAGTGGGCCGGGGCGTGCTGCAGCGCCTCCTGCGCCAGGACCACGACCACGAAGCCGCCCGAGCCGCCCTCGGCCACCGCCGCTCGCCAGAGCAGTGGTTCACCTCCGAGTGGGCGTTGGAGCGTTTTCGGCGCGGTCAGGACGAGGAGATCGCGAGCGCCAAGGGGCACGTCGAGTACAAGGGTCTCTGGATGCACCGCGACGAGCGCTCGCTGCTCACGAAGGGTCGCGTCAAGGACCACGAGACGGGTCAGTGGCTCACCCCCGAGGATCGCCGCCGCCTGTCGGAGGGTTGGGTGCTCCAGGACCTGGAGTGGATCGAGCCGGAGGAGGCGGAGCGCGCCGACCACGGCCTCTGGCGCGTGCAGGGCGAGTGGCTGACCCTCGACCAGGCCAACCGCCGCCGCGCGCGGTTGGACTCGATGTGGCGCATCCCCGACGCCGAGGTGCTGGTCCACTCCACCGCCGACCGCGCCGCCGCCCTGCGCGCCGCACACGAAATGCGTCGCGCCCTGAAGGACCTGCGCCGCGTCTTCGGAGCGGAGCCGCCTCTGCCGCTCTCCGTCCTGGTCCTGCGCGACGAGGAGCAGTACGACCGCTTCGCCCTCGGCGCCCCCGAGGGCCGACGCCCACCGAGCCACGCGGGTGGTCTGCACGTCATCCATAGCGCCTTCTTCGCGGAGAGCTGGTTTCCCTACGAGGACGGGGAGCGAGTCTTCCGTGGTCAGGGTGTGTGCTACTGGGACTCCCTCCATCCGCATGGGGACGCCTACGGTGTTCACGCGGCGCGGCTGGCCGTCGGTCTTTCCTACGCGGACGCCCTCGATCCGTGTCCGAAGGCGGTGAAGGCAGCCCTGTCGAAGGGGCCGGGGCCAGGGCACTACGCGGCCTACGCGGAGGAGAAGACGCTCCCCGAGTGGCTGAGGTACGGAGGCGCCGTCTACGCCGAACGCTACTTCCACGACGAGACCGTCTCCGGGGACGGAGACCCCTGGTGGGCGCGCGCCTGGTCGCTAGAGAACCTGCACCAGCGCGGCGGCCTGCGCCCCTTGCGCGAGATCCTCGAGTTCCCGATCGATCCAGCCGACCGGGGGGATGGCCTGAAGCTCCTGATCGAAGTGGGCTTGGTGGTGGCGTTCATCGTCGACGGGGACTGCGCCCCGGTCGTCGAAGCTCACGCGGAGTTCAAGGAGGCACTCGCTGGGGGGCGGTTGCACGTCAAGCACGTCGAGGCGCTGACGGAGGTGCTGCTCGAGCAAGAGAAGGAGCTGTCGATGTTCGCGGGGGGATAGTCGCGAAGAGCCTCCATCCGGAGAGAGGGCCCTATCCCCCCGAGGCTCCGCCGAGTTTCGGGGGGACTTCTCGCTCTCTCGGCCCGCGGCTCCACGGCGCCATGAGGTGCGGCTCGAGGTGGCTGCGGGCCGTAGCGCGCAGCCGATACGCGGTTCTGGGCGCTGGCCGTCGCGTGGTGATCCGAGTACCCTGCGGCCCAAGCGCCCGTAGCTCAGTAGGATAGAGCACCGGTTTCCTAAACCGGGGGTCGCAGGTTCGAATCCTGCCGGGCGCGCCAGCGTAACTTCCGCGCCCGAGCAAAGTTAGGGAAACTCGAGGCAATGAGCGTTGGTAGCGGCGGACGGCGAGTGCCACATAAGTGCCTCAAGTTTCCCTAACTTTGCTCGGGCGCGGAA
>CAZDQL010000069.1:0-36544 GCA_964507325.1 uncultured Planctomycetaceae bacterium | reverse complement strand
CGCCAGTACGCGGGCTTCTCCACCGCCGAGGAGTCGAACGCCTTCTACCGCCGCAACCTGGCGGCGGGCCAGAAGGGCCTCTCGATCGCCTTCGACCTGGCCACCCACCGCGGCTACGACTCCGACCACCCGCGGGTGGTGGGGGACGTGGGCATGGCGGGGGTGGCGATCGACTCGATCCACGACATGCGTGTGCTCTTCGACGGGATCCCCCTCGATCGCATGAGCGTGTCGATGACGATGAACGGAGCCGTGCTCCCGGTGATGGCGCTCTACGTCGTCGCCGCCGAGGAGCAGGGGGTGTCGCCGGACGCGCTCGCCGGGACGATCCAGAACGACATCCTCAAGGAGTTCATGGTCCGCAACACCTACATCTACCCGCCCGGGCCGTCGATGCGGATCGTGAGGGACATCTTCGCCTTCACCTCGCGCGAGATGCCGCGCTTCAACAGCATCTCGATCTCCGGCTACCACATGCAGGAGGCGGGGGCGACCGCGGACCTGGAGCTGGGCTACACCCTGGCGGACGGGGTGGAGTACCTGCGGGCGGGGGTCGACGCGGGGCTGGAGATCGACGCCTTCGCGCCGCGGCTCTCCTTCTTCTTCGGGGTGGGTACCGACACCTTCATGGAGATCGCCAAGCTGCGCGCGGCGCGGCTCTTGTGGGCGCGGCTGGTCAAGCCCTTCGGGCCCAAGAGCGACAAGTCGCTGATGCTGCGCACCCACTGCCAGACGTCGGGCTGGTCCCTGACCGCCCAGGACGTGCACGCCAACGTGGTGCGCACCTGCGTCGAGGCGCTGGCCGCCAGCCAGGGGGGCACCCAGTCCCTGCACACCAACTCCCTCGACGAGGCGCTGGCTCTGCCGAGCGACGCGTCGGCGCGCGTGGCGCGCAACACCCAACTCCAGCTCCAGCACGAGTCGGGCACCTGCGCGGTGATCGACCCCTGGGGCGGCTCCTGGTACGTCGAGCGCCTGACCGCGGACCTCGCGGCGCGCGCCCTCGAACACATCGAGGAGATCGAGGCGGCGGGGGGCATGCGGCGCGCCATCGAGGCGGGCCTGCCCAAGCTGCGCATCGAGGAGGCCGCCGCCCGCACCCAGGCGCGCATCGACTCCGGTCGCCAGGTGATCGTGGGGGTCAACCGCTGGCGCCCCGCGCACGAGGAGCCGCTGGAGGTGCTGTCGGTCGACAACAGCGCCGTGCGCGCCGCCCAGCTGGCGCGCCTCGAGCGCCTGCGGGCGGAGCGCGACGAGGGTCGCACCGGCGCGGCCCTGGAGGCGCTGTCGGGGGCCGCGGAGAGCGACGACGACAACCTGCTCGCCGCCTCCATCGAGGCCGCCCGCGCCGGCGCCACGGTGGGGGAGATGTCCCTGGCCCTCGAGCGCGTCTTCGGCCGCCACCAGGCGCAGGTGCGCAGCCTGACCGGGGTCTACACTGGAGAGATGGGCGAGACGAACGAGGCCGTCGGCGCGGTCCGCTCCCGGGTGGAGGAGTTCCTCCAGCGCAACGGGCGGCGGCCGCGCATCCTCCTGGCCAAGATGGGCCAGGACGGCCACGACCGGGGCCAGAAGGTGATCGCGACCGCCTTCAGCGATCTCGGCTTCGACGTGGACATCGGCTCCCTCTTCCAGACCCCCGAGGAGACGGCGCGCCAGGCGGTGGAGAACGACGTGCACCTGGTGGGGGTGTCCTCCCTCGCGGCGGGGCACCGCATCCTGGTGCCGGCCCTGCGCCGCGCGCTGGCGGACCTGGGACGCGCGGACATCCAGATCGTCGTCGGCGGCGTCGTGCCGCCCCAGGACGTGCCCGGGCTCCTGGAGGAGGGGGCGCTGGCGGTCTTCGGGCCGGGGACGGTGATCGTCGAGGCGGCGGGAGAGCTCTTGGAGAAGCTATAGCCGTGCCGAAGCACCCCTCGATCGACGAGTTGGTCCAAGGCCTGCGCGGCGGGGACCGGGTGCTGCTCGCGCGGGCGATCACCTTGGTCGAGAGCCACCGTCCCGAGGATCAGGCCGCGGCGGCCGAGCTCCTCGCTCGACTGGCCCCCTTGATCGGCGGCGCGCACCGGGTGGGGATCAGCGGCGTTCCGGGGGTCGGCAAGAGCACCCTGATCGAGGCCCTCGGCACGCGACTGGTGGGGGAGGGGCACAAGATCGCGGTGCTGGCGGTGGATCCCTCCAGCACCCTCTCCGGCGGATCGATCATGGGGGACAAGAGCCGCATGACCGAGCTGGCCCGCGCCGAGGGGGCCTTCATCCGTCCCTCTCCGTCGGCGGCCAGTCTCGGTGGGGTGGCGCGTCGCACGCGCGAGACGATGCAGCTCTGCGAGGCCGCCGGCTTCGACGTGGTCTTCATCGAGACGGTGGGGGTCGGTCAGTCGGAGACGGCGGTGGCGGACATGGTGGACGTCTTCGTCGTCCTGACGTTGCCGGGCGCGGGGGACGAGCTGCAGGGGATCAAGAAGGGGATCCTCGAGCTGGCGGATCTGATCGCCGTCAACAAGGCGGATGGAGAGCTGGCCGCCGCGGCGGTCACGGCCCAACGCGACCACGCCGCGGCGTTGCGCTACGCGCGGCCGCGCTCCCCCTACTGGCGCCCTCGGGCGATGGCGATCAGCGCCCGCAGCGGGAAGGGGCTGGAGGAGCTCTGGTCGGCGGTGCGCGGGGGGGGGGGGGGGGGGGGTGGGGTGGGGGGGGGGGGCGCCCCCCCCCCCCACGGCCCTGCTGGACGCCGGCGTCTTCGAGGAGCACCGCCGCGGCCAGCGCGCACGCTGGATGTGGAGCTGCATCGAGGAACGCCTGCTGGAGTCCTTCCGCACCCACCCGCGGGTGCTGGCGCGGCTGGGGGAGCTGGAGGACGCGGTGCGGGGGGGGGAGTTGGCGCCGGAGGAGGCGGCGGAGCGGCTGCTGGGGGAGTACGGGTTGGGGGGGTAGGGTCGGCGGAAACGTCACGAGACCGGTCTCGACTCGGCGGTGGGCTACGATGGGACTCCATGCGCAGACTGAGTCTCTTCCTGGCCGGTTCCGCGCTCGCGGTCGTTGCGCTTCTGATCCACTCTTGGCAGCCCACTCAGCCTGGAGCGGATGAGTTGGAGCCCAGCCCCGCCGCAGGTGAGAAGAGCGTGCCGATCGCGTTCGAGCGGGGGCAGCTCGAACGTCAGCCCGTGATTCCTGGTGTGGACCCTGCGGGATCGAACGAGGATGGTGATCCTGAGTCGTCACTGGTCGAAGCCCACGATCGGATCGAAGTGGTCGACCCCTCCGGAGCTCCCCTCCCCGGGGCGGTCGCGATCGTCGAGAGCGATCCGGGATCCCGGATCGGGTTCCCGGCGGACGGCCGCGGTTGGATCGCTCTCCCGCCTGAGATGGGGACCCGCACTCTGACGGTCGCGGCTCCGGGGCACCACCCTGAGACCCTGCGAGGCGTCCACGGGCAGGTGCCTGTGGTCCTCTCGCCGGGGATGCACGTGCAAGTCCAAGTCACCACCGGCTGGCAGCGCCTAACGGAGGGATTCCCCGGAACGTCGATCGAGGACGGGTTCGGCGCGCGGTTGGAGCCGCCCAGGGTGAGTGGATCGGATCCCTTCGAAGAGCCGGACGTCCCCACCGTCGAGCTCCGGTTGCCGGACGGTACGACGCGCGACATCGCCCTCGGAGATCTCCACGACCAGCTGGAGTCGGCCCTCTCACCGGAGGGGCTCGCGTCCTTCCTAGTCCTCGAGCCGGGCGAGTACGGCTTCGATGTCACCTTCGTCCTCGTGCCCGATTGGACTTCCGACCGTAGATACCACTCGACCTTCCGAGCGAGACCGGAGGTCGTCGTTCGACCGGGGGAGGCTGAACAGTACTTCAGGGTTCAGCTCCCTGAGTATGTGCTGGACAGGTGCCTCGAGGTATTTGAGCAGGAGTCGGGAGGCGGTGGGGACTAGCCCCACTTCGCGGGAGATGCCGACCCGGAGATCGGCATCCACTCATCACTCCAGCTCGTAGGGATCCCCGAACCGCTCCATCTCCGCCTGCAGGAGCCGGCGCAGCTCCTCGAGCTTGGCGGCGTGCTCCGGCAGGGGAGCCAGGTTGATCTGGTGTGGCGCGGGCTTGTTCCCGAGCAGCTCGACCAGGGCGGGGTCGTGGTGCTCGATCAGGAACTCGTGGGGGTTCTGGCGCAGGTCGAAGAGCTGGGTCTCGCGCACGTAGCCGTCGAGCACGTCGTACTGGATCAGCTTCCAGCCGTCCGTCTTGACCGAACGCATGCCGGGCTTCGTGCCTCCGCAGTAGACGCCGTAGAGGACGTCGCGGATGCGGTCGGCCTGGCCCTCGAGGACGGGGCGCATGCTTCGGCCCTCGACCCCCTCGGGGACCTCGATGCCGGCGAAGTCGCACAGGGTCGGCAGCACGTCGAGCAGGTAGACGTAGCCCGAGGAGCGGCTGCCCGGCTCGATGCCCGGGCCGCGGACGAGGAACGGCACGCGCCAGGTGTGCTCGTAGAGGTTCTGCTTGCCGGTCAGGCCGTGGCGGCCCACCGCGATCCCGTGGTCGGCGGTGTAGATCACGTAGGTGTTGTCGAGCTCGCCCATCTCCTCGAGCTTGGCGAGCACGCGGCCGACTTGGATGTCGATGTTCTCGATGCAGGCGTACTCGCGACCCAGCTCGTTGCGGATCGTCGCCTCGTCGCGCCGCTTGAGCACGCCCTGGACGTTCACCTCGTCCCGCAGACCGGGGTGGCCGTGGTGGAAGGGGTGCGTGGGCAGATAGTTGATCTGGAGCGGCGGCGCCTTCCGATTCGGCTGGCCGAGCTCTCCCTCGTTCACCGCGCCGTATTTCTCGACGAGCTCGGGGGTGCCGTGGCGCGGATCGTGGGGGTGAGAGAAGCCGAAGTAGATCAGGAAGGGATCCTCGTCCTCGCTCTCCTGACGGGACTCGAGGTAGGCGACGACCTGATCTCCGTGCCACTCACTCCCCCCCTCCGGGGTGCCCCAGCGCTTCGTCGCGTCCTTGCATTGCGTGAAGAGCGCGTTCGCCTCCTTGTAGCTGTTGCCCTTCTTGCAGGTGCGGAAGGTGTCGTAGCCGGCGCGGTTGAAGATCGCGGGCAGGCTCTGCTTGGCCACGTCGGCACGGAAGCCCTCCGGCCATTTGATTCGCGGGCCCTTCGCCCCGGGGATGCGCCACACCGACCGACCCGTCATGATCATCGTGCGTGAAGGCGTGCACACGGCCCCCGACCACGAGCCCATGTGATGGGCGTCGACGAGGGTGATGCCCTCCCGCGCCAGGCGATCGAGGTTCGGGGTCTCGCAGACGGTGTTGCCGTAGGCGCTCAGCGTCTCGGGCGCCTGGTCGTCCGCGAGGATGAAGAGGATGTTCGGTCGACGCTCATCGGCGCAGAGGGAACCGGGAGCCAGGACGAGGAGGCAGATTCCGAGGAGAACGACCCGATGGGGCATGGTGGGACTCGCAGGGATCCAACGATGAAGGAGGGCGAGCCGTCGAGGATAGCGCCCACGATGGTCCTCGAGCGCGATCGATCCTAGGATCGGGAGCGACCACCCAGTTCCCCGGTCACCCAAGAGGTCACAGAATGCCCGGTCGCGGAAGGCTCGTGTCGTTCCTCACTCCCTGCGTGGCGGTCACCCTCCTCGCCAGCGCGCAGCCTCTGCCCCAGGGCGAGGCGGACGAACGGGATCGTCGTCCCAACATCCTGTTCATCATGTCCGACGACCATGCCGCGCACGCGATCGGCGCGTACGGCAGTCGGCTGGCCGCCCTCGATCCCACCCCGACGATCGACACGCTCGCCGAGGAGGGCATGCTCTTCCGGAACTGCTTCGTGACGAACTCGATCTGCGTGCCCAGCCGGGCGTGCATCATCACGGGGCAATACAACCACGTGAACGGGGCCTACACGCTGGCCCAGAGGATCCCTCCCGAGCGGCAGTACCTCGCCATCGAGATGCGCAGGGCCGGGTACCAGACGGCGATGGTCGGCAAGTGGCACCTGAAGGAGGAGCCCAACTTCGACTACTACAAGGTCCTTCCCGGACAGGGGAAGTACCTGAATCCGACCTTCAGGGAGAAGACCCGCGGCACCTGGCCCGAGAACGAGGTGCGCATGCAGGGGCACTCCTCGGACTGCATCACCGACAGCACCCTGGAGTGGCTGGAGCAGCGCGATCGCGAGCGGCCCTTCTTCCTGATGCACCACTACAAGGCGCCGCACGACTACTTCACCAACGCGCCGCGCTACGAGGAGTACCTGGCCGACGTCGACGTCCCCGAGCCGCAGAGCCTCTGGACGCAACCGCACTTCGGCTCGATCGCCACGCGCGGCCACGAGGACGAGGCCGTGCGCTACATCGGCACTTCGGTCGGTCGCCGTCACGCCCACCGCAACTACACCCACACCTGGGCCAAGGACCCGAGCTTGAGCGACGAAGAGGCGCAGCGCCTCTCCTACCAGACCTACCTCAAGAAGTACCTGCGTTGCGTCAAGGGCGTCGACGACAACCTGGCGCGGCTCTTCGCGTACCTGAGGCAGGAGGGCATCTACGACGACACCGTCGTCATCTACACCGGCGACCAGGGCATGATGCTCGGCGAGCACGACTACCAGGACAAGCGCTGGATGTACGAGGAGTCGCAGCGCATGCCGCTCCTGATCCGCTATCCCAAGACGATCGAGGCCGGCTGCCAGAGCGACGCGATCGTCGAGAACGTCGACTTCGCCCCCACGCTCCTCGGCTTCGCGGGAGTGGAGACGCCGCAGTACATGCAGGGGGCGAGCTTCGTCTCGCTGTGCGAGAGGGGTGAGGAGCCGGCGGGCTGGAAGCAGGCCGCGTACTACCGCTACTGGTACCACCTCGTCCACCACTGGAATCCCGCGCACCTGGGCCTCCGCACCAAGCGGCACAAGCTGATCTACTACTACGGCTGCGACATGCAGGGCCGCCGGCAGTCACCGCCCGGTTGGGAGCTGTACGACCTGGAGCAGGATCCGCACGAGCTGGTCAACCTGTACGACGATCCCGCGCACGCGGAGCTCGTCACCACGCTCAAGGAGGAGCTCCGCAAGCGACGCGCGCAGATCGGCGACGACGACGCGGACTTCCCCGAGATGCGTCGTATCATCGAGGAGTTCTGGGACTACGACGAGGCCGATCGGGCGCGGGCGGTCGAGATCTCGCACGAGTACGTCGAGCGCGAGAAGCAGCGCAAGTGAGCGCCGCTTCTCGCAGGGACTAGCGGCGCTCGACGTAGACGTAGTACGCGCTGCGCAGGGTGCCGTCCTCGTCGCGGAACCAGGCGTACATCTCGTCCGGCCCCGCCTTCAGCTCCACGTCGAAGGTGGCTCCCAGGTCCCCCGGCGCGATGGGGACGGTGCGCTCGATGCCGCCCAGACTCAGCCTGGCCTCGACCGGGTGAATCGCCACGCCGGGCTCCTGCAGCCGGTTGTCCGTGACCCACGGATCCTCGGGCAGCGGCGCGTCGATCGGCAGGCCCACCTCCTGCGGCCAGCGCCGGAGCTCGATGCGGTAGGTGCCGGCCTCGTGTACTTCCACCGCCCAGAATCCGCTGGCGACGTAGGCCCGGCGGACGTGGCGCTGGTGCCAGGGCACACCCTTGTCGTCGGTGTGCAGATCGTGGCTCATCAGGCGGGTGGGGTTCTCCGCGGGGTGACCGAGCACGATGCGCACGTAGGTCTCGTTCAGCGGTGCGATCCCCTGCCAGTACTGCTCGTACTCGGCCTGCAGGCGCGCGACCACGTCGGGATGCTCCGCGGAGACGTCGGTCGTCTGGCCCGGATCCGCCACGATGTCGAAGAGCTCGTCACCGGTGCACAGCCGCCAGCGCTCGGTCATCACCGCGAAGCTCTTGTGCTTCTGCATCAGCTCCCGGCGTTGGGAATCGACGACGATCACGCGCTCGGGCCACGCCTCGTCGGTCCCCTGCAGCCGCGGGACGAGGGAGCGGCCGTGTAGCTCGGGACCGCCCGGTCGCTCGAGTCCGCAGAGCTCCATGAGCGTGGGATAGAGGTCGAAGTGCGCGGCCAGGGTGTCGACGTCGCGCCCTCCCGCGAGCCCGCCTGAGGACCAGCGGATGAAGCAGGGCACGCGATGGCCGCCCTCGTGGAAGCTGCCCTTGCTGCCCCGCATGCCCGCGTTGAAGCCCTTCCCCTTGCGCAGACCGAAGGTCGAGCCGTTGTCGGTCGTGAAGATCACGATGGTGTCGTCCGCGAGACCGCGTTCCTCGAGGAACGCCAGCATGCGTCCCATGTTGGCGTCGATGTTCTCGATCATCCCGTAGAACCCGGCGTTCGGAACGCGCGCATCGTCGCGGTACTTCTGCTCGTATTCCTCCGGCGCCCAGAAGGGTCCATGCGCCGCGTTCGTCGGGACGTAGCAGAAGAAGGGGCGCTCGGCGTCCTGGCTCTCGGTGATGAAGCGCATCGCTTCGTCGAACCAGACGTCGGTGCAGAAGCCGGTGAAGGTCTCGGGCACACCGTTGCGCAGGTACGTGTCGTCGAAATAGTCGTTGCCGAAGGTGTCCGGCCCTTGGACGACCCCTCCTCCCCCGTGCATCAGCGCGACCTCGAAGCCCTGATCCTGGGGCCGCAGGGGGTAATTGTCGCCGAGGTGCCACTTGCCGAAGTGGCCCGTGGCGTAGCCGTTGGCGCGGAAGGTCTCGGCGAGGGTGACCTCCTCGGTGCGCATCATCGAGCGGCCCATGATCGTGTGCCACACCCCGGCATGGTGCGTGTTGCGACCGCTCATCAGCGCGCCGCGCGTGGGCGAGCAGGTCGGGCTCACGTGATAGTCCGTGAGACGCACCGCCTCACCGTGGAGCTGGTCGAGGTGCGGCGTCTCCAGGATCGGATTGCCGAGACAGGCCAGATCTCCATAGCCCTGGTCGTCGGTCATGACGAGCAGGACGTTGGGCCGCGTCCTTCTAGCGGCTTCGGGACCTGCGAGGGGAGCCTGGGCGTCGGCCGCGCCGGCGCAGGACGACAGCAGGATTGCGATCCAGAGGGGGGAGGAGTGCTTCATGGGGACCGGTCAGCATGGAAACCGCGCGACTGCAAAAGCAACCCTTCAGCGCGACGAGGAGGAGGCCTCGCGCCGCAGGACCCAACGCAGCGCGGCGTGCAGGTAGTGGCGCAGGCCACGGGTCTTGTCGGGGTGGCAGCCGAAGCAGATGACCCGGCCGCGACCGCACTCGCCCTCGATGATCGCTGGGGAGTCCAGCATGACGCCGGGCGTGGCACCATTCGCGGCGAACTCGGTGCGGTACCACGCGAGCGGCCGGTAGTCCGGCAGGTCGGGCAGGCCCCGAGGCGCGAGGATCGGACCGTTGGCGTAGTAGATGTCGAGCGTCTGCTCGCTCTCGCCCAGCCGCTCGCGGCCCTCGGGGGCGACTTCGATGCGAACCGTGCCCGTGCCGCGAGCCCACTTGCCGTTCTCGTTGTCGATGACCTTGGCGTCGAAGATGCCCAGGGACCAGGAGTAGTCGGTCGTGGCGAGGTAGGCTCCCGCGCAGATGCCAAGATAGCCGCCACCGCCGTCGACGAAGCGCCGGACCTGCTCGCGTCCGGCCTCCCCGAGGGACTTGCCCTGCTCGCTGCCGCTGCCGCCGAAGAAGGCGATCGCATCGAACTGGCCCAAGGCCCCGGAGAGGATCTCCGGGACTCCGATCGGCTGGGTGACGACGTCCGGCCAAGGGGTGAAGATCCACTCGTAGGGCTCGGGACCACCGGTGCCGGGCGCATCGAAGATCGCCAGGCGCATCGTCGGGGACGGTTCATCCCTCCGCCGCGCGAGGAGCTGGTCGACGAGACCCTCGTCCTCCGTCATGTCGAGCTCGCGCAGGACCGCATGCACCATGATGCGATGCTGGCGGATGCGCGTCGCGAGGCGCTGGTCCTTCTTGGTGGTCTCGAGGATCAGGGCGTGGGAGTCGAGACGCTCGTGCGCCGCACGCACCAGTGAACCGTCCGCTGGCTTGCGGAGCCTGACGAAATGCCGTCCGGAGTCCTCGATCCCCTCGTTCACCGCAGCCAGGACGAGAGCGACCATGCGGTCGACTTCGGGATCCTCGAAGCAGATCACGCTGGATCCGACCGAATCGTCCCCGCTCGCCCGAAAGCCCACACCCTCGTGCAGGTCGAACAACCAGTCGGGCCGCTCGACTTCGGCGAGGTGCCACAGCGATTGGCTCAGGATGCTGGCCGCCTCGCCGGGTCCCCCGGTGCGGGGGAAGTTGCGATTGAGGTTGGAGATCGTCTCCGACTTGTGCGGCATCAAGCGCGTGAAAGCCGCCAAGCCGCCGACGTTGGCGCGCGGGACGACGATCAAGCGCCCGCGCTCGAGCGGCCAGTGGCGGATCTGATCGGCCGCGCGAGCCCCCGCCGGTTCGTCGCCGTGGATGCCCCCCACGATCATCACCGTCGGTCCCCTCTCGGAGCCCGAGGAGACGTAGTACGGAGTCTGCCAGGGCGAGCCCTGCGCGACGAAGCCGGCGAAGCTCCCCTCCTCGGTCGACGATGCGCCACGAGCGATGACCGAGAGGAATCCGATGGCCAGGATCGAGAGGAACGGACGGAGAATCGGATGCATGATCGGGACCCCACCCGGAGGGTGAGCTTCTCGGGCCGCGACAGCGAGGTGGCCTGAGCCCAGGCATCTGGTCCAGCCAGGATGCGCAGCCTCTCGCAGTCGGGAGAGCCAACATCCTACGCCGCGGTGGAAGGTGTCAATCCCTGGTGGGCAGTTTGGCTCCGGAGCTGCCCAGCCAGTGGTCGAGCTTCCCCTTCAGGCCCTGCGCCACCTCGGGTAGGCGGTCCGCGAGATTCTCGGTTTCGCCCGGGTCACTCGCCAGATCGTAGAGCTCCAGCGATTCATCGTCGTAACGCCGTATCAACTTGTACCTGCCGGATCGCACGGCACTGGCCAGCCGGTTCCTCTTGTGAAAGGCGTAGTTGGGGTAGTGGAAGTACAGCGCTTCGCGTGCCAACGACCCGGACTGCGTCAAGAGTGGAACGAGGCTGATGCCGTCGAGGACTGCGTCCCCCTCGGGCTCGATGCCGGCGACCTCGAGCAGCGTCGGGAAGCAGTCCATGGAGATGATCGGCGTGGCATCGGTGGACCCCGGTGCGACGAATCCGGGCCAACGCACGATCCAGGGCACCCGGATCCCGCCCTCGTGAAGCATGCCCTTGCAGCCGCGCAGGGGTCGATTGTCGCTGTTGAAGCTGCCGTTGTCCGAGGTGAAGACGACCAGCGTCTTCTCCGCCAGCCCTTCCCTCTCCAGCGCATCGAGGAAGCGTCCGATCGACCGGTCCATGCCTTCGATCATGGCCGCGTAGGTCGGCTTCCTCATGCCGCCGCGAGCTGCGTACTTCTCGACCAGGGCCTCCGGGGCCTGCATGGGGTAGTGCACCGAGTAGGGCCACCAGTTCAGGAAGAACGGCTCGTCCCGATGCTGGCGCACGAACTCGATCGCCTCGTCCGCCAGGCGGTCGGGCAGGTACTCGCCCTCCTCGCCGTCACTCAGGGCGGGGTTCCGGTAGGGACTGAAGTAGCTGGCCGGACCGCCCCGGAAGAAGCCCCCCACGTTCACATCGAAGCCCTGATGCTCCGGCCTCAGGCCAGCCTCCATGCGCCCCGTGGGATCCTCCCGCTTCGATACATAGGAGAGATGCCACTTGCCGATGTGAGCCGTGACGTAGCCGGCAGCCTTGAGGTGCTCGGCGATCGTCCTCTGTTCCAGGTCCAGCCGCCGGACCGTTGCCGCCTCCCGCAGGTCCGATCCCTGCGGCGCGAAGCCGTCCTCGTGTCCAGGCGCGTGATTCGTCAGGTGCAGTCTGGCTGGCGACTTTCCGGTCAGCATGGCGGCCCGCGTCGGCGAGCACACGGGTGAGGCCGCGTACCCGTCGGTGAAGCGCATGCCCTCCCGTGCGAGCCGATCCAGGTGAGGCGTGTCCAGGTGCGGATTGCCGTAGCAGTGCAGGTCCATCCACCCCAGGTCGTCGGCCATGATGACGACGATGTTGGGCTTGTCCTGCTCGGCAGCCGGTGGCGTGAGCGCGCACGCGGTTTGCAGGAGCAGCGCCACGACACAGGCGGAGGCGCTGGGGAATTTTCTGGTCATCTTTGCTCTCTGGTCTCGTCAGGTGCCTGCGCAGCGCCTCTTGCCGCTACCAGTACTTCTTCCTCTGCTCCATCAGGGCCGGATATCTGTCATCCGTGTCCTTCACGGCGGCCTTCTTCCGCAGGAGCTGCTGCTTGAGCTCGGCTACGACGTCTGCGTATTCGGGATCGGCATAGACGTTCTTCGTCTCGTGCGGGTCCTTTTCCAGGTCGAACAGCTCCCACTCCGGCTCGGTGGCCTCGATCTCGGGCGAGCCCTCAACCCAGCGTCGGACGTACTCGGTGTCCGCCATCCCCAGAGGTTCCCCGTAGTAGTAGATGAGCTTGTACCTCTGGGTCCGGATCCCGTAGTGAGCCGGGATGGCGAAGTGGGACATGTGCATCCAGTAGCGGTAGTAGACCGACTCCTTCCAATCGGGCGGAGTCTCGCCGCGGCAGATGGAGCGGAAGCTGCGCCCCTGCATGAAGTCGGGAGCCTCCGCCCCGGCGTAGTCGAGGAAGAGCGGCGCGAAGTCCGTGTTCTCGATCAGCGCCTCGCTCACCGTCCCAGGCGGGATCTCCTGCGGATAGCGGATCAAGAAGGGCATGCGCTGGCTCTCCTCGTACATGAAGCGCTTGTCGAAGTAGCCGTGCTCACCGACGAACACCCCTTGATCGCTGGTGTAGATGATCACGGTATCCCGCGCCTGACCGGTTCGATCCAAGTAGTCGAGCAGGCGTCCCACGTTGTCGTCCACGGCCTGGGCGCAGCGCAGGTACTGCGCGATGAACTTCTGGTACACGTAGGCCCGCGTCTCGTCCCGCGACATTCCGACCACGTCTTCGGGAGGAACATGATGGAGATAGCGGTCGGGGACGATCCGCTCCATGGTGGACCAGACCTGTCCAGCGCGGCTGAAGCGCTGGGCGTAGTCGTCGTACAGGGTGGGAGGCTCCGGAATGCTCTCCTCCCGATACCAGTCCGCGAAGCGGTCGGCATGGTCCCAGCGATCATGAGGGGCCTTGAACTGGCACATCAAGAAGAACGGCTGTTCGGGATCGCGCTCCTGCAGCCACTCCAGAGACAGGTCCGTGATCACGTCCGCGGAGTAACCCGGATACTCCTTCATTCCCGTGTTTTCGCCGCGCAGTCGCGGATTCACGTAACGGCCCTGACCCCTCAGGACCTGGAAGTGATCGAAGCCGCTGGGATCGGCCTTGAGGTGCCACTTCCCGATCACGGCGGTCTGGTAGCCGAGCTCCTGCAGCTCCTTGGCGACGTTGGGGTGATCCGGCTCGAGGCGCTCGTGCAGGGTGTACACGCCGCTCATGTGGCTGTACTGGCCCGTGAGGATGGTCGCTCGGCTGGGAGTGCAGAGGGAATTGGTGCAGAAGCAGTTGCGCAGGAGAGCACCCTCGGCTGCCAGCCGGTCCAGGTTGGGGGTCTGGACGACTCCGGAGAGGTAGCTGTCGTAGCAGCCGATGGCATTGGCCGCATGGTCGTCCGACATGATGAACAGGATGTTGGGGCGCTTCGTCGGATGATCGGGAGCTCCGGCATCCGCAGCCGAGGCGCCCAGGAGGCCCGGCTCCGGCGCCGACTGGGCCGCGGCGGCCGCTACGAGCAGGATGGGGATGCAGACCACGAGCGCCGAGCTTGTGCGCATGCTGACCTCCGGGACATCTGGGGTGCTTCCGACCTCCGGTGTTGCGCGCCCATCGTAGCCACTTGCCCAGCCGCGGTTCAGGGCCCGCCAACCGGACGTTGCGCTCCGTCATGGGGCGCTCCATGCTACGGCATGGTGACCGGATCGAGACGGGACGAGCTGCGGGCGCGGATCGGCGCGGGGCCGACGTTGGTGCTCGATGGGGGGCTCGCCACGGAGCTCGAGGCGCGCGGGTACGACCTGTCCGATCCGCTGTGGTCCGCGCGTCTGCTCTTCGAAGACCCCGACGCCATCCGCGACGTGCACCGCGCCTACGTCGACGCAGGGGCGGAGTGCGTGATCTCGGCCAGCTACCAGGCGACGCTCGGGGGATTCCGGGCGCGGGGCCGCACCCGCGCCGAATCGGAAGCCCTGCTCGCGCGCTCCGTGACCTTGGCTCGAGAGGCCGGTCCGCGCTTCGTGGCCGCGAGCATCGGACCCTACGGTGCGGCACTGGCCAACGGGGCGGAGTACACGGGCGATTACCCGGGCATGGACGAGCGACGGCTCCGGGAGTGGCATGCGCCGCGCTTCGAGATCCTGGCGCAGTCGGGCGCCGACGTCCTCGCGTGCGAGACGATCCCCAACGGGGCCGAGGCGCGCGCGCTCGCGTCACTGGCGGCGGACTTCGCCGACGTGCCCGTCTGGTTCGGTTTCTCCTGCCGCGACGGCGCGCACCTGCGCGACGGCACGAGCGTGCGCGCGGTGGCGCGAGACTGCGCCTGTGCGCCGAACGCCGTCGCCATCGGTGTGAACTGCACCGCACCTCGCTTCGTCGATGCGCTGCTCGCCGAGCTGGGCGAGGCCAGCGCGGTGCCGATCGTCGCCTACCCCAACTCGGGCGAGGACTACGACGCCACGCGAGGCACCTGGTCGGGCGAGAACGAGGTCGGAGCGTACGGCGAGCTCGCCGCGCGCTGGAGCCGCGCCGGCGCCCGCCTCCTCGGCGGCTGCTGCCGCACCGGTCCCGCCCACATCCGCGCGATCGCCGCGGCTGCGAGAGGGGCAGCCGGCTCATAGCGCTCGGGAATCAGCCTTGTCCTCGGCCAGCCGCCGGGACCGGATTCAGTCAGCGGATTCCGTGTTCGAGCTGATCGAAGATCCACTTGTCCCAGCGGATCTGGTTCTGTCGCCGCTCGGGCAGCGGCCAGAACGCGTCGAACTCGGAACCCTCCCGGGCCTCCTCCATGATCGCCTTCATCTCGGCGACGATCTCGGGGTGATCGTCGGCCAAGTTCTCCGTCTCGCCGATGTCCGCCGCTAGGTCGTACAGCTCGATCGGCTCCTGGGTTCCGCCTAAGCGGATGGCCTTCCAGCGGCCCATTCTCACGGCCTGCTGCTTGCCCATGTGGTGCTCCCAGTACAGGTACTCCCGCGCCACCTGCCGCTGCGACTCACCGAGCAAGGTCGGGACGACCGAGATGCCATCGGTGTCCGGAGGCGGAGCGACTCCGGCCAGGTCGGCCAAGGTCGCCATGACGTCCCATCCGGCCCAGGGAAGAGCGCTGGTCCGCGACGGCTCGATCCTCCCCGGCCAGCGGACGATCATGGGCACCCGGATGCCTCCCTCGTAGAGGAAGCGCTTCTTGCCGCGCAGCGGTCCGGTGGCGGCGAACCTGTCGGTGAACTCGTAGTAGCTGTTCTCGTCGCCGTTGTCGCTGGTGAACAGGATGACGGTGTCTTCGTCCAGCCCCAGCGCCTGCAGCTCGTCGATGATGCGGCCGACGTGCCCGTCCAGCCGGGTGAGCATGGCGGCATACAGCTTCTCGAGGTGGGTCCAGTCGCGATCGGCGTAGGGCCCCACGTCGGGAACCTGGATCTGGTCGCCGTCGCGGGGAGAGCGGCCGTGCGGCACCTGGGTCGGGAAGTAGACGAAGAAGGGTACGTCCCTGTTCTCACGGATGAAGGCCAGCAACTCCTCCACGAACAGGTCCTGCGAGTAGACACCGGCGTCGCCGACGATCCCCGGCCTGCGCACGCTCTCCGGTTCGTTGGCGGGGAAGGTCACCTTCTCGTCGTTCTTCCACAGCTCGAGCGGGTAGTACTGGAAGGCGGCCCCGGTCCCGCGGAAGCCGAACCAGTGGTCCCAGCCGTGCTCCGTCATCTTCCCCGGCTCCATCGGGATACCGGCTTCGAGCTTGCCGAACTGCGCCGTGCGGTAGCCCGCCTCCTTCATGACCCGGCCCAACGTCGCCCCCTTGGGCGGCCAGAGCTCCGGGGGCCACCCGTCCATGAAGCCGGTGAAGCCCTCCAACGGTGGGGTGAAGTTGTCGCGCACGGACGCGTGACCCGGGTGTCGGCCGGTGATCAGGCCCACGCGTGACGGAACACAGACCGTATTGGCGGCGTAGTAGTCCGTGAAGCGCATGCCCTCCTGGGCCATCCTGTCGATGCGCGGGGTCTGGATGAGCTGCTGGCCGTAGCAGCCGACGCCGGCATAGCCGAGGTCATCGGCATGGATGAGGATGATGTTCGGCTGGTCGACTCTGCCTGCCCTGCCCTCGGACACTCCGACGCAGGACGACCATGCGAGCGATCCCACGAGAACCGTCGCCACTCCGATGCTGATCGGGAACGTCATTCGCTCTGCATCCATGCTCTGAACTCCCTGGCTGTCGTGGACGGTGCTACTGTCATCCGGCCCAGATGGCAAGCTGCCAGCCTCCTCAGCCGTGAGGACTCACGTTCGATCCACGCCAGCGCGGAGGAACGTAGCACCGCAGCTAGAATCGGGGCCGATTCGAGTTCCTCGAGCTCTGGCATCCCGGGATGGAGACGATGATGAGAGCCCTACCTACCGCCGCCCTCGTACTGATCACCGCCTGCACCGGGCCGGCGGCCGCCTATGTCAGCGTCGCCGGCGAAGAGGAGACCAGGCTGACCGCCGAGACCTTTGGCGGCCTCGCGCTGCGCGGCATCGGCCCGGCTCTGATGTCGGGGCGCATCGCCGATGTCGCCAAGGACCCGCAGGATCCGAGCGTCTGGTACGTCGCGGTGGCCTCGGGCGGAGTCTGGAAGACGACCAACAACGCCACCACCTGGACCCCGATCTTCGACCGCGAAGGGTCCTACTCGATCGGCTGCGTGACCGTCGATCCCCGCAATCCCAATGTCGTCTGGGTGGGCACCGGGGAGAACAACTCCCAGCGCTCGGTGGGCTACGGCGACGGGGTCTACAAGTCGCTCGACGGAGGCGGCTCCTGGAAGCGCATGGGGCTCGAGCACTCCGAGCACATCGGCAAGATCGTCCTCGACCCGCGGGACTCCGACATCGTCTGGGTGGCGGCCCAGGGACCGCTGTGGGCACCGGGGGGTGACCGGGGCCTCTACAGATCGACCGATGGTGGCGAGACCTGGAACCTGGAGCTCGAAGTCTCGGAGAACACCGGGGTCACCGACGTCGTCTTCGACCCGCGCGATCCCGACACGGTCTACGCCGCCGCCTTCCAGCGTCGGCGCCGTCAGTGGGCGTTGGTGGGCGGCGGGCCGGAGTCGGGGATCCACAAGTCGACCGACGGCGGCCAGACCTGGCGCGAGCTCGTCGACGGCCTGCCGCAGGGCGACATGGGCCGCATCGGGCTGGCGCTGGCGCCGCAGGATCCCGACGTGCTCTACGCCACCATCCCGGCGCTCGACGGCGAGGGCGGCTTCTACCGCTCGCAGACCCGTGGCGAGAGCTGGGTCAAGATGAGCGATTACGTCCCAGTCGATCCCCAGTACTACCAGGAGATCTTCCCCGACCCCCACCGCTTCGACCGCATCTACTCGATGGACGTTTGGATCCAGGTCAGCGAGGACGGGGGCAGGACGTGGGGGTCGCTCAACTCGGAGTTCAAGCATGTCGACAATCACGCCCTGCTCTTCGATGCGCAGGACCCCGACTACCTGCTGATCGGCTGTGACGGCGGGATCTACGAGACTTGGGACCGCGCTGAAACCTGGAAATACGTCGCCAACCTGCCGATCACCCAGTTCTACCGCATCGGGATCGACGACGCAGAGCCCTTCTACAACGTCTACGGCGGCACCCAGGACAACAACAGCCAGGGCGGGCCGTCGCGCACCGCCAACGTCCACGGCATCCGCAACTCGGACTGGATCAACACCGTCGGCGGAGATGGCTACCAGACGAGGGTCGAGCCCGGCAATCCCGACATCCTCTACTCGATGTGGCAATACGGCGGGCTGGTGCGCTACGCCAAGCAGAGCGGCGAGATCGTCGACATCCAGCCGCAGCCCGAGCCCGACGAGCCGCCGCTGATCTGGAACTGGGACTCGCCGCTCCTGATCAGCCCGCACTCGAAGACCCGGCTCTACTTCGCCGGCAATCGCCTCTTCCGCTCCGACGACCGCGGCTCGAGCTGGACCGCGGTGAGCCCCGATCTGTCGCGCCGGATCGACCGCAATCGGCTCGAGGTGATGGGCACGGTGTGGAGCGTCGATACGGTATGGAAGAACGTCTTCACCTCCTTCTACGGCTCGATCGTGGCACTCGACGAGTCGCCGCTCGTCGAGGGACTGCTCTACGCCGGGACCGACGACGGCAATCTCCAGACGTCGGAGGACGGCGGTGGCGAGTGGCGAAGCATCGCAACTGAAGATCTTCCCGGGGTTTCCGCGCGCATGCTGGTGTCGGACTTGACGGCATCGCGGCACGATTCCGAGACGGTCTACGCCGCTTTGAACGACCACAAGAGCGGTGACTTCACCCCCTACCTCTTCCGCTCGCGCGATCGCGGCCGCACCTGGGAGCCGATCGCCGGCGATCTGCCCGAGCGCCACGTCGTGTGGTCGATCGTGGAGGACCACGAGCATCCTGAGCTGCTCTTCGTCGGCACAGAGCTTGGTCTCTTCTTCACGATCGATGCCGGCCAGCGCTGGGTGCCGCTGAAGGGTGGCTTCCCGGTCGTCGCAGTGCGCGATCTCGAGATCCAGCGGCGCGAGGACGACCTGGTGGTCGGCACGTTCGGACGCGGCATCTACATCCTCGACGATTACTCTCCGCTGCGGCAGGTGTCCGAAGAGGCCCTCGCCGCCGAGGCGACGCTCTTCCCGGTCAAACGCGCGCCGATGTACATCCCGTCGCGTCCTTTGGGATGGAATGAGAAGGCCGAGCAGGGGCACGCTTTCTTCACCGCTCCCAATCCACCGTTCGGCGCGGTCTTCACCTATCACCTGGCTGAGGGCTACAAAAGCCGGCGCCAGATCCGGCGCGAGGCCGAGAAGGAGTTGCAGAAGCAGGGCGAGCCCGTGGGCTACCCCCCGTGGGAGGACCTGCGTCGCGAGGATCGGGCCGAGGATCCGCAGATCGAGCTGGTGGTTCGCGATGCCGACGGCGAGGTCGTGCGGCGCTTGCCCGGACCGATCGATGCCGGCATCCACCGCGTGGCCTGGGATCTGCGCTACCCCACGGCGGTTCCGACCCCGCGGCTCGACGACGACGACCCCTGGGAGCCCGATCCCTCGGGTCCGCTGGCCGCGCCCGGCACCTACACCGTCCAGCTGACTCTACGCGCGGAGAATCGGACCGAGCTGCTCGGCGAGGAGCAGACCTTCGAGGCCGTGCCGCTGGGGATCGCTGCACTGCCCGCCGCGGATCGGGCGGAGCTGCTCGCTTTCCACCGTCGAGCGGCGCGGCTCCAGCGCGCGGTTCTGGCCAGCGCGGAGGCGGTTCGCGAAGCGCTCGATCGGATCGCCCACCTCGAGCGGGCGCTGAGCAACACGGCGGCCGACAGCGACGATCTGCGCGCTCGCCTGCGGGCCATCGAGGTCGAGCTCCTCGGCCTGCGCACCGCTCTCGAGGGCGACACCACCGTGAGCAGCCGCTTCGAGCCGGTGTCGCCGTCGATCGTGCAGCGGGTGCAGCGTGTGCTCGGCGCCCAGTGGACCTCGACCTCGGCTGCCACCGCGACCCACCGGCGCACCTACGTAGTCGCGGCGAGAGCCTTCGCCCCGGTGCTGGGCGCCTTGCGGGTGGTGCTCGAGAAGGACCTGCCGGCCCTCGAGGCCGAGCTCGAGGCCGCCGGCGCTCCCTGGACCCCCGGTCGTCGGCTCCCCGACTGGAAGCCGGAGTAGGCGGCGCGCGGCGCTGGTATGCTCGAGTGACCCCAGAGGTGTCTCTTGATCAGCATCCTCGTCCTGCCGCTGCTCGCCGCCGCGCCCGCCACGACCTGGTACGTCGACGTCAACGGCACTCCCCCCGGGTCCGGCTCCGCGAGCGATCCCTACACCAGCATCCAGTACGCCATCGATCAGGGGACGACCCTGGACGATCCTCGTCCAGGAGCTACCGGCCGAGCCGCACGACCCGACCCCGCTGCGCGTCGTGGACTTCGCGTTCGGCCAGAAATAGCCGTCGTGCTCCGCTCGCGCCAGGGGATGACACCCAGTAGCTATCGCGAGCTGCACGAATGAGGTCGGCCGAAGTGCCGACGCTGCGGGACGCGACGTCGAACTGCGGAGGTCAGCGGCCGGCCTGAAGCAACATCATCTTCGTCTTCCATCTCGTGGATGTGGACTGACGATACGCACCGGACCGAGCAGTCCGGATTCTTGCAGCGTCCACGCGAACCGGCCCTTCTTCTCGACCCGGATATTGGTCCGGGTGAAGCGCTCGTTCTCCGGTAGGGCATCATCGCCCATCACCCGGTTGTGCCATGAATTGACGACCATGACCTCGAGCATGTTCTCTCCGGGCTTGGCCGCCCCGCTGATGTCGACCCGGAAGGGAGCGAGCCAGAGCACACCCAGGTCCTTGCCATTCAACGTGACCCGGGCGATGCCGACATCCTCGACCGACCCGAGCTCGAGCGCCAGTGGTGCGTCGTCCGACCCCTCGTCCAGCTCGAAGGTGGTGCGATAGACCGCCTTGCCGGAGTAGTACTTGATGCCGGGATCGCCGTGCTCCGTCCAGCTGGCAAGCGTGTCGAGGTGGATGGGCTTCTCCGGACCCCCCCACCGGGGATCGAAGCGGACGGACCATGGTCCGGCGATCGCCTGCTCTTCCCGCCACCTGGGGAAGTTCGCCCCCGACCTTCCGCGGCCGTCGGCCTTGGATCGAAAGATCAGGAACGTGCTGCCGTACGGATCGAAGCTCATGGGCACGGTCGTTCGCTGCCCCTCGATGGTGAAGGCCTCCGCCATGCGGATCTGGCCGGTCGCGGGATTCCAGAGCTCCGGCTGACGACCGCTCACGCGGAAGGCCAGATCGACCTCACGAGCTTCCGTGGTCTGGTTGCAGACGAAGTAGACGTCGGCGCCATCCAGCGTGTAGTGGATGTACTCGTAATCCGCCTGCCGCTCCGTGTCGAGCGCCTCGAAGTCCGGTACGAGCCCGTCGGCTTGCAGCAGGGAGCGGGAGCTTTGCCCCCAGACCAGCCGTCCGCCTCCAACCTGCCGCGTCCCCTGCTCCGCGGGCGCCTCGCCCCACAGCCGATCGGCCAGCGCATGGAATTCGCGCTGCGCGGCATCGCCCCCGACCATGCTGACCAGCCGTTCCGGCTTTGGCCCCAACACCGTGGCGCCTTGCTCCAGGAGTGAGCTCACCTTCTCCAGCACCGCCAGCGATAGCACCTTGTGGTCGGGAAGGACCAGCATGCGGTAGCGCACTCCTCCCGGCACCACGATGCGGCCGTCGGCCACGCTCAGCCGCAACAGGATGTCCTCGTTGGTCACATCGTAGTCGTAGCCAGGCAGCGAGCCGGCCCGGTTGAATCCCTTGTTGACGGCGATGTTCGGCACGTGGTCTCCGTAGTAGTAGAGCACATCCGCCACGAACGCCCCCCTCTGCACGAGGAACTGGACGCGGTTGATGTAGTCCATGAACACTCCGGATTCCTCCCACCACGTGACCTGCGGGTTCACGTGCGTGCCCGCGAAGTACTCCTGACCGGGAAGCCCCATCTCCTTCGGCGAGCAGGTGAAGGTGTGGAAGAACACCATGTTCAGACCTTCGCAGAACTCGTAATCCATCGACGGCTTCTGCGCATGCCAGAGCAGGTCGTTCCAGTGCGGCCCGATGGTGGTGAAGGCCTCCGCGCCGACGAATCGCTTGCCGTAGATGTGCGCCGCCGAGGAGGCCTGCTTGACGAAGAAGCGATTCGGCGGATTGGGCCGGTGTGGCGACGGCGCCCAGAACTCGCTCATGACGATATCGCTGTGCGAGTAGTTCTTGATCCCGTCGATCGGACCCGCGTGGGGGCCGGAGCATTCCGGCTGGATGCCCAGGTTGTATCGGGCGGCATGCGCGGCAAAGGTCCGGTAGTGGTTCTCGGAGACGCAATGGGCGATGGTCTTGCGAAAGTCGGCGAGAAAGGCGTTGCTGGCTTCGCGGCTCTCGATGATCTTGCCCGCGACGACCGGCAGGTACTCGATGACGTCGTACCCGTTGTACCGCGCGAAATCCTCGGCGAATCCGGGACTCCAGTTCATCCCGCCGCACTCCCAGCTGTCCGTCTCCAGCTGCGTCAGCACGGTTCCCGCCAGGGGGCCTGCTCTCTCCAGCAGGGGGTCCACCACGTCGTACCAGTAGCGGTCGAAGGCCTCCTTGCTGAGGTAGTCGAGGACGTGGCCCTGCCAGTTGTCACTCGACGTCGAAACATGCGCGCGCGTCGGCGTGTAGCCGATGCGCATCACCGTCCACGTCCCCGCCGGGGCATTCCATTGCAGCGTGCCGTCTTCGCTCACCCGGCCGGTGATGTCGATGATTTCGTCGAGCGCCGCATCCTCCTCGCCGTCGACGCCGGGGACGTCGTTCAGAAGGAAGCGGCAGTCCGGCGCCGACCCTCCCAGCTCCTTCGCCCCCGTCTTGGCGGTGAGGTTGCTGATCGGCGGGCGGGATGCCCCGAACGTCAAGCTCTGCCCATCCTCGTCCAGCAGCCGCGCACTCACCACCTGGACATTGCGGGGCGCGTCGGGGTGTCTGGGGTCATAGGCACCTTCGAAGACCAGGCGAATCGTCCGCCCCTGGATCGCATCGAAGGCCATCGTGTTGTCGCCATCCTGCAGCTCGAACGCAGGGGTCGTCTGCTTCGTGTCCATGGCCCGCAGGCGACATGCCTTCGGGCCGTATCCCTTCCGCCCTTCCAAGCGCAATCCGGCGATGACCACCGGCTCATCGAACGAGAACTCGATCCACTCCGGCGCATCCGGCGTGGGGCCTTCTCCGGCCTCCGTGCCGCGGCTGACCCAGAACGTGTCCCCCTTGCCGTCTGCGATACGCTGGACGGGGAACCCGGATTGCGAGGTGCTCGCCGCGATCGTGAACGGCACGTTGCCGGTTGCCTGCTTGCTCGGTAGGGCCAGCACGCAGATGTCGCGATAGTAGTCGTAGTTCGCCGGGGGAACCGGCAGCTTCTGATAGATCTCGGCGGGGCCATCGATCCTGATCTCCGACGACGTGATCTGCTTGGCCTTGTCATCGAGCGTCACGCCCGGTCCGCCGAGATTCCATCCGCTCTGAATGGAGAGCCCGACCTTCAGCCCCAGGCGCTCGGCCTCGTGCAGAGCGTGCATGTACAGCTCGGCCCACGCTTCGCTGCCGAACCTGGGTCCGTTGGGAACGTTGGCATTGCCGCGTTGGTTGGCGCCATGCGCGTCGAAGATCATCGCCCCGCTGAATCCCTTTTCCGCCATCGCCTCCAGGTCGCGAGTGATCGCCTCCTTTGTCACGTTGCTGTTGAGCCACCACCACCAGCAGCGCACCCCGGCGCTGCGGGGCGGATTCCGGAATCCCTCTTCCAGGCCCTGCGCGTCCGTGATCGAGCTCGTCGTGACCGCCGCCAGGGCGAAGTCGGCGGCCGAGACCTTCGAGGCCCGTTCGACGACGAAGTCCGTCAGCTCCGGGGACCGGAACCAGCCGCTCCACATGTCGTGACCACGGCCCTCGATCACCAAGATCTCCACCGATCCCCCCAGGGCCTCGTAGCGTCGGCCCAGCTCCGCGGAGTTCTCGTCGAGGGGGACGGTTCCGTCTCGATCGCCGTGGAGGTGCAGAATCGGCACGCCCGCCTCGGCGAGTGGAGCGAGGCAATCGATCGGGTTGTATTCGAAGAGCCGCGCCGTCAGCTCCTCGACCGTCATCTCGAACGAGGGCGCCGCTCGAGGCAGCCCCGGGTAGCTCTCCACGTCGCAGACCGGGTAGATCCCCGCGATACCGCCGACGGACCGGGGATGCTCGACCGCCCAGCCGTAGAGCATCAATCCGCCGCGGCTCCGCGCGAGCAGGATCGGCTGCTCAGCGTAGTTCCGCTCGGTGGTCAGATGCTCGTACAGGGCCTGGTAGCTCGCCCGCCCCTTCGGACTCCCGTACGACTCGCCGACGTCGATCCCCGCGACGGCGATCCCCGCCGCGAGGAAGCGGTCGAACATCCACGCCTCCTCCTCACCGGGCAAGCCCTTCAGGACCGGGGCGTACCACACCCAGGGCATTCGCCCGGCCCGTCTGGCCGAAGCCGGTGGCTCGATTACGAACGCGGTTCGCTCGTCGACGGCGAAGACCTGCCCCGGACGCGGCAGGTCCTTGGTCTGGGCGGTCAGGAGCTCCGTGGAATTCGTGAGAAGGACGCCCGCCGCCAGAACGACGGTGAGGATTCGCTGCTGCATGCTCGGAACGGTAGCCGACGGTGGGGATAGACACTTCGAGCGGTTTCCCGAGCCTACGCATCACACGATCCCTCGGCAACGTCCCCTCCCCTGCTCGCAAGGCCACTCTCCCCAGGGATGGACTCCTAGCTCGAGGTGATCGTCAGGGTCAGTGCCTGCCCCGCCCGGATCTCGATCGCCAGCCCGTTGTGCAGCTGCCGCCCGGTGAGCTCGCGAAGGTCCTCGGATCCCTTCTCACGAACGATGTAGCGGCCATCCAGCTCGACGGTGAACCACTCGGGCAGGGTGTTCATGCGCGGCCAGTCCTTCTCGAATCCCATGTAGATCCGGTGGCGAGGAATGTCGAATTCGAGCCGGCCCTCGTAGTCGGCATCCGACGATACGATCACGACGACTCCACTCTCGGTCTCGGCGGCTCCGAGTCTCAGCCCCGGTTGCCACGGGCGCGCGACGATGCCCCGTGTGTGCATGAGCGCATGCATGATGGTGGTCCGTACGCCGTTGGCCTGGAGCTTCATGGTCCCCCAGAGCTCGCCGTTCTCCAGACGCGTGGGATGGTCCACGAGGTTGTTCCTCGTTTCGCGATCGACCCACTCGAATCCCGCGGCGACGGGCAGGCGGTTCAACATGTAGATGGCGCCTTCGATGGAATCGGCGTAGCCGTCGATGGACTCGCCCTCCCAGGGGTAGTTCTCGTACCTCGGATCCAGCAGGTTGCTCAGCGTCGCCACCATGTGCGCTGTGTACGCCCGGGCCCCCATGGCCATGTCGTAGCAGAGGTAGCCCACGTAGTTGTAGCCCCAGCCATCGCTGATGCCGCTATTGGGCTTGTCGAGGACGTTGTACATCATTCCGTCCTCGAGCGTGCCCCGGTCGAGGATCGTGTCGTAGATGCGTTCGAGCTGTCTGCCGTAGGCCGCCGCCCGTTCGGGACGGTGGGTCGTGAGGACCGCTTGCAGCAGGCCGAGCCCACCGATGATCTCACAGCCGTGGTCCCGCAAGCGGGTCGGGACGAACTCCTCGTCGGCCAGATAGTGATCGGCCAGCCGCAGCGCCCAGGCGAGGTACTTCTCGTCCCCCGTCATCGTGTACAGGCGCGCCAGCGCCTGGAGCTGCTCGCCGTTCACCTCGATGTTGGTGGAGGGGATCATTCCGAACGGCGTCTCGACGTCCGCGTGGCGCCACAAGTCGTCCTCGATGGCTCGCATTCGATCGAACCACTCGTCGCGCCCGGTGATCTCCACGATCGCGATGAGGCAGTCCTTCACGTATTCGGAGGCCTGGTAGACCAGCTCATCGTCCTCGATCTCCCGCGGTCGACCAGCTTTGAGATCGAAGGGAGCGGGAATGTTCCCCCGCACGTTGCACAAAGCCCGCTCCGCGTGCAGCACGCCGCGCACCGGACCGTTCAGGGCCTCCTTGTCCACCACCCAGGCCGCCCAGGTCAGGAAGGGGTAGCAGTCCGCCGCGGTGTCCCGGTAGTTCCAATGACCATCGGCGATGTACAGCCCCGTCTTCCCATCGATCCGGGGCAGCGCCACTTCGTGGAGCCAGCGATGCACCTTGTCGAGCGAGTGACCGGCGATCGCCGAAGACGCCCTCGCCTGCGCCACGGACTCCGTCTCCGACGCCGTCTCCGCCCCGAACGACGCGGTCACGAGAAGAACGGAGGCGAGCAGACAGCACGGCATGGTCGAGTTCATGGGCTCCCCTCTCGGGAACGGGTGATGCAAAGGCCACCGAGGCTACTCGCCGCCCATCCCGCAGACAATGTCCCCCGCTCGCCTTGTCGACTCCACCCCGATCATCCCCGCGCACACCCGCGCGTTTGCGAATAGGCGAAAGAACGGGCAGTTGCGCGGCGTGCTTCGGGTTCGAATGGAGTGAACCAGGGAGTTTGCGGTGGCGATCCGAGAGGCGATGAGGCCCTGGGAAGGGGGCGGAACGTGCCCGAAGACCACCGAGGGTGCGCCGAGGAGCGCCGAAACCGTGCAGGCGGGGTGGCTGGGGCAGACCGGTCCCGGAACGTGAGCACACGGAGGGTGCGGGCACGTGGGGCAGGGAAGGGATCAGGTCATCTCGAACGGCAGGATCGGCGGCGCTCGTGACGGCGGGAGCTGTGGCGCGGCGTGCGGCAGACCGAGGTGGCGGAGGATGGCGCGGATGGGGCCGGGTTGGGTGACCGCGGCGAGAACACGGCGACGGCCTCCGCAGGGGCAACGGAACACATCAATGGCGAACACCCGGCGGAGGAGCTCGGCCCATGAAGGCGCTCCTGATCGACGGGAGCGGCGCGTCGAGCCGGCCGATCATCGACGCCGGCGGTGGGGGGAGCGTCGTGATCTTCGAGAGCGGGGAGGGAGCGGGCAGCGTGCTGCGCGGCTTCAAGCTCGTCGGAGGCAGCGGCACGCCGGTGGGCTTCGCCCCGGGTCCCGTCGGTGGTGGGATCTGGATCGACGGGGCTGCACCGCGCATCGAGCACACGCAGGTGCGCGGCAACGACGCCTGGTACGGGGGGGGCGTGGCGGTGTACGGAGGAGCGGCGCCGGTGCTGAGGGACTGTGATCTCTCCGGCAACACGGCGGCGAAGGGGGGAGGCCTCTTCGTGCGCGACGCCGGCGTGGTGCTCTTCGGTGGTCGGATCCGGTACAACCAGGTCGACCACCCCCAGGGTGCTGGCGCCGGCGGCGGCGTCCACGTCGACCAGGATGCCACCCTCTCGGCGAAGGGCGTGCGCTTCGAGGGCAACGGCTGCCCGCTCGGGCGGGATGGTGGCGGGCTGCGCGCCGAGCCCGGCGCGCTGTCGGTGGTGCTCGAGAGCTGCGACTTCGTCGAGAACTGGCCGGGAACGTACTTCGGCGTCGGCTCGGGCGGTGCGATCTCCGCCGCGGGTCCCCTGCTGGCGACGCGGGGCGCTCCAGATCAACTCACCAAGGAAACAGCTAGTCCATGAAGCCGAGCCCTCAGGCGGTTGACAAGTCCATCCACATCAGCGGAACGTCACCTGCGCGCTGTCCGTGAAGTTGGTCGTCGACGTCGGGTTCTTGTCGCGGAACCACGCCTGGAAGTACCACACGTCACCGGGTTGAACGGCCACGGGGGGACTCAGCGGGAGAGCCGTCGTATCCACTTCGCAGGTGAGACGCCCGGTCGTTCCGGTGTTGCCCACGCAGCTGATGAAGCCGCCGACGTTTCCGCCCAGGCACAGGTACCCTTGGCTTCCCGGGGGCTTCTGAAAGCCCGGATTGTCGGCGACGAGGAAGTAGCCGAAGACCTGCAATGGCAGGTTCGACGCTTCGAGGCGGAGGGGCTGATCCCCGGCGAGCAGCGTGCCCGCGACTGCGATCTCGCCGCTCGCACCGCTCGAGTTCGGGACCGCCGGGCCGCAGAACGACGTCCACTCCCCGCCGAATTCCACGAGCCTGAGACCGTCGTCGTGGATCGAAGTGGGCAGGACGGCGGCACCGAGCTCGGAGGAGACCGCCACGTCGCTGCAGTGCTCCCTGGGGATGCTGAAGTTCTCGAGCAGCGCGGAGCTCGCCCCGTCCATCGAGAGTCGCCAGAGGCGCGCCGACTCCTCGGTTCGCAGGCAGAGGAGCTGGTCTCCGACAGCCTGCGCCCAATGGGGAAAGCCCACGACCGCCGGTACGGGCCCGGGAAGGGGGATCTCCGCCACCTTGGTCAGCGTCGTGCTGTCGTAGACCCGCACGCGAAGAGGATCGACGCCCCCTGACAGCACGTAGGCGTGGTCGCCCGTCGCGTCCATTGCGAGCGCCACGCCGAGGCCGACTCCCGGCGTCCAGCTCAGCGTCGAAGTCGCGACCTCGAGGACCGAGAGGCTGTGCGTGTCCTTGATCCACGCCAGCTTCGTGCTGTCTGCGGACCAGGCCAGGTGCTCGACCTGCGAGGTGGTCTGGAACTGAGTGATCACGGTCTCGGTACGCGTGTCGAGGAGGGTCACGCCCTGGTGGAAGCTGGGCATCGCGAGGGTCGTACCGTCGGGGGAGAGTGAGAGGCCGCTCCCGATCGCACCCGGGACCCGAATCTCGCTCGACACCGAGCTGGTCGCGCCATCGAGGTCGATGAACGCGATACGGCCGTCGCCGACATCAGCGCTCTGAACGTAGGCGCGCTCGCCGTCCGCGGAGATGGCCACGTCGCGGGGGGCGCCCGTGACGGGGAGCTCGATGAGCATCTGCCCGCTCGTCAGGTCCACCACGGCGACCGCCGATGCCTCATCGAGCACCGCGACCGCCAGCTCCTCGGTGGGGCTGACCGCGAGCGCGTGTGACGGACCGCTCGTTGGGACGATGCTCAGCGTTTGCCCCGTCTCGAGGTCGACGTAGGCGAGGTTCTCGCTCGCGACGCAGCAGACGGCGGCACGCCGTCCGTCACCGGTGAGGTCGAGCGCGTAGGGGGCGTCGACCTCGACCGGGACTCCCACCGCCCTGCGCCAGGTCGCCTGCGCCAGGGCACCGTCCGTGGTGAAGGCCACCAGGCGCTCGTCGAAGCAGGGACTGAGTGAGATCGCGCGGTGCGACGTCGGGTCGACGGCGGCGACCCGCACCTCGGGGGTGGCCACGCCGCCGACCGCCGTGAAGCTCGCCAGGTCGATGATCGTCACGCTCCATGTGGCCGCAATCGCGTAGGCGTCGTCGTGCGTGAACTCGATCGGGCCGGCGCCGTGGCCGCCCAACATCATGGTGACGGTGTTGCCGGTCGCCACGTCGAGCACCTCGATCCCGCCCAACGTCCCCACAAGAATGGAGCTCTCGTCCGGCGTGATGCGCACCTCCGGCAGGAAGAGCTGCCCGCTGACCGCGATATCGGCTTGCTGAAGGGTCGCCAAGTCGATCGTGACGACCCGGTCACCCCCTCCCATCAGAGGATCCATGCAGCTGACCGCTGCGAATGCCCCCGAGCGCGCGATATCGACCCGTGAGGGCATCGCCGAGGGAGTACTGAATGAACCGATCTCAGCTCCGGTCGAGAGGTCGTACAGCCGGATCGTGAAATCCAAGAAGGAAGGCAGCACGACCTTGGTGTCGTCCGGCGTGACCGCGAAATCGGCGAACGCCTCGGTGTAGAACCCGACCCACGGAGCGTACACCTCTCCGATGTGGCGTTGGCTCGTCGTCGGGAAGCTGTAGAGGAGCTGACCGGTCGCCACGTCGACGACCGCCATCTTGCTGGTCGCAGCGGACGTCGTCGAGCCGACCACGGCCCGCACGCCATCCGACAGCGGCACTACCCGGTACGGCAGGGAGGGAACGGTGATGCGGTGCAGGAGCGACTGCGAGGCGACGTCGACGACGTCCAGCACATCCCCGTCGTGGCACGCAACCAGAGCCTTCTGTCCATCGGGTGTCAGCGCGACGTGGACCGGTCGGGCCGCGACCTGGAGCCCCCCGAGGCGCGCGCCGTTGGCAGCGTCGTAGAACTCGAGCGTGTCGGAATCACGACAGGCGACGATCGCGGTGGTGCCATCCGGAGTCCAGGCGAGGGAGATTGGCGCGTCTCCCTCGACCCCCTCACCAAGTGGGATGAAGTTCCCGACTCCAGTCGGGCTCGAGAGCGGATCCTGGAGCTCCGCGCCGATCGACGCGGTGCGGACGAGCAACGGTCCGCGCGGCGTGTCGAGCGTGCGGGTGAGCACCGGGACCTGAGCCGCCGCGGGTACCGTCAGAGCGAGCGCGAGAAGCGAGCGTGTCGTGATGTTCATGACCGGACGTAATGTCCGGCCATCCGACTGTAACGAGAAATCGCGGCTTGCGCGGTATCGCTCACACCGTGTGCGATGCCGCTCACCGCAGCAACGCCGAGAGCGCCTTCTCCGTCTCCTCCACGCTCGCGCCTGCGCGGTTGGCATAGTCCTCCAGCTGGTCGCGACCGATGCGGCCGATGCCGAAGTACTTCGCCTCGGGGTGCGCCAGGTAGATGCCGCTGACCGACGCCGCGGGGGTCATCGAGAGGGTCTCGGTCAGACCCATGCCGACCGCCGAGGCGCCCAGGATCTCGAAGAGATCGCGCTTGGGTGCGTGATCGGGGCAAGCGGGGTAGCCGAAGGCGGGGCGGATGCCGCGGAAGCGACCGGAGACCAGCTCGTCGCGGGAGAGGCGCTCCCCGTGGGCGTACCACTCGCGGCGCACCCGCTCGTGCAGACCCTCGGCGAAGGCCTCCGCCAAGCGGTCCGCCAGCGCGCGGGTCATGATCGCGTGGTAGTCGTCCTTCTCGGCCTCCAGGCGCTCCACCAGCTCGCGGGCTCCGAGCCCCGCGGTCACGGCGAAGGCGCCCACGTAGTCCTCGAAGCCGCTGTCGACCGGGGCCACGAAGTCCGCCAGAGAACGGCTGTGGGCGTCGGGGGCCAGGGCCTGCTTGCGTATGTAGGGTTCCGATCCCGTGCTAGGCATGCCCTCGGGTCGGCGACCGGTGTGAGGGAGCGGCTGGCACCGTGTCACCGTGGCTCAGCACCACCTGGGAATTATGCGCCCATGGGGTGAGGCGATAGGGGCGCCCACAGAGCCCTATCTGTGCCCCCGCCGCTCAGACTTACGGTAGGCTGAGACAGGTGGCCAGTCAGGGGTTGACAACGCCGGCAGCATCCTCCATGATCCGTGCATCGCCCATGTGGAGCCCCTAACTCGTTGAGGGGCAAGTATTTACGACAGAAAGGTGGGCAATCGTGGAACCCAAAAAGAGAAGCGCCGGTGACGGAGATGAGTGGGTTTACAGGAGAGAGAGACTTCTGGACTTGAACAAGGCAATAATAAAGAAGAGTGACGAAATGGAAGAGAATAAGAGGATTGCGGAGCAGTTTTGTGACTCCATTCTTAGTGATCTCGATGCGTCTTGCCCGGCCAAGGAAATGGCCAAGACGAAGAAAGTCAGATATGGTGGCTTCTGCGAGAGGAGACGGGGGAGCATCCCCCCGGACACCATGCGGGAGACGATTGCCTCCTGGCTTCGGCACGGAGGCTGGGTCGACACTCGATCCCAGCCGGGCTGGGTCCACTTCTGGCCCCCCTCCGAGCGGGTCGCATCAGCATGAATTGAGAACTCGCAGAGTGCTCCGGCTGCTGAGCGCATTGGGTGCCCTTGCTGGCCGGTGAGGTATTCCCTTCACTGCCCAGGCTCGCTGCAGGGGCTCACTCAGGCACCTCCCCGCCCCCACGCTCTCTCCGCTCACCGCAGCAACGCCGAGAGCGCCTTCTCCGTCTCCTCCACGCTCGCGCCTGCGCGGTTGGCATAGTCCTCCAGCTGGTCGCGACCGATGCGGCCGATGCCGAAGTACTTCGCCTCGGGGTGCGCCAGGTAGATGCCGCTGACCGACGCCGCGGGGGTCATCGAGAGGGTCTCGGTCAGACCCATGCCGACCGCCGAGGCGCCCAGGATCTCGAAGAGATCGCGCTTGGGTGCGTGATCGGGGCAAGCGGGGTAGCCGAAGGCGGGGCGGATGCCGCGGAAGCGACCGGAGACCAGCTCGTCGCGGGAGAGGCGCTCCCCGTGGGCGTACCACTCGCGGCGCACCCGCTCGTGCAGACCCTCGGCGAAGGCCTCCGCCAAGCGGTCCGCCAGCGCGCGGGTCATGATCGCGTGGTAGTCGTCCTTCTCGGCCTCCAGGCGCTCCACCAGCTCGCGGGCTCCGAGCCCCGCGGTCACGGCGAAGGCGCCCACGTAGTCCTCGAAGCCGCTGTCGACCGGGGCCACGAAGTCCGCCAGGGAGCGACTGTTGGCGTCGGGGACCAGGGCCTGCTTGCGCAGGCAGGGGAAGCGGCAGAGCTCCGTCGACCGCCCCTCGTCGGCGAAGAGCACCAGGTCGTCCCCCTCCGATCCCGCCGGCCAGTAGCCGTAGACGCCGCGCGCGGTGAGGAGCTTCTCGTTCACGATGCGCCGCAGGAAGGCCTGCGCGTTGTCGTAGAGCTCCTGCGCCGCCTCGCCGAGGAGCGGGTCCTCCAGGATGCGCGGGTAGCTGCCGCGCAGCTCCCAGGCGCGGAAGAAGAAGGTCCAGTCGATCAGCTCGACCAGGCCGTCGAGGGCCACGTAGTTCACCTCGCGGCGCCCGATGAAGGGGGGCCGGGCCAGATCCTCGGGGCGCCACTCGAGGGTTTGGCGCCGGGCGCGCGCCTCCTCGAGGGTGACCAGCGGCTTGACGTACTTGCCCTCGAAGCGCTCGCGCTGGCGCGCCTGGGCAGCGCGGTTGCTCTCATGGAACTCGGCGCGCTTTCCCTCGTCGAGCAGGTCGCTGACCACGCTCACCGCCCGGGAGGCATCCGCCACGTGCACCACCGGGGTCTCGAGCACCGGCGCGAGCTTGACCGCCGTGTGCTGGGCGCTGGTCGTGGCGCCGCCGATCAGGAGCGGCAGCTCGATCTCCTGCCGCGCCATCTCCTGGGCCACGTGCACCATCTCGTCCAGGGAGGGGGTGATCAGGCCGGAGAGCCCGATCATGTCCGCGCCGCTCTCCTGGGCCGCGCCCAGGATGCGCTCGGCGGAGACCATCACCCCCAGGTCGACCACCTCGTAGCTGTTGCAGCCGAGCACGACGCCCACGATGTTCTTGCCGATGTCGTGCACGTCCCCCTTGACGGTGGCCAGCACCACCTTGCCCTGGGCGCCGGTCGCGTCCGTCGCGCGCTCGGACTCCATGTAGGGCTCCAGGTAGGCCACCGCCTTCTTCATGGCGCGCGCGCTCTTCACCACCTGGGGCAGGAACATCTTGCCCGCCCCGAAGAGGTCGCCCACTGTGCGCATGCCGTCCATCAGGGGCCCCTCGATGACCTCCATGGCGCGGGATGACTCTTGGCGCGCCTCCTCCGCGTCCTCCTCGATGTAATCGACGATGCCGTGCACCAGGGCGTGGCGCAGGCGCTCGGCGAGGGAGCCCTCGCGCCAGGTCAGGTCCTGGGTGCGCTTCTTGCCACCGCCTTGGATGCTCTGGGCCAGCTCCAGGAGGCGCTCGGTGGCGTCGGGGCGGCGGTTGAAGATCAGGTCCTCGACGTGCTTGAGCAGCTCGGCGGGGATCTCCTCGTAGACCTGCAACTGACCGGCGTTGACGATCCCCATGTCCATCCCCGCCTCGATGGCGTGGTAGAGGAAGGCGGAGTGGATCGCCTCGCGCACCGCGTTGTTGCCGCGGAAGGAGAAGGAGAGGTTCGACACGCCCCCCGACACCTTGACGCCGGGGCAGGTCTCCTTGATGGTGCGCGTGGCCTCGATGAAGGCCCTGCCGTATTCCGCGTGCTCCTCGATGCCGGTCCCGATCGCCAAGACGTTCGGGTCGAAGATGATGTCCTCCGGCGGGAAGGCGACCGCTTGCACCAGGAGCCGGTAGGCGCGCTGGCAGATGTCGACCTTGCGCTGGGCGGTGTCCGCCTGTCCCTTCTCGTCGAAGGCCATCACCACCACGCCGGCGCCGTAGCGCTTGATGGCGCGCGCCTTCTCGAGGAAGTCCTCCTCCCCCTCCTTGAGGGAGATCGAGTTGACGATCCCCTTGCCCTGCAGGCACTTCAGGCCCGCCTCGATCACGCTCCACTGGGAGCTGTCGATCATGACCGGGATGCGCGCGATCTCCGGCTCGGAGGCGAGCAGGTTCAGGAAGCGCGTCATGCACGCCTCGGAGTCGAGCAGCCCCTCGTCCATGTTGACGTCGAGGATGTTCGCCCCCCCGCGCACCTGGTCGAGGGCGACCTCGATCGCCGTCTCGTACTCCTCCTCGCGGATCAGGCGCCGGAAGCGCGCCGAGCCCGCCACGTTGGTGCGCTCGCCCACCATCAGGAAGTTGGAGTCGGGGCGCACGCGCAGCGTCTCGAGGCCGGTGAAGATCGCCACCCGCTCCCCCGACGAGCTGGGCACCTCGCGCGGCGAGAGCCCCTCCACCGCCGCACCGACCGCCTCGACGTGCTCCGGCGTGGTGCCGCAGCAGCCCCCGACCACGTTCACCAGCCCGCTCTGGGCGAACTCGCGCAGGAGCTCGGCGGTGGTCTCGGGCGTCTCGTCGTACTCGCCGAAGGCGTTGGGCAGGCCCGCGTTGGGGTAGCAGGTGACCCAGGTCGGCGCCAGCTTGGCCAACTCGGCCACGTAGGGGCGCATCTCCAGGGCGCCGAGGGAGCAGTTGACACCCACCGAGAAGGGCTCCACGTGTCGGATCGAGTGCAGGAAGGCGTCCACCGTCTGCCCCGAGAGGGTGCGCCCGCTGGCATCGGTGATCGCCACCGAGACCATCGTCGGCACGTCCAGGCCGCGCAGCTCCTTCTCCTCGGCGATCGCCAGCAGGGCCGCCTTGGCGTTCAGGGTGTCGAAGACCGTCTCGACCATCAGGAGGTCGACTCCGCCGTCGAGCAGCCCGTGGACCTGCTCGGCGTAGGCCGCCTTCATCTGGTCGAAGCTCAGGCTGCGGAACCCCGGGTCGTTGACCTTGGGGGAGAGGGAGAGGGTCTTGCTGGTGGGCCCCAGGGCGCCCACCACGAAGCGCGGCTTGTCGGGGGTGCGCCCCGTCCAGTGCTCGGCGGCGGCGCTGGCGATGCGCGCCGCGCACAGGTTCATGTCGTAGGCCAACCCCTCGAGCCCGTAGTCCGCCTGGGCCACCGCCGTGGCGCCGAAGGTGTTGGTCTCGATCAGGTCCGCGCCCGCCTCCAGGAAGCGCTCGTGGATGTCGGTGATCACCTCGGGCTTGGTGATCGAGAGCAGGTCGTTGTTGCCCTTCACCAACCGGTCGTGGTCGGCGAAGCGCTCGCCGCGGAAGTCCACCTCGTCCAGGTCGTAGCCCTGGATCATGGTGCCCATCGCTCCGTCGAGCAGCAGCACGCGCCCCTCGAGGAGCTCGCCCAGGCGTTGGGCGACGTCGGTCGTCGGGGAGGAGGAGGGTTGGGTCATCAGGGGGCTCAGTTCTTGGTGCCGATGGCCAGCAGGGTCATGAAGTGCGGCGGCTCGGGGTCGCGGGCGGCGCGTTCGACCGACACCTCCGCGAAACCGGCCTCTGCGATCAGGGCGGCGAGGTCGTCCTCGGTGAAGCCCAGGTGGCGGTCCTGGAGCTTCTCCCGCACCCACTCCTCGCCGTGGGCCAAGAGGTCCAGGACCAGGAGCCGCCCGCCGGGGGCCAGCACGCGGTGGGCCTCGGTCAGGGCCCGCAGGGGCGTATCGGCGTGATGCAGGGCCTGGCTGAGGACCACCACGTCGAAGCCTGCGTCGGGCAGGGGCAGGTCCTCGATCTCCCCCTCCACCGTCTCGACGTTGTCGATCCCCCGGCGCCGCGCCCGGGCGCGCAGTTGGGAGAGCATCTCCGCCGAGAGATCCACCGCGGTGACCGAGTCCGCCACCTCCGCCAGCATCAGGGTCAGGAGCCCGTCCCCGACCCCCAGGTCGGCGTAGCGCGCCCGTGGCGCGAGGCGCAGTAGCCCCCGGGCCAGCCCCTCCCAGGTGCGCCCCGGCAGGATCTGCTCCCCGAAGGAGGCCGCCACCCGGTCGAAGTAGGCGCGCGAGTGCTCCCGTCGCCGGCGCATGAGCACATCCCGCCCGGCCCGATCCGCCACGAACTCGGGACTGTCGGCGTGGTCGGCGAGGAGCTGGGCCAGGATCTCGGGGACCTCCCCGGGGGCGAGGGAGTAGAAGCTGCGCCGCCCCGCTCGGCGGTGCTGCACCAGTTCCACTTCCCGCAGCAGCGTCAGGTGGGTGGAGGTGCGGCTCTGGCCCAGGTTGAGAATCTCCATCAGCTCGCTGACGGAGAGCTCCCCCAGGCTGAGCAGGTGCAGGATCCTGAGCCGGGTCTCGTCCCCCAGGGCCTTCAGGCGGCGGGTGGTGGCGGTGAGAGGCACCGTTCCATCCAGATTAGTCGATGGAACGCCCGACGCAAGGGCGAATTGACCCTAAGCGGCGTCGGAGGAGACTTCCTCCTCCCCCTCATCGGAGCTCGTTCGTCGTCGTCGGCCCCGGGCGGGGCCGCTGCCGAGCATGACCGCGATCGGTCGGGTGGTCTCCGAGCTGGCCAGGGTGATCTGCAGGGCGGCGGTCAGGGGCACCGCCAGAAAGCCGCCCACCACTCCCCATAGGCCGCCCCAGACGACCACCGAGACCACCACCGCCAGGGGGGAGAGGTTGAGCTCGCGGCCCAGGATGCGCGGCTCG
>CAZDQL010000068.1:0-37353 GCA_964507325.1 uncultured Planctomycetaceae bacterium | reverse complement strand
GCACGCCGCCGGACAGGGACGACCTCTCTCGACGAAGGGCAGGGTTCGGGGCCGGCGCGTCTTCACCCGGATCGCGAGCGTCGTGACGCCCGATTCCATCTCGCGCTGGCACGGCATGACGATCCCCGCGGAGTGGAGCCACACGAAGATGCGAGTCGGCCGTTCAGGCGGGATGAGGGAGGTCCGGGAACTCGTCCTTCAGATGCACCCAGAAGATCGCGGACTGGAGCTCTCGTCAGATCCAGGGCACGCTCGAGGACATCGGCCACCCTCGCGGCCAGCACCAGGTCGCCGTCGCCGCCACAGAGTCGAACCTGACGCCCGCAGGGGCCGGGCGGCGGTTTCGGCGTCCGGGGTGCTTCGATCGAGGCGGACGAGATAGACATCCCTCATCGCTTCTCCTCCTGCGGGCAGCGTGTCAGCATCTGCCCATCGTCCCGGCCGGTCAATCGCGGGGCTGTCGGCGTTCTGCACCGCCCCGAGTACTCCGTCTGCGATCTCCGGACGGCGGCGGAGATGCGTAGAAACGGAACGGGTTCACATGGCGTACTCGACGGGTTCTCTCTGGTGTTCGTCCCTCCTCGCCGGCCTCACGCTGGGCGCGCTCGTCGCGTGCTCCACGCCGGGGCCCCCAGCGCTAGAAGAGCAGTTCCGCGAGCTGCCGGTCGAGTCCCGCCGGCTGACCGGCCCACTCTTCTGGCTGCACGGCGACGAGAGCCCGGAGCTCCTGACCGAGTACGTCGGCAAGGTGGCTGCTGGCGGGAACGGCTGCTTCACCGCCGAGTCGCGACCGCACGTCGACTGGCTCGGCCCGGGGTGGTACCACGACCTGGAGGTCTGCCTCGAGGCGGCCAAGCGCCACGACCTCGAGATGTGGATCTTCGACGAGAAGTGGTGGCCCAGCGGCGAGGTCGGGGGGCAGGTGCCGCTGGAATACGGGAGTAAGTTCCTCGAGATGTCGGTCGTCGAGGTCGAGGCACCGAACGCGACCGGATTCGAACCATCCTCGCTCTCGGCGGATCGCGTCGTCGCGATCATCGGCGGGCGTGAGACCGGCGACGGCATCGATCCCGAGTCGCTGGTCGATCTCACCTGGCTCCTCGACCCGGGGGAACGGCGCGCCTGGAAGCCCCTCTCCGGCGAGTGGAGGGTGATGATCTTCACCTACCACTGCCATGCAGGCCGGCGCCGGGGTCCGGTCATCGACGGCGCCAGCCAGAAGGCGGTCGACTGGTACATCGACACCGTCTACCAGCCGCACTACGACCACTTCCCCGACGACTTCGGGGAGACGATCGTCGGCTACTTCTACGACGAGCCGGAGACGCACGGCGACTGGGGCACCGAGGTGATCCCGATGCTGAAGGAGCGCGGCGTCGACTGGATGGCCGCGCTCGTCGCCTGGAAGGGGAAGCTGGCGGGCGAAGCCCAAGTCACCTACCGCTACCAATACCAGGACGCGCTGGCCGAGGCCTGGGGCCGCACGCTGTACGGCGGGATCGAGGCTTGGTGTCGAGAGCACGGTGTCGAGTCGATCGGTCACTTCCTCGAGCACAGCCTGGCGTACCTCAACCCCAAGCTCTGCGCTGGGAACATCTTCCAGCTGATGAAGTACAGCAGCATGGGGGGGATCGACGCCGTCTTCGCCCAGTTCGTGATGGGCAAGCACGAGATGCGCGGCCAACCGACCTGGCAGACACCCAAGCTGGGCAGCTCGATCTCGCACGCGTACGGCAAGCGCGACGACCTGGCGATGGTCGAGATCTTCGGCGCCCGCGGCCAGGACCTCACCTACCGGGAGATGAAGTGGTGGACGGACCACATGCAGGTCTCCGGGATCAACTTCCACATCCCCCACGCGTTCAATCCGCGCTCCCCGCACGACCGCGACTGTCCGCCGTACTTCTACAACAACGGCGAGGAGCCGCGCTGGCCGTTGTACCGGGTCTACGCGGACTACACCTCGCGCCTCAGCCTGATGCTCTCCGGCGGCCGGCACGTCTGCCCCGTGGCGCTGCTCTTCCTCGGCAACAGCTACCACGTCGGCGCAGCGATCCCGCCCGAGAAAATGGCGACCGCGCTGCAGGACGCGCTCTTCGACAACGACTGGCTGCCCTACGAGGTGCTCGAGAACGACGTCGTGATCGACGGGCCGACCCTGAGGCTGCGGGAGGAGGCCTACCGCGTGCTCGTCGTGCCGGCGGTCGAGGTGATCCCGTACGCGAGCCTCGCCCGGGCGCGCGAGTACTTCGAGGCCGGCGGTGTCGTCGTCGGCTACGGGATGCTGCCGAGCCTCTCGGCCACCCCGGGGAGGAGCGCCGCGGAGATCGACGAGCTGGTCGAGGCGCTCTGGGGCCAGGTCGACCAGCCGGGGACGGCAGTGTGCCGCACCAGCCAGGCGGGTGGCCGCTCCTACTTCCTCCCCGCGGAGCTCGACTCGGCGCTGCTCGCCGAGGTCCTGACCGTCGACGCGGGGATCCGCCCGACGATGGAGGTCCTCGCCGGTGAGCCCGATGACCTCCTCCACGTCCTGCACCGGGTCAAGCAGGGGCGCGACGTCTTCTTCCTGTGCAACCAACAGCACCTCGGCCCGGCGCAGCGCTTCGAGCTCCGGTTCCACGCACCCGGCGTGCCGGAGATCTGGGATCCCCTGCGGGGCGAGACGTACTCGATCGCGCACGAGCGGCGCCCGGACGGCACGGTCGAGCTGGCGCTCGAGCTCGAGCCGTTGGAGAGCCTGCTCGTCGTCTTCGGCGACGGGGAGCGCGCGCGGCCGGCACGCTGCGACGGTTCCGTCTCCCACGTCGCCGAGCCGCTCGTCGTCGAGCGCCTGCCCAACCCGCCCGCGGCTCCGCGGCCGGAGCGGGAGCGCTCGGCACTGGTCGGCTGCCCCTGGATCTGGTTCGCCGGCGACGGCGACCGTCCTCCCGGGTGCAGCCGGTACTTCCGCGGCTCCCTGAGCGTCGACCCGGACCGCGAACTCACCACCGCGCAGATCGAGCTGACCGCGGACAACGACTTCGTGTTGTACGTCGGCGGCGAGGAGCTGGGCCGTGGCTCCGGCGACTACGAGGGGTGGCGGCGCACGGCCACGCTCGACCTGACGCCCCGGCTGCGCCCCGGGGCGAACCGGCTGGCCGTCGTCGCGACGAACTTCGACCCGAGTCCCAACCCCGCCGGCCTGATCGGCCGCTACGAGCTCACCTACGCGGACGGCTCGACGACGACCGGCTGCATCGACGGGAGCTGGCGCGCGAGCGACCGCGCTCCGGAGGGCTGGACGGCGGCCGGCTTCGACGACAGTGCCTGGCCGCTGGCGAAGGAGGTCGCGACGTACGGAGGGGGCGCCTGGGGGGCCTTCGACGACGAGCACTCTCGGCTCACGCTCTCGCCGGTGACCGGCGATCCCTTCGAAGGTCGTTTCCTCCTGCCGTCGGAGTGGCTCGCGGATGATCTGCGCGTGGTTCTCGAGGCGCAGGGATTCGATCTCGGGGCTGCCGCCGTGCGCGTCAATGGCGAGTACGCGGGCGGCTTCATCGGCGCGCCCTTCCGGCTCGAGATCACCGACCTCTTGCAGCGCGGCGAGAACACGCTGCGGATCGAGCCGCGGGCGCCCACGGAGGCCCGGATCGTCGCCTACCCGCTCTCACCGGTCCGTCCGCGCTAGGGCGAGAGCGCGTGTCCTGGAGAGGTTGAAGATTCGCCGTCCCCGGAAGTAGCACCCGCATCATGTACTGCCCGACCTGCCGCTGCGAATACCCCGACTGGCTGCGCGTGTGCCCCCCGTGCGAGGCTCCGCTCGAGGCCTGTCCGCCGATCGAGGTCCCGCCGGAGCGCTGCATCGCCTACTCCGAGCTGGTCGACCGGATCGCGGCGGCGGGCGGGTCCCTGTCGATCGAGCTGCTGACGACGGCGGTCGGCCTGGAGCGGACCTGGCGCTACTTCTACCGCGGCTTCGGCCACGCCTGGGCCGCGCGGATGAGCGGTCTGCACGGCGACCTCGCCGTCGAGCTGAAGACGACGGAGGTGGGGCGACATCGCAAGTCGACGATGCTCCAGTACATCGGCTACGGCTTCGCCTGGACGAAGCAGCTCGAGGGCGTGATCGCCGGCAACCCCGCCATCCTCGAGGCCAGCCAGGTCGAGATGGAGAAGAAGACGCGCTTCCCCTACCGCGGCTACGGCTTCGCCTGGACGCAGGAGATGACGGGGCACTGCGGCGACCGGCTCGACCTGCGGCTCCGCACCGCCGAGGTCGCGAAGAAGCAGCGCTACGGTTTTCCGTATCAGGGGTACGGCTTCGCGTGGGCCCGGCGCGCGTGGCTGACGATCGTCGCGAAGTAGTCGAGTCCGCGGTCGGGAGCGAGAGCGGAGTCGCCGACCCCGCCTACCACCCCTGCGTCGCCGACAGCAGGAACTGGACGGAATCGACGTCGACCTCGCCAACCGCGCCTCCGAAGTCGAGCTCCGCCTCGACCCACCGGACCTGCACTCCGAACCAGGCGTTGTCCCACACGGGGAGCTCGATCCCAGCGCGCACGTAGGTCCCCGCGCCGTACCCCGACTCGTCCTCGCGCACGAGCTCGCCGAAGGAGTCCTCGGCCTCGTACTCGACCCACCCGCCGTGCAGCAGGGGCCCAGCGCCCGCGTACAGGCGCCCCCCGCCCTGCAGCCACCCGACGAAACACGCGCCGACGAAGAGGTCGCCCACGATCAGCTCCTCGTCGAAGCGCCAGTCCCCGTCGACGTACCTGCGACCCCCCTCCCAGCCCAGCGATCCTCCCCATTCGATCCCCGGCTGCAGGTGGGCGCCCGAGAGCGGACGCTGCACCGCCACCATGATCACCGGCAGCGTCGTCGAGCCCACGGTCTCGTCACCCCCGACCGCGGTCACCGCAGCGAGGGGATCCTGCGAGAGATCCGTGATCCCCAGCGAGCCCTGCACCGTCGTGTGCTGGGGCCAGATCGGCGCGAAGTCCCCCGGCGGCGGCGCGAGATGCAGACACCCGGACAAGCCGAGAGTAGACAGCGCGAGGAGAAGAGGACGACGCATGCAGGAATCCCTCGCCGTCGCACGGCGCGGGTCCCCACCCTAGCAGATCCTGGGTCCCACCGAGTTCGTGCCCAGCGTCTCTCCCCACCCGCGCTGACGATCGCGCGCTACTTGCCCATCTTGGCCGCGGCGATCTTCTCGATCCACTTGAGGTCGGTTCGCTGCCTGACCTCGATGCGCACGCCCCGACCCTCGGCGTAGCGGGGGGCGGCCTCGATCAGCTCGCGCAGCCGTTTGGGGGGCTTGGCTGCGAGGAACGCGGCAACGGCCTTCTCGCCCAGGGCGAAGCCCACGTAGAAGAAAGCGTCCTGCGGGGTGAGGTAGAGGATCGCGCGCTTCTTCTGCTTGACCTTGAGCCCCCAGCCCCAGGCCTTGCCCGAGAAGCCCCACTGCTCGTCGACGGGCGGGTACTGCTCGCTCAGGTGATCGATGATCGCCTGCCACAGCTCGTGGCTGGCGCCGAGCACCTGCTTCACCTGTGCGGGCTTGGGCGGCTTGGCCTTGTCGTCGAACGCGCTGAGCGCCATCGCTTGACTCCTTGTGCGTCGAACTCGTCGTCGGGTGATCCTGAGAATCCTCGGGCTATGAGGCCACGCACCGGAGAGGCCCTGTCACACTCGCTCGGCTTCCGCGCGGAGCTTCTCGCGCAGGAGGTCCATGCTCAACGGTTTCTGGATGAAGCCGGCGAGTCCCTGGCCCGAGAAGCGCCGCACTGCATCCTGCTCGTTGTACCCGGACATCAGGACCACCCGCACCTCGGAAGACATGCGCCGGATCTCCTGGAACGCCTCCTCGCCGCTGAGGCGGGGCATGGTCATGTCCAGGAGGACGAGATCGATGTCGTCGGCGTGCAGCGCGAAGGTGTCCACCCCCTCTCGACCGTCCCTCGCCGCGAGCACCGTATAGCCCAGGCGCTCCAGCATCCGCGTGCCCACCTGCCTCACAGCTTGCTCGTCGTCCACGAGGAGGACCGTGCCGGAGCCTCGCCATCCACTTCCCTCGCCTCCGCTCGTCGGCATCACCGCGGCGGCGGACCGAGTCCCGGCGGGGAGGAGGATCTTGAACGTCGAGCCCTGCCCGGGCTCGCTGCACACCTTGATCGCCCCCCCGTGGCCGCGCACGATGCCCAGGGTGGCGGCGAGCCCCAGCCCGCGCCCGGCGAACTTGGTGGAGAAGAAGGGATCGAAGATGCGTGTCCTGGTGTCCGCGTCCATGCCCGTGCCGGTGTCGCTCACCTCCAGCCACGCGAACTCGCCGGGAGGGAGCTGCTCTTCGTGCCACACGGCGGCGAGATGGCGCTCATCGCACTCCATCTTGCCGGTGGCGATCGAGATCGTGCCGCCGTGCCCCTCCAGCGCCTCCGAGGCGTTGATCACCAGGTTGAGGACGATCTGCCGTAGTTGTGATGCATCAGCCTCGACCGGTGGGAGATCGCGGCCCGCCTCGAAGCGCAGGTTCGCGTTCTTGCTGACCGAGACTTCCAGCAGGTGCCGCATGTCCTCCACGAGGCGGGAGATGTCGACCGCCTGCACGACGAAGCGTCCCTTGCCGGAGTAGGCGAGGAGCTGCCGGCACAGCTCGGAGGCCTGCTGGGCCGTTGCGCGTACGTGCTCGAGGTGCTCACGCACCGATGCATCGTCGCCGAGGTCCATCAGCGCGAGCTCCGCCCCGCCCAGCATGCCGGTGAGCATGTTGTTGAAGTCGTGCGCAACGCCGCCGGCGAGGATCCCGAGACTCTCGGTCTTCTGAGCTTGTTGGATCTGGGCCTGGAGGCGTTCCTGCTTCTCGTGCGCCCGGATGCGTTCGGACACGTCGAGGATCGCCCCCGCCGCGATCAGGGGCTTCCCCTCCTCGTCGCGCGCGGTGACCCGGCCGCTCTCCAGCACCCACACCCACTCGCCCGTCTTCGACCGCAGGCGGTATTGGATCTGCTCGGGCGGCGGACCGCCGCGGAAGTGCTCCTTCTGAACCCGGCGGACCTCCTCGACGTCGTCGGGGTGGATCATCGCGAACCACGCCTTGCCGTCGAGCGAGAGCTCCCCGGGGGCATAGCCCAGGATCTCGGCGAGCCGGTCGTTGATGCGGGCACGGCCGCAACGCACGTCCCACTCCCAGGTGCCCAGACGGGCAGCGCGCATGACCATTTCCATCCGCGCTTCACTCTGGCGCAGCACTTCCTCCGCGATCTTGGCGTCGGTGATGTCTCGGCACGTCCCGATCCAACGCACCGGAAGCCCGCCCTTGCCGAGCACCGGCATTCCGTGATCCTCCCACCAGCGCCAGGTGCCGTCCGCGTGCCGCACCCGGTACAAGTAGGAGATCGGCTCGGTCGAGGTGCGGTGGTGCTCGACCGCATCTCCCAGGAGAGGCACGTCCTCGGGGTGGATCAGCGCCACCCACCCGGCGATCGTGCGGGGAATCGTCTCGAGCGTGTAGCCGAGCGCGGCGTCGACGTCGCCGAACCACTCCAGGTCGTCAGTGGCGACCTCCCATTCGTAGATTAGGTCGCTGGTGACCTCTGCAGCGATACGGAAGCGCTCGGTGATGCGCGCGGGATCCTCTTCGAGAGGAGGATCGCCCATGTCGAAAACCTCGAGAGTGGGACCCCCGCAACGTAGTGAATCGGGCCGGACAGGCCAAGCTCGGTCTGCTCCTCCATTGGGGGGGGGCAGCCAGCGCGTCACCGCTCACGGGCTACGGGATAGAGGCGCCAGCGCTCGTCGAGATAGGGGGAACGCTCGTAGAACCACTCGAGGCGGCGGCGCGGATCCGCGGCGAGCTCGTCGTCGGCGGAGAGCGCGGCTTCGAAGGCGCGCTTCAGCTCGGGGTCCGCCTCGAGCATGCGCTCGGCGAGTACGGCCATGACGTAGGGCTCGAAGTACTCGGTGCGCTGCAGGATCTCGAGGAAGAAGCCCCACTGGAGGAAGGAGTCGGGGGAGGTCGGCTCGAGCAGCAGCACCGCCAGCTCGCCGAGCGGCTGGTCGGTCGGGACGCGCACCGAGCCCGGCGGGAAGTGCCAGGTGTGCGACTCCGGCAGCGGCGTGCAGGTCACGGTGACGTGGCCCTCGTAGGCGGCCTCGCCCAGCTCGACCTCGGTCAAGCGCAGCATCTCGACCGGCACGTCCCGCCCCTGCTCCAGGCGCTCCATCTCGATCCCGTGCAGCGCGAGCCGCTCGATCACCTCCGGCCAGGCCGGCGGGATCCAGTAGGCGGTCGGCACCTCGACCGTGGCCGCCGGCTCGTCGATCCTCACGAGCCGCACGGTCTGCGTCACCGGCTTGCCCGTCCATTCGACGACGGTGTTGCCGGTGACCGGCGACTCGACCCGGCGTGACTCGATGCCGAGCCACTCGATCTCCTCGGGCGGTTCCGACGAGGGGCGCCAGGCCACGGGAATCTCGTCCGGCCGCCGCTCGCGGTCGAGCGCGACGGCGCGGCGCAGCTCGTCCCCCTGGCTCGCCAGCAGCCGCAGCGTGCTCTCGAGGAGCACGTAGGTCCCGAGCACGCGCTGGTCGAAGGGCTTCAACGAGTGGTTCTCGATCAGGACCGTGGGCAAGTGCCGGGCGTCGCCGTAGCAGTTGGAGAAGCGCGGCGACCCGGTCCACTGCACGACGCCCTGCGTGACGTCCTCGCGGTTGATCGCGAAGACCATCGGGCCGGGGATGTGCCCCCAGGCCTCGAGGTCCGCCCAGATCCGCGGGAAGAGCGTCCCCTGCATCCACGTCGCGCCATGCGGCGAGTAACCGTGCGGGCCGACGCAGTCCAGGGTGATGTCATACTGGTAGTCGAAACCGTCGGTGACGTGGACGTCGTAGTACAGATCCGGCTGCCACTCGCCGATGGCCCGGATCACGGCCTGCAGCTCGGGAGTGTCCAGCTTCGCGTAGTCGCGATTGAGGTTCAGATTGCGCGCGTTCGTCCGCCAGCCCATCTCGCGCGGACCGCGCTGGTTGATGCGGGCGTGGGGCGAGCTGCGCTCGTGGCCGTCGACGCTCAGGATGGGGATGAAGAGCAGGGCGGCGCCGTCGAGGAGGTCACCCTTCTCACCGCGCACCGTAATGTCCCGCAGGAGCATCATCCCCGCGTCCTTGCCGTCGATCTCCCCGGAGTGGATCCCCGCCTGCACGAGCAAGATCGGCTTCCCGGTCTCGCGCAGGGCCCGAGGCGTGAAGGCCCGGTCGGCGGAGGCGACGACCATCCAGACGTCGCGACCCTCGGGGCTCTTGCCCAGGGAGATCATGTCCAGCAGGGGCGAGGCCGCCGTCAGCCGTCGCAGCCACGCCAGCGTCTCGTCGTAGCTCGGCGAGCAGGTGAGACCGCTCTTCTCGCAGGGCGTGACCCACGGATCGTCGGCGGGCGCGATCAGCTCGCGGCTCTTCCCGTCCCAGGGGACGGTCGGCGGCAGAGCCTCGAGGTGGCTCGGGCCGGAGGGCGTCTGGCTCGTAGCCGGGGAGACGAGCCCGGCAGAGGCGACGAGGAGAGCGATGACGATGCGATTAGGATTCATCAGGTGGTGCTCCGGGGTCTTTGGAGGGGACCTTCCAGCACAGACGATAGAGCGCCCACGGAGCCGCGACGAGGGACTCCTGGCCGCGGTTGGTGAGGAAGGTGTTCGGCCACGATGTACTGCGCTGTTACATGCGCGACTCTCGCCTCCGGATCCGGGCGAGGCTCGACCGGGTGCAGATCTCATCACCGACGTGAACGCCAGTGAAGGCTCCCCACGACCCTGCAGGGTTCTGCAACATGGCAACGATGGAGCTACGATCCGACAGCTCCCGGTCTCCGGAGCAGCGACCATGTCCTCCGTGCGCGCTTCGATCCTCGGCCTGAGCGCGTGCGTCGTCCTCGCCTGCGGCGCCGCGTGCTCGTCGACGCACGTGTACCGTGCCGACGCCGCCTTGCTGATTCCATGGACCGTGGAGGAGCACCGGGCACGGCCTGATCCGCCCTACGCGGCGCGCTACGAGCACGGCGGGAAGTCGCTCGTCTACGTCGCCTCGCGCCACGAGCATCACACGGGCAACGCGACCTTCGCGGTGGTCGATCGGGAGTTCGAGCGCCTCGAGCCCGAGGTGGTGATCATCGAAGGCTTGACGCGCGCGAACGGCCTCTCGCCGCAGTTCTACCGCGAGCACGTGGCCCGCCTCCCCGAGGGCGACCTGTGGCCCAGTGGCGAGGCGGGCTACTCCGCGCAGCAAGCCGTGCTGCGAGGGATCCCGTTCGTGGGGGGCGAGCCCACCCCGCAGCAGATCCGTCACGGCATGGCCGACACGCCCTTCGACCTGCGCGACCTCCTGTGCTACTTCGTCGTGCGGCAGGTGCCCCAGTGGAAGCGCACCGGCGAGGACGAGGGACGTGAGTTCGCGGAGCTCTTCGCGGAGCTGATGCTCCATCTCCGCCACGCGTACGAGCTCGACGAGTCCGAGCTCATCACCGGCTACGAGTTCCTCGCCTGGTACGCGGAGAAGAACGGTCGTCCCTTCGTCTACGACCATCTGGACAGCCAGGAAGCTGCGCCGCTGGTGCACGAGGGCGCCCTTTACACGAATCGCATCTCCGTGGCCGAGGACCTGATCCGCAACATGCACATCGGCGACGTGATCGCCGAGATGCTGAACCGCTACGACCGCGTCCTGATCGTGTACGGCGCGGGGCATCACGTCCAGCACTCGCAGGTGCTGCGCGCCATGCTCGGCCCCCCCCTCGCCCTGGTTCCGCTCGCGGAGTGAGGCGCTGCAGCGCGCTCCGCGCGTATGATCGTCTCGCGGCGAGCACGAGCATCCATGTCCACCACGCACCGCACCACCTGCAATCGCGACTGCCCCGACTCCTGCGGAGTGCTCGTCACCGTCGAGGAGGGACGCATCGTGTCGCACAAAGGGGATCCCGAGCACGGGATCACGCAGGGCTTCCTCTGCCGGCGGGGCAATCACTACCTGGAGCGCTTCTACGCGCAGGACCGCGTGCTCCATCCGCTGCGGCGGATGGCCCGCGGCCTCGAGCGCATCGCGTGGGACGACGCCCTCGACCTCGTGGCCGAGCGGATGCAGCGCGTCCGCGACGAGCACGGCCCGCTGGCGGTGCTCGCCCTGACCTACTCGGGGATCAAGGGGGTCGTGGCGCGCTCGCTGTGGCGCATCTTCTGGGCGCACTTCGGGGGCAGCACGACCACGAAGGGGGGCTTGAGCGTGGAGGCGTCGATCGCCGCGCAGGAGCGGGACTTCGGCGCCGTGGGCACCCACGCGCCCGAGGACCTGGCCCAGGCGCAGGCGATCGTCGTGTGGGGGAAGAACATCGTCGTCACTCGGCCACACGCCTGGCCCTTCGCGCGCCGGGCGATGAAGCGCGGCGCCGTCCTGCACGTCGTCGATCCGGTGGCCAGCGCGACGGCGCAGCGTGCCGACCGGCACTACGCGATCCGGCCCGGGGGCGACGCCGCGCTCGCGCTCGCCATCGCGCGTGTGCTGCTGGAGCGCGAGGCGTTCGATCGAGAATTCGTCGCGCAGCACACCGCCGGGTTCGAGGCGTACCGCGAGCTGGTCCTGGCGCAGGATCTCGACCAGCTGATCGCGGCGGCCGACGTCCCACGCGCGCAGGTGGAGGAGCTCGCCGAGGCGTACGCCAGCGTGCGACCCCTGGCCACGCTGATCGGGCTCGGACCGTCCTACTGGCGCAACGGCGGGGAGACGGTGCGGCTGATCGACGCCCTGGCTGCCATCAGCGGCAACCTCGGGCGCTCGGGAGGCGGGGCGAACACGGACCTGATGGGCTATCCGGGCCTGGACTTCTCCTGCGTGACGGACGCGCCGCGCGCCGAGCGCCGCTCGCTCGTCCTGCCGCGGCTGGGGGACGAGATCCTCGCCGCAACCGACCCTCCCCTGCGGATGGGCTTCGTGGCCGGCGCGAACCCCGCCGCCACCGCGCCGAACACCGAGCGCGTGCGGCAGGGGCTCGCCTCGCTCGACTTCCTGGTGGTGGTGGAGCAGTTCCTGACCGCGACCGCGGCCGAGGCGGACGTGGTGCTGCCTTGCACGACCTACCTCGAGATGGACGATCTGGTCACGGCCTACGGGCACCACTGGATCGGCCTGGATCGCGAGGTCGTTCCTCCGCTCGGCGAGGCGCGCCCGGACGTGGCCATCCTGCAGGGCTTGGCGGACCGCCTGGGCTTCGGCGAGGCGCTCGCCGGGACTCCTGCGGAGTGGATGAGGCGCATCCTCGCGCCCCTAGCCGAGCACGGAGTGACGCTCGAGGCGTTGTCCGAGCGCTCGATGCGCAACCCGCTGGCGGTCGACGTCCCCTTCGCGGATCGCCGCTTCGCCACCCCGTCGGAGAAGGTCGAGCTGATCGGCGAGTTCTCCGGACTCCGGACACCCGTGGCGGACGGGCGCCTGCGGCTGATGGCGACGAAGTGCCGCGACCTCGTCAACGCCCAGATCAACGACGAGGACCTCGCCGACGAGCCGCAGGTGCGCGTGCACCCGTCGACCGCCGCCGCGCGCAACCTGGCGCAGGGAGACCTGGCGTGGGTGCGGTCCGAAGTCGGTCGCGTCCGTACCCGGCTCCTGCTCGACGAGGCGGTGCGGTCGGACGTCCTCCTCTTCAATCCCGCCCGCTGGCGGGGCGACCTGCAGGGGGTGAATCAGCTGCGGGCCGCCGAGCTGGCCGACCTCGACGACGCAGCCGCGATGCACGAGACGCGGGTGGTGCTCGAGCCGGCCGACGGCTGAGAGAGGAGCTCGCCCCGCCGGCTGAGCCGCGACCGATGCCGCGACGTCGTTACCCGGCCGTGACCGCACGGACGCGGGAGGACCGGATACTGGTGTCGAAGATGAGGAGCCAGTCGTGCGACTACCGATGGTGATTCTCCTCTCGGCCGTGATCACCGGCATCCAGGTTCCTCCGGACCAGGATCCGGATCGATCCGCGCCGACGCAGATCCGGCTCGAGGCCGTCCAGCTGCCGACACCGGATCGTCCGACGGCGATCCTCGAGGTCACGCTCCCCGCCGGGTCGATCGGACCCCTGGTCCACCCCCCCCGGACGAGGGGAGCCCGTGAGGGGTGGGATCTCGGACTCGACCTGATCGTCCGCTACTGCCGCTCGGACGCGGAGGAGGTCCTGAGTGAGGCCACCCTGCTCTACCGCAACGGCGAGACGCTCGCGCTGCGGCTGACCACCGAGCAGGCGGCGAACCGCAAGCGGGCTCTGGTGGTCGTCTCCGGCCGCAAGGCGACCGTCTTCCTCGACGATCACTGGCTGACCCGCGTCGCCGTCGAGTACGAGGTGGTCGCCCTCTACCATCACCTCCACGAGCCGCTGCTCGCGATGCGCCCCCAGCTCTTCGGCGGGGCGGAGCAGCGCCACACCTCCTCGAACTCGGTCAGGGTCGAGGTGGCACCGAAGTGACTCCTACCCGCCGGGCACCACCACCCGCAGGTCCCCGACCCGCACCGCCGACTCCGCCGCTACCGGAGGGGTGACGGCGGCCCGCACCTGTCCATCGCCTGGGGAGAGGACCTCGAAGCGGTAGTCCCCCGGGTCGAGCCCGGGGAGCTCGAAGGCACCCTTGGCGCCGGCCTCGGTCCACTCCAGGTGGGGGAGCGGCCCGGGGACCAAGGGAATGGGGGAGCCGGTCTCTTCCCCCTCGCGCCTCGGCCTCAAGAGCGCCTCTCCCAAGCGGGTTCCCCCCTCGTCCACGACCACGCCAGCCAGCGTCGCGGCCTCCGGCAGCACGACGTCGGGGAGCAGCATCTCCTCACCGCGGAAGGTGGGGCGCGTGCCCCAGCGGTAGGGGGTGGCCGTCTCGTCCCCGCCGTAGAGGGCGGGGTCCAGCCGAGCGAGGAGGGCGCTCAGCTCGGTGATCCACTCCCGGGCGTCCTCCTCCACCGCACGCGTCAAGGGCGGCACCACGATCCGCCGCGTCACCCGGCCGGGGGCTGCGATGGTGAGGACCGCCATCGAGCGCGTGCACTCGCCGTCGCCGATGAAGCGCATGGCGGCGAAGAGGGTCAGGGGCTGGAATCCGCGTAGGACGTAGCCACCCCACTCGTCGGTCTCGACGACCAGGGGGGGGCAGCGGCGGGGGGAGCCGTAGAACTCGTCGCCGTGGAGCTCCGGGTCCCCGCAGGGCCGGACCCGCACCTCGGCTCCCGCGATCGGCGCACCCCTGGAGTCGACGACGCGACCCCGGACGGTCACGACGCCCTCCGGCAGGGGGAAGTCGACGCTGCGCTCCTCCCCCCGAGCGACGACGACCCGGCGGGCCAGGAGGGAGTCCTCCACGACGAAGACCGGCGTCTCCACGGTGGGGAAGAGGCGCAGGTCGTAGCCCCCCGGAGGCAGCTCGTCGAAGTGGAAGCTCCCCGCGGGGTCGGTGAACGCCACGGCGACCGGCTCCCGATCGGGAGGGGCATGCTGCTGCATCAGGCGGACCTCGATCCCCACGGCGGGTCTCTCGGTGGATCTCAACCAAGGAGGCGACGGGCCTCGCACGTAGGCTCGCAACTCCTCGTCGGTCGGCATCTCGCCCGCGTCCAGGCGCTCCCAGAGGGGAGCGAGCCCCTCGGGCACGAAGGTGACGGCCCGGCGGAAGACCCGGCCGGAGATCGATGCGCAGGGGGAAGCGGTAGGCTCCGCGGGCTCACCCGCGGCGCCCGCGCCGAGGGGAGCGCGCACCTCGTCCGCCCGCGCGCGCGTCTCCGAGAGGACCGCCTCCTCCCCGGCCATCCCCGCCTCGAGGGCGGGCGCGGCTGCGACCGGATCCACACCCCCCCCACGGCTCAAGACGCCGATCACGATCCACGCGACCACCACGGCGATCGCGCCTCGAATCAGGAAGGTCCGCACCAGGGTGCCTCGGTGTCGAGGGTGCCCAGAGACTACAGTGCGCCCCGCATGGCCACATCTCCCTCCTCCAGCTCCTCCCCGGGCCCCTTCCCCGTCTTCGACGCCCACACCGACTCCCTCCAGCGCGCCCTCGACCTGGGGCACGACCTGGGGACCGAGACCCCCGGCCACCTGGACCTCGTCCGCGGACGCCGCGGCGGGCTCGAGGCGGTGGTCCTCGCCTGTTGGGCCGATCCCAGGTTCCGCGATCCCTCGCTCGGAGGCGCGCGCCTGCGCACCACGCGCCTCCTGGCCGAATTCCACGCCCTGTTGGCGCGCCACCCCGATCGCGTCCAGTGGGCTGGGAACGACGCGGTCCTCGAGCAGGCGCGCGCGGCGGGCCGCGTGGCCGCGATCGCGGGGATCGAAGGGGGCCACTCGATCGAGGAGAGCCTCGAGACGCTGGAGTGGTTCTTCGAGCGCGGCGTGCGGGTCATGACCCTGGTCTGGAACGAGCACCTCTCCTGGGTGCGCTCCTGCCAGCCGGGCGCCGGCCCCGACATTCCCCCCGGCTTGTCCCCCTTCGGGCGCTCGGTGGTGGAGCGCATGAACGAGCTCGGGATGCTGGTCGACCTCTCCCACGCCGGCGAGCGCTCCTTCTACGACGCCCTCGAGTTCGGCGCCCAACCCGCAATCGCCAGCCACTCCGGTTGCCGCGCCCTGCACGACCACCCGCGCAACCTCTCCGACGACCAGCTGCGCGCCCTGGCACGGGCGGGGGGCGTGGTGGGGATCGTCTTCTGCACGCCCTTCCTCGACGCCGCCGAGCGGGAGGTCGACGACCGCGCGCGCCAGACGGACGCCTACCGCGCCATCGAGGCGGAGGAGGGCGCGGCACTCTTCTTCGCCCAGGCGGACCACCTGCAGGCCGCGGTCGCCCCCCTGCCCCTGGAGCGGGTGCTCGACCACGTGATGCACGCCGTGGAGATCGCCGGGGTGGAGCAGGTCGGGATCGGCTCCGACTTCGACGGCATCCAGCGCCGGCCGGCGGGGCTCGAGGACGCCTCCGGGTACCCGCTCCTGGCGGAGGGCCTCCTCGAGCGCGGGCTCGATCGCCAGGGAGTGCAAGCGGTGCTCGGGGGCAACCTGCGGCGGGTCTTCGCCGCCGCCACCGGCCAGGGCACGGCGGCCGCGGGGGCCGAGCTGACCCCCCTGCTAGCGGGGGATCCTCCTACCGGTTCGTGAAGCAGGGCTTATCGATTCGCTCCACACGATCGAGGGGATGGAGTCCCCCCCGGCGCGATACTCCAGGAGTCCACAGGAGGACCCGATGCGCCTGATAACCGCCCTCGTCACCCTCGGCCTGGCCACCCCGATCGCCGCCGCCCAGGACGTCTACCGCACCCTCACCATCGATGAGCTCGCCTTCGTGGAGGGTGAGAAGCCCGCCCTCGAGCGCCTCTTCGGCTCCTGGGAGCTGCGCGGCTGGCCCCAGCCCGACGTGCGCTGCGAGGGGGCGGTCGAGGCCTACCTGGGGGTGCCCTACCTCCGGCCCTGGGGAGACGAGGACCTGCGGCTCGGGAGCCTAGAGGTCTCCATGCGCGCCGCCCCCGGAAGCGAGGTGCGGGGCGAGCTGTGGGTGCCGCGCACCGACGGCACGGGCTCGACCCGCCATCGCTTCCGGGCGACCCTCGGGGGGGGAGAGGCCGACGGCCGCGGCGACTTCCTCGAGAACCGCTACCTGCACTACACCTGGCGCCACCGCCACGACCTGCCCGGTGCGGCCTGGTTCCGCTTCCGCGCCGATCAGACCGCGCGCGCCCTCGACGAGCTGGGGCTCGAGCGGCCACCCTTCGACGACGACCGCAGCCTGCGCGGCTTCCACGGTCGCCGCATGGAGGTCGAGCGCACCTACGACCTCTTCACCGGTGGGCGCGCCCTGGCGGAGAACCTGGCCCTCGACGACGTGATCGAGACCGGGGGGGGATCGGGGGAGATGACGCCCCTGGAGACCCTGGAGGGGATCACCACCCCCGAGATCGACTGGAAGCCTCTGGTGGCGGGGCTCGACCCGCGCCTCGATGCCCTCGCGCATCACCTGCCGATCGATCAGCACGCGGTCTTCCTCCCGAGCTTCGCGTCCCTGGTGACGGTGCTCGACGAGCTGCGCGCCAACGGGGCGCCGGTGCTGGAGCTCCTCGACGCCAGCTCGGAGGACGCCGCCACCCAGGCGCGCTACGAGCGGCAGCTCGCCCTGCCGCTGGACAACTTCGCGCGCGCCTTCGGGTCGGAGCTCGTGACCCGCGTGGCCGCCACCGGCGGCGACCCCTACCTGCGCACCGGCAGTGACGTGGCCCTGATCTTCGCCGGCGAACGGGTGGAGATGCTGGAGGCGATGCTCGCCGCGCGCATCGAGGAGTCGGGGCGCGCCGCTGGAGCGCGCGCGGTGGAGGGAGTGGCCGGCGGGCTCTCGTACCGCGGACGAGTCACCGACGACCGCTCGATCTCGAGCTACCTGGCGCGCCTCGGCGACGACGTGGTGGTGACCAACTCCCTGGCCCAGCTCGAGCGCCTGGGGGCGGTGCGAGAGGGACTTGTCCCCGCGCTCACCAGCGCGCCCGAGTACCTCTACTTTCGCGACCGCTACCGCCTCGACGAAGGGGAGGAGGACGCCTTTCTGGTCCTCACCGACGCCACCATCCGGCGCTGGGGGAGCCCCCGCTGGCGCATCGGCGCCTCGCGGCGCACGCGCGCCGCGGCCCTGATGGCCAACCGCGCGGCGGCGGACCTCGAACTCGAGCTGCGCGGCATGCTGCCGCGGGACGGGGTCGTGCTCGAGCGCCTGCCGATCCCCGGGGAGGGGCGCCTCGTGCGCGCCGATGGGGGGCTGCGCTCCGAGATCTACGGCACGCCCAACTTCCTGACGCCGATCGGCGAGCTCCCGATCGAATACGTCACCTACGCCGAGAAGACCCACTACGACCGCTTTCGCCGCCGCTACGAGAACCTGTGGCGGGAGGTGCTCGATCCCGTCGCCGCGCGCCTGGTCGTGCGCGACGATCGGTTGGAGCTCGACATGACGGTGCGCCCGCTGATCGTGCGCAGCGAGTACCGCGACCTGATCGACCTCACCCGCGGGGCAGAGCTCGCGCCCACCGACGGGGATCCGCACGCGGGGAGTGTCCTGCACTTCGCCCTCGCCCTGGGTCGCGAGTCGGAGCTGTACAAGGAGGCCGCCAACGTCTTCTCCAGCATCGTCTTGAAGGACCTGGCCCACCCCCTGGCGTGGCTCGGTGACGACGTGTCGATCGTCGTCGAGGACGACCCCGAGCTGTGGGCGGAGATGGCCGCGGCCGAGGAGCCGGAGCGCTTCCTCGAGCGCAATATGTATCGCCTGCCGATCGCCCTGCGAGTGCCCAGCGTCGACCCGATGCGGTTGACGGTCTTCCTGGCGGGGGTGCGCTCCTTCATCGAGGGCAGCGCGCCGGGCCTGGTGCGCTACGAGACCCGCGAGCACGCCGGGCGCAGCTACGTGGCGATGGTTCCCGACGGCCTCACGGCGCTGGCGGACCAGCCCCTGGCGTTCTACTACGCGAGCTTCGCCGACGCGCTGCTCGTCACCCTGCGGGAGGACGTCATCCACGGCGAGATCGAGCGCCGCGCCGCGCGGGCGAAGGGTGAGGCGCCCGAGTACGACGCACCCGCCTGGCTCGGGGAGAGCGCCGCCCTGCGCCTGGGGGGCAAGTTCCCCCTCGTCCTCGGCGCGCTCTTCGGTCGCGAGTGGCGCCGCGACCGCCAGCGCGGCGCCTGGCGGGCGCTCCCGATCCTCGACGAGTGGCGGCGCCTGGTCCCCGGACGGGACCCGGTCGCCTTCCACACCCAACGCTGGGGCGTCGAGCTGCGCTGCCCCGACGGCGGCGAGTACCGCTGGGACGAGGAGTGGGGCTGCACGACCACGAACCTCTTCGGACACCCGGGAGCTCCGCGCAAAGAGGGTCCCCTGCTGCCGCCGGCGGTGGAGGCTCTGCGCGGCGCCGAGCTCGGGGTCACCTTCGAGGAGGATGGCGTACGGGCGCGGGTGCGGTTGGAGCGCTGAGTCGGCGGCGAGGGACGCCCCGTCACAGGAAGCTCACGCCGGTCTTCTTCGCTTCGAGGTCGTGCTCCGCCTTCTGCCTGCGCAGCATCAAGACCAGCGCGTCCGGGTCGACCACCACCCGCTGGGGCTCGAAGTCGCACTCGATGCGGATCTCCTGCGTCTCCTCCGCCCCCAGGGAGACGGAGGTGCGCGCCTCGTGGTAGGGCTCGGGGTCCTCGGCGTCCTCGTCGGGGAAGCGTTCGCCGCGCACGGCGGCCACCTCCACAGTGACGTCGCCCGTGCCCGCGTTGGTGAGGTTCAGGGTCACCTCCCAGCCGCCGGCGCTCTCCACCCTCTGCACCTCCTCCAAGCGGAACTCGGGTAGGACCACCTCGTGGAACCACTGCTCGACGAAGGCGTCGTAGGCCTCCTCGTCCGGGGCGAAGGGGCGCATGTGCGCCAGGAAGTCCTGCAGCACGGGGTGGTCGCGGTCGTGGAGGTAGTGGGTCATGAAGCTCGACATCCCCTCGAGGCAGCGCTCACGGCCGATCTGGTTCGAGAGCATCCAGAAGACCCAACCTGCCTTGTCGTAGGTGACCGTCGTGTCGCCCGGACGGTCGCCGGTGATCCACACCAGGGCGCGCTCCGAGTCCGCCACGCGCTGGTCGCCGTACTGGTCCTCGATGCGCCGCGCGAACTCGATGCGCGCCTCGAGACCGCGCACCTCTTCGAAGAGCAGCAGGGTCGAGAAGTGCGCCATCCCCTCCGAGAGCAGGTTCCCACCCGGACCGCGGCCGGGGCAGAGCATGTTGCCCCACCACTGGTGCGCCGACTCGTGGGCGGTCACCAGGAAGGGGGCGTCCGCCACGTCCTCCTCGTCCTCGGTCAGGAATCCGATCGCCTCCGAGAAGGTGATGTTGGTGGGGAAGCCCTGGGCGTAGGCCCCGAGCCCGGGGAACTGGGAGATCTTCAGCTCGTTCCAGGGGTAGGGGTGGAACCAGCGGGAGTAGTGCTCCCGCGCCGCGTCCAGCGCCTCCACCATCGCCGGCACGTTGTAGTCGTGCTCGGGGTGGTAGTAGAGGGCCGTCCCCTGCTCCCCCCGCGCCACCGCCCAGCGACCGGCGACGACGTTGAAGAAGCGCACCGGCTCGTCCGTCTCCCAGACCACCGTGCGACGGCCGTCGACCACTTCGTCGCTCGTGAGGGTGCCGACGCAGTTGATGGTGTACTCCGCGGGAGCGGTGACCTTGGAGCGCACCGGGTAGGGACGCCCCGCGGTTCCGAACAGTGAGGGGGTGTCCCCCTCGAAGAAGCTCTCGTCGTACTGCTTCGGATCCCAGGCGTTGTCCTCGTCGACGCCGATCCCCTCCTGGAACCCGATCACCGGCACGAAGGAGGGGGAGAAGCTGTGCAGCACCACCCCACCGGGGACGATGAACTGGCCCGCTCCGCCGCCCCCGCGGGTCGCGCCGAAGGGCACCTCTCCGGAGTGGTGGAAGCCGATCTCCACCTCCTCGCCGGTCGCCAGCGGCTCTTCGGGGCGGAAGAGGATCAACCCCGCGGCGTCCTCCGGCTCGTGCTCCTGCCCGGCGAAGGTCCAGAGGGGTCCATCCCCCTCGCCCTCCTCCGGCGGCGGCAGGGAGTCGGGACGACGCCAGCCGAAGCCGCGGGTCAGGGGCAGCACCGCCAGCGCCTCATCGGTCTCGTTGCGCAGGCGGAAGGTGCCGCGCACCTCGAAGGCGCGCCGCTCGGGGAAGAGCTCCAGCTCGAAGTCCGCTCCCACCAGGTCCGGCTCCGGCGCGTCGAGCCAGGTGGCCACGTTCTTGCGCCAGTAGTCGTGGGTCGCCTTCTCGAGCTCCTCCCCCTGGAACCCGGAGTCGATGCGTGCGTCGAGGATCCCGCCCAGCACCAGGACCGGCACCCACAGCGGCGCGAGCAGGAGCGCCCTCCGCGCCACAGGTTTGGGGCGCAGGCGCAAGAGGGTGTTGGTGGCGTCCCGCTGGCGGCGACCGAAGAACTGGACCGTCGCCACCGTGAAGAGAACGGCCACGACCACGACCATGATCCGGTTCAGGAGCAGCTCCCCGCGGATCAACTCGAAGACCCCCATGTCGCTCCACTGCAGCGCATTCCACAGGGGCCAGTTCCAGACCCACGACAACCCTCCCGTCTCGTCCTGGTAGCTGGTCCACATGAACGCCCCCAGCGCCAGGGCGTAGGTCGTGTAGCGGTTGCGCACCAGCGAGTAGAGCAGCGCCACGAAGCTGCTCCACGCCAGGAATGTGGGCAAGAGCAGCACGCACCACACCAGGAGGAAGGGGATCGGGTCCGCCGGCGCCTCGCCCCTCGCCACCAGGATGATCAGGTCGGTCAACATGGTGAGACCGATCACCACCACCCCCACCAGGGAATTCGCCAGCGCCTTGCCGAAGAGGATCGACGAGGTGCGCACCGGCGTCGCGTGGTGGATCTGGGCCAGGGCCGTCCCCTCCTCCCGGCGCAGCGACTCGACGGTGTAGAAGAGCAGGAGCAGGCACACCAGGGCGGCGAGCCAGCCCACCCCGCCCACCGCCAGGACCCCCGAGGTGAGCAGCACCGGGGTCTCGAAGGGCCCGTTCATGAAGAGCGTGTTGACCACCGTCTCCAAGACGATCAGTGGCACGAAGAGGTACAGCCCCGGCGAGGCCAGGAGCTCGCGGAACTCGACGCGGGTGATCGCCAGCAGTCCCCTCAGGAATCCGGGGCGCTTGGAGCGCATCCCCAGCGCTCCCAAGGCGGCGGGAGTGACGGGAGCGGTCTCGGTGGGAGTCGGCTCGGGCAGCGTGGCCCCCGACACCCGGCGCTGCACCCCGCGCAGGTTCTTCGCGAAGTGCCGCGCCGCGAGCCACACGGGCACGATGCCGAGCAGCACGAACAGGGCGCGGCTGACGAGGAAGGGGGTGTCGTAGGGGATCGCCTGGGTGTTGTAGAACGCGGCACCCCGGTCGGTGTCGAGCCAGGTCTCCATCAGCCAGCGGAATCCCCCCGGGTCGACGAGCATCAAGAGGCGGTTGTAGGCGTGGGGCAGCCAGCTCGGCGACCAACTCCACAGGAAGAAGGCGCACAGGAAGAGCATCGCCACCGGCAGGAAGAAGACCAGGATCGGCCGGCGGAAGCGGCTGCCGACGTAAAAGCTGGTGCCCGCCAAGAAGACCACCAGCGGCAGACCGAAGACCAGGGCCGGCCGCAGGTAGTTCGCGAGCAGGAAGGGGCCCACGTAGTCCGCCTGCGAGGCGCCGGTGACCAGGTGATTGAAGAAGGCCGCCAGGGCTCCGTGCACGGCGAGCATGGCGACGAAGGAGATGAGCGCCGCTAGGAACTTGCCCCAGACGTACTCGGAGGGCTTGAGGGGCGTGGCGTGCAGAACCTCGCCCACCGCGAGCTCTTCGTCGCGCAAGACGCTCATCCCCGCCGCCACCGCGATGAAGAAGGCGTGGAAGAGGGGCACCAGCGCCGCGAAGATCAGCGCCAAGGCGAACTCGGAGGTGATGTGGGTCTTCAACCCGCCGACGTCGGAGTCCCCCGACTGGATGCGCATGTCCCCCGTCGACAGCCCCCAGGAGGTCAGGACCAGGATCAGGAGCCAGATCCAGAAGAGGGGCCGGCGCAGGTTGTGGAGGAGGTCCAGGCGCGCGGTGGCCAGGAGCCGCCGCGGGCTCACGCCTGCACCTCCTGGGCGGTCGCGTCCACCTCGGGGGCTTCGAAGGCGTCGCCGTTGCTGCGCATCAAGGCCAGGTAGGCGTCCTCCAGGGTGGGTTCGACCGCCTCGAACTCCGCCGGGGCGTTCCCTTCAGGATCGTAGATGCGCACGCGCAGGACCCCCTCCAGCATCATCGCCTTGAGGACCGTGGCGCGCCGCTCGAGGGGCTCGAGCTCCTCACGCTTCAGCCGTCCCTCGAAGACCTTCCCCGCCAGGTCGGCGCGCGCGTCGGTGGGAGTGGTGCGCGCCACCAGGGCGCCGTCGCGGATCACCGCGAAGCGCGGGCAGAGGACCGCCACGTCCTCCACGATGTGGGTGGAGAGCAGCACGATGCGCTCTTCCGCCAGCTCCGCCAGCAGGTGGTAGAAGCGCAACCGCTCCTCCGGATCGAGCCCCGCCGTGGGCTCGTCGACGATCACCAGCCGCGGATCCCCCGCCAACGCCTGGGCGATGCCGAGGCGCTGGCGCATCCCGCCGGAGTACTCCTTCACCTTGCGCTTGGCGGCGAAGGTCATGTTGACCCGCTCGAGCAGGCGGTCCGCAAGCCGTCCGAGCCCACCCTTGGCGCGCACCCCCTTGAGGGAGAGCAGGTGCTTCAGCATCGCGCGCCCCGTGAGGTGCGGGTAGAAGCCAAAGTCCTGGGGCAGGTACCCGAGCCGCTTCCACGCCTCCTGGGGCTTGGCGATGACGTCGATGCCATCCACCTCCACCCGCCCGGAGGTGGGCTCGAGCAGCCCCGCGACGATCTTCATCAGGGTGGTCTTCCCCGCCCCGTTGGGCCCGAGCAGGCCGAAGAGCCCTTCGTAGACTTCGAGACTGACGCCCTGGAGGGCGGCGACGGGACCGGGGTAGACCTTGACCAGGTCGATGACTTGGAGCATGGGGATCGTGGGGCTGGGGAGATCGGGGAGCGCTGCTACGGGAGAAGGGTGGGGATCTTCGCAGGGAACGTGTACGGATCCGGCCGCTACCGTCGGAGGGCGGTCTCGGGAAGGGAAAGCGCCTCGAGGGGCTCGCCCGGCCAAGTCAGGGGCGGATGCCCGCCCCCTCCGCCGCCGGCGTAGCCGAGGGCCTGCAACTCGCTGGCGAACACTGCGCGCACGCCGGTGGTGCGGCGGGAGAGGGGGGAGCGGGGCAGGTCGTTCGCGAAGCGCCGCAGGTCCTGCCCCAGAGCCTCCGCGGCTACCCAGGCGGCTCGCACGCGGGAGAGGTCCTCCGCTGAAGGGTTGCGCGTCTCCCCCGGATCGGCGCGCAAGTCGAACCACTCCACGTCCTCCACCTCGATCGGCGCGCCGTCTTCGTCCAGCAGGATGCGCCGCACCAGCTTCCCCTCGGGGGTGCGCACCGCCTCGAGCCAGCGGGAGGTCGCGCCGGGCATCGCCAGGCAGACGACGGCGGGGCGCGAGTCGAGGGCTGCGCCTTCGATCTCCGGCCGGAGGGACTGCCCCCAGAGAGTGGAGGAGGCCTCGCCCGCACCCCCTGCGTAGTCGAGGACCGTCGGCGCGATGTCCGCTAGCCGCACCTGCTCCGCGACGCGGCTGCCGCGGCGCGCGCGATCGGGGCCTTCGGCGGGCAGTGGGGGGACGACGAGCAAGGGCACGAGCAGGCTCTCGTCGTAGAGGGTCTGGCGGTGGCCGCGGTTGCCGTGCTCGAAGAACTCCTCGCCGTGGTCGGAGGTGACGACGATCAGGGTGCGCTCCAAGCGGCCCGCAATCGCCAACGCGTCGATCAACCGCCCGAGCTGGTGGTCGCACCACGCGATCTCCCCGGCGTAGAGCGCGCGCAGGTGCTCGAGGTCGCGCTCGCCGACGACGCGCTGGCCGCTGCGCGGATCGACGATGCACGGGTTGCTCCAGTAGTCGCGGCCGTCCAGGTCTCCGGCGTAGTCGGGGTCGAAGCGGGTGTCGAAGGGGGGCGGCGGGACGAAGTCGTGGTGGGGGTCGAAGAGGTGCAGGAAGAGCGCCAGGGGCTCCCCCTCCTGCGCCTCGTCGAGGGCCTCCAACGCCAGGTCGACCACCCGCTCGCTCGTCACCGCCCGATGGCTGGCGGCGCCGCGCAGGTCCCCCGCCCACTGCGCCGCGCTCCCCCCGCGGCTCAGCGCCGCCGCCAGGTCGCGATCCGCGTCGGGGTCGGAGGGCAGGGCGCTGAGGTAGCGGTCGAAGCCGCGGTCGAAGCCGTAGGCGGGAGCGAGGTACCAGCCGCTCCAGACACCCACGGTGCGGGCGCCGCGCTCGTCGAGGTGCTCGCCCAGCGTCCGATGCCGCGGATCGATCGCCAGGTGGTCGTCGTGCACCCCGTGCAGGATCGGCGGCAGGCCGGTGACCAGCTCCACGTGGCTCGGCAGGGTCCAGCTCGAACCGGCGATCGCCTGCTCGAAGACGACGCCCCGCTCGGCGAGGGCGGTCAGGTGCGGGGCGCGCTCCGGGTCGTCGAAGGTGAGGGCGTCGGCGCGGCAGGTGTCGAGGGAGATCAAGAGGAGGTCGCAGGCCGCCGGTGGGGGAGCCACGGGCGCTGGGCCGCAGGCGGCGAGGAGCAGGAACAGGACACCGGCTCGCAGGTGGATGGACATCGACGGAGGCCAGTGTAGAGGGCGCGGGGTGCCGACCCGCAAGGCCCAGGTAATCGCGATCGCCCGCGGCGCATCGGCACGCATACTGGCCGGGCGTTCCCGTCCCCCCTCCAGCAGGAGCCCCCCATGAAGTGCGCCTTGATGCTCTTCGCCGGCTGCGCGATCGCCAGCGCCCAGGAGCCCTCCTACGAGGAGCGCGAGGCGCTCTACGAGCGCTACCTGACCGCCCACAACCTCGTCCGGGGAGGGAAGGTCCGACCGCGCTGGCTCGCGGACGGGTCCTGCTTCCGCTACCGAGTCGGGGCGCGGGTGATGTTCGTCGATCCGCAGGAGGGCGAGCCGCGCAGGGCCACGCGGGAGGACCGCGATCGGGAGGCGGCGCCCGACGAGCGCCGAGTGGCCGGGGTCTTCTCCGCCCCCCTGGGCGATCGCCGCGTGACCCACGCCGACGGGGCGCTCGTCGCCAGCGGCGAGGGGATCGAGGCTCCGCTGCACCTGACCGCCGACGAGGGGGAGGACGTCTACTGGCTGGCCGGCCCCGAGGGCTGGTCGCCGGACGGAAGCGCCTACTGCGCCCAGCGGCTCGACGCCCGCGACGTCCACCGCCTGCCGGTGGTCGAGTACCGCGAGGCGGTCGAGACCTACGAGCTCGCGCCCTACCAGAAGGCGGGGACCGCCTTCCCCGAGCAGGAGCTGGTCGTCTTCCACCTGCCCGGCGGGGAGCGGACGGTGGTCGACCTGGGGTCCGAGGAGGACCTCTACGTCTTCCTCCTGGGCTGGCGGGAGGGGGGGGAAGAGCTCCTCTTCCTGCGCCTCAGCCGCCCCGCCGACCGCCTCGACCTGATGGCCGCCGACCCCGCGACCGGCGCGAGCCGCATCGTCCTGACCGACCGCCAGGAGACCTTCGTCGGCGGGCTCGACTTCGTCACCGGCGGTTGGCGCGAGTACTTCCGGCCGCTCGAGGGGGGCGAGGGCTTCCTGTGGCTCTCCGAGCGCGACGGCTGGCGGCACGTCTACCACCACGACTACGACGGCGACCTGATCGCCCGCGTGACCGAGGGGGCCTTCCCCGTGCAGCGCATCGTCGGCGTGGATGCCGAGCGGGGTCGCGTCTACGTCATGGCCAACGCGGAGGAGCGCCTCTACGACACCCACCTCTACCGCGCCCCGCTCGCTGGGGGAGAGCTGGTGCGTCTGACCGAGGCGGTCGGGGAGCACGAGGTCGACCTCTCGCCCTCGATGCGCTACTTCGTCGACGTCCACTCGAGCCTCGATCGGCCTCCGTCGAGCGAGCTGCGCGACGTCGAGGGGAAGCGGATCTGCACCCTGGCGGAGGCGGACGTCTCGCGGCTGGAGGAGCTGGGCTGGACTCCGCCCGAACCCTTCACCGTCTCGGCGGCGGACGGGAAGACGGAGCTCCACGGCGTGCTCTTCAAGCCCCGCTTCTTCGACCCCGACCGGCGCTACCCGATCATCGACTACGTCTACTCGGGTCCCTTCATCACCGCGGTGCCCACCGACTTCGAGCAGAGGACCTCGCACCTCGCCCGCAACGCCCGAGCGATGGCCCAGATGGGGTTCGTGACCGTCATCGTCGACCCGCGCGGCACGACCGAGCGCGGCAAGGCCTTCCAGGACGCCTCCTACGGTCGCATCGGCCAGATCGAAATCCCCGACCACGCGGCGACCCTGCGGCAGCTCGGCGCGCGCCACCCCTGGATCGACCTCGAGCGGGTCGGGGTGTGCGGCGGCTCCTGGGGCGGTTACTTCGCCCTGCGCGCCATGCTGACCGCGCCGGAGGTCTTCCACGTCGGCGTCTCCATCGCGCCCGGCGAGCTGACCGAGGCGGCGCCGATCAACGAGCCGTACATGGGGTTGCCGGAGGAGAATCCCGAGGGGTACGCCGCCGGGTTGAACGCCCCCCTGGCCGCGAACCTGGAGGGCAAGCTGCTGATCATCCACGGCACGGCGGACGTGAACGCCCCCTTCTCGGTGACGATGCGCATGGTCGAAGCGCTGATCGAGGCGGACCGGCCCTTCGACCTGCTCGTGATCCCCGGGGCCACCCACTACTTCGCCGGCGCCCACCAGCGCTACACCGCGCGCCGCGTGCGCGCCTACTTCGCCGAGCACCTGCGCGGCGAGTCCACTCCCTTCTGAAGCCAGGCCCACCGTGTTCCGCTACCACTCCTCCCTGCTGCTGCTGCTCCTCGCTTCCGGCGCCACCGCCCAGGTGCACTACCACCCCGACGGCAACCCCTGGAAGCAGCGCGCGCGCTCCGGCCCCGACGCCGTGGTGGACGGGTGGTACTACAACCTGGGGGTGACCGGACTGCGGGTGCAGCTCACCGAGGAAGCGCCGCGGCACCTCCTGGTGAAGCACGTCTTCGAGGGCTCGCCAGCGGCGGGCAAGGTGCGCGTCGGCGACCTGATCGTGGGGGCGGCGGGCCGGTCCTTCAGGACCGAGCACCGGAACGGCTACGGCATGCAGGTGTTCGGGCCGCGCGGTCCGATCGAGGACTTTGCGCGGGCTCTCGAGGCCTGCCAGGGTGGGCAGGGGAAGGGGCGTCTGGCGCTCTCCCTCTTGCGCGGGAAGGAGTCCCTCGAGGTCGAGCTCCCGGTCGGCACGCGTTACGGGGCCTTCGCCAAGACCTTCCCCGCCGACTGCGCCCGCAGCGAGCGCATCCTGGACGAGCTGCTGCGCTACCTGGTCGAGCAGCAGCGCGACAACGGCTCCTGGGGCAGTCCGCCCCACGACACCTTCGCCCCCCTGGCCCTGCTCGCCAGCGGTGAGCGCCGCTACCTCCCCGCCGTCGAGCGCAACGTGCGCATGCACGCCGCGACGACCCACGCCGAGGACAGCTCGTCGTTGATCAACTGGCGCTACATGGCCGCCGCGATCGTGATGAGCGAGTACTACCTGGCCACGAAGGAGAAGTGGGTGCTCGACGAGCTGGAGGAGGTCCGCGACTTCCTGATGTCGTCCCAGTACACCGACCTCTCCCAGGTCAACCCCAAGGTGAAGCAGTCCCATCCGGGCGCCTACCCCAAGGGCCCCCTCGACTCCCACGGCGGCTGGGGGCACAACCCCGGCTTCGAGGGGTACGGGCCGATCTGCATGCTGACCGGACAGGGCGCGCTGGCCCTGGCCCTGATGAGCCACTGCGGCGTCGAGGTGGACCGCGAGCGGCACGACGCCGCCTACGCCTTCCTGGAGCGCGGCACCGGCGCCAACGGCTACGTGTGGTACGAGGATCAGGCGGCGGGGGCGCAGGACTGGGCGGATCACGGGCGCACGGGGGCGGCGGGGATCGCGAACTGGCTCAGTCCCTACGGCGAGGCGCGCTACCAGAAGCGCGCCAAGGCCCACGCCAAGGTGATCGGCCTGCACCCGGAGAGCTTCCCCGACACCCACGGCTCCCCGGTGATGGGCATGGGCTACGCGGCGCTGGCCGCCAACACGGTGGAGGGCAGCTTCCGCAGTCTGATGGACGCCAACCGCTGGTGGTTCGTCCTCGCCCAATGCCCCGACGGCAGCTTCTACTACCAGCCGAACCGCGACAACGCCGGCTACGGGGCGGACTCGCGCATCTCCGCCTCGGCGGTGACCGCCTTCATCCTCTCGATCTCGAAGAAGAGCCTGGTGCTGACGGGGCGCCCTATTGGAAGAGGATCTCCAACCCGTCGGTGAAGTTGGAGGTGTTCGTCGGATTCGCGTCGCGGAACCAGGCCTGGAAGTTCCAGGTCTCTCCGGGGAGCACGCTGGTCGGGGGAGTGGTGGGGATGGCAGTCAGGTCGATCGCCAGCCAGAAGGTTCCACCGGCGCCGGTGCTCTGGACCTGGGCGGCGTAGCGCGCGATCGTGCCCCCCAGGCAGAGATTCCCCTGGCTCCCCGCCGGATTGGCGACGAAGTCCTGGGTCTGGCTCGTGAGGAAGTAGCCGAACTGGTGGGAGGGCATCTGCTCAGCGACGAGGGTCAGGTTGTCCGCCGCCACCGCGTCGCTGCCGTACCCGGCGATGATCGCTGGCTCCCCCGTGGAATTCAGGTTGGCGGGGCTGCAGTAGACCGAGCCCACCTCTCCCCCCGACCAGAAGCCCGTCATCAGCCCGAGGGTGTCCATGATGATGGTGCCGTTGAGATCGTAGGCGCGGCTCACGTTCTCTCCCAGCACGAAGGCGGAGGCTCCCAAGTAGAAGACGCGGGTGTTGGGCTGGGAAGTGCGGATGTCCAGCAGAAGATCGCCGCCGCCGTAGTCGAAGGGGGTCTGGAGGTCGATCCTGAGGTCGAAGGGGTTGGGATCCTGATCTCCCTCCAGGTCGGGGAGCACGAAGTCCCCCGCCCACACCAGCGTCTCGTCGCTCCCCGGGTTGGCGAAGAGGTCCGTCGACAGGTTGTCCACCAGTCCGGTCCCCGTCGAGAGGCGCACCTCGAAGTCCCGGTAGACGGCCCCTCCCAGCACGTCCCCGTCCAAGGGTGCGACGCGGAAGCCGATGGCGGTGATCGGCCGCCCCTCCAGTTGGGCGAGCTCGGCGGCGGCGTAGGCCTGTTGGTAGTGAGGGATCCTCTCGGTCAGGTAGTAGGGCGCAAAGGGGGCGCGGTTGGCGAGCCCCGACGTGATGTGCTCGTGGACGTGCGGGACGACGATCTCCGGATCGTCCCCGTGGGCGACGGGGGCGAGGACCAGAGCCAAGGCCGCGGTGAGAACGCGCTGCATGTGGCACCTCCTGAGAAGACCAGTCTGCCCCGCATAGTTCGCAGCGTCCGCTGCAGAAAGCCTCCCGCGGGGGAAACCGGAGTCGCGGAGCCGCGGTCTCCCCCCTGCCGGCGCCGGATCGCGGCCGGCGAGAGGTCGGTGAGGAGCTGAAGATGGAAGTCGATTTTGCGGAAGTGTCGGACGAGAACCACGACTACGCCTGCGTCCCGAGTGGGACCTACGCGGTGCGTGTTGAGGAGGTGCGCGGGGGCAACACCCGCGACGGCAGCGAGCGCTGGGGGCTACGCCTGGTCGTGACCGAGGGGGACTACGCCGGGAAGCTCTGCGCCTGGGACGCCCTGGTGTGGAGCGACCGCGGTCTGCCGCGCGCCAAGCGCATCCTGACCGCCCTCGGCTTCGACGCGACCGGCACCGTGAACGTCGAACCCCAGGACCTGGTGGGCCACCGGGCGCGCGTCCAGGTGGTGGTCGAGGACTGGGAGAGCCCTGAGACGGGGGCGATCATCACCCGCAACGCGGTGCCCTACCAGGGGTGGGCCCCGCTGAACGGAACACAGGGGGCCGTTGACGCGGAGGAGGGCAGGCGCGAGGCTCTCGCGCATGACTCCCCCTTCTGAGCGCACCGACGACGACGCGCTCGTCGAGGCCGCCCGCGCGGCCATGGAACGGGCCCACTGCCCCTACTCCCACTTCCCGGTGGGCGCCGCCCTGCTCTGCGCGGACGGCCGCATCATCACCGGCGCCAACGTGGAGAACGCGAGCTTCGGGCTGACGATCTGCGCCGAGCGCTCCGCCGTCGTGCGCGCGGTGGCGGAGGGGGCGCGGGACTTCGTGGCCCTGGCGGTCACGACCGACACCGACGAGCCGACCCCTCCCTGCGGGGCCTGCCGCCAGTTCCTGGCGGAGTTCGCCCCCGACCTGCGCATCCTGTCGGTCGCCCGCGGCGGGGAGCGTCAGGAGATGCAGCTCGGGGACCTGCTCCCCGGGCGCTTCGTGCTACCCCGACGCTCGTGAGCGGCGGGGGATGTCCCCGAAGTCGCAGGCGGCGTTCGCGATCGCCTCGAGCAGGGCGTGCTCCACCTGTCCGATGGGGGCGGGCTTGCGCAGGACGTGATCGAGTCCCATCGCCCGGGCGCGGGCCAGCTCGGATTCCTCGTCCCCCGAGAAGACCACCACGGGGGGGTGACGGGGGACCTGTTCACCGTGCAGCCGCTGCAGCAACTCCAGTCCGTGCAAGCGCGGCAGGGCGAGGTCCAGGAGCACGGCGTCGAAGTCCCGGTTGCGCAGGAGCTCCAGGGCGGTGTCCCCGTCGAAGGCCGAGGTGATCTGGAAGCCGCGGTTCCCCAGCTCCCGGGCCACGGCGGCGTTCAGCGCCGCGTCGTCGTCGACCACGAGTACGTGTGCGAATGCCAATGCGTCGTCAGTGAACACCACGTCAGCTAGCCTCTTTCGTCCGTCCTTCGGCCAGGAGCAGGTGGATCAAGTCGGTCAGCTCCTCGGGCCGCACCGGCTTGCGCAGCACCCGATAGGCGCCCCTCAGGAGTGCCCGCGAGCAGGCGTTCTCGTCCAAGCCCGTGAGAACGATCATCGGGCAGCGCGAGCGAGCCTCGCGGCCGCCGAGCAGTTGCATCAGCTCGAGGCCGTGCAGGCCCGGCAAGCCGAGGTCGAGCACGATCACCCCGAAGTCCTCCGTTCTGGATCGCTCGTAGGCCTCGAAGCCGTCGTAGGTGCTCACCACCTTGAGGCCCGCCAGGGCGAGGTGTTGGGTCAGGGCCTCGTTCAAGGGGCGGTTGTCCTCCACGAGCAGCACCTTGGGCGGCTGCTTCCCGTCCTGGAGGTTCGGTCTGCGCCCCCCCCTCGCCGCTTCGTCGATCATCGACCCGGGCCCTCCGCCTGCGGTTCTCCAGCGGGCAGCTCGAAGCTCAGCACTCCCCCGGAGAAGGGGCGCTCCGCCAGCACCAGCCTCGATCCGTTGCGTTCGATGAAGCGCATCGCCAGGTCCATCCCCAACCCGAAGACCTTGGCGACGCTCTTGTAGTATCCCTCACACCACTCGATCCCCTCGCGCACGATGCAGAGGTCGCTCTCCGTCGGCCGCAGTCCCTCGTACTCAACGGCGAGCTCCACCCATTCGCCCTGGCGCCGCACGGTCAGGGTCGGCAGCACTCCCTCGGAGCTGACCTTCTCCGCGAAGCCCAGGATGCGACTCAGGGCCTTGCCGATCTGCTCTCCATCGCACCACACCTCGACCTGGTCGATCCCCGGGGTCTCGCGCTTGATGTGCGGGGGCAGTTGCCCCTCGGGCAGGGTGCGCGTGACCGCGTCCAGGATCTCCTCCACCGGACAGGGGCCGGGCTGGGCGTCCAGTGACCCGAGCACCAGCCGGATGGTGTCGCGCAGGTCGTCGAACTCCCTGACCAGGCGGTTGCCGGAGCGCACCAGGTGGTCCACGTAGCACCCCTGGGAGCCGGTCAGGTCCCCGGAGACCCGGTCGGCGAGCATCGACGCGTACACCATCAGGGTCGTCAAGGGGGTGCGGAACTCGTGCAGCGCGTCGCGCACCAGCCGCTCGAGGTTGGCGCGGAAGGGCATGTCGATGGAGGAGGCTGGAGCGGGCTCCCGACTCGCCTCCCAGGCGCGCAGGGCCTGCTCCCCGAGGGCTTCGATCAGCGCCCCGTCGGCGCCGAGCAGGGTGGGGGGCAGGAGCCCCGCCGCACCCGCCTGGCGCAGGGTCGCGACCTCCTCGGGATCGCTCGCGTCGGTGACCACCAGGACCGGCCCCAGGTCGGCATTCGCCAGGATCGAGAGCTCCGCCAGGTGCGGCGCGTCGAACTCGGCCAGGTCGAGGATCACGGTGAACGGCGCACCCTCGACGGTGGCCGCCACGCACTCGACCGCCTCGCGGTAGCAGGGGAAGTCCGCGCGACCAGGGTCGCGGCTGCTCACGAGGGCGATCGCCCCCGACGCGCTGCGCTGGTCGATTTGGGTGTACTCCATCGTCGTCCCCGTCGACTGGTCGAAGTCCCGGCGGGGCCCCACAGCCCCGCTCTGGATGGTCCTGCTTCGGGTAGGGGGCGCGGCTCCGTGGAGTACAAAGCTGCATTATCACAGACATTACAGAGGCCTGACATCCGGGATCGAGCCCTCCTCAAGGGGGACTCCGTCCCCCGCCGACAGACCCTTCAGCCCCCATTCGAGACAGCGGATGAACCCCGCGAAGGTCACGGCAGAAGGGGCCCCCCCGGCCCTGAGCGAGACGCGGTTGCACCGGCTCCACGCCAGTGAGCAGGTGAACGTGCTCCTGCTGGACGACTGCCACGAGCACCTGCAGAACACCTCTCGACTCCTGCGCCGGGTGGTGGAGTGGCGCGCCAAGGTCGCGGCCTGCTCCGACCTGCGGGCTGCCCGCGCGGCACTGGCGGAGCGGTCGATCGACGTCCTCCTGATCGACCTCCAGGTGGGAGGGCGGAGTGGCATCGAGATCTACGGGACGTTGCGAGACGAGGGATTGGAGGGGCCCGCCATCCTGCTCACCGATCGAGGCGACGAGCAGGTGGTCACCGAGGCGATGCGGGCCGGCTTCGCCGACTACCTCCCCAAGGGAGTGCTGAAGACCTCCGTTCTGGAGCGCTCGATCCGCAACGCGGTGGAGAAGCAGCGCCTGAAGATGCAGCTCGCCCAGCGCCGGCGGGAGCTGGAGGGGATGGTCGAGGATCTGCGAGCGCGCAATGAGGAGATCCAGAGCTTCTACCACACCCTGTCCCACGAGCTGAAGACGCCGTTGACCGCCACCCGGGAGTTCATCGCCCTGGTCATGGACGGGATCGCGGGACCGTTGGTGGAGCGCCAGCGCGAGTTCCTCGAGGTCGCCCAGCGCAACTGCGATCAGATGGTGACCTGCATGAACGACATCCTGGACGCCAGTCGTCTGGACACGGGCAAGCTCACCATCAATCCCTGCTCCTTCTCCGTCTGGGACGTGGTGGAGCGCGCGCGCGCGTCGATCGCCCACCGGGCGTCCGCCAAGGAGGTCAGCTTGACGGCGCAGTGCGAGCTGGAGTCCACCAGCGCCTGGATCGACGAGCAGCGCATCTTCCAGGTGGTCACCAACCTGCTCTCCAACGCCATCAAGTTCACCCCCACGGGCGGCCGGGTCGAGGTGCTCGTCGACGATCACCCCCGGCGCGACGCGCTGCGCGTACGCGTCCGGGACGAGGGCCGTGGCATCCCGCCGGAGGCGCTCGGGCGCGTCTTCGAACGCCTCTACCAGACCCGGGAGGAGGACTCGTCGACCTCTGGCGGGCTGGGCCTGGGCCTCTTCTTGTGCCGCCAGCTCGTGCGCGTCCACGGCGGCGAGATCTGGGTCGAGAGCGAGCTGGGCCGGGGCAGCTGCTTCACCTTCTGGCTACCGCGCGAGGCTCACCCGCCTGCCGCCACCTCCACTCCCCCCTAGCGAGAGACCTGACATGTCCAGAGTGCTCGTCGTCGAAGACGACCCCGACATCTCGCGCGCCCTCACGATCCGTCTCGAGGCCGCCGGCTACGACGTCGCCCACGCCTACGACGCGGTCCTGGCCATGGACGCGGCGCGCAAGTTCGACCCCCAGCTCGTCATCCTGGACGTCATGATGCCGGGGGGCAGCGGCCTCGACATCGCCCAGCGCATGCAGGAGGTCGACGAGACGCGGGAGATCCCCTTCCTCTTCCTGACCGCCAGCAGGGATCCCCGGCTGCGCGCCAGCGCCGAGGCGATGGGGGCGGCCGGCTTCTTCGAGAAGCCCTTCGAGTCCGCCGAGATCCTCTCCACCATCGGTCAGGTGATCCAGCGCACCGGATAGCCTGGGCGCGAGTCCGAGTCGAGGAGGAGCCGTGAAGCAGATCGTCTCTCACGCCGACGCGGCCGCCTTCCTGCGGCGCGCCGAACCCTGGCTGGCCGCGGCCGAGGCGGAGAACAACCTGCTCCTCGGCATCGCCCGCAGTCTGAGGGAGGGCAACAACCCCTATCGGGACCCCATCAGCCTGATCACGGTGGAGGAGGGAGGCGCGGTCACCGGCTGCGCGTGGCGCACGCCGCCCCACAACCTGGGGATGACGCGCCTGCCCATGGAGGCGTTGCCCGCCCTCTTGGAGCAGATCGCGGCCTTGCATTCCGAGCTGCCGGGGATGCTGGGTCCCCCCGAGCCGTGCCGCGCGGCCGCCGAGCTCTGGGCCGGGCCCCGCGGACTGACCGCCGAGACGGCGAGGGAGCTGCGCATCTACGAGCTGAGGTCGGTAGCCCACCCGAGCGCGCCGCCGTCGGGGCACTATCGCCTGGCCACCGTCGCGGACCGCGCGCTCGCGATCGCCTGGACCGCGGCTTTCCAGGAGGACATCGACCCCGAGGGCCCGCGCCACCCAGACAGGGGTGGACTCGTCGATCGCCTGATCGCCTCCGGTTCCCTGGGTCTCTGGGATAATGGCGAGCCGGTTTCCATGGCCGCCGCCACCTCGCCCACTCCGAACGGCGTGCGCATCAACCTCGTCTACACGCCGCCGGAGCTGCGCGCGCGCGGCTACGCCAGCGCCTGCGTGGCGGCCCTCAGCCAGGCCCAGCTCGACGGAGGACGGCGCTTCTGCTTCCTCTACACCGACCTGGCCAACCCGACCTCGAACTCGATCTATCAGCGCTTGGGCTATCGGCCGGTCTGCGACGCGTTGGAGTTGGCGTTCCGCTCCTGAGCGGTGGGCTCACTCACCGGAAGACGACGCTCACGCCGTCGGTGAAGTTGCCCGTGAGTGGTGGGGGGATGGGGCCGTCGTTGAACCAGGCTTGGAAGTTCCAGGTCTCACCGGCCTGAGCTCCGAGTTCGATCAGATCGACTTGCTCGATGAAGCTCCCATGCTTGTTCGTCTGCTTCACGCCGCCCAGCCGTCGGACGATGCTCCCTCCCAGACAGAGGTTGCCGGCGCTCCCCGGGGGATTCTGGACGAACCCTTGGGTCGTCGAGGCGAGAAACCACCCGAAGCGGAGGAAGGGCATGTCAGTCGCGATTAGCAGGAGATCCCCATAGGACACTTGCTCGCTGCCATGAGCCGCGATCTCGGCGGGCTTGCCCGAGGCGTTGGGAACCGCTGGTCCGCAGTAGTTCGTCCCGATTGGATCACACAGATCCATCAGGAATGCGGCGCCCCCAACGTCGTGCCACCAGGGTGCTCCCACCACCAGACGGCGACCATCCACCGCGAGCGAGTAGCCGAACCCGGTCGATTCGGGCTTTGGGGCGGTGATCCTGGAGATCCGCTCTCCCGTGGTCAGATCGAAGACCACGACACGATCACTACCTCCAAGCAAGGCTCGATTCCCCGAGATGCCCACGCAGCTCGGGTGGAGCCCGAGGTGACCGAGACAGGCAAGCTCCTTCCCCGAAGTCAGATCGTAGAGGTAGGTCTCGGCACTGTCACCTCCGATCAGTACGCGACCTGAATCGATCGAAACGGCCCCGCCGTACTTGGGCGTGAACGGTTGGGATGGAGTCAAGCGGCGCAACTCGTCGCCCGTTGCAGCGTCGAAGACGTACGCCGCGCCGTTGCGGTAGTCCGCTAGATCATGGGGAGCGCCCACGACGATCCACCGGTCATCGATCGCGACGGAGTATCCGAACGCCCCCCCTATGTCCTTTTGGGATGGGATCAGCTCGATCGGGGCGCTGGAGGTGGCCGTGTCGAAGAGGTAGGCCGCACCGCGGACCCCGTGGTTCCACGCACCCGCTACGATTCGACTCCCCGAGATCGCTACGCTGGTTCCGAACCTGGAATCGTCTGTCAGTCCAGGGACCACCAGCTTCCCGCGCCAGGTGCAATCTGGAACCGTGAACAGGTGCAGCTCCCCGGAGCCTCCATCCGCACCCACGACCGCGAGCGGTCCATCCAAGGCGATGCTGCGTCCGAAGCCCTCGGGGTGTTGCCCGGCGGGCGGTTTGAGCTTGCCGCGCAGAGCCCCGCTGCCGGCATCGAACAACCTCACGATCGTGGCCTTGCCCGATCCCAAGGATCCTACGAGCACCAGGTCTCCATCGATGGCGACCGAGTGGCCGAAGTACGTGCCACTAGGGGGCGTTCCAGGGCGGACGAGCTGGATGCGATGGCACTGCGAGAGGGCAGGTGTGGCGAGCGCGAGCGCGGCGAGCGGCAGTGCGAGAGCACGGTACATGGCGTCCTCCAAGTCGGTTGGAGCGGGCTGTGGGGCCAGGTACCCAGATCACCGCGGATCTTCGAATCGCAAACCCATGGTACATCTACGGGGCGGGTCGCGCACAGTCCCCGGGCCTCGCAGTCGCGATGCACCGGACCAAGGGGATCTGGGAGGTGACGGCACCCCTTGGAGCACCTAGC
>CAZDQL010000067.1:0-38610 GCA_964507325.1 uncultured Planctomycetaceae bacterium | reverse complement strand
ATCTGACCACCTTCAGGCCGGCACTCGACTTCCTCCGCGTGCACTTCGACTGGGAGCCGTAGGGCGCCTGAAGAGCGGGTAGGGCGCTCGAGCCGACCCGTCGCGACTGACGCTGGCAGTCGCGGCGGGTCGGTCGCATTGCGGCCGGGATTCCTTCCCGACGGGGAGAGATGCTGCAACATGGGGGTCCTCACTTGGTTCAATAAGAGCGTGCGCACCCGGACCCTCATCGCGCTGATCTCGTGCCTGGGCGCCTGCGCCGACAGCGGGCCGGATCCCCGTCGCATGACCTTGGAGGGGATCCGGCCTCGGGACCCCCAGGGTCTGTACCTCAACGAGGAGATCGTGCTGACCTTCTCCAGCCCCGTCGACGCGACCTCTGTGAGTGAGGCCAGCTTGGCGATCGCCGCCGAGGATGGGACCCGGGCGCGTGGGGAGTGGATCGTCTCCGGCCAGGTGGTGCGCTTCGTTCCGGCTCCGGTCCTGACCCCCGACCTGACCGACGGTGGTTACCGACCGGGGACGCGCTACCAGCTCCAGGCACGCGGCTTCCCCAGCCTCGACGGCCTGCGCGCCCAGGGTGGGGCGCCCCTCGAGCGGGGATTCCGCTGGGCCTTCGAGACGGTCGCCATCGGGGAGGGGCGCCACGGTCCGGTCTTCGATGACGTCTCTCCCGACCGGGCGCGGCCGCTGGTGGTGGACCCCCGCGAGCTGCGATCCCTGTCTCCCTGGCAGCCCTTGCTCCTGCGCTGCGCGGAGCCCCTCGACCCCTCGACGCTGCGCGGAGAGGACTTCCGCCTGCGCTCGCTCGCTCGGGGCGAGCCGCAGGAGAGCCGCATACCCCTCGCAGCCTCCCTGCGCGAGAATCACCCGGAGGACCGACACCCCGAACAGCACGCCTGCACGATCGAGCTCATCCCCCTCGAGGCGCTGACCCCGGGCCGCTACGAGCTGACCCTCGATCGCATCCGGAACCTCGCCCTGACCGACTTCCACGGCAACCCGGTGCCCGTGCCCTGGCGCTCGGCCCGGGTCGAGGTGATCGTCGTGAAGCCGCCGCGAGACGGAGCTCGGCGGCCCCGTTTCTCCTTCCTGGACGCCACCGATCGGTCGACCGTGGAAGTCCCCTGGGCGGATGGGCTGGCGCGCTGGGAGGGGACCGGAGCGGTGGAGGTGCGCTATCCGGCGGCGGCCGGGGATGGGTCGGACCAGGAGCAGGATGATGAGTTCCTCTCCCTGCGCGGCACGCAGACCGACAGCGACCAGCACGGCATCAGCGTCCACGTCCCCCCCGATGCCCAGGCTCGCTTCGCCCCCGGCCACGGTCTCAGGGTCTTGCGCGCCCAGCGCAGACTGGCGATCGAGGGGGAGCTCACGCGCACCATCGGCGACGACGCGCCACGGGTGGGGCCGGCGAATCCCGACCGGCCCTTCGCAGAGGGGGAGACCCTCTCCGAAGCCCTGGAACGGGCCGCTCGGGAGGGATGGGATTGGACGATCCTGATCGCCGGGGGAGACCTCTCGATCACCGGCCGGCTGCAGGTGGACACCCCACTGCTCTTGGTCGCCGGAGGTCGGATCCGGGCCAGTGGGGACGTGCGCCACGAGCCCCTGCAGCTCTGGCTCCTGGGGGAGGGTGGAGGGCCCAAGCTCGATCCCGCGGCCTCCTTCCCGGACCTCGTCATGGATCCTCCGCGCCTGAATCCCCTCGTGGAACCCCTGCACCTGGCGGTGGTCAGCTCTCCCGTGCCCTCCCGCGTCCAGCGCTATCGCTGGCGGACCGTCGGTGCTGACGGCCATCACGGGGGCGGCCGCTGGTCGGTGGGCTTCCTTCCGTCGACTGGGCCCGTGACGAGGGAGGAGGTCGCCAGCCACCCGGCCCTCCTCGAGGAGAACGGACCCGTGCGGGTCCTGGTCGAGCTCCAGGTGTTTCCGGGGGGGACTTGGGATCCCCCCTTCGTCGACTTCGTCGATCTCGACTGGGAGGCCGCCGACTAGTGCCCTTCGATCTCCCCCCCGCCCTGGCGACCGTCTGGTGGACGGTCATGGGGCTCTTCGTCGGCTCCTTCCTGAACGTCTGCATCCACCGTCTGCCGCTGGAGGGGGAGTCGGTCAACCGTCCCCGCCGATCGCGCTGTCCGAAGTGCCGCGCCACCCTCTCCTGGAAGGAGAACGTCCCCCTGCTCTCGTGGCTCCTCCAGCGCGGGCGCTGCCGTCACTGCGGGGAGGCGATCACGGCGCGTTATCCGCTGGTCGAGGCGGGCAACGCCGCCCTCTGGTTCCACGCCATCACCACCGCGGGGGTCGCCAGCCCCGCCCTGTGGCTGACCTGGTCGATCGTGCTCTCCGCGCTCCTGGTGGCGACGATGGTCGACTTCGCCTGCTTCGAGATCCCCGACGAGGTGTCGATCGGCGGGATGATCGCGGCGCCGATCGCCTGCCTCCTGGTGCCGGCCTTGCACGCCGACACCTCTCTGGCGCTACTCTTGTCCCCGGATACCGGGGTGGACTCGATCGGCGCCCTCCTGGGGGGCTTGGCGGGGATGGCCGTGGGGGGTGGGGCGCTCTGGATCATCGGCTGGGCCGGATCGCGCATGTACCGGACCGAGGCGATGGGCTTCGGCGACGTCAAGCTGCTCGCGGCCGGGGGCGGGTTCATCGGCCCCGGGGGCGCGGGCCTGGCGTTGATGATCGCGGCGGTGTGCGCCTCGGTCTTCGGCGTCGGAAACATGCTGCGCTTCCTGTGGCTGACCCGCGCGCGGGCCCGCGCACGGGGCCGCCGCGATCGCCTCGGTCGCTCCATCAGGGTGGCCCGCATCGCGGGGCGCTACCTGCCCTTCGGTCCCTTCCTGGCATTGGGCATTGGAATCGTGCTCCTGCATTGGGATCATGTGTGGGCCCTCTGGCCGTGAGCCGCGTTCGGGGGCCGGGACCACCCGGCGGGCGCGGGGCTTCGCTCGGGGGGCGGACCGATCCTGCAAGAGGGGCAAGGCATGACCGTTTCCCGCATCGCAATCGCCGCCGCGTTGGCCGTGGCGGCCTCCCTCCTCACCGGGTGTGCATCGAGCCAGGCCCTGCGCACCTCCCTCGAGGAGCGCAACCGTGAGATCGCCGACCTCGAGGCCGACAACGCCGCCCTGGCCGGCGAGCTCGGTCGGGTCCGCAACGACCGCGATCGACTTCAGGCCACCCTGGAGGAGACCGCCGCCCACCTGCAAGCCCGCCCCGAACCCGCCTCGGTGAACCCCGAGTCGCGTCGCTTTGGAGACCTGGACGCCGCGGGGATCGGCTACGGGTTGCGCGGGGACCACGTGGTCTTCTCCGTGCCCTCGGCGGTGACCTTCGCCTCCGGGAAGGCCAACCTGACCCCCAAGGGGATCGAGGCCCTGATGGTCCTGGCGAGGCGCATGAAGAGCGAGTTCGCCAGCGACACCGTCTTCCACGTTGAGGGGCACACCGACACCGACCCGATCAAGAAGTCCAAGTTCACCACCAACCGCGACCTCTCCTGGGCGCGGGCGCGGGCGGTGCACGACTGCCTGGTGACGAAGGGCAAGATCAGCGACGAGCGCTTCGTGGTCGTAGGCCACGGGCCCCACCGGCCGGTGGCGGCGGGCAAGTCCGTCAAGGACAAGGCCAAGAACCGCCGGGTCGAGGTGATCGTCCACGCGCCAGGGGAGCGCTGAGCGAGCAGCGGCCCGCCGCTGCAACCCTACGTACATCTGCGCACCGCCCTCCGTGGAGGCGGGTGCACGATCCCTCCCAGTCGTCCCATGACGGGGGCGCGGTCGCCTAGTAGGATGGGCCGCCCTTTTCATCCCCCCGCCGGCCACCCACCATGACCGCCCATTCTCCGATCAGAAACCTCGCCTTCGTCGGTCACCCCTCCGCGGGCAAGACGACCCTGGTCGACGCCCTCGCCCACCTGACGGGGGCCTCAGCGCGCAAGGGCTCGGTTGCGGACAAGACTTCGATCTCCGACACCGAACCCGAGGAACAGGACCGCCAGCACACCCTGCAGCTGCACTCGGTCTGGGCGGAGTGGGGGGGGCTGACCTGGACCTTGCTCGACACGCCCGGCTACCCCGAATTCCACGCCGAGGTGCAGTCCGCTCTCTTCGGGGCGGACCTGATCGTGGGGGTGGCGAGCTGCTCCAGCGGCGCGACGTACAACCTGCGCACCAAGCTGAGGGAGGCGGCCGAATACGGTCGCGCGCGTGCGATCGTCATCACCCACCTCGACGGCGACAACGCGGACTTCGACGAGATCGTGCAGGCCCTGCGCGAGAGCCTGGGCGACCAGTGCGTGCCCGTGCTGCTGCCCGACCAGAGCGGCTCCGGCTTCTCCAGCGTGGCGCGCACCATCCTGCAGCCGGAGAGCGAATGGTGCCAGCGGCTGAAGGACGGGGTGATGGACGGCTGCGAGGACGAGGAGCTCCTGATGGAGTACCTGGAGTCGCAGGAGCTCTCCGAAGAGCAGCTCGACGAGCACATGCCCAAGGCGATCGCCGGCGGGGATCTGATTCCGATCCTGGTCTGCAATCCCGTCAGCGGTTTGGGGGTCGAGGAGACGCTGGAGTACCTCAAGCGCTTCGCACCCAGCCCCGACCAGCTCCCGCGCAGCGATGCCGACGGGCAAGAGATCGCCGCCGATCCCGAGGGGGAGCTCGCCGGCACGGTCTTCAACGTCGTCACCGACCCTCACGTGGGCAAGGTCTGCCTGGCGCGCATCCACCGCGGGACCTTGAGGGCCGCCGACAGCGTGGCCGCCGAGGACGCCAAGGGTGAGAAGCTGGGCGGCCTCTTCCGACTGGTCGGCAAGAAGCGCGAGGCGATCGATGAGGCGGTACCCGGCCACGTGGTCGCCTTCTCCAAGGTCGAGAAGCTCAAAGTCTGGACCCCCTTCTCCCGCGCGGGCTCCACCCCCGTGACGCTCCCCACGCCCTACGTCCCGAACCCGATGGTGGCGCTGGCGGTGCAGCCCAAGTCCCGGGCGGACGAGCAGAAGCTGGGAGAGGCGCTCTCGAAGCTGAGCGCCGAAGACCCGACCTTCCGTGTCGACCACACCAAGGACACCCACGAGGTCGTGGCGAACGGCATGAGCGACCTGCACCTGCAGCTCATGTTCGAGCGCATGAAGCGCCGCTACGGCGTCGAAGTCGAGACCAGCCTGCCGAAGATCGCCTACGCTCAGACGATCACCAAGCCCTCCGAGGGGCACCACCGCCACAAGAAGCAGACCGGCGGCCGCGGTCAGTTCGGCGAGTGCTACCTGCGCATGAAACCCTGTCCGCAGGAAGAGGGTGTCCTCTTCGTGGACAAGGTCGTGGGTGGCGCGATTCCGCGCAACCTGATCCCCGCCGTCGAGAAGGGCATCCGCGAGGTCTGTGCCAAGGGGATCCTGGTCGACGGGACGGTGGTCGGTGTGGAGGTCGAGGTCTACGACGGCAAGTTCCACGCGGTCGACTCGGACGAGGGCAGCTTCAAGATGGCCGGTGGGCGCGCCTTCCGGGAGGGTTTCGAGAAGGCCGCTCCGGTCCTGCTCGAGCCGGTGATGAAGGTGATGATCCGCATCCCCACCGAGCATGCGGGCTCGATCTTCAGCGACCTCACCAGCCAGCGCCGAGGGCAGGTCCTCGATCAGGCCAGCGAAGACGGCGGCGCGATCACCGTGGTCACGGCGGAGGTTCCCCTGGGGACGATCCAGACCTACCACCGGGACCTGAAATCCCAGACCGCCGGCGAGGGCTCCTACTCGATCGCCTTCGCCCGCCTGGCCCCCATGCCGGCCGTGGAGCAGCAAAAGGTCATGGCCGCCGCCGTGAAGAAGCAGGAAGAGGACTAGTCGGGACACCGCTTCCGCCCCGGCGATCCGCGTCTCGAAGTGAGGCGTGGTGCGGGGCAGTACCGAGCCCGGAGAACAGCTCAGGTTCCCACCCGCGGCCTTCCGATGGGTGAGGTGTGTCCCCTCGGCGCTCCCGCCGTCCCCGGCACAGTCACTCAGGAGTCCGCATGATCACGATGGAAGAGCTCCTGGCGCTGATGGTGCGCCAGGGCGGGTCGGACCTGCATCTGTCCGTGGGGAGTCCCCCTCGCATAAGGGTCGACGGAACCCTCTTGCCCGTGGAGCACCCCCCGTTGGACGGAGAGGACACGCGGCGCTTGACGACCAGCATCCTGACCTCGGATCAGATCGCGCGTCTGGACCGGGACCTGGAGCTGGACTGCTCCTTCGGTCTGGAGGGACACGGCCGCTTCCGAGTCAACGTCTTCTACCAGCAGGGAGCGGTGGCCGGCGTGCTGCGCGCCATCCCGGGAGCGGTGCCCACCTTCGAGATGCTCGGGATGCCGATCGGCACCTGCGAGCGTCTCTGCGCCCTCCACAGCGGGCTGGTGCTGGTCACCGGCGCCACGGGCTCGGGCAAGTCGACCTCCCTGGCGGCGATGATCGACCACATCAACTGCAAGCGCCAGGCCCACATCGTCACCATCGAGGATCCGGTCGAGTTCACGCACGTCCACAAGAACTGCATGGTCACGCAGCGAGAGGTGGGTGGGGACACGCGCACCTTCGCCAACGCGCTGCGCTCGGTCCTGCGCCAGGACCCCGACATCGTGCTGGTGGGCGAGCTGCGCGACCACGAGACGATCGAGGCCGCCTTGACCCTGGCCGAGACCGGGCACCTGACCTTCGGCACCTTGCACACCTCGGACGCGGTGCAGACGATCAACCGCATCATCGACGTCTTCCCGCCGCACCAGCAGCCGCAGGTGCGCACGATGCTCTCCTTCACGCTCTCGGGCGTCTTCAGCCAGAAGCTCCTGCCCAGCGCGTCCGAGCGTGGCCGTCACCTGGCGGCCGAGATCCTGCTCAGCACGCCCGGCGTGCGCGCCCTCATCCGGGACGGCAAGGCCCACCAGATCTACTCGCAGATCCAGACCGGTGGGCGTTTGGGTATGTGCACCATGGCCCAGTCGCTGGCCAACCTCGTCAACTCGGGTCAGGTGCGCTTGGCGGACGCAGAGGCCGTGCTCGCCGATCCCGGCGAGCTGCGCGCGGCCGTGAGGGCCGCTTGATGGCACGGGTCTCCCGGCAGATCAAGCGCCTGCTCGTCGAGGAGGGGCTCGTCAGCGAGGCCCAATGGGCCGACGCGCGAGCCTCTGGCACCGAAGTGGTCGAGGCGCTGCTGGAACGCGGGGACCTGGAGGAGTCCTCCCTGATGGAGGTGCTGGGGCGCTCCGCCGGCGTCCCACCGATCGACCTCGGGACGGTCACCCCCGACCCTCCCGCCATCGAGGCCCTGGGGGAGCAGACCTGCAAGGACAAGGGCATCCTGCCCCTGACCAAGAACGGCGACGTCCTGACGATCGCGGTCTCCGACCCCTTCGACGTGCTGCTGTTCGACGACATCAATCGCATGACCGGTTGCCACGTGCGCCCGGTCTTCGCGCACGCCGGCATGATCCATGCGGCGTTCGATGCCACCTTCGATCACGGCGCCAAGCAGGTCGCCGAGATGATGGGGGAGGTCTCGACCGACGATGTCCAGGTCGCACCGCAGCATGACGAGATCGCCGACGTCGACGACCTCTCCGGGAGCGGTGAAGCGCCGGCGGTCAAGATGGTCAACCTGGTCCTCTTGCGAGCGCTCAAGGAGAAGGCCAGCGACATCCACATCGAGCCCTGCGAGCACCAGGTCATGGTGCGCTTCCGCATCGATGGCCGCATGCGGGAGGTGATCACGCCTCCCAGGGGCATCCTGCCCTCCCTCACCTCGCGACTGAAGATCCTGGCCAAGCTGGACATCGCCGAGCGCCACGTGCCCCAGGACGGCAAGTTCCAGATCCGCTTCGAGGGGCGCACCATCGACTTCCGCCTCTCGGTGCTACCCGTGGTGGGCGGGGAGAAGTCGGTCATCCGGATCCTGGACACCGGCTCGCTGGCGATGCGCTTGGACGGCATGGGGTACGAGGAGCGCTCCCAGGCAGACATACTCAAGGCCATCTCCGCCCCCTACGGGATGATGCTGGTGACCGGTCCGACCGGGTCCGGCAAGTCCACCACCCTCTACTCCTGCGTGCAGGCGGTCGCTTCCCCCGAGGTCAACGTGACCACCGTGGAGGACCCGGTCGAGTACCGCATGGACGGCATCAACCAGGTGCCGGTCAACCCCAAGCGCGGGATGACCTTCGCCGGGGCGCTGCGTTCGATCCTGCGCCAGGACCCCGACATCGTCCTGGTGGGTGAGATCCGCGACAAGGAGACCGCCGACATCGCGGTCAAGGCGGCCCTCACGGGGCACCTGGTGCTCTCCACGCTGCACACCAACGACGCGGCCAGCACGATCACGCGTCTGGTGGACATGGGGGTGGATCCGTTCATGGTCTCGAGCTCCCTGCTCCTGATCTGCGCCCAGCGGCTGGGTCGCCGGCTCTGCGCGCACTGCCGCACGCCGGTCGAGAATCCGCCCCTGCCCAAGCTCCTGGAGATCGGCTTCCAGGAGAGCGACTTCACCGATTCCCTCACGCTCTATCAGGCCAATCCCGAGGGGTGTCGTCACTGCAACACGGGCTACCGCGGCCGCTTCGCGCTGCTGGAGACACTCCCGTTGTCGCCCCGCCTGCGGCGCATGGTCGTCGAGGGCGCCTCCACCGACGAGCTCAAGGAGCAAGCCTTGGAGGAGGGGATGATCACCCTGCGCAGGGTCGGCTTGCTCAATGCGCTCCGCGGAGTGACCTCCGTGGAAGAAGTCCTGAGGGTCACGCTCAGCCACTAGGTATCGAGAGAGGACACTTGTGAACACCTTCAAGTACGCCGCCAAGGGCCCCAGTGGAAAGACGGTCGAAGGCGTCATCAACGCCGCCACCAAGGCCGAGGCGATCGCGGAGCTGCGCCGGCAGAACCTGGTCATCATGCGTCTCGACGAGGCGGGCAGCGGCAAGCGCAAGCTGGGCGAGTTTTGCTTCGGCAAGGTCAAGCCCGCCTCGAAGAAGGGCGAGCTGGTGATCTTCACCCGCCAGCTGGCGACGATGGTCGGAGCGGGGCTCTCCCTGCTCGAGTCTCTCGAGGTGCTGGGCCACCAGGCTGGCTCCCCGGGGATGAAGGCCTGCTGCGATGTCCTGGTGAGCGAAGTGCGGGGGGGCTCCGACCTCTCCGCGGCCATGCAGAAGTGCCCCAAGGTCTTCAACCACCTCTACATCAGCATGGTCAAGGCGGGGGAGGTCTCGGGCCAGATGGACATCATCCTGAACCGCCTGGCGGACTATCAGGAGGCCTCCGAGGAGCTCAGCCGTGAGATCAAGTCGGCGATGACCTACCCGGTCATCTCGATGGTGCTCGTGCTCGGCATCACCGCCTTCCTGATGATCGGCGTGGTGCCGACCTTCAAGGAGGTCTTCGATTCCCTCGACGCGACACTCCCGGCCATCACCCAGCTCGTGCTCGACATCTCGGACTTCCTGCGCGCCAACGCCAGCATGGTGGTCATGGGTGCGGCGGGGGCCTTCGTCGCCCTCAAGCTGTTCAAGCAGACCGACCGGGGTGCCCTGCTCTGGGACCGATTCATGCTCAAGCTGCCGGTCTTCGGGATGCTCTTCACCAAGGTCGCCTTGGCGCGCTTCAGCCGCACCTTCTCGACCCTCATCCGCTCCGGTGTGCCGATCATGTCCACCCTCGAGATCGTCTCCAACACCGCCGGCAACCGGGTCGTGAGCCGCGCCGTCGACGGCTCGCGCGAAAGCGTGCGCAACGGCAACCTCCTGTCGGAGCCTCTGTCGGAAGAGCCGGTCTTCCCCCCCATGGTGGTGCGCATGATCGCCATCGGGGAACGCACCGGCGCCCTCGAGACCCTGCTGGAGAAGATCGCGGACTTCTACGACAGCCAGGTCAAGGCCCAGGTCAAGGCCCTGACCTCGCTGATCGAGCCGCTGTTGATCGCCTTCATGGGGGTCATCGTCGGCGGCGTGGTGCTGGCGATCTTCGCCCCGATCCTGGACATGGTCGGGAAGCTCTCGTCGGGGGGTTGACCCGCTCTGGGTGCGGGAGAGGCCCCCGGCCAGCCCCCAACGCGTGCCTCAGTGCGGGACGAGATTCCGCCCGCGAAGAAGGGGGCAAAAGAGCGCAGTCCCCTCAAGGCCTTCCCAACACCGGGACGATATGCCTCCCCAGACGCGGTTCAGGGGTGAGCCCTGGGCGTCCACGGCCTCTCGCGGGCCCGGCCTCGTACACAACACGTCAACCGGCCCGGATACGGGCTCTCAGGGAGTCAGGCGGCCCGACTCGGACACTCCAAGGCGCCTGAAGGAATACAGAGAGTAATGAAGGTTCGAACCAACAACAAAGCGGGTTTCACGCTCATCGAACTGATGATCGTGGTCGCCATCATCGCGATCATTGCCGCCGTCGCCATTCCCAAGTTGATGAGCGCTCGGATCTCGGCCAACGAGAACGCGGCGATCGCCACCTTGCGCTCGATCGCGGCGGCCCAACAGCAGTTCCAATCCTCGTGTGCCATCGACACCGACGCCGACGGCGGCGGTGAATACGGATTCTTCGGCGAGCTCTCGGGTGCCGAGCCGATGCGCATCTACGATGCGGTGGGGGATACCCCCGCCCTCGGCGCTGACCCCGATGACCTCCTCGATCCGCCCATCCTGGCCACGGCCTTCGGGGACGTGATCAACGACACCGCCGGCGGTTCCGTCGAGCGTCAGGGTTACTACTTCAAGATCTACCTGCCCGCCCCGACCGCGGCTGGTGTCACTCCGGGCCTGCCCGAGGACGCCGCCGGTGGGGCTCGCGCCGCGGACATGGGCGCGGCCTGGGGCTCCGGCAACTGCGAGATCCAGTGGTGCTGCTACGCCTGGCCCGTCATCCCCGAGAAGACCGGCAACCGCGTCTTCTTCATCAACCAGGAGGGTGACATCATCCAGTACGACAACCGCGTCGGCAGCTACGACGGCCTGAACGCCATCCCGACCTTCGACGCCGCGTACGCGGACACCGCGGTCAGCATGGACGAGGAACTCGGCCTGGCCGCCATGGGCTTCACCGCCAACGACACCTTCGTCTGGACCACCGTGGGCAACTAGTCCCACACCCATCCAGCCACGTCTAACGGGGGCGTCGTCGAACGAGCGACGGCGCCCCCTCTGCGTTCTCCTCGCTGGCGCTCCTGCGTCAGCGAGGAAGTCGTTTTCACCGGCAGTAGTGCTCGATCAGGTTCTCGAGCACCTTGCGCATGTTGAGGTCCACCTCGCGGGCGAGCACCTCGGCGAAGAGGGTGCAGGCGTCCTCTCGCGGAAAGCCCTCGCCGATCGCCTGGCCGGCCTTGCGGCGCAGGTAGCCGTCCCCCGTGGACTCGATCAGGCAGGTCCGCAGGGCCTCGCGGGCCAGGGGGTCGTCGGCGTGGGCTGCCAGGGTCTCGACCGCCAGGTAGCGCGCGCGCGGCTCCATGGCCAGGTTGGTGGCCACGTCCACGCACATCTCCACCGGTGAGCGCTCGGTGTTTCGGCAGGAGCGGATCCAGGCGCTCATCAGGAACTCGTCGGGGGGCATCGTCTTCGTCGGCCGCCCGCGCCGGGTCAGGTAGGGGACCGCCTCGGCCAGGAAGATCTCGGGATCCGCGTCGGCCAGGAGCAGACAGGCCTCGGCCCGGTCGTCCATGCGGTAGCCGTAGTTGAAGGTCAGCTCCGCCAGGAGCCCCGCGGCACTGCGGGGAGCCGCGTGGGCCCCGATCATCAGCAGCGCCCGGCGGGTGATCGTGTAGTCGGAGGCACCCCCGCAGAAGGCGTGCAGGGCGGCGTTGCCCACCGACTCGTCCGCCGCCTCCAGCTCCTCCCGCATGCGCTTCGTGCGGTGGAACCACTCGTCGTGGATGTCGCTCGTGGCGTCCAGGCGGGGAGGGACCATCGCCTTCAGGAACTCGGCGATCCGGCGGCGAGCCTCCTGGGGGATCGGCTGGTCGAGCGGGATGTGGGTCTCGGGATCGAGCTCGGCCCCGCCGGGGCCGATCAGGGGGGAGGAGGGTCCCCCGGAGGCCGCATTCCCCGGCTCGTCGCAGCCCGCGGCGACCAGGCTCAGGAGGAGGCAACCGGCCCAGACGCGCGGAATCGCACGCCTGCGCCCGGCCCCGTGGGGAGGCGAGGGGGGGGAGGTGGTCATAGGCACCAGTCGAAGGGGCGAGGTGCGGGAAGCCGGTCCGCGCCAGGGACTATAGCCCCCTCCGCGGGCGGCAACCGGCGCTGCCACGCTCCCAGTCGAAAATCCTTGGCAACCAGCGGGGAGGCGGCAAGATAGTGCCCTCCCCAACCCCCTCACGGGCTCCGCCGCCGGGCGGTTCCGCCCCCGACAACACCGTCGTCGACGGCCCGGCCCGGGTCGGCTCCCCAGGGATCCGGTCCGAGCGTGGCTGGTCTACAGGCACGTCTCGCTTCGAGATCCGACACCGCGACGCTCAGATGAAACCCCCCATGCGAATCCTGCGCCCCCTCGCCCTGGCGGCCGGCCTGGCCGTCCCGCTCGTCATCGGTGCCTGCTCAACCAAGAGCTCCTCGTCCGACGACGGCGGGGGTGATTTGTACATCGTCTCCTGCTCTCTGGGCTGCAGCAATGGCCAGGGGGGCGAGCAGGTGTTCTGCGCGATCGTCAACACGTACCAGAACCAGGAGCTCTCGATCATCTTCTCGGAGCCGATCGACCTGTTCAGCGTCAACTCCAGTTCGTTCCGCGTGGTCAACGTGGCCAACGGGACCTCGCCGTCGGGACAGTTCTTCCGCGATCCGCTGAACCCGCGCCGCCTGATCTTCCGCCCATCCCTGGCCTTCGACGCCAACGGCAACCCGATCTTCGGCTTCGAGGACAACACCGCGTACCAGATCACCATCCCCGGTACGGAGCAGGGGGACGCTCCCCCCTTCATCCACTCCACCGCGGGGAAGGAGAACCGGAGTCGCATGCAGTGCACGATCCTCACTTCGGAGGGGATCATCGACCCCGTCCCGGGTGCGCCCTCGGTGCGCATGTTCGTCGACGTGGTGACCGGCTACGACCTCAATGGGGATCCCAATTCCTGGGCGTTCGACGTTGAGGTCACCAAGAGCCCGGAGTTGGTGGACGTCTGGCGTGACACGGGGATCGACTTCGAGTTCGACGACATCATGAACGTCGCCACCCTGCTGAACCCCAGCACGGGCGAGGCGCCCTTCATCACGATCGAGATCGACGACGATGGCACTCTGGCCACCCTCGAGGACCGTGTCGCGGTCGAGGGCAACTTCACCTTCGCGGTCGATCAGGAACAGCTCGTGACCTACCTGTATTTCACGGGCGCTCTGCCCTTCCCCTCCGCAGGTCCCGACGCTCCGCTCAGCCCGCGTCGCATCGCGGTCACGATCCCCAGCAGCGTCCAGGACCTGGTATCCAACCCCGTGCTGCCCGAAAACGGCGGCGGCACGAGCGGCATGGTCCCGGAGCTGTCCCAGTTCACCGAGATCACCCTGCCCCAGGCGGGAGGCGAGGACTTCCAGTTCGGCGCGGGCGTTCCGGGCTCCAACGAGGACGGGGATCGCGGCGGCGCCTTCTGGGGCGGCGGTCGCCTGACGTCCGGAATCGGCGGCGGAGCGGGGCGTCTCGGCGACCTGGTCGTCCCCAACGGCGTCGTGGTGACGCTGAGCACCGACTCCCAGACCTTCCCCTTGACCCCGGACGACGGCACCATCGTGTTCAACACCGCCGACATCCTGGGGAACCCGGACCCGGCGACCTTCCCCGACACCCTCGGCAACTTCCCTGACTCCATCACCATCACCGACGGTGGATGGGAGTTCACCAAGCTCTGGGTCGAGCCCGGCGGTTCGCTGCGCTTGGAGGGGGAGAATGCCGCCCGCCTGTGGTCACGCGGTGAAGCGCTGGTGGAGTTCTCAGGCGAGATCGACCTCGTCGGCGCGACGCCCGACCCCATCGACTCGATGAAGAACGAGAGCGGCGGTCCGATGAACCCCTCGTTGGACATCCCGCTCAAGGTGAACGCGGCCAACGGTGCGGACGGCGGATACGGCGCCGACCGCTTCGACATGACCGACAACGGGCCCTTGTTGGGCAGCGGCGAGACGGACGACAACAACGCCGTCTTGAACCCGGGTGGTGACCCGGACGGTCGTAGCGGGAAGGGCGTGGGGCGTGTCGGCAACAAGGGCGGCGGCCCCGGCGGCACGAAGTTCCCTCGCCTCTATCCGACCGTCAACACCAGCACCGAGCCCCCTCTGAACAACAACCACGAAGTCGGTTTCAACGTCACCGTCAGCGGCGACTTCAATGTCAACGACACCCAGTGCCGCTCCCTGATGGTGGGGGGGACGGGTGGCGGTGGCGCGTATGCCACCGACGGCCAGCCGGGGCACGCCGAGTCGACGCAGCCCACCGCCGGTTGGCCGGTCGACGCGAGCAACGCGCCCCCCGACACCCCCGGTGGTTCCTCCGCTGAAATCGGCCTGGCTCCTCCGGACGAGAACAACGATGGCTACATCCTGCGCAAGCTGGAGTGGCCGCTCGACAACCTGCGCGGCGGCTCCGGAGGTGGTGGCGGCGGCAACCACCCCTTCGGCGCGCGCGCCAACGGCTACGACGGAACCTCGACCCAGGATTGCATCGGGCCCAACTCCTTCTTCCGCTCCTGGCACGACCACGCCGGCGCCCAGGGTGGTTACGGGGGCGGTGCTTTTCACTTCGTCTCCGGCAAGAAGCTCAGCATCCAAGGCCTGATCGACCTGCGCGGAGGGGACGGTGGCACGCCGCGGGGCGAGACCACCCCCGACCCCCCCTTCTTCTTCGATTGGGGTCAGTTCGCGATGCCGGGCGGTGGCGGCTCCGGCGGCGCGATCCGCATGCAGAGCATGGTGGTCGACCTGGCGGACGGCGGCGTGCGCATCGACATCGCCGGCGGTGCGGGAGGGTTCGGCTTCGCCGGCGCCACCCAGGGCGGGTACGGGGGAAACGGCCTGGTGCGCATCGAGGATGCGGGCGGGACGATCACCCGCGCGGAGCTGGCGCCCTCGATCAATCCCTACGATCCGATCGACGACTCCCTGAGCTGGATCAGCGTCGCACCCGGGGCCTGGTCGCTCACTCCCCGCCAACGTCCGGACTCGATGAGCGCCTCCAGCTCCTGCTGGTTGTTCCCGGATGGCAACTTCTTCGCCCTGGGGTTCACCGAGGACGAGGAGGACGTCGACACCGGAGATCCCACCAAGATGGGCTGGAACATGAACGTGTTCTGGCAGCCGGACTCAGGCTTCCCCGAGGAGAAGGTCCCCTTCCGCGGGGCGAACTCGATCTTCTTCAACGCCTTCGAGACCGAGTTCGGCAAGCTCCTGGGGCACGACCTGGGCGTGGGCGAGAGCGCCGCGCCCATGGCGGTGCGTTTCCAGGGCGCGCGCATTGGTGGAAGCTTCGACGGACTGGACTACGACCGCTGCACCCTCGACCTGAACGAGATCAACACGATTCTCGTGCCGGGCTCGGTCACCCCCTGGGTGGACCACCCCGTGCTGCTCAACGACTTCAATCCCAAGCCGAACATGGTCCGCTTCTGTGTGATCTTCGACGGCACCGTGGACGTCGCGAACAACGACACTCCGGGACTGGTCCTGGCGGCGATCAAGGGCGTGACCGAACTGGGCATTCGGGCCACCCCCGACTGATCCCGATCGACCCGGCGGGTTCGCAGGAGCTCCCGTAGATGTCGGGCGCCCAAGTGCTCCTCGCCGGGGCCATCCTCCGCGATCCCCGGACCCTCCTCCTGGGGGGCGGGGTCGTGGTGCGCGGCGGTGAGATCATCGAGTGCATCCGCGGTTTGGCGGCGGCGCGCCGGCGCGGAGAGCTGCTGGGCGCCCGTCCCGTCGAGTTGTCACCGGGAGTGCTCGCCCCCGGGCTGGTGGACGCCCACGCCCATCTGGATCTGACCGCCCTGGCGGGAGAGGTCCCCGCACAGGGCGGGTTCTCCGCTTGGGTCGGCCGGCTGATCGAGCTCCGGGCCGCGCAGCAGGATCGGGAGTTGGCGGCGGGCGTGACTCGGGGGGCCGATCGACTGCTGCGCTCCGGCACCACCCTGGTGGGGGATGTCGATTCGACGGGGTGCGGCGCCGAGGTCCTGTCGAGGCACCCCCTGTCGGCGGTGCTCTTCAGGGAGGTCCTGGACGGAGGCGATCCCCGTCGCAGCGCAGAGGCCTTCGATCGTGTGGCACGGCCCCTCTCCGCCGGAGAAGGGCTCGTCGAGGGCCTCTCACCCCACGCCCCCTTCAGCGTGGCCCCCGCGCTCCTGGCGCGTCTCGGCACCCTGGCGCGGGAGCGCCGGATGCCCGTGGCGGTGCACTGGTCGGAGACGCCGGCGGAGGTGGAGTGGCTGCGCGATGGGTCCGGTCCCCTCGCCGAGCGCCTGATCGCCTCGCCGCGCCGTAGGGGCTTGGAGCTCTTGGGCGCTGCGGGTCTCTTGGGACCCCGCACGCTCCTGGTCCACGGCAACCTGCCCGAGCGCGGTGAAGCCAGGCGGATCGCCGAGGCGGGCGCCAGCCTGGTGCACTGCCCCGGCACCCATCGCTTCTTCGGGCGGGAGCCCTTCCCCTTGGCCCGCTACCGATCCGCCGGGGTGCGGCTGGCCCTGGGAACCGACTCACTGGCCAGCAACACGACCCTCGACATGCGCCACGAGATGGCCCTCCTGCGCGAGGGGCACCCGGAGCTCGATCCGGGGCAGGTCTGGGCGATGGCCACCGAGGAGGGGGCGGCGGCCCTCGGATGGGGCACGCGGGCCGGCAGCCTGCTCCCCGGTCGACGAGCGGACCTGGCGCTCTTCGACGCGGAGGCCCGTGAGCTCGGGGACTGCCTCGATCGGCTGACCAGCGGGTATCCCGACGTCCTGGGAGTGTGGAGCGCCGGCCGGACCACGGTCGAGATTCGCTCGTCGTGAGTGGACGCCCGCTTTGGGCGTCACGGCGGTGAGCCCCGGCGACTACAATCCCCCCGGGCATGAAGGTCGCCGTCATCTCCGATCTGCACTCCAATCGAGAAGCCCTCGAGGCGGTCTTCGCGCACATTCGGAGCCTGGGGGTGCAGACGATCTACTGCCTGGGGGACGTGGTCGGCTACGGGCCCGATCCGGAGTTCTGCGTCGACCTGGTGCGCGGGCACGCCCAGTTCACCCTCATGGGCAACCATGACGAGGCGCTCTTCCACGGTGCCTCGGACTTCAATCCCCACGCCCGCAGCGCGATCGAGTTCACGCGCCAGCGCATGTTGCCGCGCTGGTACAGCTCCTCCGAGAAGAAGGCCCGTTGGCGTTGGTTGCGCGAGCTGCCGCTCTTCCATCGCGAGGGACGTTTCACCTTCGTGCACGGCTCGCCGCGTGATCCGGTGCGCGAGTACGTGCTCTCCACCGACGGCTTCCTGAACCCGGCCAAGTTGCGGGCGGTCTTCGATTCCTTCGAGGGGATCGCGGTCGCCGGGCACACCCACCACCCGGGGATGCACACCGACGATCTGCGCTTCCAGGGACTGGACGGGCGCGAGGAGCTGACCCTGCCCCTGCCGGAGGATGGGCACATCTTCCTGAACGTGGGCTCGGTGGGGCAGCCGCGGGACGGGGACAACCGCGCCTCCTTCGCGGTGATCGAGGACCATCAGGTGACCTGGTACCGCGTGCCGTACGACTTCCGCACGGCGATGGACAAGATCCTCTCGACCGGTGCCTTGAGCGAGATCCTGGCCCGGCGCCTGCAGATCGGCAAGTGACCGCGGCGGCGGTCGCTAGCGCCCGAGCCCCAGCGCTGAGCGCATCACGTGCCCCAGCATCTCCGGGTTGCTGTGCAGCCTGCGTTGCGAGTACTGGCGCCAGCGGGAACCGTAGGGGACGTAGACCCGCACCCGCTCGCCCTGTTCCAGCCACTGCTTCCAGAGCCGCGGTCGCACCCCCATCAGAACCTCGAACCAGTGGCGTTCGGGCGCCACGCCCCGCTCGCGCACCAGGGCCAGGAGGCTCTCCGCCAAGAGGTCGTCGTGGGTCGCAAAGGCCACCCGGTGACCGCGCTCGAAGAGCTGGGCGCAAGCGTCCACGAAGGCCTGCCGGATCGCCTGCGCGTCGGTGTGCGCGATCTCCGGCGGCTCGAGGTAGACCCCCTTCACCACGCGCACGTCGCACGGGCGTTCGCCCAACTGCTCGATGTCGCGCGGAGTGCGCTTCAAGCGCGCCTGCAGCACCAAGCCGACGTCGTCGAAGCGCTCGCGCAGTCGTGAGTAGACGCGCAAGGTGGCGTCGGTGGTGGAGGCGTCCTCCATCTCGACCCGCGCCCCCTGGCCCAGGGCAGCGCAGTGCGCGAGCAGCTCCGCGAAGAGCTCGTAGGCCAGCTCCTCGGAGAGCCGCAGTCCGAAGTGGGTGGGCTTGGCCGAGACGTAGGCGTCGAGGCCCGTCTCCCCCAGGGCGCTGGCTGCGGCGCGGTAGGCGTCGAGCGCCTCACGAGCCTCCGCTTCGCTGCCGGTCTCCTCCCCCAGGATGTCGAGCACCCCCGCGAAGCCGGCATCCCGGTGGCGCTCGAGGGCCGCCAGGGCCTCGGGCAGGGACTCGCCGGCGATGTAGCGCGACGCCAGACGGCGCATGATCGGCGTGGGGATCAACGGCAGACAGGAGGAGACGAAGCGGTGCAGGAGGCCCATGGTGCCGGTTACTCTAGCTTCATGCCCGACAGCGCCCAGCGCTCAGCGCGCATCGTCCTGATCACCCTGCCGGATCTCGACGCCGGCCGCCGCATGGCGCGCGCCCTGGTCGAGGAGCGGCTCGCGGCCTGCGCCAACCTGCTGCCCGTCTCCGCCAGCATCTACCGCTGGCAGGGCGAGGTGCAGGAGGATCCGGAGGTGCTGGCGATCGTCAAGACCCGCGTCGAGCGCCTGGCGGCTCTCGAGACGCGCGTCGGGGAGCTGCACCCCTACGACGTGCCGGAGATCGTGACGCTCGCCCCTGAGCGCGTCGAGGAGCGCTACCTCGCCTGGCTCCTGGAGGCGACCTCCGGATGAAGGGCTCCCTCGGGGGCGGCGAGCGGGGCGGCGAGGGGGCGATCCGCGCCGGCCTGATCATCGGACCCGCGGCCTTCCTGGTGCTGCTCTTCTGGCCTGGGATCCCGCTCGACCCGTTGCAGCGCCGGGTGGCGGCGACCACCGCCCTGACCGCCACCTGGTGGATCACCGTGGCCCTACCCGTGGGAGCGACCTCCCTCTTGCCGGCGGTGTTCTTCCCGCTGCTCGGGGTGATGCCCGCCGGTGACGTGGCGCCGGTGTACATGCGCAACCTGGTGCTGCTCTTCGTGGGGGCTTTCATCATCGCCCTGGGCCTGGAGCGCTGGAACGTGCACCGGCGCATCGCGCTCTTCATCATCGCGCGCCTGGGCACCTCGAAGCGCAACCTGGTGCTGGGCTTCATGTGCGCGGCGGCCTTCCTGTCGCTCTGGATCAACAACACGGCCACCACCCTGCTGATGCTGCCCATCGCCATGGCGGTGCTGGGGCGCGTCGAGGGGGACGACAGGCGCGCCACCCCCTTCTCCCTGTGCCTGCTCCTGGGGGTCGCCTACGCGGCGTCGGTGGGGGGCATGGGCACCCCCGTGGGCACCGCTCCCAACCAGGAGTTCCTGGGGCAGTTCGACCTGCGCTTCCCCGACGGTCCCAAGATCACCTTCGGTCAGTGGTTCCTGGCCTGGACGCCCCTGGTGATCCTCTTCGTACCCGTGGCGTGGCTGACCCTCACGCGCCTCGTCTACCGCATCGAGGCGGGAGGTGCGGAGGAGGGCGGCGCCGAGGTGATCGCGGAGGAGCGCCGGTTGCAGGGCCCGATGACTCGCCCGCAGGTGCTGATGTCCGGCGTGTTCATCGCCACCGCCATCCTGTGGGTGACGCGCGCCGACATCACTCTGGGGTCGCTGCGCATCCCCGGGTGGTCGCGGCTCTTCCTGGGGCCGGAGGCGGCGGATCCCAAGTGGTACGCCGAGCACAAGAACGACATCTCCGACGCCACGGTGGCGACCCTCATGGCGCTGCTCTGCTTCGTGCTGCCCGGAGAGCGCGGCAAGCGCTCCTTCCTGATGGACTGGCGCACGGCCAAGAAGCTGCCCTGGGACGTGATCCTCCTGCTCGGCGGGGGGTTCTGCATCGCCCAGGGTTTCAAGACCTCCGAGCTGGACCAGCGTCTCGGCGACCTGCTGGGGCCCCTGTTCCGGGATCACTCCACCTGGCTGGTGGTCTTCGGGGTGGCGCTCTTCATGAGCTTCCTGACCGAGGTCACCTCCAATACGGCCACCACCGCCGTGCTGCTCCCCATCATCGCCGCCGCGGGGGTCCAGGCGGGATTGGACCCCCTGCTGGTGATGGCCCCGGCGACGATCGCCGCCTCCGCCGCCTTCATGATGCCCGTGGCCACTCCCCCCAACGCGGTGGTGTTCTCCAGCCAGCGGGTGCCGATCCCCAAGATGGTGAAGGCCGGAGTCTGGCTGAACTTCATCACCGTGGCCCTGATCACGCTGGTCTTCCAGCTCTGGGTGAGGCGCCTGTGGGGGATCGGCTCCACCCTGCCCGACTGGGCTCGCCCCTGAGGGCGCCGAATCCCTAAACTGGCTCGTCGGACATGTCGCCACTCGGTCCCATCCAGTCCAGGGGGCTCCGCTCCATCCTCGCGTCGCTCTTCCTCCTGCCGGCGATCCTCGTCGCCTGCGGCGGGGAGCCCCGGTCCCGACCGGGGGTGCAGGCGCGCCACGCCCTCTTGATCACGGTCGAGGGGCTGCGCGCGGACCACTGCTCCGCCCACCTCTACTACCGCGACACGACGACCTTCCCGATCCCACCGGAGATGCGGCTGGCGGGGCGCACCCTGACCCTGGACGAGCTGGCCCACTCCGGGGTGCTCTTCGCCCAGGCCTTCGCCGCCAGCGGTGATCCGCGGGCCTCCCTGGCGGCGTTGCACACGGGACGCGGGCCGTTGGAGAACGGGGTGCTGGGGGAGGGAGACAGCCTGGCAGTGGGGGAGACCACCCTGGCGGAGTGCCTGGCCGCCGCGGGTTTCGAGACCGTGGCCTTCGTGTCGGCACCCCCGGGAGGGGGCCCCGCCGGACTCGACCAGGGTTTCGAGCGCTTCCATCTGGGCCAGGGGGATCTGGAGACCCTGGCTCCCCTGGCGAACTTCTTCAGCGAGCGCGACTGGAGCAACGACCGGCCCCTCTTCCTGTGGCTGCACCTGCGCCAGACCACCTTCCCCTTCGAGCCCTTCCCCCTGAACGACCTCGAGGGGCGTTCCATCGACTACCCCACGCTCTTCACCCGCCCCGACTACCAGGGAGGCGCGGACGGTAGCGTCGCCTTCCGGGAGCGGGTGCTCTCCGGAGAGGGGGAGCTCGAGTTGGCCGATCGGGATCAGATCGTCGACCTGTACGACGGCGAGGTGGCGCTCCTCAACCGACTCCTCTACACGATCCTCGACTACCTGCGCTTCACCCAGACCACCAGTGCCGGTTGGCAGTCGACGCTGACCGTCGTGGCGGGTGTCAACGGGGTCCAGCTCCCCGACGACGGGGTCTGGGGGAAGCACGACGCGCTCCGGGACTGCAACCTCAAGGTGCCCCTGATCGTGCGCCACCCCGACAGCCTCACCGGACGGCGCGTCCTCTCCGAGGTGGTCGAGCTCTCCGACGTGGCGCCCACCCTGGCAATGCTCTTCGACGTCGAGCTGCCCGAGCCCAGTGGGCGCTCCCTGCTGGCCCTCACCGACTCGTACGTGGAGCGCGATTTCCTGACGCGGCCCGCCTTCGCCGTCGCGCCGGACCGCTCTGTCTTCAGCCTGCGCACGCCGGAGTGGAGGCTCCTGGCGGACGCGGAGCGATTGGGGGGGGGCGAGGGGGCCCTCGAGCTCTACCCCGTGGAGCTGATGCGCGAGCGTCCGGACGAGGCCTCCGCCGACCACCCGCGGGCGGTGGCCACTCTCATGGGGGAGCTGCGCACCTGGGTGGGCGCCTTCGATCGCCGGGAATGAGCGCCACACCCACGGCGGACGGCCACCGGCGGGCCTCGACGTGGATCCTGCCCTCCCTCTTGGCCGCGGCGGGTGCCGCCGCGGCCCTGGCGAGTGCGGGGATATTGCCGGGGAGCGTCCTGGCCCCGACCGGGGGGGCCTTGCTCCTCTTCGGTGCGGGCTACCCGATCCTCGCGCGCTGGGCGCCCCGGGAGCCCTCGGCGCTGAAGCTGGTGCTCCTGGCGAGCCTCCTCTCCCCGCCGATCGTGGTGCTCCTCGAGCTCGCGTTCGAGCCCTTGCTGGCCGTCGACTCCGCCTGGAGCGCCACCTTCGCGGCCGTGGCGGGACTGCAGCTCGCCGGCCGGGGCCGCCCCCTCTCGTGGGCTCGTCCCGGCGGGGCTTCCCTGACGGCCCTGGCGCTCGCCCTGGGCCTGGCGGGCCTCGCTGCACTCATCCTCTGGCAGGGCCCTGCGGCCCGCCTCGAGCCAGCTGAGAGCGTCTGGCACGCCTCCATGGCCGCCGCCCTGGAACGGGGGCACCCCTGGGAGAACCCCTTCCTGGCGGGCACTCCCTTCCCCTGCCACCCAGGCCTCCCCCTCCTGGTGCGCGCCTTCGCCCGGGTCCTGGGGATCGCGGAGCCCTCCGCCCTGGCCGCCGTTTCGATCTGGTCCCTGGTGACCCTGGTCCCCGCCCTCTACCTGATCGCCGCCGCCCTGTGGCGTTCGCCGGGCCGCGACCTCTCGGCGCTCCTCCTGGCCCTGATCGGGTGGGGGGCCCTGGGCCGCGGGGTCCTGCCCGGCATCGAGCTCTGCACCGATCTGACGCCCCAGGCGCCCGCCCTCGCCTACGGGGTGGGGGCCTGGCTGGCGGCCGCCCACGGCCTGCGTCACGGCGAGCGGCCCTGGCTGGGGCTCTGTGGCCTGCTCCACGGCCTGACCCTGCTCGTCGACCCGGGGGTGGGGCTGGGAGCCCTTCTCGCCACCGCCGCCACCGCGCTACTCCTCCCCGGGGAGCGCGGTCTGCGGGCCCCGGCCCTCCTCTCCCTCCTCGCCTGGGCGCTCCCCGCCCTGTGGGTCGCCCGGCGCTTCGGGATGGCGAGCGGCCCCGAGGCGGTCGCTCCAGCGACCGTCGGCGCGGGACAGGTCGCCCTGGCCGCCGCGCCGCTGCTCCTCCTGGCGGCCCCGCTCCTCTGGAGGAGGCGGGTGGAGGGGAGGCGGCGGACGATCCTCGCCCTGGCCCTGCTCGGCGCCCTCCTACCCGCGCTCCTGGGCTGGGTCTGGCCGGGGGCCGTCCCCGACCGCGCCGCCCTCTTCAGGCTCTCGAGCTTCCCCCTGGCCCTGCTCGCCGCCGGGGGGGCGGCGGAACTGTGGGCGGTGGGTCGCGGCGGGCGCTGGCTGGCCGCCCTCGGGGTGCTGGCCCTGCTCGTCGGTGGCGGCGCGGCCGCCCTGCGCTCCTGGAGCTCCCACCTGGACCGGGCCCGCGGGGTGCTCCGGGTCGCCGTCGAGGGGGGGGCCCTGGCACCCGAGGCGAGCGGCGCCGAGCTCCTCTCCGGCGACGGCCTCCTCCCCCCGCGGGTGGTTCCCTCCCGCGGGGAGCTCGCCCGAGCCTTCGAGATCCGCCGTGGCCACCGCGCGCGCGCCTACCGCTGGATCCGGGCCCAGGGCGCAGCGCTCGGAACCCGCCCCGTGCTCGTGCGCTCCCTGGCCGGCGACGGGGACCGCGGCGCCGGCCCGCTGGAACCGCACCTCGCGAGCCTCTACGCTGACCTGCCCCTCTGGTGCGATGCGGACGCCCGCCTGGGGAAGGGCCATCCGCGCTGGGAGCCGAGACGCGAGATGGTGCGGGGGCTCTTCGAATCCGCCACGGGGTGGGACCCCCTCGCCATGCAGGAACTGCAGATCCTCCGCCGCAGCGCGGTCCTCCTGGTCGAGGAGGCCGACCGGGAGCGGACCCGACGGCGCGGGCCGGAGCGTGGCTTCCGGGGAGTGGACCTGCGCCTCGAGCGGCTCGGGGCGCGACGCGTCTTCGCGGAGGGGACGGTGGCGGTCTACCTCTGGGAGCCCAGCCGAGCGGGAGGTCGCCGGTGAGCCCCTTCGTCCGTCGCTCCTCCGTGCGGCACGCCGATCGCCTGCTCGCGCGTTCGGTGCTGCTGCTGGCGTTGGCCCTCTACACCGCGACCTTCGCCGGGCTGCCGGAGGAGCCCACGGGCGAGCTCGCCTTCCAGAGCGCGCGCTCCATGGCCCGGGGGGGACTCGCCCTGACCGAGACCCCCGAGCTCGATCGGCTGGTGAGCCTCGCGGAGGGGGGGGATGGGACCCTGCCCCTGCGGGCGGGGTGCGCGCCGCGCGCGGCGGCGCTCTACTCCTGCCAGGGGCTCGCCCAGGGCGCGGTCGGGGTCCCCTTCTACTGGCTCGGCGCCGGGCTGGGCGTGGCCTTCCACGAGCTCCAGAGTCGCCACGCCGCCGCGGGGACCCACGCCGCGGCCTCGGAGTACTTCGAGCACCTGCTCTTCGGCTGGCGCAACCCCCTCCTGGGGGCCTTGACCGCCGCCCTGGTGGTCCTCGCCGCGCGCCGGCTCGGCGCGGAACGCCCCCACGCCTGGTTCGCCGGCGTCACCTACGCCGGCGCCACCTTCGCCTGGTCCCAGGCGCGCGGTGCCCTCCCCGAGGTGCAGATCGCCTTCCTGCTCATGCTCGCCTTGCACCTGATCCTGCGCCTCAGGGAGCGGTTCGAGCGCCTGAAGGGGGTCAGGAGGCGGACCGTCTGGGGCCTGGGTATCGTCCTCGGCGTCGCCGCGCTCACCCACCCCGGAGCCCTGCCCGCGGTGATCGTCCTCGGGATCACCGCTCGCATCGTCCTGCTGCGCGGCGAGCGTCATCTGGCCAGGTCCCGCTGGGCGCCGGTCACCTCTGCGGCGCGTCGGGGGTCGGGTGCCGGGTTGGGGGGACTGACCGCGATCGCCGGGCCCCTCCTGCTCGCCCTGGTCGCCGGAGTGGCGCTCGACCACTGGCGCTTCGACGCCTGGTTCACGACCTACCGCTGCTCCCAGGGCTCCGCATCCTCGAGCGTGGGGCGCCTGATGGAGTGGCTTGTCTCGCCGGGGAGCGGGCTCCTGTGGACCGCGCCCCTGATCCTGTTCGTGCCGCTGGGGCTGCGGCGCAATCCGCGCGAGGCGGATCGGCTCTTCACGACGGTCCTGCTGGTGGTCGCCGCCTGCGTGGCGGCGAGTGCGGCGCTGACCGCCGATCCCGCGGCACCCTGGGGATTCGGCCCCCGGCCGCTGCTGCCGGCCCTGCCCTTCCTGTGGGTGGCCGTGGGTCTCGGCCTGGGCTTGGCCGTGCCCGGATCGGTCCGCCGCAGGTTCGCCTTCACCCTGGCGGCTCTCGGGTTGTTGATCCAGGTGCCCTCCGCCCTGGTGGGAGAGGCCACCTACCAGGAGTTGGCTCCCCGCGCGGCGCGCGTCGCCTGGCCCGACGACGTCCTGGAGTCCCCGGGGAGCAGCGCTGACCTCGACGCGGAGCGCCAGGAGCGCATCCCCTGGAGCTGGCGCTTCGCCGCCCCGTGGGTGAACTGGCGCATCCTGCGCCACCGCATCGCGGGGCTGGGGGAGGAGCTCGAGGTGGACGAGATCTTCCGGGTCGAGGGGGGAGGGACGGTCAGCTGCTCGAACCCCCGGGCGCGCGGGTTCCGGCACCTGGCCTGGGTGGATTTCTCCGAACGCCTGGGGGGACCGGTGTGGCCGGTGGTCTTGCTGGTGCTCTCCCTGGCCGTGGCGGGGGCGGCGCTGGCGGTGGCGGGGCTCGATCAGAACGCTCCCTGAGCCTGCCCACTCAAGGGATCCGCCCCATGCGCCGATCTCCCCGGAGTGATGTACGCCCTCGTCTGCGTCGGCTGGCTGCTCTCGATCGTCGCCTCACGGGCGGTGGTCGACCTCCCCGAAGCCCGCACGCGCACCCTGCGTGCGGAGCACTTCGTGGTCGAGGAGCTGACGCCGGAGGGGGTCCGTCCCGTGGCGATCGTGGCCCTGCGGGCGGTCGCGGTGGACGGGGGTCTGCTATTGGAGCGGGACACCCTCTTCCAGGCGGGCGGGGTGAGGGTGCTCGTCGACGAGCGGCACACCTCCGAGCCGAGCTTCGTCTGGCGCGAGCTGCGCACCAGCGATGGCCTCGGGCGCACCTGGATGGTCGACCAGGAGGTCGGAGGGGGGGCGGTGCGCACCACCTCCCACGGTATCGGGACGCGCTGCCACGGGGTGCTCGAGGGGCCCCTGCCGGTCTTCCCCCTGGCGCTGATCGAGAAGCTGCGCGCGGGGGAGGAGCCGCGGAGCGTGCGCACCTTGGACCCCCTCGCGATGTCGGCGACGGAGCTGGGGGTGCGCGTCGTGCACCTGGAGGAGCGCGGCCTGCGCCGCGCGGAGCTCACGCGCAGTGACGGGAGCCTGGCGGGACGCTACCGCTTCCGAGGCACGGTCCTGGAGGAGTTCCAGTTCCAAGACGGTAACCGGAGGGCGCGGACCTGCGACGAGCGGGAGTACCGCCGTCTGGCCGCCGCCTGGCAACGGGACTACGATCCGCTGGGCGAAGTGCTCGCCGCCCTGCGCAGCGACCGCATCGATCGTCGGTGAATCCTGAGTAATCGGGGCCCGTTGGCCACGCATTCGGACGGACTCACAACACGCGGGTCTCGAGTCTCGAGGCCGGTGAGTATCATGAGCCGCCGAATCCCGCTCCGGATGTCGCAGTGAAATCCCTCAGCTACTCCCCCCGAGATCTCCTCTGCCGTGGCACCGGTCTCTTCACGGTGCTCTCCCTCTGCGCCTGCATGAGCCCGGAGGAGTTCCGGGCGAGCGCCGACGAGGAGGTCTACGCCCTGGTCGACGCCCGCCTGGCGGAGCTCTTCGAGAGCCCGGGCGGATTCACCATCGAGCCGGCGGCGGACAGCCTGCGGCAGCGGATCCTGCGCGGCGAGTGGCGCGGCGAGGAACCCCTCAGCTTGGTGGGCTGCCTCGAGATCGCCGCGGAGAACAGCCGCGAGTTCCAGAGCCGCAAGGAACAGCTCTACCTGGCGGCCCTAGACCTGTCCTATGAACGCTGGCGCTTCGCGCGCCGACCCTTCGCCTCCCTGGGCGCGAGCGTCTCCGGAGGGGAGGAGGCGGAGACGGCTCGAGCGGACGGGGAGGCGGGGTTCACCCAGTTGCTCGGCAGCGGCGCGACGGTCGTGGCGGACGTGGGTGCCGAGCTCCTGCGCATCGTCTCCACGGGAGACGGTTGGGATCTGGTCACCGATCTCGGGATCTCGATCACCCAGCCCCTGCTGGCGGGTTCGGGGAGGCGCATCGTGATGGAGTCCCTGACCCAGGCCGAGCGCAACCTCCTCTACGAGACGCGCGCCTTCGAACGCTTCCGCCGCACCTTCGCCGTGGACGTGGCCGCCCGGGTCTACGACCTCCTGCAGGCCGACGACCAACTGGCCAACGAGGAGCAGAACTACCGCGACCTGGTCGCCCTGCGGGAGCGCAACGAGGCGCTCTCCCAGGCGGGACGCCTCTCCGACGTCGAGGCGGACCAGGCCAAGCAGGACGAACTGAGCTCAGAAGTACGGCTGCTCTCGCTCAGGGCCAACCTCGAACGCCAACGTGACCAGTTCGGTCTCTTCCTCGGGCTTCCCGTGGGGGTCGACTTGCCCCTCGATCCCGCCGAATTCGAGCGCCTCTCCGAGGTGGACGAATTGCTCGAGAAGATTCTGCCGGAACGAGCGGTGGCCTTTGCCCTGGAGGCGCGCCTCGACCACCACACCACCCTCGATCGCCTCGAGGACCGCCAGCGCGCGGTCGAGATCGCGGAGGACGCCCTGCGCGCCGGTTTGTCCTTGCAGGGAGACATCGGGGCCGAGAGCGCAGACGGGCGCCCTCTCGACTACGACGGCGACGGGCTGGGCTGGTCCACCAGCCTCTCCCTCGAACTGCCTCTGGATCGCAAGCAGGAGCGCAACAACTACCGCTCCCGGCTGATCGCCCTGGATGCCGAACAGCGCGGCGCTACCGAGGCAGCGGACCGCATCTGCGCGAACGTGCGCGACGCCCTGCGAGTGACCACCAACGCGCGCGAGGACTATCTGATCCAAAGGGGCGCGGTTGCCCTGGCGGAACGACGCGTCGAGAGCACCCAGCTCAAGCTGGACGCCGGCCGGGCGAGCACGCGTGACGTGCTCGATTCCCAGCGCTCCCTGGTGTCGACGCGCAACGCCCTGACCTCCGCCCTGATCGGGTTCACCCTGGCGCGGTTGGACCTCTACCTTGAGCTGGAGCTGCTGCGCATCGATCCCAGCGGCATCACGATCGAGGAGGGGCTGACCCCCGCCCTCGTCGAGGAGTAGCAATGAGCAAGCGCAAGAAGAACAGCGGGCCGTTCCTGTTTGGAGTGGTGATCGTGGCCCTGGCCGCCGTCGGCTGGGGCGCGGGACCGGGCGGCTGGTTCCGCCAGGACGATGGGCAAGCGGTCGAGGGGGCGGTCGTGCTGCGCGGTCCCCTGCGCATCAGCGAGCTGGCCCACGGCAACCTGAAGGCCAAGAACGCCGCGCGGCTGGTCAACGAGTTGGAGGGGCGCGCGACGATCCTCTTCCTGGCGGAGGAGGGCGTTCGCATCGAAGCAGGCGAGCTGGTGTGCGCGCTGGACGTCTCCAACCTCGTCGATCGGCGGGTGACCCAGGAGATCGCGGTCAAGAGCACCGACGCGGACTTCACCAAGGCCAAGGAGCAGTACGAGATCCAGGAGATCCAGAACGAGAGCGACATCGCGGAGGCGGAGCTCGCTCAGCAGTTTGCGGAGCTCGACCTGGAGAAGTACCTCGGTTCCGGCGGGGAAGGGGGTGCGGCCGTCAGCGAGGAACAGGTGGCGGAGCTGGCAGTCGGTCAGGGAGAATGGGCTCACGAGCTGGCCCAGGCCGACGAATCGATCACCCTCGCCCGGGAGGAGCTGACCCAGGCCGAGGACACCCTGAAGTGGACCCAGGACCTCTTCGACAAGGGCTTCGTGCAGCGCACTGAGCTGGAGCGCGACGAGCTTTCGTTGCAGCGCTCGAGCATCAAGCTCGAGCAGGCGGAACGCGAGAAGAAGCTCCTGATCCGCTACGGTCACCAGCGCCGGCTAGCGCAGCTCGAGGCGGACATCGAGAGTCGCAAGCGCGACGTGCAGAAGATCCGCAAGCAGGCCCTGGCGCGCCTGGCGGACAACGAGGCGGCGCGCGAGTCCGCCCGCTTCCGACTCGAGCGCGAGCACGAGAAACTGGACAAGATCGACGAACAGATCGCCAAGGGGGAGATCTACGCCCCCGAGGCGGGCAACCTGGTCTACTCGCGCGCCCGCTCGCACCGAGGCCAGGGGGGCGAGGTACCGGTGGAGGGGGGGGAGGTCCACGAGCGCCAGGAGATCGCCACCATCCCCCGGTCCGGGGGCATGATCGTCGATGTCAGCCTGCACGAGACCAAGCTGGAGAAGGTCGAGGTGGGCAAGCGTTGTTTCGTGACGATCGACGCCATCCGCGACCAGGTGTTCGAGGGGGAGGTGGCCTTCGTGGCCGCCATCGCCGACTCGGGGAGCTGGATGACCAACCCCAACCAGCGCCTGTACAAGACCGAGGTCACCCTCTTCGACACGGTTCCAGAGATGCGCCCAGGCATGTCCTGCGAGATCGAGATCCTGGTCGAAGACCTGGAGGACGTGCTCTACATCCCGCGCTACGCGGTCTTCCCCGACGGGGACTGCAACGTCTGCTTCGTCTCCGAGGGGGGGCAGGTCGAGCCTCGCGAGGTCGAGATCGGTCCCGACAACAGCAAGTGGGTGCAGGTGACCAAGGGTCTGAGCGAGGGGGAGACGGTGCTGCTCAGCCCGCCCCCCAGTTGGGCTCCCGCCGCGCCGACCCAGACGGAACAGAGACCCAGCGAGCGCCCCGCCGATATGGGGGGGCGCGCGGCCGAGGGCGGTGGGGGATCGACCTCCGCGCCAGGCTCGGGCTCGGGGCCCGCGGCCGATTCCCGCTCCGGTGAGCGCTCGGGAGAGGAACCCGGTGAACGTCCCCGCGGCGAGGGTCGCGGCCAGCGCGGCGAGGGGATGGACCCGGAGATGCGCCGCCAGATGCGCGAGCGCTTCGAGAAGATGACCCCCGAGGAGCGCAAGGCCGCCATCGAACGCATGCGCGGGGGCGGCGGTCAGTGACCCTCGATCCCGGGCATGGGGGCCACCCCGCCACGCCCCCGAAGGTGGCCGAGCTGGAGGACGTGAGCCGCATATACCTCATGGGCAGCACCGAGGTGCGCGCCCTGGATGGGATCACGCACACCTTCCGCCAGGGGGAGTACTGGTCGATCATGGGCAGCTCGGGATCGGGCAAGTCGACCCTGCTCAACATCCTGGGCTGCATCGATCGGCCCACCGGCGGGCGCTACGCGGTGCGCGGCCAGGAGGTGGGGGACCTGGACGACGACGAGCTCAGCGAGCTGCGCGGCAGCGAGCTGGGGTTCGTCTTCCAGTCCTACAACCTGATTCCCCAGCTCAACGTGCTGGAGAACATCCTGGTCCCCGTGCTCTATCAGGACGAGGCGCCGGCGGCGATCGAGGAGCGCGCAGTCGGGATCGCCGAACGCGTGGGGCTCGGCGACCGCTTGCACCACCGCCCCACCGAGCTCTCCGGCGGCCAGCAGCAGCGCGTCGCCATCGCCCGTTCGCTGATCAACGACCCGGCCCTGATCCTGGCCGACGAGGCGACCGGCAACCTGGACTCCCACACCGCCCAGGAGATCCTCGAGCTCCTCGACGAGCTCCACGCCGAAGGGAAGACGATCCTGATCGTCACCCACGAGCCCGCCATCGGGGAGCGCGCCGGCCACACCCTGCGCCTCAAGGATGGGCGCATTGAGGAGGTGCGCAGCAATGGGGGCTGACCAATGAGACCCTCGCGCCTTCTGCGCGCCCTGCGCTTGGGGGTGAGCAGCCTGCTCCTGCACAAGCTGCGCTCCCTCCTGACCACCCTGGGGGTGCTCTTCGGGGTGGCCAGCGTGATCGCCATGCTGGCGGTGGCGGAAGGGGCCAGCGCCGAGACCCAGGAGCAGATCCGGCAGCTCGGCAGCCAGAATGTCATCCTACGCAGCGTCAAGCCCCCTGACGACAAGGTCTCGGACCAGCAGACGCGGGTCCTGGCCTACGGCTTGACCCACGAGGATCTGGCGCGCATCGAAGAGACCCTTCCCGGAGTGGGGACGGTCGTGCCGATCCTCGTGGTGCCCGAGGAGGTGCGACGCGAGGCGGAGGCCTGCACACCGCGCGTGCAGTGCGTGCCCCCCGACTACCTGAAGGTCACCGGGCGCCATCTCGTCCAGGGGCGCTTCCTGACCCGGCTCGACGAGGAGGCCTACGCCCACGTCTGCGTGCTGGGCTACAGCGTGGCGCGCTTCCTCTTCCCCTTCGAGTCCCCCCTCGGCCAGCGCGTCAAGGTGGGCGCGGACTACTTCGAGGTGGTCGGGATCCTGGAGCCCCGCATCCCGATCAGCGAGGTGCGCATGAACCCCGGCCAGGAGGTGGGGGGGGAGGTCTTCCTGCCCCTGGCCACTGGACGCAAGATCTTCGGCGAGCGCCAAGTGATCATCCGCTCCGGCACCCTCGACATCCAGGAGGTGGCGGTGCACGAGATCATCGTCGGGGTGGAGCGCGCCCAGGACGTGCCCTTCGTGGCCGAGGCCTGCCGCACCATGCTCTCGCGCGTCCACAACCTCAAGGACTACGAGGTGGAGGTGCCGATGGAGCTCCTCCTGCGCGTCCAGGAGACCAAGCGCATCTTCTCGATCGTGCTCGGGTCGATCGCGGGCATCTCGCTCCTGGTGGGGGGAATCGGGATCATGAACGTGATGCTGGCCACCGTCACCGAGCGCACGCGGGAGATCGGTGTGCGCCGCGCTCTGGGCGCCAAGCGCAAGCACATCGTCAGCCAGTTCCTGGTGGAGACGGTGGTGCTCTCGGGATCCGGCGGACTGGCGGGGGTGGCGCTCGGGCTCACGATCCCCATGGCGGTCGAGCGCTTCAGCGAGATGGAGACGATCGTGACCCTGCAGGCGCCGCTCCTGGCCTTCGGCATCTCCGTGGCGACCGGGGTCGTCTTTGGGCTCTACCCGGCCTGGCGCGCCGCGTACATGGACCCGGTCGAGGCGCTACGCCACGAGTGAGCCGCGCAGGGCCAGCGCCTCCGCCAGGTGGGAGGCGTCGATCTCGTCGCACCCCTGGAGATCCGCCAGGGTGCGCGCCACCCGCCGCAGGGACTGCACGGCGCGCGCGGAGAGGGCGCGGTGCTCCGCCGCGCGCGCCATCAGGTCGCGCTCGGCGCCGCGCAGGGGGGCGACCTCGTCGAGGCGCGCGGAGTCCAACCCCGCGTTGGGGGTCCGCTGGCCGCGCTCCTCTTGGCGGGTGCGGGCGCGGCCGACCGCGAGGCCCAGCTCCCGCGCCGAGGGGGTCGGAGGCGAACCGTCCCCCGGTGCCAGTTCCTCCAGGCTGGGGGCGGGCACCTCGAGTCTCAGCTCCACCCGGTCGAGCAGGGGGGGCGAGATGCGGCGCCGGTAGCGCTGCACCGCCGACGCCGGACAGGGGCAGGCGACGCGCGGGTGCCCGCGGTAGCCGCAGGGGCAGGGGTTCATCGCCGCCACCAGCTGGAAGGCCGCGGGAAGCTCCACCTGGCGGCCGGCGCGGCTGATCAGGATCGTCCCCGACTCCAGGGGCTGGCGCAGGGCTTCGAGCACCTCGCGGCGGAACTCGGGCAGCTCGTCGAGGAAGAGCACCCCCCGGTGGGCGAGGGTGATCTCCCCCGGCGCCAGGTTCGAGCCGCCGCCGACGAGCCCCGCGTAGCTCGCGGTGTGGTGGGGGGCCCGGAAGGGGCGCTTCTCCACCAGCCCGCCCGGCCAGCGGCCCGTGGCGGAGAGCACGCGCGTCACTTCGAGGCGCTCCTCCAGGCTAGGCGGTGGCAGGAGGTCCACCAGGCGCCGCGCCAGCATCGACTTCCCCGTCCCCGGTGGGCCGACGAGGAGCAGGCCGTGCCCCCCCGCGGCCGCCACCGCCAGGGCGTGCTTGGAGGCGGCCTGACCGCGCACCTGGTCCAGGCTGGCCTCCCCGTGGGTGCGGGGCAGAGGCTCGGGGGGGGCGAGCACCGGTAGGGTCCCCGCCTCGTCCACCAGGTGCCCCAGCACCGAGGCCAGGTGCTCCGCGCCGCGCGCCTCGACCTCCGGCAGGCAGGCGGCCTCGCGCGCCGTGGCGGGGGGGGCGAGGAGGCGGTGGATCCCCGCCGCGCGGCCGGCGAGGGCCGCCGCCAGCCCCCCCGGCACGCCGTAGAGGGTGCCGTCGATCCCCACCTCCCCCAGGAAGAGGATCCCCTCCAGGGCGGCCGCCGGCAGGTGTCCCCCCGCGCCCGCCGCTGCCAGGACCAGGGGCAGGTCGAGGATCTCCCCCGACTTGGGGCGCGCGGCCGGCACCAGGTTCAGGTGCAGCCGCCCCATCCCCAGGCCGAGGCGGTTCTCCCGCAGGGCGCACAGGAGCCGCCCGCGGCTCTCGCGGATGACCGGGTCGGGGAGTCCCGTGATCAGGACCTCGATGCGCCCGCGATCGAGGGGCTCGAACTGCGCCTCGACGGTCACCAGCTCCGCGCCCGTCCCCAGGAGGGAGGCGCCGGTCACGCGCACGGTCTGCACGACGGAAGAGACGATCGCGCCCGGTACGGGTTGCGGTCGGTGTCGCCGCGCCGTCGCCGGTTAGCCTGTGCGCGTGTCCCACCCGGATCCCTCCCTCTGGACCTGCCCCCTCTGCTCGGGGGAGGAGTGGCGGCCGGTCTGGCCGGGGGAGCGGGGTCGCTACCGGCGCTGCCTCACCTGTGGCTTCGTCGTGGCGGAGAAGACCCCCGAGGAGTTCGCTCGCCTGAACGAGGCGACCTTCACCGAGTTGCACGACCACTACCTCGCGCGCAGCTACGAGCCGCGGCGCCAGCGTCGCTACGCCCGGCGGTTGGCGCGCCTCGAGCGCCGTGTGGGCCGCGGACGGCTCCTCGACGTGGGGGCCAACGCCGGGGGCTTCCTCTTCGCCGCCCGCGCCCGCGGATGGGAGGGGGTGGGGGTCGAGCCGGTGGCCGCGCTGGCGGAGTGGGCGCGGGAGCGCCACGGGCTCGACGTGCGCGCGAGCACCCTCGAGCAGGCGGGCTTGCCCAGTGCGAGCTTCGACCTGGTGCACTCCCACGCCGTGCTCGAGCATCTGACCGATCCCCTGGCGGTGCTGCGCGAGGTGGCGCGCGTCCTGCGCCCCGGCGGATGCGCCTACCTGGACACGGTGAATGCGGAGTCCTACACGGCGCGGCGGCTGGGCAGCGCCTGGAAGCTGATCGACCCCGCGCTGCACTACTGCCTCTGGTCGCCCGCGACCCTGACCCGCGCCGCCCAGGCCGTGGGGCTCGAGGTGGTCGAGTTCCGCTCCCACGGCGTGCGCCTGCGCCCCAACGCGGCGGGGAGACCGACGGGGCTCGCGCGTCTCACGGACGAGCTCGGGAAGCTGCCGTGGAGCGTTGCAGCCCGTTGGACCTTGCGAGGGGAGAGCCTCGCGGCACGGATGCAGCGCCCCAGGGCTTGACCGCGGGGTGGAGCCCTGGGCCCCCAGCCGGCGTGTCTCAACATGGGATCGTGGCGCAGCGGACACAAATACGTAACATCGGGGCATGGAAGTCCTCGCCTCACGATGGGCCATTGCCCTCGGTGGAATCGCCCTCCTCACAGCTCCTACTACCTCCGCCCAGGTCGCGTCCGCGAGTCGCTCCTACCGGGTGATGTCCAACCCCTGCCCAGAGCCCGGCTCCCACTACGGGCACTCCTTGGCGGTGCTCGACATGGACGGCAGCGGGGGGCTCGAGATCGCCGTCGGTGCCTACGGGCAGGGGGCCGTCTTCGTGCACCACGACGTGGGCCCCGATGGGTGGGGGGAGCTGCGCGTCTACGACGCCGGGGGGGCGAGCACTTGCCCCCCGACCGACTCCGCGGAGCACTTCGGCTACGACGTGGCCGCCGGTCAGCTCGACCTCGACCCGGAGGAGGAGCTGGTCGTGGGCCTGCCGCGCAGCGCGGTGGGGCCGCTGGAGGAGGCCGGGAGGGTGCACCTGATCCGCTCGGTCGGCGATCCGACGCCGATCGTGGTGCGCGCCCTGAATCCCGCCACCTCCAGCCGGCTCGGCGAGAGCGTGACGGTGGGGGACTTCAACGGCGACGGCCACGGCGACATCGCGGCCTCCGCGCCCAAGGCGGAGGTGGGCGGCATCGTCGCCGGCGCCGTGCACGTCTTCTTCGGACCCTTCGACGTGGTGCCCCCCGAGCTGGTGATCCCCAATCCCCAGCCGGTGCCCAACGGCTTCTTCGGACAGCATCTGTCGGCCGCCGACAACGACGGGGACGGATGCGACGAGCTCTTCGTCGCCGCCATCGGCAACACCGCCGGGGGCGTGCCGGTCGCCGGCCAGATCTTCTGCTTCCCCGGCCCCGTGGACGCGGCGAACTGGATCGCGGTGGAGGATCCCTACCCCGACCCCCTGGACCTGCCGGGCCCGCGCTTCGGGATGCACATCGACGCGCGGGAGGACTGGCTCCTGATCGGGGCCAACCGCAAGGACTGGAACGGGGTGTTCAACGCGGGGATGGGCTACAGCGCCCGCGGCCCGGGCTACTTCCCCGTCACCCTGCACCCCTACCCCAATCCCAAGCCCTCCGACTACATGGGCTTCCGCTGCGTCGTGGCGGACGTCATCGGGGACGATGCTCTCGACATGACCTTCGTGGTCATGCCCGACCTGAGCCTGCCCGACGCCGATCGACGCGCCCTGGTGACCTGGGACGGGAACACCCCCCAGAGCCCCGCGAGCTGGGTGCGTCCGGCGGCCCCCGGTTCCGCTGATCACTTCGGCAACGGGATGGCGGCGGCGCAGATCCTCCCCGGGGGCAAGGAGGAGCTGGTCGTCGGCGACGGGACCTACGACCGGCCTGGAAAAGAGAAGAGCGACAACGCGGGACGGGTCGTCGTCTACTTCTACTGAGCGCCCTCCTCGAGCGCGTGCCGGAGCACTCCGCCCGCGCGCCCCAGGCGCTCCTCCGCGGCGTCCACGTCCAGGTCGGTCGCGTGCATCAGGGTGGCGGTCTTGACCCGCCAGCGGGCGCGCTCGAGGAGGGTCGTCGCCGCCTCGCGTCCGAGTCCGGTGAGGCGCATCAGGATGCGCAGAGCGCGGTCGCTGAGCTTGACGTTGGCGCGCGCGTCGAGGTCGATCATCAGGTGGCCGTGCACCTTGCCCAGGCGCGCCATCGCCAGGGTGCTGATGGCGTTGAGGGCCAGCTTGGTGGCGGTGCCCGCCTTGAGGCGCGTGGAGCCCGCCAAGAGCTCGGGGCCGGTCTCGAGGCGCAGTTGCAGGTCCGCCTCGCAGGGTGCGAGCTGCTCGCCCACGCAGGCCAGGAAGACGGTCGCCGCGCGCCGGCGGCGCGCCTCCTCGAGGGCGCCCAGGACGAAGGGGGTCGTGCCTCCCGCGCTGATTCCGACCACCACGTCGCGCTCGCCGACCCCGCGCCGGGCGAGCTGGTGCGCTCCGTCGCCGGCGTCGTCCTCCGCGCCCTCGACCGCGCTCGTCAGGGCGGCGTCGCCCCCGGCGATCACGTACTGCACCTGCTCGGGGTCGGACTGGAAGCTGGGCGGGCACTCGCTGGCGTCCAGGGCCCCCAGGCGGCCGCTGGTCCCCGAGCCGACGTAGAAGAGGCGGCCCCCGGAGGCCAGTCGCTCGGCGACGAGCTCCACCACCCGAGCCAACGACTCCCGCGCCCGCTCCACCGCGGCGAGCGCCTCCCGATCAGCCCTGGCGAAGAGGGCGCAGGCGGCCGCCGCGTCGAGTCGATCGAGGTCGGCGCCGGCGGGGTGCTCCCCCTCCGTGGGCAGGTGTCCACGTCCTTCGCTCACCTGCTACCCGTCGGGGGACGAGGCTACGGCTCGCGGATCTCGAAGGCCAGGGCGTGGGGCAGGTCGAAGAAGGGCTGGGCCTCCTCGAATTCGCGCTCGAAGCGTCGCATCTCGCGCGGGGAGAGCGTCAGGCCGAAGTCGAGGCGGGTGTGCTCGGGCGCTCCGGGCACCCCCCGCACCTCGACCAGCTCGACCTCGCCGCGCGTCTCGCGCTCGAGCCAGCGCCGCAGTCGGTCGGTGCGCACCTCGCCGCGCACCTCCACCAGGACGTGCACCGGGTAGCGGGCGTCGAGCTCGTCAGTGGCCGCTCGGTACTCGAGCAGGGCGGCGTCCAGGGTGTCCGGGGTGGTCGTGAGGGCGCGGTCGTCGAGGCGCAGGATCTGCACCCCCCGGATCGGCCCCCTCTCGATCATGCAGGTGACGCCGACCAGGCAGAGGGTGGTGATGAAGAGCGCCGCACCCACCACCCCAGCGCACCCCAGGCCGGCCACGCCGGCGACCCCGGTCATCACCCGCTGGGGGCCGGGGGCCTGTGAGCGCCGCAGGTGGCGCAGGAGGGCGATCAGCGCCAGACAGAAGAGCGCCGCCATCCCGGCGCCCATGAGCAGCACGAGGAGGAGGGGGAGCATGGGGACCCCTGCGGTCAGGTGCGGCGAGTATTCTCGGCTCCCACTCCCCAGTGCCCGCGGATCCTCCGCTCGCCGTCGGAGAGGGTGGATTCGACGCTGCAGCCCCCCCGGGAGCCGCCGCGGCGGTAGTGGATCCGCACCCGGTTCCCCCTCCCGTGCGCGGCGCGCACGGTGAAGGCCCACCCCTGACGAACGCGGTGCAGGACCGGCACCCACGGGGTTCCGGGGGTGCGGGGGGGGACGCGGGGGAGCTCCCCGGCCCGCGCGCGCCGGCGGTACTCGCGGTCGAGCTGCAGGAGGAGGGCGCGGGAGGGGGGCTGCGCACGCGGAGAGCCGGGCAGGGCGGAGCGCAGGGCGCGCGAGCGCACCGGCCCGATGCCCACCACCCGGTCGAGCCGACCGTCGCGGGCGGCGCGCTCCAGGTCGGCGAGGCGCCGCGCCCCGAGGGAGGACTGCAGGTCGCGGGCGAGCTTGGGTCCGATGCCGGGCACGGCGGCGAGGAGGGCGGTGAGCCCCGGTTCCTCCTCGAGGCTCTCCAGCGGCGGGCAGCGCCCCGTGATCGCGATCGACTCGATCGTAGCCGCGAGGCTGCGCCCGATCGTGGGGATCTCCATCAGCGCGGACCGCCCGCCCTCGGCGACGATCTCCGACAGGGGGCGAGGCCAGCGGCGGACGGTGGCGGCGGCGGCGCGGTAGGCCCTGGAGCGGTAGCTCGGACGCTCGCGAGCCTCGAGGAGGGTGGCGATGCGGTCGAGGTGGGCTGCGATGTGGCGGTTGGTGACCACGGTGGAATGTAGGCCGGGAGGTTGAGGGTTTCGGGGGGAGTTGGGGGAGGGCTCCCTCGTGGTCCGGACAGCGAGACGCGAGGGGGGCCCACCCCCCCCGGGGGGCCCCCCCCCCCCCCCCCCCCCCCCCCCCCCCCCCCCCCCGCCCCCCGCCCCCCCC
>CAZDQL010000066.1:0-38860 GCA_964507325.1 uncultured Planctomycetaceae bacterium | reverse complement strand
CGGATTCGCCTGCGTTTCCGCGCACCGCCCAGGGCTCCCAGCTACGCACATCGCACCCAAGAGGGTTCTTCAACGGGCGGCTAGGCCACGCGCCGCTGGCGCGGCCCAGCGACCAACTTCCCGAAGAGCTCCTCGAAGCGGTCCGTGATCCCCGCCCACGAGTAGACCCGTTCGGCCCGCTCCCGCGCCGCCGCGCCCTGGGCGGCGTTCGTGCTCGGGTCCGCCAGCGCCTGGCGGAGCGCTGCCGTGAGCCCGTCCACGTCTCCCGGCTCGACCAGCCTGCCCGTGACCCCGTCCACCACGGTCTCGGCCAGCCCTCCCAACCGGCTGGCGATCGTCGCGGTGCCGGCCGCGGCCGCCTCCACGGCGACGATCCCGAAGGGCTCGCTCACCCGCGTCGGCGCCGCCAGGACATCGAGGTCCGCCAGGTACCCGGGCACGGCGGCGTGCGGCAGGCGACCGGGGAGGGTGACCTCATCCGCCAGGCCCAGCGCGTCCGCGCGGCTGCGCAGGAGAGGGACGGCGTCGCCCTTCCCCGCGATCCGCAAGGTCGGTCGGACCTCCGGAACGTCGGCCCGCGCGCGGGCGAAGGCCTCCAGCAGGTCGAGCACGCCCTTGTCCCGGTCGACGCGGCCCAGGAACCCGACCACCGGGCCGGGACGCTCGCAGCGCTCCGCCGGGCGGAAGAGCTCGGTGTCGACACCGGTCGGGATCACCTCCACCCGGGCCGGGTCGGCTCCCAGTCCCACCAGGAACTCGCGGCCGAGCCCGGTCAGGGTGACCGTGACGTCCGCGGCCTCGAGCACGCGTCTGCCGAGGAGGCGGAACTCGAGCTGGAAGAGCGCCCGGTAGAGCCAGCGCCGTCCACCGGAGTAGCCGTGCTGGATCAAGACGAACGGCCGCGCCGCGCGGCGCGCCGCCCGCAGCGCGTGCCAGGCCGCGATCGAGAAGACCTCGTGGCTGAGGAAGAGGTCGAACTCCTCGCGCCCGAGGGCCCGCGAGAGGCCGGGGAAGCTCGGGACGAAGCTGATGGTCGGCCCGGCGCGGAGCCGCACGACCTGCACCCCCTCCCACTCCGTCCGACCGCGCGGCAGCCGCTGGTCGATGCCCGCGGCGCCACCCCAGCGGGGCATGCGGTCGGAGGTGAAGAGCACGACCTGGTGGCCGCGTCGGGCGAGCTCCCGCGAGAGGAACGCCTCGTGGGACCCGTAGAACTCGGGGTGGAAGTAGGGGGTGACGTGGGCGATCCTCACGCCGCGCTCCTGCGCTCCGCCCCGCCGAGGAGCTCCTCGAACACCCCCAGGGTCTCCAGCGCCGCCATGCGCGGACGGAAGACCTCGCTCACCGCCCGCCCCCGCGACCCCGCACACGGGTCGAGCCAGGTCGGATCTTCTGCCAGGCGCCGGAGGCACGCCGCCAGGGCATGCGCGTCCCCCGGAGGGAAGGTCGCGCCCGTCCCCGACAGGAGCTCCACGGTCCCGGGGAGCGCGCTCGCCAACACGGGCAGCTCGCGCGCCATCGCCTCGACGACGACCAGCGGGGTCACGTCGGAGAGGGTCGGGTGCAAGAGGAGGTCGGCTCCATCGAGCGCCGCGCGCCGGGCCTCCACCCCCGCCACCGGGGGGCGCAGCTCGAAGCTCGGACCCAGGCCCGCGGACTGCGCCGCACGCGTCAGGTGGTCGGCGTAGTGGGGGTCCACCGGGCCCACTGCGGCGAAGCGGGGACGCTGCTCGGGGACCAGCCGTCCAAGGGCGGCGACCACGGTCTCGAGCCCCTTCTCCGGCGCGATGCGCCCCAGGTAGAGCGCCGTGCGATCCGCGCCGCTCGACGGGGTCACGCGGTGCGGCGCGGGCCCTTCGAAGAAGCCCTCTTCGATCAGGGACCCCACGCGGACGATGCGCTCGGGCGCCAGGCCGGCTCCCTCGAAGAGCTCGCGCTGGTCGGTCGAGATCGACAACACCCGGTCGGCGCGCCGGAGCAGCTTGCAGGCGAGGCGCGGCGCGCGTCCCAGGTGCAACCAGGCGCGGCCGCAGTGGGCGGTCACCACGACCGGGATGGACGCGCGGGTCAAGAGCGGCAGGACCGCCAAGTCCATGGCGCCGCCGTACTGAACGTGGATCACGTCGGGGCGGAAGGCCGGGACCTCCGCCCGCAGTCGGCGCGCGCTGCGGAACGCCTGGCGGAAGGTGCGCATGCGCCCTCCGCGCTCGGGTCGCCGTGGCGGGGCCGCCAGCGTGTCGAAGGGGTAGCTGTCGGCGAGGAGATCCTCACCGGGGTGAACGACCTGCACCCGGTGTCCGAGCGAGGTCATGGCCGCGGCCAGGTTCGCGGTGTAGAGCGGCAGGCCGCCGATCTCCTGACAGGGGAGCCGTCCGAGGGTGAGGATCCTCATCGCCGTACCGCCTGCGGAATGGCCGCGCAGAGCCCCAGCAGGAACCAGCCGCTGGGGGTGAAGAGCACCGACTCGAAGAGGGCGAGGACGACCAGGAAGGCCGCGAGCGCGGCTCCGCTCACCAGGATCGGTGGTCGCGCCCCCGGCGTCGTGGCGCGCAGGGCCTGGCGGTACCCGCGCGTCACGCGCACGCACATGAAGAGCAGGAAGAGGATCCCGAGGATGCCCAGCTCGCCGAGGATCCGGGCGTAGTCGTTGTCCGCGGAGACGATGTTGTCCGTCAGGGCGCGCAGGCTCCGCGAGTGCAGGGCGCTGGAGGTCTGGAAGTTCCCCAGGCCCGTCCCGGACAGCGGCGACTCCGTGAACAGGCGCCAGGAGAGCTGCGCGATCTGGACGCGGTAGAGGTTCGACGATCTTTCCTGGGTGACGAAGGCGTGCACGGGCTTCGATATCAACCCGGTGCACGCCACGACGACCAGCACGGGCGCCGCGGCCCAGGTCAAGAGCTTGGCGCGCCGCCGCAGCTCGGGCCCGGCCTTCGTCCACCAGGCGACCAAGAATGCCGCCGTCGACGCGAGGAGCGCGCCGCGGGAGTCGGTGGCCAGCATGCCGCAGCCGAGGAGCAGCCCGATGCCGCGCGCGGCGAGGCCGGCGCGGCCGGACCCGGCGATCGAATAGGCGAGGACGGCGCACAGCCCCAGGGCGTGCCCCAGCGGGTTCAAGTAGCCCGTCCGCAGCATGCCGCCCTGGTCCGTCTCCGTCGGGAATCCGACGAAGGGGAGCAGCAAGAGCAGCAGGAGCGCCCCGCCGACGAGGGCCCGGATGACCAACAGGTAGTCCCGCTCGGTGTGGAGCAGCCAGGCAGCGGAGAGGAAGAACACGCACCAGAGAGGCAGGCGCGCGTAGATCTGGGCGGCGGCCGGGGACATCCCGCCCAGGACGCTCGACAGCAGGCAGGCCAGCGCGAAGGCCCCGAACAGCGCGGCGATCGGCCAGAGCTGCGCTGTCGAGTGCGGCGGCAGCCGGTCGTTCACCAGGCGCTGCAGGAACGGCACGCTGGCCATGTACAGGAAGAAGAACGACTCCGGCGCGACTGTCACGCCCCCGATGGAGACGCCGCCGACCTGCACCAGGTCCACGGCGGCCGCGAGCCCCAGGCCGAGCGCGGGCCAGCGCAGCCCGACGAGGGCGAGGGCGATCCCGCCCAGCAGCATGGCCGCGATCACGCCGCCACCTCCAGTCGGCTCTCGGGCAGGAGCGCGGAGGCGTGCTCGACGAGCAGCGACACGTGGCACTCCGCGACCGCCTCCAGGGTGCGCCCGCGCACGGTCGTGGCGGAGGCCTGGACCAGCGCGCGGCGCAGGTCGGCGTCGACGACGACGCCCCGGAGGGCGGCTGCCAGGGCGGCGGTGTCCCGGGGCTCGACGAGCAGGCCGGTGACGCCGTCCTCGACCAGGTCGGGGATCCCGCCCGCCGTGGTGGATACCACCGGGAGGCCGAACGCCATCGCCTCGCCGATCACCCGCGGCGTCCCCTCGCTGATCGAGGGCAGCACGAACACGTCCGCGCGGCGATAGAGGGCGTGCGCCTCCGCTCCGGGAGCCACGGCGCCGACCCAGTCGATCCGGTCGGACACCCCGAGCTCGTCCGCGAGCGCGGCCAGTCGGCGGGACTCGTCGCCGGTCGACCAGCCGGCGATGGTCAGCTTCAGGTCCAGGTCCGAGAGGCTGGGCAGCGCGCGCAGCAGCACCTCCAGGCCCTTCTCCCGGTCGACCCTCCCCAGGAACAGGAGCTCCTGGGGAACGCGCTCCCGCGGGGTGGGGTCGACCGCGGCCCTCGCGAGGGTACCGGAGGGCAGGTTGTACGCGACGGCACCATATCCGGCCGCGACCTCCGCCAGGGCGCGCCCGTGCGCGACGCAGAGACGGCCGGCGACCGCCGCGGCGATGGCGCGGCGCTGGACGTGCCAGGCCAGGCGTCCGACGGGCCGCAAACCCGCGTGGAGCCGGCCGATCGCCGTCTGCCCCGCGTCGAAGGGGTGCGACACGAGCTGCACGTAGTGGGGGAGCGCCAGACGGCGCAGCAGGGGCGCCGCCGCCGGGAGGAAGTTGTCTGGCGCGCGCAGGTTGACCAGGTCCCATCCCCTCGCCCAGCGCGCCAGGCGTCGACGGGCCCTCCCGGCTCGACGCCAGCAGCGGGCCAGCCCCTTCATGTCGGGCAGCGCGCGGAAGACGACGTTGTCCGCTCGGAAGGTGGGGGAGCCGAGGGGGACCTCGACCCGGTCGGTGACCGGGGCCACGACCTCCACCCGGTCGAAGTGGGGAGCGAGGGAATCCACGAAAGGCACGAAGCCTCCGCGGTTGACCGGGCGTCCATGGGCGTCCAGCACGAACGACTCCGTCCGCACCAGCGCCAGGGTCGCGCGCGAGGGATCGAGGGTGAAGCTCACGCGGCGCTCCTTCCCTCCGGGAGGGTCGGTGGCTCGGGCGGGCGCGCCGGGCGCAGCAGTGCCAGCGTGGACGGGTCGACGCCCAGCTCGCGTCGAACCACGACGGTCATCCAGGCGCCCATGACGACCAGGGTCACGAGGGTGGCGACGGCCGCGCCCACCGCGCCGGCCACCGGGATCAGCGCCAGGCTGAGGGCCACCTTGAGGGCGGCGCAGGCGGTCACGATCTTGGCGGCCTGGCGCTCGTGTCCGGACATGGTGAGGAGGATCCCCACGCAGCCGAGCAGGCAGGTCAGGGTGCGACCCGCCACCAAGAGGCACAGCACGGGATAGCCCGCCTCGAAGCCCGGCCCGAAGAGCCCCAGGAGCCAGCGCCCCCCCAGGACCAGCACGAGAGCCATGGGGAGGGCGTAGAGCACCAGGCCCCCAGCGCATCGTCGCAACAGGGCCTGCAGCTTCTCTGGTCGGCGGGCGGCGACGAGCTCGGAGACGTGGGGCGCCAACACGGCGGCCACCGCGGTCATCCCGAACAGGAGCGGCGCCGCCAGCCGGTCGGAGATGGCGAACAACGCGGCGCCATCGGCGTCGTACAGCCAGCCGAGCAGGAGCGGATCGGCGCGGGCGTTCAGGACTCGCATCGCCTTGTGCCAGCAGAGCGGTAGTGCGAGCCCCCACCAGACGGCGGACTGGAACTCGGGGGCGGATCGGCGCACGTCCTCCGGGACGCGGCGCCGCTGCCACCGATCGGCTACGAAGAGGCCGACCAGGATGCCGCCGCCGTACATCCACGCCGCCCCGACCGCGTCACCCTCCCCGACCAGGAGGATCGCCGCGGCCAGCAGGGCGAGGAAGACCACCCCACGCACCACCTGCTCGGGGAAGAGGGAGAGCAGCGGGTGCTTGAACGCCAGCAGCACCGACTGTCGTTGAACGCTGAGCGCCTGCACCGGCAGGAACAGCGCCAGGACGAGGAGCACGGGCCGCAACCCGGATCCCCGGGGGAGCATCAGGGCGAACGCAGCCAGGAGGGCGCCGGTCACCACGCCGCCGATGAACATGACGCGGCCGCCCCAGGAGATCACTCCGCGCACCCGGCCGGGGGCCGCGTGCACGCCCTCGGCGGGAATCACCTTCACCAGCGCGCTGTTGACGCCCAGGTTCCCCACGACCAAGAGCAGGGTCACGGCGGAGATGCCCACCGCGAAGAGCCCGTACTGCTCGAGCCCGAGGGTGCGGGTCAGCACCAGGTCGACCCCGAAGGCCAGCACCATCGCCAGCGCGCGCAGCGCGAACGCGCCCCCGGCCCCTCGCCAGAGGCGGAGCCCGCTCGCGCGGGGGGGGCGAGGCGTGCCGGCAGCTTCCATGGTCGGTGGAGGGTTCAGGAGGCTCGCCGCAGGCCCTCTCCCCGCTTGGTGTGGCTCCCGTGGTCGCCGTAGCCGTAGCCGTACTGGCCCGTGCCCCCGCCGACGACCACGTCGTTCAGGATCACACCGACCAGGTTGGCGCCCGCGCGGCGCAGGCGGCTGGAGGCCATCTGCAGCAGGCGGCCCGGGGCACGGCCGCTGCGGTAGACGAGCATCAGTGCGTCGAGCTGGCTCGCGAAGCTCGCCACGTCGGCGGCGATCATCGCCGGGGGCAGGTCGATCACGACCAGGTCGTAGGCTGCGCGGAAGGCGTCCAGCGTCGGTCGGACGGCGTCGCTGGCGAGCACCTCCCCGATGCCGGTGCGGCTGCGGCCCGCCGGGAGCACGTCCGGGAAGGTCGTCGTTCCCGGCCGGACGCAGGCGAGCCACTCCGCGCGCCCCTCGAGGACCTCCCCGAAACCGGGGGAGCGGTCGATCTCGAGCATGCTGTGGATGCGCGGCTTGCGGAAGTCGCCGTCGACCAGGAGCACTCGCTGCCCCGCCTCCGCGAAGGCGAACGCCAGGTCCAGGTTGGTGGTCGTCTTGCCCTCTTCGGGCACGCAGGAGGTGATGGCCACCACCCGCGGAGCGCCCTCTCGGCCTTGGGAGAGGCGCAGCGCCGCTCGGACCTGGCGGCACGCCTCGGCCTGGGGGCCGCCCGGCTGATCGAGCATGGCCGAGAAGCGGGAGTTGCGGGTCGCGCCGGCCACGCGGGTGCGGCCTCGGGTGAAGGAGGGGATGGCGCCGAGCACCGGCAGGCCGGAGACGTGCTCGACCTCGGCCTCCGTGTAGAGCGCGCCTCTGAGCCGGTTGATCCCCAGCGCCATGGCGCAGCCGACCAACATGCCGCCGACCGCACCGAGGAGCAGGATCACGGTGATGCGGGGAAACACGCGCATGCGGGGCGGGGTCGCGGGATCGATCAGCACCGCGGCGGCCGAGGTGGCCGCGGCCGAGATGTTGGCCTCCTGCTGGCTCGTGAGGAGGAAGCTCACGATGCTGGCATGGGTCTCTCGCCGCCGCAGGGGGCCCGCCAGCGCCAGCTCCCCGTCGGGGAGGGAGGCCATGCGCTCCTCGAGCTCCGCGGCCCGCTCGCCGAGGTCCGTCAGCATGTCGTCGATCCCGGCGATCTGGGAGCGCAGGTTCCCGGCCACCTGGACCCGGAGCGCCTGCCGCGCCTCGTCGATCGTCTCCCGCTCCTGTGCCGGCCACTCGGCCACGTTCGTGGAATAGGTCTCCACCAGGTCGCGGTGCGCCGCGACGGTGGAGCGGGCGCCCTCCAGGGCGCTGCGCACCCGGTCGCGCAGGCGGTCGATCAGCTCGGTGCGGGCTTTCAGGAGCGACTGGACCAGCGGGTTGGCGTCCTTCGCGTCGCCCCGCAGGCGGCCCAGCTCGCCCTCCAAGGCTCCGAGCTCGGCGCTCAGGGCCGGGAACTCCCCCGCGGCGCCCAGGCGCGCCACGGCGGAACTGTCGCCCTGGTCGAGGGCCGCCAGCGTCTCCTCCAGGAGCTGGATGCGAATGTCGCCGGCCTCCGCCAGGCCGCGCAGTCGCAGCTCTTCGGCGGTGAGCAGGGCCTTGTAGCCGGGGACGTCACTGCGCTCCAGGCGCAGAGCCTCGGCCTCGAGCCGCCCGAGCTCCTTGACGTACTCGACGGCGAGCAGGTTCGGGACGCCCTGCGCGAGGCGGGCGAGGGACTGGGCGTCGCCCTCTTCGAGGCAGGTGAGCGCCTCGTCGAGGACGTTGCGCGTCAGCCGCAGCTCGGCGATCTGGAGGTCCACGGCGCTGGTCTGCTCGATCAGGGCGGCGGCGGCCACGGGCAGGGCGAAGGTCTCGGGTCGCGCCGCCTGGGCGCGCACGACCTCCTCCTCCGCCGCGGTCAGGGCCGCGAGCTGCTCATCGAGCTGGGTCTGGATGAACCCCGCGGTCCTGTTCGCCTTCTGCTGCCCGATCTGAACGCTGCGGCGAATGTAGTTGGTGCAAAGCGCGTTGGCGATCTCGGCCGCGCGATGGGGGTCGACGGCGTCGACCGTCAGGTGGACCACGTTTGTCTGACGACCCGACTCGACGGCCGAGGTGCGCTCCATGAGCCGGTTGATGGTGCGCTCCTCGCCGACCCGGCGCACGCGGTAGCTCTGGCCGACGTACTCCCCGGCGGCGGTCAGCCACAGCCGCCAGCCGTGCGCGACGACCGGCGCCCCCGGGGTGTAGTCGAGCTCGAGGGGATCCGCGCCCGACGACCAGGGGGCCCCGGCGGGTATCGCAATGCTCACCCGGCGCCCACCGCTCTCGGCGGGGAAGGTGACGTCGAGCTTCGGAGGACGGGGTACGTCGCCGCCCGCGGAGTCCGGTTCCATCCAGGCACGCAGGCGGTGCGTGGTCAGCGACTGGCCGCGCAAGCGGGTGAGCAGGGTGGCCAGGGGGCGCAGGTCGAGGCGCTCCACCTCGGTCGCCAGGGCGAGCTGCTCCATCGCCGACGACGGCCGCGTGGGGTCTTCGACGTGGGTCGCGAAGGGATCGAAGTCGGGCGCGGTCTCCCGAAAGACGCCTTGGGAGGTCGCGCGTTCCTCGGGTGCGGCGGCGGTGACGGCCGCCAGCGAGCGCGACTCCAAGAGGGCGATCTCGGCGGCCGCCCGCGGGTCGACGGTCAGGCTGGCGAGCTCGCCCAGCGCGCCGCCAGCGGCCTCGTCCTCCTCGAGCAAGAGGGTCGCGCTGGCCCGGTACACCGGGCGCCGGGTGCAGATCCAACCGAAGGTCCCCCCGGTCACCATGAGGGTCACGGCCGCGATCAGGATGCGGTGTCGGCCCAGGATCGCGAAGAGCTCCGCGAGCTCGAAGCGCTCGACCTGAGCTTGAGGGCTGTCGTATTTGCCGGGCATTGCGGTGGGAGCTCAGTCCTCGAGGCGGTCGTAGGCGATGGCGATCGCGGCGATCTGGGCCAGGCTGTACCCGAACCCCTGCAGGTAGGGCATCACCTCATCCGAGAAGACGCCAACGCCCGCGCGCGAGATGAAGACCAGATCGTCGGGGAGGACCTGCACCAGTCCGTCCGGGCCGGGGGTGCTCGCGTTGAAGGGGAGCACCTCCACTCCACCATCCGAGTGCCGCCGGAGGACGACCACCTGTTCCCGGTTGGCCCCGGGTTGGAAGCCGCCGCCGAAGCTGAGCGCCTCGAGGGCGGTGAGCGGCCGGTCCATCGGGTACGGGCCGGGGTCCTTCACGTCACCCAAGAGGAAGAAGCGGCGCGAGGTGTACTCGAGCACCGAGACCATCACGTTCGGCGAGTGGTAGTACTCGGCGAAGCCCGCCTCGACGGCGGCGCGGGTCTCCTCCACTGTCCTCCCGTCCACCTCGAGGGCATCCAGGAAGGGCAGGGAGAGGGTTCCGTCGGGGGAGACGCGCAGGCCCGTCTCGGGCAGACCCAGCTCGGGGTGTCCCACGACGGCGATCAAGAGCAGATCCCCGGGGCCGACGGTGAAGACGCTCGCGTCGGGGACGACGGTGGCGGTGGTCGCGTCGGTCGTGGGGCGGGGCAGCGGGACGGATCGGCAGCCGAGCATCGCACCGGCCAGGACGCCCAGGACGAGGATGGTTGTGGATCGCACGGGAACTCGGATCGCTTGGATGGGGTGGGGCGGGAGGCTCTTGCAGACGCCCCTTCTCATCGAGGGATTCGGTGATCGGCTTGATGGCCGCGGCCCATCCGTGCCGGGTTCGAGACCTGCCCACGCGGGGGCGCTTCCCATATCTGCGATCGGTGAGGCGCTGCGGCTGGGGTGCCCCCCCCGAGAACCTTCAGGCCCCCCGGTGGACGGTCGATGACCGGGCATTCGTCCACGGTCCCACGGCCGTTGTGCCCCCCCGGCGAGAAGACCACTCGACGGAACCCATGACCACCTGGATCGTCGGCGACCCCCACGGCTGCGCGGAGGAGCTCTCCGTGTTGCTCGATCGTCTCGCCCTCGGGCCCGACGACCGCGTCGTAGTGGTGGGGGACCTGCTGCATCGCGGTCCGGACCCGGTCGGGGTGATGGAGCTGATGCGCGAGGTCGATGCCGAATTCGTCCTCGGGAACCACGAGCGGCGGATCTTGGCCCGCTTCGGGCTCGCGCCCGACCACAGCGACGCGCGCGATCGACCCCCGACTCGGTTGGAGCTGCCCACGCTCGAGGCCCGCGACCTGGACGGCGACGGGGGAGCCCCCTGCCACGTTCCCGCCGCGTGGCGCGCGGAGGTGATCCGGTTCCTGCAGGGCCACCGGGGCTATTTCCTCGAGGACACCGACCTCGAGGGGGCGGGCACGACCCGCGACGGCCGTCCCTGGTGCGTCGTGCACGCCGGCTTGGTGTGCGGTCGCTCCCCGCGTGACACCGATCCCGAACAGCTCGTCAGCCTCCGGCGGCTTCCCGGTCGCGGCCGCCCCTACTGGTACGAGGTGTACCAGGGCGAGTGCCTGATCCTCTTCGGCCACACCCCCTCCAAGCTTCCCCGCCAGCGTCGTGTCCGCGGCCTCTTGGTCGCCCTCGGCCTCGACACGGGTTGCGTGTACGGGGGCTGTCTCACCGCCTACGCCCCGGAGCTGCACGAGCTCGTCCAGGTCGAGGCGACCTCTGCCTACGTCTGCCAATGAGTCCCACCATCACCTCCCCCTCGACCCGGCCGGAGAGCCCGTTCTCCGCTCTCCCCGTGCCTCCGCCTCGGCCGGCGCACTCGGTCCTCGGGATCCCCCTGTGGACCGGGGGGCGGGCAGCGCTCGAGGAGCTGCTCAGGACCTCGTCCGAGATCGTGGCCCTGCACAGCGTGAACGCCGAGATCCTGATGCAGGCCCAGGGCGACGGGGCCCTCTTCGACATCCTGGCCTCGAACGCGACGAACCTGGTGGACGGCGAAGGGGTGCGCAAGGCGCTGTGGCTCAAGTACGGCGTGTCGGTCGAGCGCATCAGCGGGTCGGACTACACCGCCGAGCTCTGCCGGCTCAGCGCCGAGCTGGGGTGGCGGGTCTTCCTCCTGGGGGGCAGCGAGGCTTCGAACGCGGGCGCGGCGGCGTACCTGCGGGCGCGCTTCCCGGGGCTCGGGCTGGCGCGGCTCTCGCCGCCCATGGAGCGCGGGTCGGACGGCGCACCCACCCAGCGCATCTCCGCCGGGGTCGGCAAGGCGATCGTCGACGCGCTGGCCGCCTTCCGGCCGCACGTGGTGATCGCCTGCTTCGGCGCGCCCAAGCAGGAGCTGTGGTACGCCGAGCACCGCGACGACCTGGTCGCCTGCGGGGCGCGGGTCTGGATGAGCGCGGGGGGCACCCTCGACTTCCTGTCGGGCACGGCCCGACGGGCGCCGCGGGTCGTCTCCAGGTCGGGCCTCGAGTGGCTCTGGCGGCTGCTCTTGGAGCCGCGCCAGCGCTTCGCCCGCATCGCGCGACGCTTGCCGCGCTTCGCGCTGATGGCGACCGTGGAGGCAGCCCACCATCGACTGACGGCGCGCCGGCGGCGTCGGCGGGCCGGGCGCTGCACCTCTCCCGCGCCGCCCGCCGCCTTGCCCGCACGCCGCGGACGGTCTGCGTGGTACTCAGCCCACGGCTCGCGACTCCTCAGCCTGACGCTGCTCGCCGTGAGCTCCCCGCTGGTGCTGCTGCTGCTGGCGGGAATCGCCCTGGCCAGCTGGGTGGCCTTCGGCCAGCTGCGCAGGATCCTCTTCGTGCAGGAGCGTGTGGGGAGGGGCGGCGTGCCCTTCCGCATGCTCAAGTTCCGCACCATGCGGGACGCCGCGGACCCCTACTCCTCCTGGGTAGCGGATTGCGGCGAGACGCGCGTGACGAGGCTGGGTCGTTTCCTGAAGGACACCCACCTCGACGAGCTACCGCAGGTGTGGAACGTCCTACGTGGAGAGATGAACCTGATTGGACCGCGGCCGGAGATGCTCGAGGTCCACGACTGGGCCGCGACCCACGTGCCCGGCTTCGAGCGTCGGCTCGTGGTGCGACCGGGACTGACGGGGTGGGCGCAGGTGACCCAGGGCTACACGGGTCAGTCGGCGCAGGACTACGCCGAGAAGCTGCGCCGGGACGAGGACTACATCGCCGCCCAGCGCCTGGGGACCGATCTGCGCATCCTGGTCAGGACCGTTTGGTGGATGCTGCGAGGCGATGGAAAGCGGTGGGCGCAGGGGGACGAGAGCCAGCGCGCAAAGCGTGCGGCGGACGAGCGGCGGGCTGCCTGAACTTGCGGAGCTCCGGCCTGCACTGCCGCTTCCTGGGGAGGCTGGAGATGGTGCCCGGGACTGGAATCGAACCAGCACGGATTCTGCCCCACCAGATCCTCGCTCTGACGGCGTGAGCCGTCGGGCCGAAGAACAACGGTCGCTTGGCAGGGGGGAGATGGTGCCCGGGACTGGAATCGAACCAGCACGGGTTTTACCCCACCAGATCCTTAGTCTGGCGCGTCTACCAATTCCGCCACCCGGGCACTCGGTTCTCCCCGCGGCGTTGGTAGGCGGACCGGGATCGGCCGGTGGGCACGCCGCCGGGGCGGGGCTCGGTCACCCCGCTGTCGAGGGGGCAGAATCTAGCCCTGGCGGTCCCCCCGGGCAAGGGGCGGTCCCGGGAAGTGCGGCCCTGCTCGCCACGGGGCTGGACTTCCCCGGGGAAGCCCTGGCCCGAGCGTTCACGCGGGTCAGGTCTTGGCCGGCGCCGGCTCCTCCCGCCCGTTGGTCATCGTCGGCTGACCTGTGGTCTGGGTGACGGCCAGCCAGAGGGAGCCGTCGGGATTGACGCGCCTCTTGCCGCCCGTGGCCTCCACCAGGGGCACGTGGGTGAAGACGTTGTGGGTGCAGCCGATCACGATGTCGGTCTTGCCCGCCAGCCCCGCGTGCACCGCGTGGCGCGCGAGGATGTCGCAGTAGATCGAGTCGTTGGCGTTGGCCGGGACGCTGCGGATCATGTAGCTGGGATCGATGTACTTCAGCGTGCAGGGCATCTCGATCGACTTGAAGTACTCGACCATGCGGCGCTTCAGGTAGCGGCCGATGTCCAGGTCGTCGCTGCCGTAGCGGATGTTGCCGGAGGCGTCCAGCTGGACATTCTCCCCCACCAGGGACTGCCCGCAGCCCTCCGCCACCACGATCACGGCGTGCCGGCGGTCGCGCAGGCGGCGCTCGAGCGCCAGGAGCAAGCCCTTGGGCCCCTCCAGATCGAAGGTCACCTCGGGGATCAGGCAGAAGTTGACGTCCAGGCTCGCCATCGAGGCCGCGGCCGCGATGAAGCCCACGTCGCGTCCCATCAGCTTGACGAGCCCGATGCCGTTGCGGGAGCTCTTCGCCTCGGTGTGGGCGCCGTCGATCGCCTGGCGGGCCACCTCCACGGCGGTGTCGAAGCCGAAGGTCTTGTCGACGCAGAGGATGTCGTTGTCGATCGTCTTCGGTACGCCGACCACGGCCATGCGGTTGCCGCGGCGCTGGATCTCCTCGTGGATGGCGTGGGCGCCCTTCAGGGTCCCGTCACCGCCCACGCAGAAGACGATCTGCACGTCGTGGGCCTCGAGCGTGTTGACCATCACGCCCGCGTCCTCGCGGCCGCGCGACACCCCCAGGAAGCTGCCCCCCTGCGTGTGGATGTCGGTCACGTCCCGCAGGTTGAGGGTGAGCGGCTTGACTCCCTTCTCACGGTTCAGACCCTCGTAGCCGTAGCGGTAGCCGAGGACCTCCTTGACCCGGTAGTTGTGGTGCAGCTCGAGCACCAGGCCGCGGATGACGTTGTTGAGGCCGGGGCACAGTCCCCCGCAGGTGACGATCGCGGCCCGGGTGTTGACCGGGTCGAAGAAGAGCTTCTGGCGTGGACCCGCCTTCTCGTAGGTGCGCCGAGAGCCGTTGCGCTTGCCCGCCTGCGCCTCGATGTCCGCGATCACGCGCGCGTCGTCGCGCACGAAGTTCGCGATCTCGTCACCGTCCTGCGTCGAGAGCTTGAGGGGCGAGTCGATCAGGGCCTCGCCCAGGGTCTTGACCGCCAGCTTGTCCTTCTTCGGCATCCGTCGTTCTCCTGGTCCGCACGTCGGTGGGGGGGGGCGGGGAGGCTCACTGTGGGAATTATGAAGGCTCTATCGGTGGAGAGCACCCCGCCAGTGAAGGGCACTCTGCCCCACGCCCCGCGGCGCTCCTCGGGCCACACCGGGGCCCGTGAACGCCTCCCGGCAGCAGCTACCGATCCAGGAGACTGGACTGGGCGGGCCCTGGTGCCGGCCCGTACTACTCATAGGCGTCCACCCCAGCAGGCCCCAAGTCCGCCATGGCGCAAGAGTTGGCGCCACCCGGTGCTCGACGGGTCCCAGAGGCCCCGCCCGCGCGCCGATCGGCGGCAACTCGCGCACCACGGCGAACTTGGCGCGCAGCGGGGTGGACGCTCAGGAATGGTCCGGGCTAGAAAGGGCCCCCCGAATCCACCTCTACCCCCCAAGATCCCCCCGCAACGCCCCATGGCCAAGCTGTCAGGAAAGGCCCTCGTCGCCCAGGGAGGCGGTCCGACCGCCGTCATCAACCAGAGTCTGGTCGGTTGTGTGCTCGAGGCACGCAAGTTCCCCGAGATCTCCAGGATCTACGGCGCCCTGCACGGTGTCAGCGGGATCCTCCAGGAGGATTTCCTCGACCTGACCCAGGCCACCACCCACAACCTGGAGCAGGTGGCGCGCACCCCCGCCTCCGCCCTCGGCTCGACCCGCGACAAGCCCGACGAGGAGTACTGCCGGCGCATGTTCGCGGTCATGCTGGCCCACGAGATCCGCTACTTCTTCTACATCGGCGGCAACGACTCGGCGGACACCTGCCGCATCGTGAACGAGCAGGCCAAGGCGGTCGGCTACGAGCTGCGCACGGTCCACGTGCCGAAGACGATCGACAACGACCTGGTGGGCACGGACCATTGCCCGGGCTACGGCTCGGCGGCCAAGTTCGTCTCCCAGGCCTTCGCGGGCGTGAACCTCGACAACCAGGCCATCCCGGGGTGCTACATCGGGATCGTCATGGGACGCCACGCCGGTTTCCTGACCGGCTCCGCGGCGCTGGCGCGCAAGTTCCCCGAGGACGGTCCGCACCTGGTCTACGTACCGGAGCGCACCTTCGACACCGGGACGTTCATCGAGGACGTCAAGCGCACCTACGAGGAGTACGGGCGCTGCGTCGTGGCCGCCTCGGAGGGGATCTGCGACGCGGATGGCCAGCCGATCATCACCACCCTCACCGCGGGGGACGTGGAGAAGGACGCTCACGGGAACGTGCAGCTCTCGGGCACGGGCGCGCTGGGCGACCGGCTGGCCGACCTGGTCAAGCGCGAGACCGAGATCAAGCGCGTGCGCGCCGACACCCTCGGGTACCTGCAGCGCTCCTTCCTGGGCTGCTGCAGCGATACCGACGCCCACGAGGCCCGGGAGGTGGGCGAGAAGGCGGTCCAGTACTCGGTTTGGCACAACGTCGACGGCTCCGTGGCGATCAAGCGCGTCGGCGACTACGGCGTGGAGTACGAGCTGATCGACCTCGAGGAGGTGGCCGGCAAGACCAAGGTGATGCCGGACGAGTTCATCTCCCCCGACGGCAACAACGTGACCTCCGATTTCCTGAGCTACGCGCGCCCGCTGATCGGGAAGCTGGCGGTGCGCGACCGCATCTCCGCTCCCAGGGTCTTCCGCATCCGGGAGTCCCTGCCCATCTGAGTCTCGCGACGCTCTCGGGTCGAGACCGTTCCCCCTGCCGCCGGTCGGCTCCGCTCCCTATCATGTCCAATAGGGAGCGGGGTCGCAGGAGACCGCCGCTCACCGTGCACGGTACCCAGTGAGCGACACCCAGGTTCAGATCGCCGACCTCCCCGGGGGACGGTCTCCAACGGAGGGGCCCGAGGCCCGTCGGAATCCGTGGTGGACCCTGGTGGCGATCCCCGCCGGAGTCGTGGCGGCGATGGTGGGGGTGGTGGTGCTCTTCGGCTCGCTCGCGGGGCAGGAGCGCACGCCGTCGGAGAACCTCTCCCTGGTCGTGCACGGCGGTGCCGGCGAGCGCCACCGGGCTCTCATCGGCCTCACGCGGCAGGCGGTGGCCAACCAGCGGGCGGCTGACGCGGGAGCTCCTCTGCCCTGGCCCCTGGAGGAGGGTTTCCGCGAGCGCCTCCTGGCGGCGGTCGCACAGGTCGGGGAGGAGGAGCCCGCCATCCGCTTGGCCCTGGCCGCCTTGCTGGCCAACCTGGAGGAGCCGCGCGGGGTGGAGATCCTGATCGAGCTGCTCGGCCTGGAGGATGGGCAGGATGGCGACCGGCGGCTGCGCTTCATGGCGATCGAGAACCTGGGTCTGATCGCCGACCCGCGGGCGGCGCGGCCCCTGATCCCCTTTCTCGACCACGACGACGAGGGGCTGCGCAGCGTCACCGCCATCTCCCTGGGGTCCTTCCCGGGGGAGGAGGTGCGCAGCGCCCTGGAGGGAGCGCTCTTGGACTCCTCCCTCGAGGTGCGGGCCAACGCCGCCCTCTCCCTCTCCCGCCGCGAGCCCCCCGACCCCGTCGCCGCCGACGTGCTCGCGGACCTGACCGACGCCGGAGCCTACGCCACCGTCCACCGTGAGGACCCGGGCAAGTTCGCCAGCGCAGCGGACGTCTCCCGCTTTCGCGTCATGGCCCTGAAGGCTCTGGCGCGTCTCGATCGCCCCGCCGACTGGGCGCACATCGAGACCCTGCGCGGCGACTCCGACCCCAACGTGGTGGATGCGGCCCTGCGTTTGATCGCCAGTCGAGAGGAGCAGCCATGAGCGCCAGGGGACGGGACTCCGGGACCCGGCCGGAGCTCGAGGCCTCGGGCCCCGGGCGCGGCCAGGTCTCCCGGCGCGGGGTGCTGATCGGCGCCTGGGCCGCCTTCACCGCCGCCAGCGCGGTGCTGGTGGGCGCCTGCGTGCGCTTCATGTTCCCCAACGTGCTCTACGACCCGCCCCAGGAGTTCAAGGCGGGTTTCCCCAGCGACTACAAGGTGGGTGCGGTCAGCACCCGTTTCAAGGCCACCCACGCGGTGTGGATCGTGCGCGAGGAGACCGGCTTCTACGTCCTCTCCGCCGTCTGCACGCATCTGGGGTGCACCCCCAACTGGCTCGCAGCGGAGGAGAAGTTCAAGTGCCCCTGCCACGGCTCGGGCTTTGTGCGCAGCGGCGTCAACGTCGAGGGGCCGGCTCCGCGCCCCCTCGAGCGCTTCAAGATCACCTTGGCGGAGGACGGCCAGCTCCTGATCGACAAGAACACCAAGTTCCAGGCGGAGAAGGGGCAGTGGGACCTGCCCGGCGCCTACCTGCCCTACGTCGGGTAGCGGACCTCCTCGTACCCGCCGATGAACAAGCTGTTCGAGTACATACGAGGCACCCAGCTCTGGCGCTCGATCTTCCGGCACGGCTATCCGGACACGCCGCGCAACCGCGCTCTGGCCGTGCTCTCCAACGTGGTGTTGCACCTGCATCCGGTCAAGGTGCGACGCAGCGGGTTGCGCCTCTCCTACACCTGGTGCATGGGGGGGGTGACCTTCTTCCTCTTCCTGGTCGAGACGATCACGGGGCTGCTCCTGATGTTCTACTACCGCCCGACGGCGGAGTACGCGTACCAGGACGTCCTGGCCCTACGGGAGCACGTGCCGATCGGGGTGATGCGGGAGGTGCACCGCTGGGGAGCCCACCTGATGGTCATCACCGTCTGGCTGCACATGTACCGCGTGTTCCTGACCGGCTCCTACAAGGCACCCCGGGAGTTCAACTGGGGGGTGGGCGTGATGCTCCTGGTGCTCACCCTGTTGCTCTCCTTCACCGGTTACCTGCTCCCCTGGGATCAGCTCGCGGTGTGGGCCGTCACGGTGGGCACGAACATGGCGGGTGCCACCCCCTTCCTGGGGCACGAGGGCCCCGGCGCGGCCTGGGTCAGCTTCGGCGGCCTCGACTTCGTCCACGCCGGGGACGACGTGCGTTTCGGGCTGCTCGGGGGGCGCTTCGTCGGTGAGGCGGCGCTCTTGCGCTTCTACGTCCTGCACTGCGTGGGGCTGCCGCTGGTCGCCGCGGGAGGGATGGCCCTGCACTTCTGGCGCATCCGCAAGGACGGCGGCATCTCCGGGCCCCTCTAGTTCGCGCCATGCCTCAGACGCTCAAGGACCTCACCGACTGGCTCGCCGAGCCGACTCGCTACGCGATCGTGACGGCGCTCTGCCTGGCGGCGGTTCTCCTGTGGAGGCGCAAGCTGACGCACCCGGTCCTCTTCGCCGGGGTGCTGGCCGGCATGGTGGCGTTCTTCCTCTGCGCGCTCCCCGACCCGAGCTTCAACGCCATCGTCACCAAGCCGGACAACGTGCCGATCGTCATATTGCTCGTCTCGGTGGTCTTCTTCACTTGGCTGGCCCTGCGGCGCGCAGTGGTCAACGACGAACGGGTGGCGCGCGATCGAGCGAGCCTCGAGGGGGAGCTGGGCAATCAGAAGGTCCTGGTGTGGCCCGATCTGGTCTACATCGAGCTGATCTGTGCGGTGCTCATCCTGGCGCTGCTGATGGTCTGGTCGATCACCATCCCCGCACCCCTGGAGGAGCCCGCCTCACCGGCCCGCACCCCGAACCCTTCCAAGGCGCCCTGGTACTTCCTGGGTCTGCAGGAGCTGCTCGTCTACTTCGATCCCTGGATCGCGGGCGTCCTGTTGCCGGGGTTCATCATCGTCGGCCTGTGCGCGATCCCCTTCCTGGACACCAACCCCAAGGGCAGCGGCTACTACACCTTCGCCGAGCGCCCCTTCGCCGTCGGCTTCTTCATGGTCGGCTTCCTGCTCCTGTGGGTGTCCCTCTTGATCATGGGCACCTTCCTGCGCGGTCCCAATTGGTCCTTCTTCGGGCCCTTCGAGCCCTGGGACGTGCGCAAGCTGGAGCCGATGGTGAGCGTCGACCTCTCGCTGCTCTTCTACGTCGACCTGCTGGGGATCCCGCGACCACAGCACCCGCTTCTCCGCGAGGCTCCCGGCATCGTCCTGGTGCTGGGCTACTTCCTCCTGCTGCCACCACTCCTCGGTCGCACGCTCTTCGCGCGCATCGCGCGGCAGATGGGATCCGTGCGCTACCACGTGATGATGCAGCTCCTCCTCTGGGCGGTCCTGATCCCGATCAAGATGGTGCTGCGCTGGACGATCCACCTGCAGTACTTCATCGCCCTCCCCGAGTGGTACTTCAACGTTTGAGGTTCCTGCCCACGCCGAGCAATCCGCAGTCCGATGGTCGATCGAGGCGCTACCCACTACCACATCCCCACGCTGAACCTGCTCTTCCTGGGGGCCAGCGTCCTGTTCCTCTTCACGATGGTCTGGACCGTCGTCGACGATGCAGGCGGGGAGTGGAAGCGCTACCAGCGTGAGTTCCGTGCGCTGGAGCTCGCGCGGGCGCAGGCGCTCGTGGCCAGCATGGTGGAGGGGGGGGCCGAGGAGCGGGAACGGGCGTTGCAGAGCCGGGTCGAGGAGGCGCGGCGCTCCCTCGCGGCCCGCGACGACGAGGTGCGCGACGCCCAGGCTGCCGAGTACGAGCTGCGAGAGGCGCGCTTCGCCCAGGAGGAGGCTCTCAAACGCGCCCGCTCCGTCCTGGGTTGGCGCGTCTTCCTGGCCGAGCAGTCCCTTCTGAACGACGCCGACTTCGATCTGGAGGGCGTCCTGGCACCCTACGCACGGGTCGTGCACGACCTCGAGCTCGAGCTGGAGCGCGCCGACGAGGCCCATCGCGCGGCCCAGGAGCGCAGCGCCGAGCTGCTGCGCGGGCTGGCGGACGCCCGCGCCGAGCTGGCGGGTGCCACGCGCGAGCTGGCGCGCCTGCGTGAGCGCATCGAGACCCTCGATCCCTCGGGCCTCGCGGGGGCCACCGCCCAGCGACTGCGCGACTCCCCCGGCCTCGATTTCATCGATCCCACCCTGAGGGTGGAGAAGCTCGTCCTCGACGACATCGCCTTCGATCTGAACTTCACCGAGAAGCCGCGCATCGACATGTGCACCACCTGCCACATGGGGATCGAACGCGCCGACTTCCAAGGAGCCGTCCAGCCCCACGCCGCCCACCCGCGCCTGGACCTCTACCTCTCCCCCAGATCGCCCCACCCCCTCAAGCAGGTGGGCTGCACCGTCTGCCACCGCGGAGCCGGAGAGGCCCTCAGCTTCCAGCGCGCGGACCACCGCCCCTCGGACGCCGGGGAGGCGCAGCGCTGGCTCGACGAGTTGGGCTGGCACAAGCAGCACCATTGGGACTACCCGATGCTGCGCTCGGGGGACGTGGAGGCCAGTTGCGTGCAGTGCCACCGCGACTCGCTGGAGCTCATCGCCGCCGAGGCGCCCACCCTCTTCCGCGGCTACGAGCTCTTCGAGAACAAGGGCTGCAACCTCTGCCACAAGCTCGACTGGTTCCCCAGCTCGCGCAGGGTGGGCCCGCCGCTCACGAACCTGGCGACCAAGCTGCGCTCCGGTTTCGTCGACGCCTGGCTGGCGCGCCCGCGGCGTTTCCGGCCGGAGACCGACATGCCCCAGGTCTTCCACCTGCAGAACTTCGCTCCCGCCGAGCAGGTGGTCGTGTCGCAGTACGGCAGCGGTGAGCCGATCGGTGGCCAGCGCTGGAACGACAACGCCGTGGCGGCGATCGCCTCGTTCCTCTTCGCCAACCACCCCCCGCGCCCCCTGGCGCCCCTGCCCGATCTCGAGGGGGATGGGGAGCGGGGTCGTGAGGTGATGAACCTGGTGGGTTGCTTCGCCTGCCACAGCACCGCCCCCCACGGCGCCGGCGACCAGGGGGGCGTCCCGGCCCTCTCGAACCGCTTGACCGGGCAGAACCAGCTGGGGCCCAACCTGCGCGGTGTGGCGAGCAAGGTCGCGCTCGACTGGCTCTACCACTGGATCCGGGATCCGCGGGAGTACTGGCCCGAAGCGCACATGCCCGGGCTGCGGCTCAGTGAGCAGGACGCGCTGGACGTCGCCACCTACGTGAGCGACGACCCCGACGGGATCTTCCACGACGCTCCCGGGGGATGGAGGGAGAGCTCCGACTTCCGCTCCCGGCTCGAGTACGAGGTGCTGGCGGAGCAAGCGCGCTGGTATTGCCAGCAGGAGGGTCGCCGCGCTCTCGAGGCGCGCTTGAGCGCCGAGTGGCGTGACGTCGAGACCCTGGCCACCGCCGTCGGGCGGGCGCTGGTCTCCCACCACGGCTGCTTCAGTTGTCACGCCATCGACGGCCTGGGAGGCGCCATGCCGATCGGCCCCGAGCTCACGACCTGGGGTTCGAAGACCACCGACAAGCTCGACTTCGGCCAGCACCACCTGATGGAGTCGGTGCGCGTCTCCGACTCGTGGGCGGACGCCCACGGGATCCCCCAGGGGGCGCGGGAGCTCCCGCGCTTGGATCCCCACTACAGGGAAGGCTGGCTCGAGCGCAAGCTCACCTACCCCCGCACCTACGACCGCGACAAGTCCAAGACCCCCAAGGACAAGCTGCGCATGCCGCGCTTCGACCTCGAGCCGGGAGAAGTGCACGCCCTCTCGACCTTTGTCCTGGGGCTGGTCGCCTGTGACGTGGATCGGGCGCGCATGGTCCCCAGCACCGAACAGGCTTCCGTCGAGCGCGGCGAGCGCGCGCTGCGGCGGAAGGGCTGTCTGGCCTGCCACGTGCTCGAGCCTCCCCGCGTGACCTACGAGGAGGACTCCGGGGGCGTGGTGACGCTGGCCGCCGAGGTCCTGCCCCTCTCCTCCGAAGAACCGCTGCCGCCTCCGATGGAATCGCTGGCGGTCTTCTGGGAGGAGGTCGAAGCCGTCGAGGACTACTACGAGGAGCCGGTCACCGAGCTCGGCCTGAGACTCCTGGCGGTCGAACCGGACCACGGTCTGCCCGGCGACGTGGTGGTGGTGCCGCGGGAGAGGCTGTGCGGCGTCACCCCGGGGCTGGGGGGCGACTTCGTGCGCCACGTCACCGAGTACTACGCCCTGGGGACCCTCGTCGCCAACCCCGAACACGATCCCGACGACCCGGAGAGCGACCCCTACTGGCGCTGGAGCTTGGGCTACGACGAAGGACTCGGCAATCTGATCGAGGACGTCGACGGCGAGTTGCGCTGCTACGCGGAGGAGACCTACGACAAGCTGCGCTGGACCTTCGCTCCGCCGGTCCTGATCGACGCGGGGCGCAGGCTGCAGACCGATTGGCTCTACGCCTTCCTCGAGGATCCGCCGGCGATCCGCCAGCAGATGCGGGTCCGCATGCCCAGCTTCGACTTCGATCCCGGCGAGGCGGAGGCGATCGCGGACTGCCTCGCTTCCAGGGCCCGCCGGGAGTGGCCCACCCGCTACGCCAAGACCCTGCGCCTGGCCCTGGGGCGCGGCCCGCGCGTCGACCTGGCGGCGAGCGAGGCGTCCCATCGCTGGGGGACAGGGGAGGCCTTGGTCGCCGCCTGCCGCACCTGGCCGACCCTCGGCCTCGTGACCGGCGACGGCGGCGGCCTCTCCCTCGAGGAGCTCTCCCGCGCGACCGCCGGAGCCCTCTCCGTGGAGGTCCTGGAGGCGATCGAAGCCGGGGACCCGGCGCAGACGCGGGCCCACTTCGCGCGCCTCCAGGCCTTTGGTGACGCGCGCGGCTTGTCCATGGCGGGGCCGATCAAGGTGGGGTACGAGCACGTCGAGCGTCGCACCCCCAGCCACCTGGCCCGGCGCGGTGACTTCCGTGCCATCGGCCACGCGATGGCCCTGGAGGGGGTGGACTGCTTCCAGTGCCACGTGGACGGCCCCACGCGCCCCGCCCTGCCGATCAGCTGGGCGCCACCCCTGTCCAACGCCCCCGCGCGCCTGCGTGAGGATTGGGTTGCCGAGTGGTTGTGGAGCCCCAAGTTCAAGTACCCGGGCACCGCGATGCCGGATAATTTCGGAGCGGACGTGCCCCAGTACCAGGCTCAGTACCCCGACTCGACCAACAACCAGCAGATCCAGGCCGTAATGGACTGGCTCTTCAACCTGGATCGCCCCGAGTCCGACTAGGCCCCTCGCCCCAGGCTCTCCCATGAACTCGCCGCGCACCTTCACGATCGCCGCCGTCTCGGCATTGACGGCCGTCCTCGCCCTCGCCCAGGACCCGCCGCCGGAGGCGCCGCCGACGGTGACGGGGGTGGTCAGCGGGAGGATCGTCTTCGAGGGCGAGATCCCCCCCAAGAAGAAGCTGAAGATCGACAGCGAGCAGGCCAAGGGCTGCTGTCCCGTCGGCGTCGCCGTGGACGACACCGACCTGAGCCTCTTGATCGACGAGGAGACCAGGGGGCTGGCCAACGTCGTGGTCACCCTGAAGGTCCCGGGGGTGGAGGTCCCGTTGCCCGAGAAGCCCCTGGTCCTCGATCAGAAGGGGTGCCGCTTCGAACCCCACGTGCTGATCGTCCCGGCGGGGGCGAAGGTCTCGATCCTGAACTCCGACGCGATCCTGCACAACATCCACACCGCCTCCTTCAAGAACAAGTCGATCAACCTGGCGATCGACGCCGGCGGGTCCACGGTGGTCAAGCTCGACAAGGCGGAGCCGATCAAGGTCAGTTGCGACTACCACCCCTGGATGAAGTGCATGCTCTACGTGACCGACGCGACCCACTGGGCGCTTTCCGGTGCGCGGGGGGAGTTCTTCGTCGAGGGGGTCCCCCCCGGCACCTACGAGGTGACCCTCTGGCACGAGACCTTGGGCCGCACCAAGGCCCAGGTGACGGTGGCGGAGGACGGCTCCTGCGCGGCCCTCGAAATCAAGATGAAGGTCAAGAAGAAGCGACGCGGCCAACGCAAGTGAGGTGATTCCCGTAGAAACGGCTCCGGTGGTCCAGGTCTTGTAGTTCAGGGGCGGGCCACCCCGCGGGGCGGCCCGCTCTTTCCTTCTCCCTCTCCCCAGCGCCCGAAATCGGGAGCAGTGCCCCGAAATGGGGACTTCAGCCCTCCCGTGAAGGCGACGATGCTCTTACCCCGGGTCCCCGATCACGCAGTACATTGACCCGGCTGATCACACCCAGGCGCGACCGGGCCCGACGCGTATCCGCGGCCCACTTCCCAACTCCGAGGTTCAACCCGACATGCTCATCCAAGCCATCCTGACCAGCGCCCTGATGCTCGCCGCTCCCGCGGTGGCCCAGGACGAAGCGTGCACCGAGAAACAGTGCGAGACCACCTGTACCGTCAAGTGCACGGCGACCGTCGTCAAAGCAGATGACGACAAAGCCTGCGCCAAGGCCTGCGAGAGCGCCAAGCCGGTCGTCCTGAAGGTGGAAGCCCGTGCGGACGAAGCCTGCGCCAAGGCCTGCGAGAAGGCTTGCGATGCCGCCCAGCCGGTCGTCCTGAAGGTGGAAGCCCGTGGGGACGAAACCTGCGCCAAGTCCTGCGAGAAGGCCTGCGATGCCGCCCAGCCGGTCGCCCTGAAGGTCGAAGCCTGTCAGGACGCAGCCTGCGCCAAGTCCTGCGAGAAGGCTTGCGAGACCGCCCAGCCGGTCGCCCTGAAGGTCGAAGCCTGCGAAGGCGAGGGCGAGTGCGAGGCCACCTGCGAGATCATTACCTCCGACGGGAGCAAGGGTGAATGCTGCCTCACCGTCGCCGGGACCGACGGGGACGAGGAGACCCACCTGGTGCTGCGCAACCTCGGCGTCGACCTCGTGGGGCTCGAGCTCAGTGAGGCCGAGCTCGTCGATCTCGCGGAGCTCGACCTCGAGCTGGCCGAGCTCACCAAGGAGCTCTCCGCCCTCGGCTACATAGCCGGTGACGTGGTCGTGGAGCTCGAGGAGTCCGCGGGCGAGCGCGGCTACCTGGGCGTTCAGATGAGCCTCGAGGATGGGATGAACATCCTCAACGTCATGCCCGGTAGCGGCGCCGCCGAGGCGGGATTGAACGCCGGCGACCGCATCCTGATGATCAACGGCCACTCCACTGCCGACGAGGGGATCAGCGAGCTCCTCGAGGGTCTCGAGGCGGGCGAGAGCGTCAAGATCGTCTACCAGCGCGGCGAGAAGAAGCACAGGGGCAAGGTCCAGCTGATGACCCTGGGGGCCATCCAAGGTGGCCCGCAGCCGGCCCCTCTGGCCGCGCTCGGCTACGTCGGTGAGCACGACAACAAGGAGCACTCCGACTTCCTGCTCACGGAGCACGCCGACGTCCTGCACAAGGAGCACTCCGACGTCCTGCACAAGGAGATCCTCAAGCAGGTGCAGTTGGGCCACGAGGGCCAGCCCGGGATCATCACCATCGCCATCGCCGGCGCGGATGGAGAGCCGCAGATCATCGAAGAGCGCGTGATCGAGATCGGCGACGGGGAGGGCGAGATCTCCTTCGGCCTGGCCATGACGGATGACGACGGCCAGATTCGCATCTTCAACACCGAGGACGGGAGCCGCGGCGGTGGCGGCGGCGGCAAGTTCATCTTCAGCTGTGAGGGTGAAGAGGACTGCGGCGGCGGCGGTGGCCAGTTCGTCATCAGCTGTGAGGGCGAAGGGGACTGCACATCCCACATCGAGATCCTGCGCAACGACGTGCAGCACCTGATCTCCAGCGGCAAAGGCGACAAGCAGAAGGCAATCTGCATCGCCGTCGGCGAGGCGGAGTGCGAGGGCGTCTGCGACATGGAGTGCGGTGAGAAGTGTGGCGACAAGTGCACTGTGGACTGCGACGCCGAGGGCGAGCGCCGCGCCAAGATCCTCGTCAAGCGCATGGGAGACGGAGAAGAGCAGGTCGAAGTGCTCGAGTGGGTCGACGACGACTTCGAAGACCTCCACGGACACCTGCTCGAGCTGATCGAGAAGCGCGGGGGCGGACTGGGTGCCCAACTCCGTGCGCGTGCCGGTCGCGTCGAAGGGCACCGCTTCGCGCCTCTGCGGGGCCTCTTCATCAACGAGGCCGCTGAGTGCGGCGACTGCTGCGGCGAGTGCGACGACGACGACGATTGCTGTGGCGAGTGCGAGGGCGACTGCTGCGGCGAGTGCGGGGGCGACTTCGATTGCCGTGGCGAGTGCGACTTCGGTCGCCTCCCCCGCTACCACATGCAGGGAATCCAGTCCCACGGTGGCTACTTCCGGGTGATGCAGCCCCGCCGCGGGGAGTTCCGCTCCCGGCGCGGATGGAGTGTAGAGGCCTCCGACGTGCACCGCGACCTGCTGCACGACCTGCACGAGGAGATCGCCGAGCTCCACGAGCGCATCGACCGCCTCGAGCGGCTCCTGCAGCGTGAGCGTGGGGGCCGCCGCCGCGGCCGCTGACGCTCTCCAGCCCGACCGCGAAAGCGAGTCGCGCGGGCTCGTCCGGGACCCCTCCGGACGGGCCCGCGCCCGTCTAATCCAGGTCCTTGGGGTCGAATCCGTCGGGGAAGATGTCCGGCAGGACCTTGCCCAGGTCCAGGATCTTGGCCGAGGGGGCCCAGGCGTGCAGCACGCGCGCCACCGACATCAGGACCTCCTCGTCCAGGTCCACGTTCATCGCCTCCGCGGTGGAGTCGACCGCGCCGTTGGCCTTGCGTGACAGGTTCGTGTCGATCAGTCGCAGGATGCGATCCCGGACTTCGTTGGGCGACACCAACGCCCTTTCGAGGAGAGGCAAGAGCCGCGTGGCTTCGCGGTAGGCGAGGCCGTGGCGGATGCACATGCGCTGGAGGAGACGACGGGCGTCCATGGGGTAGACCGGGTTTCGATGACTGGAGACATCGAAGCCTACCCCGCTCAGGCCGCCGGGGCCCGCTGGCCCAACGGGGGCGGTCGTCCCGGAGCGGGACGCGCGACCCGTCCGCGTCAGCTCGCGGTGACGCCGCGGTTCGAGAAGGCGAACTCCACCACGTCCGCCACGTCCTCTTGGCAGAGTCCCAGCTGCTCGCGCGTGCCGACGTCGAAGATCCCCCAGACGCCCTCGGCGTCGTTCCGAACGACGCGGTGGGCCAGGAGGTTCGCGTGGGCCACAACCGAGACGACCTCGTTGGAGGCCACCTCGTCCCGAGGCCCATGGTGGTAGTGGATGGCGTTGGAGATCTGCTCCGGCAGACCCCAGCGGTTGGCGACCACGGAGCCCACGTCGGTGTGGTTGAAGGAGAGCACGGCGCGCTCCACCAGGTGCAGCGGCTTCTGCTCGCGGGCGGCCACGCTGACGATGTCGCGATACTGCTCTCCCAGGCCGTCCAGGAGGATGACCTTGCCCACGTCGTGCAGCAGTCCGCAGACGTAGAACTCCTCCGGCTCCAGCGTGGTGACCTCGCTCGAGCGCTGTCCCAATCTGGAGCAGAGGTGCCCCGTCAGGCAGGCGTGGTTCCACAGCTCCTGCATGCTGAAGACTTCGCTGTCCTCCAGGTGGTCGAACTCGTTGATGACCGCCACCTGGGTCACGATGTTGCGCAGCACCTTGATCCCGAGCACTGTGCTGGCGTGGGCGGTGGACACGCACTCCCCCGAGAGGCCGTAGTAGGCGCTGTTGGCGATGCGCAGCACCTTGGCCGCCAGGGGAGCGTCATGGGAGACCAGTTCGCCGATCTCGGCGGTCCCCACATCGGGGTCGTCGACGAGCCGGTTGATCCTCATGACCACCTCCGGCAGCGTGGGGATCGAGAGGTTGTTGCGGATCAGATCCTTGATCGACGTCTTCATGCTGCGGAGGGGTCGAAGAGAGAGGACTTCCTGCTATCGAATGGGCGGGGGTGGGGGACTTGAGGGGCAACGGCGAATCCGCGCCCCGCGCCGGTTGCCCGTCGCCGGGGGCCCTGATCGCCCATTCCCTCAAGAATGCGCATCTGCGCGCTCGACAGGCCTGATGAGCGGTTCTCCCCGGGCCGGCCTGGCCCACCGCTACCCCGATCCACCCCACGAGAGCGTCGCGATGCGTCCCTTCCTCTGCGTCGCCGCGATCCTGCTCGGCGTCGCCCTCGCCGTCCGACAGGACCGCCCCGACCCCATCGCCGGAACCGCCCTGCGGCTCGACCTGGACGAGCTGGTCACCGCCGCCGACCTCGTGCTCGAAGCGCGCGTGGTCTCGGCCACACCCGTGGAGGCTCCCGATGGCATGGTCCACACCGACTACCAGCTGGCAGTGGACCGCACCTTCTGGGGCCTGGACCAGCCGGTGCGCACCGTGCGCCTGCCGGGGGGCGTCCTGCCCAGCGGGCGAGGGACGATGATCCCCGGCATGCCGGAACTGCGCGCCGGAGAGGACCTGATCCTGATGCTGAGCGAGCCGTCGCACCTCGGCTCGCGGGTCGTGATCGGCCTCAGCCAGGGTCGCTGGCTGGTGGTCGCCGACGGACGGGGGCGCAAGTTCGCCCTGCGGCCCCAGGGGGGAGCCACCCTGCTCTCCGGCCCGGGTGGGGTGCCGGTGGAGGACCACGGCATCGACGTGCTCGAGTACGCGGACCTCCTGGCGCGCCTGGAGGCGGCTGTCGCCGCCAAACGCGCGCGCGGAATCGAGGAAGGGGGCCAGAAGTGATGCGCTTCCACCGTCGCCCCGCCTGGCTCCTGGCCGCCGCCCTCTTCACCGCCGCCTTCGTGGGGGCCCACGTACGCCTGATCTACAGCGGCAACGGCAACGTCCTGTACTGGAGCGACCCGGCCAACGTCTCGATCGTCATCAACGAGACCGGCTCCGACAACATCTCCGACGGCAGCCACTTCACCGCCCTGCGCAACGCCATCGCGGCCTGGAACGAGGTCAACATGACCCAGGCCGTCCTGAAGGAGAACACCTCCGCCAGCGAGCAGGCCAGCACCAACTGGCAGTCGAACGCGCGGCACCTGATCCTCTTCGACGAGAACAACTCCTCGGGCTACTTCCCGGGGGCGTCGGGGATCGTGGCGGTGACTCCGATCGAGTTCTACACCAGCGGCAAGATCATCGACTCGGACATCCTCTTCAACGGCAAGACCTTCCTCTTCACCACCAGCGGCGTCGCCGGCCGCTTCGACGTGCAGGACGTGGGGGCCCACGAGCTGGGGCACCTCCTGGGCCTCGATCACACCGGGTGCGCGGGGGCCACCATGTACCCCTACGTGGACACCACCGTGATCCTGCACCGCAGCCTCTCCATCGACGACGTGCACGGGCTGCAGGCGATGTACCCCAACGGCAGCTTCGGGACGATCAAAGGCACCCTGACGCGCTCCGTGGGCGGATCCCTGATCAAGGGCGCCTGGGTGGGGGCGCGGGACGCGAACGGACGGCTCGCGGGTGCGGCGCTCTCCAACGGCAACGGGCGCTTCGCGCTCAAGTCCCTCTCGCCGGGGACCTACACCGTCTACGCCACCCCCCTCGACTACCCCGTCAGTTCTGCGAACCTGACCTCCGGGCACACCGTGCAGGTCGATTTCGAATCCACCGTCTTCGGCACCGCGGTCGCCGCCAATGGGCAGACGACCGAGATGGGCAATCTGGTCTGCGGGCCGAACGTGGACATCAGCTTGGGCCGCTCCGCCGACGACTACCCCCTGCGCGCGATCTCCGGTCAAGGCAACTCGCTGATGGTGCGCGGGTCGAACCTGAGCGCCGGCAGCACGCTGACCGCCAGCGATCCCTCGGTCGTGATCAGCGGCGTCACGTGGGGCGGGAGCTGGGTCACCTTCACCGCCACCGTCCCCCCCGGAGCGGCTGCGGGGCACGTCGACCTGAGCGCGACGAACGGCGGAGGCGACAGCAGCATCCTCTGCGCCGGACTCGAGATCACTCCCCCCGATCCGTCGGTCGTCTCGGTCGTGCCCGCCACCGGTGCCGCCGCCGACGCGGTGCCTCTGACGATCGCCGGGACCGGCTTCAATCCGGGTCTGCGCCTGGTGATCGGGGACACGATCTACAAGGACGGCGCGCTGGGCGGCTGCACGGTGGTGAACTCGACCACCATCACCCTCACCACCAAGGAGATGGTGGCCGGCATCCACGACGTGGTGGTGATCGACGCCACCGGGGTGGAGGGGCGCGAGCTGAACGGCTACACCGCCAGCGCCGCTCCTGCGATCGATTCCGTCTTCCCCGTGGCCGGGAACAGCGCCGGGGGCACGACCGTGATCGTCGAGGGGGAGGATTTCATCACGGGGTCCACGGTGACGATCAACGGCGTGGCGCAACCGAACGTGACGATCGACAGCCAGTCGCGCCTCAGCGTGGTGACCGAAGCGGGGGTGCCGGGGGGGCCCTACGTGCTGGAGGTGCGGACCCCCACGGACGACACCGCCACCGCCGCCTTCAGCTTCGCCGCCCAGCCCGACCCGGTGCTCACGAACGTCTCTCCGGGCGGCGGGTCCGACGAGGGCGGTGAGACGGTGACCCTGACCGGCACCGATTTCACCGCCCAGAGCGAGGTGATCTTCGGCGCCGACGACAAGACGGGCCTGGGTGGAGTCGCGGCCGCCCGCGTCTCCCTGGTCGACTCCACCGAGCTCTCGGTGGTGACCCCCGCCAGCTCCTCCCAGCGCCGCACCGTGATGGTGCGCGAGAGCGACACCCAGCAGGCCACGCTTCTGACGGGCGCTTACATCTTCGAGGGGAGCTCCGGCGGTGGCGGCGGCGGCTGCGGCTACGTCGCACCCTCCGCGCCGGAGGGTTGGCGCGAGGTGCTGGCCGGCGCCGGGTGGATCGGGGTGCTCGCGCTCTGGCTCCTGTTGCGCGCGCGGACCCGAGCGCGCACACTCCCCGCTCGGTCCTAGTCTGGTAAGGTGCGCGCCATGGGTAGCGCGCCTGGCACGACCCTCGTCTTCGACATCGAGGTCGCCGGTTTCCCCTGGGAGGAGGTCGACGAGATCACCCGCGGCTACCTGCTGGAGCGGGAGCGCGACCCCGCCCGGCGCGACGCGGTCCCCGACCGCACCGGCCTCTACCCGGGGCTCGGTCGGGTGATCGCGATCGGGATGTGGATCGTGGAGCACGATCGGGGCCTGATCCTCTTGGAGGGGGAGGAGGCCGAGGAGCACGCCTGGGAGAAGGTCCCGCACTCCAAGATCTACCGCGGCGACGAGGCGGCCCTGCTGCGGCGCTTCTGGGAGCTGGTCGACTGGCAGCCCCGCCCGCGCCTCGTGACCTACAACGGCCGCGCCTACGACGGGCCGATGTTGATGGTGCGCTCCGCCCAGCTCGGCGTGACCCCCAGTCGCAACCTGGTGCCCTACCGCTACGACATCGCCGACCACTGCGACCTCTTCGACGTCCTGACCTTCCAGGGCACCGTGCGCGACCGCTACTCCCTCGACTACTGGTGCCGCCGTTTCGACGTCGAGAGTCCCAAGGGCTCGATCGACGGCAGCCAGGTGGCGCGCGCCTACCGGGAGGGGCGCATCGACGACATCGGGGAGTACTGCCTGCGGGACGTACGCGCCACCGCCGAGCTCTACCGGCGCCTGCAGGACACCCTGCTGCCCCTCTTCCGCGGCGGCCCACGCTCCTGAGGTGGCCGGCTAAAAAGCCCCCACAGGGCGAATCACACCACTAGGCTGGGGCTCCGGCGTTCCGCCGGCCCAGGAGCCCAGCCATGACGACGAGCCTCCGTTTCCCGCGCCTCCCTCTGGCGATCGGTGTCCTCCTCTACCCCGGAGTCGCGCCCGCGGCCTCCGCCACGCAGGACCCCGCTCCCGAGCCGGTGCTCGCACCCTACCTCGTGCGCGAGGTGCGGGCGCTGCTTCCGGCGGCGGCCCAGCTCCTGGTCGTGAACCGCGACGCTCCGGGGCGGGGGATCGAGCTGGTCGAGGTGGAGGTCTCCGTCGCCGGTCTCGTGATCGAGCGTCTGCCCCTGGAGCGCAGTCTGGCGGGAGACCCGACCTGTGCGGAGTGGAACGCGACCCTCGAGCGGCTGCCCGAGGGAGCGGCCCACCGCCACGGCGTCCACCGGCGCCACTTCGCGCCCCCCGACGCCCCGCAGATCGACCCGCGCGAGGCCTTCGCCGTCCAGCGCGACCTGCGCCGCGACCTGGCGGCGATGCGCGAGCGCTACGCCGACCCCGCCGCGCGCCCCTTCGCCCACGTCGACCTGATCCTGCCCTACGACCAGCTCTTCGCCTCCGACGCGCCGCTGGGGGAGGTCGTCACGCTGACCTTCACCCTCCGCTGGCGCGACGCCCGCGGGCGCCCGCGGCAGAGCGCCGTGACCGAAGAGGTGCGCTGGCTCGGCCCGCGCCCGGGCCTCCCGGGCTCCTTCACCCTGGGGAACCCGACGGTCAGCGTGCACGCCGGCGACCTGCACGTGCACTCCTGCCACGGAGAGGCCGTGGGGGCCTGCCCTCCCTCCACCGACTGCACGGCGGAATCGCTGCAGACCTCCGGCTCCTTCAGCTACGCCGAGCTCCGCAGTCAGTACGAGGCGTTGGGCCTCGACTGGTTCACCGCCACCGATCACAGCTACTGCATCAACAGCGACGCGGAGTACGCAGCGATCGTGGCCGAGGCCCAGGCGGTGACCGACGCCAGCTTCCTCTGCGTCCCCGACATCGAGCTCTCCAGCGACGAGGAGGGCCCCCAGGTCGGTAGCGATTCGGGAGACATCCTCTGCCTGGGCCTGACCAGCGCCAACCACATGGGGGCCCACGGCATCACCAGCCGCATGGAGGGCGGCGACGACGGCCTGCTCGGCTTCTGCAACGGCCTCTTCTCGGACGCCCTCGAGGGTTTCAAGGCCAACGCCGCCGAGATCCGCGCCCAGGGGGGCTACCCGGTGATCAACCACCCCGCGGCCTCGAGCTTCGCCTGGAACAGCTTCGCCGAGACGGAGGGGCAGGAGGCGGGGATGATGCACGGCGTCGAGATCTGGAACGGCGCCACGCGTACGGGACAGGGAGGGGACGTGGCGGCCTGGGTGCAGTGGCTCCTGGCCGGGCGCATTCTCTACGCCTACTCGGGGAGCGACACCCACGACGAGGCCTTCGACTTCGGCGCCAACCACGTCCTGGTGGAGGGCTCCGTCGATCCCGAGAGCCTGATCGACGCCCTGCGCGCCGGCAGCGTGTACGTCTCGAACGGACCGTCGCTGGTGGTGGAGCTCTCGCTCGGGGGGTCGCTGGTCCCGATGGGGGCGCAGCACGTCCTGCCGACCCCGGTGCCGAACGCGCCGGTCACCGTGCGCGCCCACGTCGACTTCGGCGCCGACACGGGCACGGTGCAGCTCTACCGCGGGGTGGTGGGGGATGCCTCCGAGACGCTGCTCGTGACCAGTGCTCCGATCAGCGGCTCGGCGGTGGTGGAGTTCAGCGACGTGCTCGTCGACGGGTGCTCCTGGTATCGCGCCTACGCCGAGAACCAGGCCGCCTCCAGCGCGGCCTACTCCAACCCAGTCTTCCTGCTCCCCGGCGCGGGGGAGCTCTTCACCTACTGCACCGCCAAGCCGAACTCCGCCGGCTGCACCCCTTGGATCGCCGGCTACGGAACGCCCAGCGCGTCCGCGGGTCAGGGCTTCTTCATCGTGGCGGAGGACGTGATCAGCCAGCAGTTCGGAATCCTGGTCTACGCCTACTCGCCCGCGTTCATGCCCTTCGACGACGCCACCCTCTGCATCGGCTTCCCCCTCGTGCGCACCCCCGTGCAGAGCTCGGGGGGCAGCGGGACGGGGAACTGCAGTGGCGTCCTGCGCTACGACTTCAACGCCCGCATCGCCAGCGGCGTGGACTCGGGCCTGGTGGCGGGGGCCACCGTCTACGCCCAGTACTGGTACCGCGATCCGGCGGTGGCTTCGACGACGGGTCTGTCGGATGCGCTGCAGTTCCTGATTCAGCCCTGAGCTCGCCGCCGCGGCCGGTAGAAGGCCGCCACCATCGCCGGCAGGAGCAGCAGGTCCCCTACCAGCGCCGCCACCAGCCCGATCAGGAAGATCACCGTGAAGAGCTGGGAGGTGGGCAGGGCGGAGAAGATCGGCACCCCGAAGCCGCCGAAGAGCACCGCCGTCGTCACCGCCAGCGCGCGCCCCACCCCGAGGAAGGCGCGCACCAGCGCCTCGCCCACGTCCCCGTCGAGCTCGAGCTCGCGGCGGAAGCGCGTCACGAAGTGGATCGTGTCGTCGACGGCGATGCCGAGCAGGATGGTGAACGCCATCACGCTCGCCACCTGCAGCTCGATGCCGAAGAGCACCAGCCCCGCCGCCGCGACCACCAGGGGGAAGGCGTTGGGGACCAGGCTCACCAGCCCCAGCACCACCGAGCGGAAGGCCGCCGCCAGGAGCACGAAGATCACCACCGCCGCCAGCCCCAAGCCGCGGGCGAAGTCGCGGATGATCAGGTCGACATTGCGGCTCGCCACGTAGCCGGTGCCGGTCAGGTGCGCCTCGACCTCGGGGTGGGCGGCGCGCAGAGCGGCCAGACGCCTCGTGAGGCGGGCGTAGGCGGGGTCGCTGACCGAGCTCCCCTCGTCGCGCACGCGGGCCACCACCAGGGCGCTCGAGCGGTCGGGGTGCAGGAAGCGGCCGACCAGCTCTGCGGGCAGGAGCTCCAGCCAGGGGGCGCGCTGCGCCGCTCCGCCCTCCCCGGGGAAGAGGTCCAGGAGGTCGAGCACCGAGAGGGGGGCACGGGTGAAGGGCTCTTCCTCCAGGATCGTGCGCACCGCATCCAGGACCGCCAGCGGCTCCTCGTCGCGCCACTCCATCCCCTGGGGCCAGCGCACCAGCACCGAAGCGTTGAGCACTCCGCCGAAGTGCTCCTCCAGGGCGTGCAGCGCCTCCACCGCCTCGTTCCCGCGCGGCGTCGCCTCGGTCAGGCGGTTCTCGGGCGTCAGGCCCAGGGCGACGACGAGCAAGAGCACCGTGGCCGCGATCCCGAACCCCGCCACCGGCCGGGCGCGCGCCACGGTCCAGCGGATCACCCGCTCCGCCGGCGCGTGCAGGCCGCCGAAACGCGTCGCCATCGGCGCCCGCCGCGAGCTCCTGAGCAGTGCGCTGGAGAGCAGCGGGACCACCGAGAGCACCGCCACGAAGGACACGCCGATCGCCACCGAGAAGAGCACGCCGAAGCGCTGGATCGCCTCGATGTGGCTCGTCGCCAGGGAGCCGAACCCCACCGCCGTGGTCAGGGAGGTCAGGGCGCAGGGCAACCCCAGCTGCCGGATCGAGTGGGCCGCCGCATCTCGCGCGCCCATCCCCTCCGAGCGCCGCCGGAGGTTCATCATCATCAGGTGCACCGCGTCGGTGAAGGCGATCACCATCACCAGCAGGGGCAGCTGGGTCGTGAGCAGGTCGAGGGGCTCCCCCGAGAGCCCCATGAAGCCCAGGGCCCAGAGGGCCGCCACCACGGACGCGGCGGAGGTGATCACCACCGGCGCCGGCCGCTGGAAGACGGCGATCCCGATCAGGCATCCCACCAGCGCCCCCATCACCGACAGGAACTTCTGCTCCCAGCGGATGCCGTCGAAGATCACCACCCGTATGGCGGGCACGCCGGAGACCCTGCCGCGGATCCCGCTCTGGGCCACCTCCGCCGCCACGACCTCGCGCACCGCCCCCACGCGCTCCCGCAGGGTTCCGATCTCGAGCTCCGCGCCGCCGAGGTGGGCGACCATGACCGCGGCCGTGCCGTCGATGGAATAGAGCTGGTCCGCGACCAAGGGGTGGGCGTGCGCCCCGGCGCGGGCGGCGGCCCACGCCTCGGGGGGAGCCTCCGCCGCCGGGAGGAGCGGCCGTGGCAGGAGCCCACCCTCGAAGACTAGGACGTCCGCCAGGGACCACACCTCCTCCACCCCCTCGATCGCGGAGAGCTTGCGGTCGAGGGTGCGCACCAGGGCGGCGCCGGGGGCGTCGAGGAGCTCCTCCCCCTCGAGCAGGACCAGGCACTCGGTGTCGTCCGCTCCGAAGTCGGCGAAGACGCGCTCGAGCCGGGCGTACTCGGCGTCGTCGGAGCGGAAGATCGACGCCGGGACGTCGTCCACCTGGACGCGGGTCGCGCCCACCAGCGCCAGGGCGCTCAGGGCAGCCGCCAGGACGCCGAGCCAGGCGCGGTGGCGCAGGAAGAGGCGGGCGAGCCACTCCATGAGTCAGTGTCCTGGACTGGGCGTCCGTGTGCACCTGCCGCCTCCTCGGGGCTCCTGGCAAGGCGCGCTGAGGAGGGCGTAGCCGAAGCTACGTTGACGAAGGCGCAACGCCGACAGGGGCGCCGAGGAGGCGGCAGGTGCACACGGATGCCCAGTCCAGGACACTAGTCCGAGCGCTCGACGCGCGCCATCAGGGCCGGCAAGCGCTCCGGTCGACTCGTCTCGGCGTAGCTGCCCCGCCCCTGGTCGACGTAGGCGCGGGCCACCTCCACTTCCCCCGGGGTGGGCAGGGCGGTGCGCGCCAGGAGCTCTCCGTCCTCGATCGGATCGACCGTCTGCACGATGCGATTGGCCACGTAGGGGCGCAGGGCGGCCAGCCGCAGGGAGCGGGTGCGGTCGGCGTCGCGCGGTCCGACCACCGTCACCCGCAGGGGGGGATGGACCAGGAGGTTGACTGCCCGGGCGTAGCTGGAGACGTGGTGTCCGAAGCGGCGGTAGTCGCTCAGGAAGGCCACCAGGGCCTCGCGAGCGCGGGCGAGCAGCTCCTCCTCGCGCGTCATGTAGCCGAGCCGGATCAGGGCCTCCGCCATGGCGGCGTTCTCGAGCAGGGCGCTGTCGCGCTCCGCCAGCCCGCCGCGGCGACGCGGGGCGTGGCGAGCGATGTGGAAGCTGCCGTCCTCGGAGCCCAGGTTCTCGATCGTCAGGGCCGCCAGCCGCTGGGCGCGACCCAACCAGCGGTTGTCCCCCGCGTAGTGCATCCCCTCCACCAGGGCGCGCAGGGTGGCGGCCTGATCGGTGAGCATCCCCGCCAGGTTGTAGGTGCCGTCCCAGTAGTGGTGGACCCCCTCGCGGTCGTCCCACATCGGCCCCATCAGGAAGTCCAGGACGCGCTGGGCGCAGGCGCTGAGGGACTCGTCCTCGAGCACCACCGAGGCCTTGAAGAGCGCCATCGCCGCGTCGGCGTTGTAGTTGGTGAAGATGGTGGGATCGCAGGCGGGGGGCCCGTGGCGCTGGCGCTCCTCGACGCTGCTCAGGTGCGCGTAGGTCGAGTCGGCGTCCTGGCTGTTGACGAAGGCGCCCGTCTGGTCGTCGAGCAGGGTGTTCAGCATCCACGCCAGGATCCCTTCGGCGGTGGCGCGGAAGGCCTCGTCCCCCAGCGCCTGATAGGCCTCCACGTACGCCAAGAGCCGCTTGGCGTTGCTGGCCAGCATCTTCTCGTGGTGGGGAACGCTCCAGTCGGGCTGGGTGGCGTAGCGGTAGAAGCCCCCCTCGACGCGATCGTAGATCTCCCCCTGCTGCATGCGCCGCAGCGTGCGCAGTACCACCGCCAAGGTGTCCGCGTCGCCGGTCTGGGTCCAGCGCACCATCAGGAAGTGCAGCGCTTCGGGGTGGGGGAACTTGTGGCGCGTGCCCCATCCTCCGTGCACCGGATCGGAGGTCTCGATCAGGGTGGTGCACACCTCGTTCACCAGGGTCTCGTCGAGGGCTGCCTGGCGACGCCCCAGCACCGGGCCGTGGGGTTCGGCGGAGGGCGCCTTGCGCGGGGAATCCTCCTCCCTGGGGCCCGCTCCGGTCCCATCGGCGCTCCTCGGGAAGGCGGCGGCGGCGCGCTCCAGGCGCCGCGCGAGCTCCTCCGCTTCCAGGTGGTTCCAGGACTCCAGGACCTCCCCCTCGGCGTCGAGCACCGCCAGCGTCGGCCAGCCTCCCTTGCGGTAGCGGCTGTCCACGTCCGGACGCCGGTCCTTGTCCACCTCGATCGCCACGAAGCGCTCCGCGATCAGGGCGGCCACGGCGGGGGCGCCCAGGGTCCTCTCCTCGAGCTCGCGGCACCAGTGGCACCAGGAGGCGCGCAGGAAGAGCAGGACCGGTGCGCCGCGCTCACGGGCGCGCTCGAAGGTCTCCGCGCTCCAGTCGTGCCAGTGCATGGTGGAGTCAGAAACCTAAGCTCTGGCGACCGAATCGCGAAGGGGGTGGGTCCGAATCGCGCCGGCACCCCCCGTCAGGGAGGACCTTATTCCGCCGCCCGGCGGGCCCCCCCCGCGTCCCTCTCCGGGAGCTCGGGAAGCGGCACCGCCTTCCAGTCCAGCTCGGGGCACTCGCCGTAGAGCTGGTCCAAGCCGTAGTACTCGCGCGCCTCCGCCTGCTGGATGTGCACCACCACGTCGGAGTAGTCCATCAGCACCCACCAGCCCGTCTCCAGCCCCTCGGCCCGGGCGTGCAGCTCGCCGACGGCCTTCAGGCGCACGTGCAGCTCGTCGTAGATCGCCTTGACCTGAGGGCGGGAGTTGGCGGTGACGACCACGAAGTAGTCCGCCACCTTGATCTGCTCGTCCACGTCGTATACGCGGATCTCCTCGCCCTTCTTCAGGTCGGCCAGGTGGGCCGCTGCTGCGGCGAGCTCACGGGAGTCGATGGGAACCTCCGGGGCTAGTGTTCTGTGCGCGGACTACCGACCCAGAACACTACAGGAACCAGGGCAGGAAGATCAGCGAGACCACCGTCATCAGCTTGATCAGGATGTTGAGCGACGGGCCGGAGGTGTCCTTGAAGGGATCGCCGACGGTGTCGCCCACCACGGCGGCCTTGTGGGCGTCCGAGCCCTTGCCCCCTTCGGCGCCGTCCTCGATGTACTTCTTCGCGTTGTCCCACGCGCCGCCGGCGTTGGCCATGAAGATCGCCATCAT
>CAZDQL010000065.1:0-39270 GCA_964507325.1 uncultured Planctomycetaceae bacterium | reverse complement strand
GTGAGAAGGCCGGTCTCCTGGCGCAGTCACCCGTGAGGGGCTGCAAAATCGCGGGATTCAAACCAACCGCAGATACGGAGACCGACCATGCAGCAGTGTACCGCCATGCCCGCTTTGACCCAGACGCTTGGACTCGACCTCGGCGACCGCCGGAGCAGTTTGTGCTTGATTGACGCTCCGGGCGAGATCCTCGAGGAAGCCCAGATCCCCACGACCAAGGAAGCTCTGAGGAGCTTGTTCCGCCGGCAGGAGCCGTGCCGCGTGGTGATCGAAGCGTGCGGCCATGTCCACTGGATCGCTGGGCTGGCGAGGCAAGCAGGCCATGAAGTGATCGTCGCCAACCCGAGAGAGTTGCGCTTGATCTCGCAGAGCGGCCGGAAGAACGACCGGAATGACGCGCAGACTCTGGCGCGGCTCGGCCGTGTCGACCCCGAACTCCTCCGCCCGGTGAAGTTGCGGGGCGAGCCGTGCCGTGCTACTCGCGCACTGCTCCATGCACGCGACCAGCTGGTCCGCATGCGCACCAAGCTCGTGCTCTTCACACGGGGGCAGGTCAAGAGCTTTGGTGCCCGCATTCCGCGCTGCTCGGCCGCGGTCTTCCACAAGCGTGCTGCTACCCATGTGCCGGAGCCGCTGCGCGAAGTGATCGGTCCTGTCCTCAACGTCTTGGCGCAGCTCGAAGCGCAAATCCGCGCCTTCGATGGACAGATCCAGCGCGTCTCCGAAGAGCGGCATCCGGAGACCGCGATCCTGCGCCAAATCCGGGGCGTGGGGCACGTACTCGCCCTGGCCTACACCGCCACGATTGAGGACCCCCGGCGCTTCGCCTCTTCGCGAACCGTGGGCAACTACGTCGGCTTGGCTCCGGGCCTGTACGACTCGGGCGCCAAGACACCACAACTGCGCATCTCCAAGCGGGGCGACCGGCTCCTTCGCCGCCTGCTCGTGAACGCGGCCACCTACATTCTGGGGCCCTTCGGCGAAGACAGCGATCTTCGACGCTTCGGAGAGCGCATCGCTCGCGGCGGCTCCCAGCGCGACAAAGCTCGTGCTCGGATCGCCGTCGCTCGGAAGCTGGCCTGCCTGCTCCACCACCTCTGGCGTACCGGCAGCGTCTGGGATCCCGATCACGCGCTCACCAGCTGAGCGCCCGTACCACCCGAACAAGCCCTTGGCGACCACCACCGACCACGTCTCACACCCGCCCGGTCCTGGGGACTGCGATAGCAGCCCAGGGCTCGCAGCCCGCTCTACCGATGGCAGCCCCGACCGGACGGACCCCCTCATGCACCGGGGCCACGACGCGCCCCATCCAGAGTGCGAACAGATGCCTGCGGGTAGAGACCTCCCTCGGAAAGCGTCGCCAAGGCGAACCAGAATCCCCAACCTCCTACTTGACCCGATCGGCCTTCTCACAGAGGGCTGCTAGGTGGTCAGGCCTCTGCCGTCGAGGAGATCATCGAACACGCTCCTGTCCGAGCCAACTAGCGCTTTGTCGCTGGGTCTCTCGGTGAGGTTCGTGGAGTGGCCCCGATGCCGTTTTGGTGCCTCCCAGCCCTGGTCAGAGACCCACTCGTCGAGTAGCTGGTCAAGTTCGGCGGTGGCACGCTCGAAGGTCGGGTCGTCCGGGAACACCCGCGGTAGGTGATGAACCAGCGATCGGAGCGGGCCGACCGCCTCCTCTGGATCTCGGCTCTCGTCCCAACCGTCGGTGCAGTTCCAGAGGGCCTCCCGCGGGTTGGCCAGAAGCTCGTCCCGCACCCTGTTCCTAAGCAACGCCTGTTCAGAGTCGACGAGGGTCGATCGCAACCGCTCGTTCCACAGCACTGCAGGATCGATGCCCGTGACGCAGTACTCGATGAGCCCCCGCGCAAACTCAGCACGGAGGTCCTCTGGGAAGAGGCCGTACTCGTTCAGTCGAGTGACAAGCTCGTTGTTCTCAACGACCTCGAGCATCAGCCCAGGATGGGCGAGGTGCTTCAGTTGGCCGGTGTCGCGCTCGAGCCAGGCCTGCAGGAACCGCCGGTTGCAGCGGGTCGCCAGGAAGGTTGTCCTCCGGCCCCGAGCTCGCCACATCGTGATGTGGTCGCCAGCAGGCAGAGGCTCCTCGAGCCGGTCGAGGACAGCATCGTGGTTCGCGGCAGGGACCACCACTGCGCCTCGCAGGCCGACGTCGCCACAGGTGATCGCCTTGAGGAGGACGTCGAGGGGGAACCCGGCGATGAAGTGGTGGAGGAGTTCGGGTGTGCGCAGGAGGTCGGCGTAGGCGTCGACCATCGTTGGGTGCGAGAAGACCCATCCGCTCTCGCCGTCGCGGACGATGTTCTGCATAAGGCTCCCAGCGAGCGAGGCAAGCGCCTGGGTAACACCACCGAGGTGGCTGCCCAGCCTCGAGAGGAGGTCCTCGTCGCGAGGCGTCAGATGAATGGGGCTCGGGACCCAGTTGCCGTTGATGAAGATGAGGCCGAGCGCCGCGCGCGCGTCGGGGTCGAGACCTGTCATGACGTCCCGCAGGAACACACTGGGCCGGGCGAAGAAGTCGTCGACCGACGCTGCCGAGTCGGGCCGAACCTCCCCGGTGAAAAGGGGGTCGCTGAAGCGTCGGGCGAGCTCGGGGGTGAACCCCGGATGATCGGCAGCGGCGTCTAGGTACGGCTGCACACTTGCGACGAAAGCGTTGGGCTGACGACCGTGGCGCTGGTGGTTGTAGAGAATCTGGCGGCGCTCGTCGCCGGTCAGGTCGGCGACGTCGACGACAACCTGCGACTCGTTCAGTAGCGGGAACGAGCCGGGCTTGAGGTGCTCGCGAGCTGCGTGGAACACGTAGTCGCGGGAGGTCAGTACGAACAGGCCACCGGCGTGAACCACGCTGGTGATGCGCGGCACTGCGATGCTCCATGCCCGGGCGAGGGACCGGTCGAACTGGGTGGCCCCGAAGGCGTCATCGAGCCAGAACAACTGCCGCTCATCGGGATTCCAGCGGTCCTGCAGGTCGCCGATTGTGTCGAGCTTGACGACTGCGGTGCCAGACTCGTCAGCTGCTCCGAGAGCGAGCTGCGCAGCGATGGTGGTCTTACCAGTGGCCGGCGCACCGACGAGCAGCACGAAGCCGTTGTCGACGACGGCACGTGCCGCCCGGTGATGGGTGCCGGTAAGAACAAGCTTCGCCAGGTCGGCGCGCATGGCGTCGAGCACGGCGCGGGCCTGCCGGTACGCGCGTTCATCGAGGATCTGAGTGAGATCACCCAGGCCGTAGAGGCGTGGGACGAGGCTTCGGAGCCGCCCACTCTCGGCGATCGTCTGGTTGAGCCACGTGGACCCCAATACACGCACGTGCTTCACGCCACGCCGCTTGAATGCGGCGACGATCCGTCGTTCGGTCTGCCCAGTGACCCCGGCGTTGGTCATCAGGACGTAGATGTCGCACCGGCTGGCGGCGGCGAGTGCGGCAGCCTTCTTCAGTTCGTCGTCGAGCTGCGAGATCGTCAGGTTGTGGCCGGGACGAGTGGTGTGCTTGCACTGCACGACGAACTCGCCGTCCAGCAGTTCTCCCGGCGGTGGTGCCCAGCTGCCAGCGAAGGTGCCGTCGCGACCGCCGTCGTTGGTGTTGAGGAACGAACTGGCGGTCTGGCCGAGGATCTCGCGTAGCACGGTGTGGCACAGCTGCTGGAAGGCGTGCCAACCAAGCTCGTGGAGCGCGAACGACGTGATAGCCACCCCGGTGATCCTACGGGTGGACTCGTCCTGTCAAGGGAGAGCCGCGAAGAAGCCGTTCAAGGGGTGGGGCTTCAGGATTCCGTGGCGGTAGCTGGTCCTCGACCTCGGATCCTGGCGCTACAGGGAGGATCCCCTCCACCCCGACGCCGTAAGCCTCGACCTCGTAGGCACTTGGGCACAAGGCCGAGGCTGACGGCGACGGGGCTACGGGGATCCGGTGAAGCCTCCTGAGTGGTCCTGGATGGCCATGGCAAGATCCCGGGGGATGACTTGCAGGGCAGCCTCCCGGGGGCGCTACCCACACGGAACCCGGAAGCGCCCAAGGGGGTTCACGCGACGGTCGTGCCACTCCGGTCCCTTGCCGGCAACCATCCCGGCATCTATCGGAGGCCGTCCCCGAAGCTCCCCGAGCCTTGGCGCACCTCTTGGCCCTTCGCTGGGGTACGGTCCCCGGCCTGGAAATTGCCCCGGCCACTGTGTCAGATCCGACACGGCGCCCTGCTAGCTTGCCCTCCCAAGAGGCCCCGCCACCGACACCTCGTGCCAATGCTCGACCTCCTCGACAGACTCTTCACGAACCTCGTTCCGCAACTCGAAGCGGTCGGACTGACGCGCGAGCAGATTTCGCGCGGGACAGAGGATCTCAAGCTGGGTGCGGTGCAGCTCGCCCTGGAGGTGGCCCAGGCTGAGGCGCGTGGTCACCGTTTCACCCGGGCCGTCCGTGACCCCGAGTCCTATCCCCGCCTCGTACAGGCGCACAACTCCGTGCAGGATGTCCTCTCCCTTGAGATGCCCCGCGACCTCGTGGCGGTTCTCCCCCGGCTTCACACCCTGTCAGAGTCCCTGCCACTCGACGAACTCCAGCAGGATCTTGGGCGGACGGCCGCAAGCGGGAAGGGTCTTTCGGGGGCACTCGCGCGGTTCCTTCTCTTCGAACTCGTCCGCTTGGGCGTCCTGGTGTCTACATGGCGAACAAGCCCCCACCTCCATCGGGTTGGAATTGATGACGAGGTGTGGGACCGCCGTGCCGAAGAGAATCTCCACACGCTGCTGGCGCACCCCGAGGATCTTCAAGGAAAGGACGGCGTTCGCCCGTTTGGGGTGATCCTTGCGACAACCCTCTATGACATTCTCGAACACCTTGATGAGGCCACACGAGCCTACTCGCGCATCAGCGACGAATTGAGCACCCAGTACGAATGGCGCGCACTTGTCGAGGAAGCTCTCATGGATGCACCAGCTCGCGACGCGGTGCTAGTCCGGAACGCGCTTGGCCGGGCATGGGGACAGCAGCGAACCGAGGTTCCCAGGGTCATCGCTCAGCATCCCCTCTTGTTCGAAGGCACCAACCGTGGCGCTGTTGATCAGTTGGTCAGTCGGCGAACTCGCGCCTTGGCCGCGGAGGGGCTCAGCGCCATGCCGGTTCGCTCCCACCCAGCTTTAATCGACGTGATCTTCACCGAACCCGGGGAGGTGGCCAGGTGATCTTCCAACCGACATCCTGGGAGCAGGTTCTAGAGACACTCTGGCAGGAGCCGGCCGGAACGGTCCTACGTGCCCCCAAACACTGGCTTCCCCATCCCGAGGATGCGGGAGCAACGCGGTCCCTCGGGCTCCCCGTCGGGCAGAGTGCCGATTTTCGCTGGAGAGTCGGCAGCTTCTGCGCAGGCCTCCATGCCCGAGATTTCCACGACCACTACGAGGCCCATATCGACGAGGTCAATCCTGCCTGCGACGTCGTGGATCACCTTCGACAGGACGCGCCGAATGCCTATGTGGCGGGGGCTGCGGCACTTGGTGCTCTGGTGGGACTCCTCCTTGGACGCAGCAAGGATGCCACGCTCATGGGTGCGGGGCTGGGTGCTCTGGCAGGTGCCCTAACAGTTCCCCCGGACACACAGAATGAAGTGAGCGGCGAAACGGCCTCGTGAGCTGATTGGCCCTACGTTCGATCGCGCCAGCCACCCCATCCCTCCAACGCGGGGTCTTCTGACCCGCTGGCCTGGAGACCCTCCTCATGCTGCAGGACCATCGCACGTTCTGGTCCACAAGGCTCCGTCCCGATGAACTGGAGATGAGGAATCCACAGTGAGCAAGTCGGGGATACTTGCCCGCTCTGGGCCTGTTGGCTTCCTCGGTTGGAGCCGTCGTTGCGGTGACGGCCGGACCGGGCAAGGCGATGGGGGTGGCCGCGCCTAGGATTCACTACTCCTGCGGCGGAGGTCACCCGCCGCTCTTGAGCACCACCCTGTATGCGGACGCTGATCCAGGTTCGTCCCTTTCCGCAGGAGCTCCTGCCCACCGCAAGCTAGGCAATCGATTGCATTCCCGATGGCCACTCGCTTCAGGACTTCCAATGGCGAGAGAGGTGCCCAGGTAGCTGTTCCCGCGGCTCGTCCCCCCCGCCCGGGTCCTTGTCGCGACGACCCTCTCCTTCTCGGTCGACAGCACGCTCATGGGCGATGACAGGCCGACGTGCGTCAGCGCCCGCGTGGTGCGCGATCACCTGGACGAACTGAACATCCCAAGTCGGTGCGCCCTTCCTCTATTCGGTCCAGCCGTCGTGGTCAGCGCGGGCTTCGGTTCATCGCCGCACCCCCTGACCTGTAGCGTTGGCTGCCGCCCGTATCCGAATTGCCACTTCACGGGGCGGAGACGGCCCAATTTGGACACGGCTACGCATTCTCTCGCCGTACGCGTGAGGGTTGGGCGTGTTCATCCGGCCCGGCTCCTTCCTCCTCGCCATCGAGCCGAGCGAGCACGGTGCGCAGGAGGCGACGGACCTCGCCGAAGTCACCCGACTCCGTGTCCTCTCCCCCAGACATTCCCCACACCAAGGAACACGCCCGCCGTAAGTCCCGCAGGATGCCCACCTTGGTCTGCCGACCGCCAACCTTGGCAAGGTTGCGCTCTACCACTGAGCTACAGCCGCTCGCGGGGGGGAAGAAGCCTAGCCGATGCTCCGGGGATCGCAAGTCTGCGCGGGGAGAAGCCGTCACCCTCGGGCGATCCTGGCCGCCACCAGCTCGCCGGCCCTCTTCGTCGCTTCCTCTGGGCCTTGCCCCAGGGCCAGACAGCCGGCCAGTGCCGTAGCGAAGCGGCACCCGGTCCCCCGTAGGCTCCCCGCCTGCCGAGGACGCTCGATCCAGTGCGGCGCACCGCCGGCGACGAGGAGCAGGTCGCGCAGCGGATCCTCCCCCCCGTGCCCTCCCTTCACCACCACCGCCGCGGCCCCAACCTCGACCAGACACCGCGCCGCTGCGACGCGCGCCGCGGGCTGCGCCAACTCGGACTCGTCGATCCCCGCCAGGAGCGCGGCTTCGGGGAGGTTGGGGGTCACGATCGGGCCCGCGGCCAGCAGGGTGTCGCGCAGAACGTCCAGGGCGTCGGAGTCCAGGAACACCCTCCCGCTCGAGGCGGCGATCACGGGATCGAGCACCGCCGGTGCGGGCGCCAGCTCGCGCACCAGCCTCGCGGCCTTTTCCAGGTGCGCGGCCCCCGGCAGGAGACCCAACTTGAGCGCCGCCGCCCCTTCCAGGAGCGCGCGCGCCTCCTCCCCCCACTGCCGCGGCGGAACCTCCTCCAGCGCGTGCACCGCTTGCGCGTCCTGCACGGTGTGGCAAGTGGGAACCGCCAGGAGCTGCACCCCCAACGCCTGCGCCGCCTCGCGGTCCGCGTCGAGCCCCGCGCCGTGGGAGGAGTCGACCCCCCCGCAGGCGACGATCCTCGCGCTCATTCCACCAGGGGGCGCCCCTCGGGGGGGATGGCCGCCTCGTCGTCGGGGTCGGGGGGCTCGAGCACGGCGCGGGCGTTGGCGCGCAGCTCCCTCTCGACGCTCTTGATCGTGCTCTCGCCGTCGTCCTCCAGGAGGATGCGACCGCCGGCGATGTTGCCGTGGCCACCGAAGGTCCCGAGCTTCGCCAGCACGCGGGTCATCAGGGGATAGGCCTTGCCGAAGGCGTAGTCGGTGCGCAGGGAGAGGATGTACTCCCCCTCGTGGGCTCCACCCACGACCACCCAGCTCGCGCCCTTCATGCGCAGCAGGAAGTCGGCCATCTCCGCCACCGTCTCCGGATTCTCCACGCGTCCCAGGAGCGCCAGGACCAAGGGACCGTGCTGGCGCGCCTTCAAGAGGGCGGCGCCCATCTCGCGGTAGTAGCTGCGCGGCAGGGGCGGGTTGGCGATCGCCGCGATCGCCTCGCGGTCCGCCAAGCGGAAGGTCTCGAACCAGGCCTCCTGATCCAGATCGGAGACGTTGCGCGACAGGTCCGCCGTGTCGTAGCGCACGCCACAGAAGAGCGCCGCCGCGGTCTTGGGATCGATCTCGACCTCCGCATCGCGCAGATACTCGTAGAGCATCGACGAGGTCGCGCCGAGGTTCAGGCGCGCGTCGCGGTGCGGCACCTCCGGGCGATCCCTCTCCGACTCGGGGGGTACGTGGTGGTCGAAGAGCGCCACCAGCGGCAGGTCGGGAGGCACGTAGGTGTGCCCGAACTCCGGCTGGGTGTCGACCAGCGCCACCCCCGCGAAGCCGGTCATTTCGATGGTCTCGAAGTCGACGAGATCCAGGTCGAGGGCGCGCACCAGAGCCAGGTTCTCCGCCCGGTGCATGCGGCCGAGGGTCGCCACCGTCGCCCTGAAACCGAACCCGACTTCGATCAGACGCCTGAGTCCTTCACATGCGCCCAGGGCATCGGGGTCGGGCCCGCGGTGGGTCAGGATCAGGAAGTGTCCGCGGGCTTGGGGGGCGGCCTGCGCCGACGCTTGCTCCAGGGCGTGCCGCAGGTGCTGCACGGGCAGGAGCTCGCGCCACTCCCCCTCGGGGAGGGGCCGCGACGTCGGGGAGTCGGCGGAGAGGGGCGGGGCGGGTTCGGGCATGGGGATCCGAGGGACACCTCCCTATCGGCCACGGGCCGTCGAGAGGGGGAACGAGCCCTCCATTCTGTTCCCAGGGGGAGCCGGACGGGAATCCCACAGGAGTCCCAGATCGGGGCATATGGCGGATCGGGCGCCGTAACTAGCTGTCAACGCTATCTTTACGCGATTCACCTTCGTGGGCGAATGCGGGGTCGCGGGCAGCGGGGAAGAAGGCCGGGAGGTGGCATCAGAGCCGAACTGCCCCCTTTCCGTGGGCATCGTGGTCGCCAGCACTCCGATCCGGGTGTTCGAGCCCGCTTCCAGACCACCTCACGAGGCACTTCCGCACGGCGCCGACTCGCTGCCCGTCAGCAGGGCCTGCGTCCGGGGGGGGGCACTCCAAGTCCCTGGTGGCAATGGGGTTACGGCAGGAGCCCTGCCGGCGAGCACATCGAAGGGGGGCAGTTCAGGTCAGAAGCCCAGGTCGACCAGGTACTGCACCGCCGCCAGGACCTCGGCCCGACCGTGCCTCGGATTCACTTCGACCACGTGCGCAGCGCTCTTCGGCACGTACTCCGACACCAAGCGGAAGTTCACCTCGCCCAGGCCGGGGGGGAGATCGGACTCGTGGTCGGTGGCGTCCTGCAGGTGGCAGCCGATCATGCGACTGGCGAAGGCCTCGAGCCAGTCCCCCTGGTTCGGCAGCCCCGCGAGCTCGCGCTGGTGGATGCGGCCGGTGTCGTGCCAGTAGCCCACCTGCTCGCCGACGAGGTCGTCGAGGGTCCACTGGACGGCGTCGAAGCCGAGCAGGTCGTTGAAGCGCATCCCAGGCTCGACCGCCAGGAGGGTCTCGGGGAACTCGCGGCGCAGGGTGTGCAGGGCGCGGCAGAAGTGCTCGAGCTGGCGCTGGCCGGAGCGCTGCACGCGCTGGACGTACTGCGCGATGCGCTCCTTGACCTCCTCGCGTTGGTCGTCGTCCGCCTCCTGCAGCTCGAGCTCCAGCTCGCTCGCCTCGTTGGCCAGGACCCCGTTCTCCACCGCGCAGCCGCGCACGACCACCACGCGCGCGCCGAGCTGCTGGGCCAAGCGGATGTGACGCCGCGTGCTGTTCAGAGCCCACTCCCGCGCCTCGGAGTCGCTGCTGCCGAGCTTGCTGCCCGACATGTTCTCGGAACGGGGCTTGAGGGCCCCCACGACCACCGACTCGACTTGGATGCCCGTCTCGCGGGTGGACTCCTCCCAGCCGGTGAGCTCCACGGGTCGTTCGGAGAGCCCCAACTCGAGACGACGGAACCCCATGGCCACGGCCGAAAAGGCCTGGTCCGCGATCGTGCGCAGGCGTGGGCCATAGCACGATGTGGAGAGCACCAGCTCGTTGGGAATTCCGGGTTGCGTCACCAGTTCTGGGTCCCCCTGGGTCCCCGCCCGGTCGCCGCTGGTGCGATGGGGGCGGTCCTGCCGAACCCTACCCCGTTCTCGGGGTGGGGGAGTGAGAGCTCCATCAGGTTCGCCGATCGAGATCGGCCAGCGCCCAGAATGCGATACGGGGGGGGGAGGCGTCAACGGCTCCCGAAGCGGGACGGCCGGCCGGCCCGGTACCCCTCCAGACGCACCTCGATTTCGAGGGCGTAGGCCTCCTTGCCCTCCTCCCGGGCCAGGTAGGCGGCCTCGGTGGCCCGGGCCTGGGCCTCGCGAAAGCGCCCCAGCTCGGCCAGGGCCATCGCCTCCAGGTCCCCCACCGTGCTCGGAGCGGTTCCGGCGGCGCTCAGGCGCTCGCCGAGGGCCAGGGCCCGCACCCCGTCCCTCTGCTCCGGCTCGGCGGCGCTCGCCAGGAGCAGGGCCAGGTTGACCAGGGCGCCGGTGTACTCGGGGTCCGCCTCGAGGGCCCGCTCGAAGGAGGCGAGCGCCTCCCCGGTACGCCCCGTCGACCACTGCAGCCACCCCAGGTCGGTGGCGGCCCCGGCGTGATACGGATCGAGCGTCAGGGCGGCCCGGTAGGCCACCTCCGCCAGGTCGTCGCGCCCCAGCTTTCGGTAGAGCGCCCCGGCGTTGCGGGCGGAGTCGGCGTCCTCGTTGGGCAGGGTGGTGGCATCCCCCAGGATCCTCCAAGCGCGTTCCCGCTCCCCCGCCTCGATCCACCCCTCGACCAGGGCCAAGCGCGCGTCCAGGGCGAAGAGCGGCTGCAGCTCGGCGGCGTGTACGAGCAGCTTCTCCGCCTCTCCCATCCGGCCCGCTCGGGCGAGCATCTGGCCCAGGTTGAAGGTGGCGTCGGCGTGATCGGGATCCGCCTCCAAGGCGCGGCGGAAGGCGAGGCGCGCGTCCGCGTCGCGGCCCGCCTCGCTCAGGGCGTCGCCGGCGGTGTTCCAGGAAGCGGCGAGGGGGCGCTCGCCGGCGGGGGTCGGCAGGTGGACGAGGATGGCGACGATCACGGCCAGGAGGCAGGGCCAGAGCGCGACGCGGCGTCGCCGGATCCCCGCCAGCGCGGCGCTCACCGCTACGACTGCGAAGGGCGCCAGCAGGGGCAGGAGCGGCGCCCGGAAGCGCGCGAAGATGAAGAAGGGAGGCACGCTCGCCGCCAGCACCACGAGCGTCAAGAGGAGCGGCGCGAGCTCCCGCCTGCGCCGCCAGCGCAGGGCGATCCCCGCCAGGGCCAAGGGCAGGAGCAGGCCGAAGCGCATGACGAACCCCAGCCCCCCCAGCAGGCTCGACTCGCCGCGCGCGGCCGAGTAGGCCACCGAGTCCATCCACTCCCGCGCGTGGAGCAGGTACCAGGTCTTCAGACCGAGGAGCCGCAGGGCCGCCAGCGGTTCGGCGCGCATCCACTCGAGGGCCCGGTCGCGCCAGAAGGCGGAGACCTCCAGGTCGTCGAGCCGACGGCCCGCGAGGCGTTCCGCGAGGCGACGCGCGTCCCCCTGCTCGTAGCCGGGAGCACCTCGACCGGGGATCGAGGACCGGTAGAGCCCGTCCGCCCCCGGCTGGTTGCCGATCCACAGGTTGCTGCCCAGGTTGGCGGTGTAGACGGTCGCGGGAACTCCCGCCTCCACGTTGCGCACCACGAGCGGCGCGAGGCCCAGCACGCCGCCGGCGGCCAGGGCGACCAGCCCTCGCCAGCGCGCCCCCCCGGACGTCCCCCGCCAGACGAGCCAGACGAGTACCGGCGCCAGGAGCAGCAGGTTCTCCCGCGTCAGGGCCGCCGCGGCCCACGCCAGACCGCAGGCGCCCGCGATGAGCACTCGTGGGTTGGCGCGGAAGCACACCACGAGGTCGAGGGCCAGGAGCAGGAAGAGGGTCGCGGGGGCGGGCTTGGCGATCCGCAGGCCGAAGAAGATCCCGGGCGCGTAGAGCGCCATCAGCCAGCCGGTGAAGAGCCCCGTGCGCGCGCCGAAGAGGCGCCGCGCCAGGTCGGCCGCCACCACGCACCCCGCCGCGCCCAAGAGGGCGAAGAGCATCCGACCCTCGCCCCCGAAGAGGGCGTACCAGATCCCGAGCAGCCAGGCGGTCCCCGGCGCTTGCCACAGGACGCCGCGCCCGACCCAGTCCCCGGCGGCGGCGTCCCGGGCGGCGTCCTCGAAGACGACCTCGTCCCCCACCGGTTGAGCGAGCAGCAGCCCGGCGTCGAGCTGGGAAGCGGCGATCCAGCGCAACGCGAAGGCACCCAGGAAGAGCAGCCCGAACGCCAGGATCGGTACGGAGCTCGCGCTCCTGTCGGTGGGGGTCATTGCCGCTCTTGTACCGCGAGACGCGGAGCGGGGGCAATCTCCGTCGCCTGCGCGCTGCTTACCGTGGTGCGGGCTCGGTACCTCCCCGCACCACGCCAATCCCTATGCTATCGACCCCCCATCGAGCGGTCCGCACGGGAGGAGACCGGCGGCCGCCAGTCCCCCATCGAGGCCCAGGAGGCCGCCTGCGTGCAGAAGAACGGAGCCTACCGCGAGCTGACCTGGACGGCCGTCCTCGGCGGCGTCCTGATCGGAGCGGTCCTCAACATGGGGATCTGCTACGCCGGGATGCAGATCGGGTTCACGATCGTGGGCTCGACCGTCGCGGCGGTGATCGGCTTCGGGATCCTGCGCGGGGTCCTGCGGCGCGGCTCGATCCTGGAGGTGAACGTCTTCCAGACGGTCGCCTCGGGGGTGAACACGGTCAACGGGGGGATCATCTTCACCGTGCCGGTGCTGTTCCTGCTCGGCCTGCAGGACCAGATCGACTACCGGTCGCTGATCCTGGCCTGTGTCGCGGGCTCGCTGCTCGGGGTGGTGATGATCATCCCGATGCGCAAGCAGATCATCGACTTCGAGCGTCTGCGCTTCCCGGAGGGAATCGCCACGGCGACGATCCTCAAGTCGCCGGGCGCAGGGGTGGAGAAGGCCAAGCTGCTCGTGATCAGCGTGCTCGTCTCGGCGGGGATCATGACCCTGACGAAGATCCCCTGGGGGGACGACATGTTCCTGGATCTCCCCTGGTTGGGTCGCATCCTGCTGCCGGCCTTGGGGGGCAGCACGATCCTGCCGGAGGAGATCCACCTCGGGAAGCTCCTCGGCATACCCGCAGGGTTGCGCATGGTCTTCGCCCTGCACCTCTTGAGCCTTGGGGCGGGCTACCTGGCGGGGCGTCACGGACTGGTGATCCTCTACGGCACCCTGCTCAACTTCTGGGTCCTGATCCCGATCGGACTGGCCCTCGGATGGGTGCCGCAGGCTTTCTCAGACTTCTCCTTCTGGGCGACGACGCCGGAGTCCTACGTGACCGCCGACGGGCTGGCGAACGCCTTCCGTGGCGGCATCTCGCGCCACGTGGGGATCGGCATGATCCTGGGTGGCGCCATCGCCGGGATCATGGTCGCCCTCCCGGCCCTCAAGGCGGCCTTGGCCTCCCTCAAGTCGAGCGGCGCGGGGGGCGAGCGCGACGAGGTCTCGGCCAACGTGCTGAACGGGGGGCTTGCCATCGGCATGCTCCTGCTCTTCTTCGCCGCCAAGCTGGCCGGCGGAGAGAACGTCGGCTGGGGCACGGCGCTGGCGGTGACCCTCGCCGGTGGCGCGTGGCTCTGGTTGGCGGGGCTGGTGGTGGCCCAGACGACGGGGCGCACCGACTGGTCCCCCCTCTCGGGGCTGGCCCTGATCGCGATCGCGATCATGATGGGCATCATGGGCACCGGCCGGGAGATGATCGTCCCGGCGGTGACGATCGGAGCGGCGATCTGTGTCGCCACCTCGATGTGCGCCGACATGATGGCGGACCTGAAGACCGGCTACCTGGTGGGCTCCAAGCCGATCAAGCAGCAGGTGGCGCAGATCGCCACCTGCTGGATCGGGCCGCCGATCGCCTTGGCAACCGTGATCCTGCTCTGGAACTCCTACGGCTTCGGGCCGAGCCAAGCCGAGGTCCTCTACGAGCGCGAGGTCGCCAAGGGACCCGCGGCGGTGGAGGCCTTCGAGGCGCGCGGCGGCGCGGTGGACACCCTGCCGGCGGGGATGCCGGAGCTCTCCGCTCCCCAGGCGGGCGCCCTCGAGGCCGCCATCGAGATCGTCCAGCAGGGGGACGTGCCCCTCGGCAAGTACCTGACCGGGGCGGCCCTGGGGCTGGTGGTCTCGTTGGCCGTCTCGCCCGGATTGGGGGTGATGGTGGGCCTATCCCTATACCTACCCTTCACCTACATGATCGTGTTCGGCGTGGGTGGGATCATCAGCATCCTGGTCATGCGCTGGAAGGGCGCACGCTTCGCAGAGGACAAGGGGGTGCCGATCGCCGCCGGGTTGATCGTGGGCGACGCGCTGGTAGGGATCACCGATGCGGTTATCAAGGTGGTCTCCGGATCGATGGGAGGTGGAGCGTGAATCTCGTGTCGAGGATCGCGATGACCGCCGGCTTCTGCGCCGGCACGGTCGGTGCGACCGGCTTCGGGGAGACGGTCGAGCCTCTCGCCTGGCCGCTCTTCGTCGGCGGTCTGGGTGTGGTGGCGTTCGTGGGGATCGCCGAGAAGCTGGCGTCCCGCTCGCGCGCTGGCGACGGGGAAGAGCTCCACGGCGAGAAGCAACGCTTCCTGGAAATGATCACGGCCATCCGCGACCGGGTGGTCGAGATCGACGACGGGCGCGCGACGCTCTCGCCGGAGGAGGTGCGCCAGGGCATCGATCACCTCCTGACCAACGAGTACTTCGATCTCACCTCGCGCAACGAGGAGCTGATCGCTCTGCTCGGCTTCCAGGACTACGCCCGGGTGTGGGAGGGCGTGGCGACGGCGGAGCGGCTCTTGTCCCGCGCCTGGAGCATGGCGACCGACGGCCACCCCGAGCAGGGCTTCGAGTCCCTGCCCCGGGCCCGGACGCAGATCGAGGCGGCGGCGGAGGCGATGGCGCAGGTCTAGGGGTGTGAGCCGCTCTCAGGGCCCCGACAGGCGCTCGAGCACGGCCCACAGCTCCTAATAGGCGCAGCGCTGCTCGGGGTCGAGGGGCCCTTGGAGGAGGTTGGTCTGCTCCCAGGGGTCTCGCACGAGATCGAAGAGGAGCTCTTCGCCAACAGGGCTGAAGTAGTTGTGGATCAGCTTGTAGCGCGCACCGCGAACGGCGCGCCGGTGGACCAGGTAGGGACCGAAGCCGTTGGGGAAGAAGCGCTCCGCGTAGACCCACTCCCGCAGCGGTGCGTGCTGCGGATCGGCGAGGTAGGGGAGCAGGCTCGTCGAATCGAGCTGGATCGCCGGCGGCAGGGTCGCAGCTGGATCGACACCCCCGATCTCCGCCACCGTCGAGAAGAGGTCGGTGGCATGGACGAGGGCCCGGCACTCGGATCCCGGCTGGCTGACGCGGGGTCCGGTCACGATGAAGGGCACGTTGACGCCCCCTTCGAAGAGCGTGCCCTTGGAGTGGCCCGGGTCGAAGGGCGCGTCCACTGCGTCCTTCGCAGTGCCGTTGTCGCCGAGGAAGATGACCGTCGTGTTGGCCCAAACTGCGGGATCGACGGCGTCGAGGAGCCGTCCGATCTCGGTGTCCACCGCCTCGATGGCCGCCTTGACGTGCTCCAGAGGGAAGTCGTCCGGAGCCCCCGGGAGGAACTGGGAGTGCAGGTGGGGCGGAGGGGCGTGGAAGGGCTTGTGCGGAGCGTTGAACGCCACCCAGAGGAACCACGGTTCCGGCAGGGTCTGAATCGTCCGAATCGTGTCGTCGATCAGATCGGTGGTCGCGTAGGTCTGCACGACCTGGATGTCGCCGTTGATGCTCTTGGGCCAGTCGTAGTAGTCATTGATGTTGCGCAGGGCCCCGATGTGGCGGTCGAACCCGGTCTTGATGGGGTGTGTCGTGCCCCAGATGTCGCTGCCCAGGTGCCACTTCCCCAGGGCGGCGTTTTCGTAGGGCCCGTAGGGGGAGAGGGCCAGGAGCTCGGGCAGGATCCACTCCGCGGGATGCAGTGCGACTCCGTCCTTGGGTCGGATGATCTCCCCGATCCCCGTCCGGAACCCGAAGCGACCCGTGAGCACGTTCGCCCGCGTGGGGGAGCACATCGGCGACGACCAGGCGTTGCGGAAGAGCACTCCCGAGTGGGCCAGACGATCGATGTTCGGCGTGCTGCCGGGGTCGGGGTGTTCCCCATAGCAGCCGATGCGGTCGACGCCCACGTCGTCCACCACGAGGATCAGGACGTTCTCTTGAGCCGCTGCTGGATGACAGAGGAGGAGCGCCAATACGGGATTGACGCTCGCAGCGAAGAGCAGGCGGTGCAGGCAGCGTGGTGACAAGTCCGAATCCTCACGGATCGAGTCTCAATTCTACACGCTCCCCGTCAGTGGAAGTCGAAGACCCGGTCCTCCTCCCCTGGGCTCACCCTCCGCTCGCGTCCCCGCTCGTCGACCAGGACGGATTCCCCGAGCGCGAGTGGACCGAGGGTAGTCACCCCGGTTCAGGGGGTCCTCCCTACGGGCCGAGCACGAAGGTCAGACCGTTCGTGAGCCCCAGGTTCTCGGGGGGAGGAAACCCCGGATCGCGCGTGATCCACTGGCAGTACACCTGGTTCCCCACCACGGAGAGACCGGGCGCGCCGCCCCCGCTCGCGATGTAGGCGTTGAAGTCCATCTCCATCAGCCCCGAGCAGTCCGTCACGGGCGGTGGGGTCCCCCCCGAGGTGAGGATCGGGCCGCGGAAGGTCCCCGGCTGCAGGCACAGGGTCCCGCCCGCGAGGGGGGTGGCCGCGGGTCCGTTGAAGCCGTAGAGGAGCAGACCGAAGGTGTTGTTCAGGACGTGGCGGCCGCGGATCCAGAAGCCGCTGCCGGCGGAGACGCTGGGCGTCCCCGAGCCCTCCATGGCGGGCAGGCACCCCTGGGAGTTCTGCTTCGCCACGCAGTAGGTGAGGGACCCGCTCGCTTCGCCGACCTGCAGGGCCACGTCCACGAGCGCCTCGTCCTTGCCGACGCTCACGCGGTCGGGGCGGCCGTCCGCATCCATGTCGGCCACGACGGCGTCCCACCCGGTGACACCACCCGACCGGCTCGACACCTCGAACTGGCCGCTGCCGTCTCCGCGCAGGAAGGTGTGGCCCACCATCCTCCCGGTCGAGACCGCGACGTCGAGGTGCCCATCCCCGTCGAAGTCGTGCACCGAGACGGACCTCGCGTAGGTATCGGGGAGGAGGTCCAACTGCCCACCGAAGCCACCCGTCCCCGTGCCCAATAGGACAATGATGCCACTGGAGGCGTATTCCGCGCAGACGACGTCCACGGCGCCATCCTCGTTCACGTCTCCGGTCGCCAGCTGGTAGGGCCAGCCGACGCTCGCCGAGCCAGCCAGGGTGAAGGCACCCGCTCCATCGCCGAGCAGCACTCTCACGCGGCCCCCCACGTAGTCGGTCACGACGACGTCGAGATTCTGGTCCCCGTTCATGTCGTCGAGGGCGAGCCAGACGGGGGCGGCGGACAGGGTGTGGGGCGGCGCCTGGCTGAAGCCTCCGGCTCCGTCTCCGAGCAGGACGTAGAGGGTGTCCGCGGCGGCCACGATCAAGTCCTCGTTCTGGTCCCCGTCCACGTCCCCGACCTCGATCCTCGTGGGGTCGTAGAACAGGCTGGTGGTGAACCCCGTCGTGAACCCGCCCTGGCCGTCACCGGTGGCGACGCGGATCTCGACCCCCGAGGAGAATCCCGCCGCGACGTCGAGGTGGGAGTCGTGATCGAAGTCGGCCACGACGACGTCCTCCGGCCGATCGCCGGCGAATATCGTGGTCGGAGGTGCGAGCGCCCCTCCACCGAGGCCGGCGTAGTGGGAGACGAGGTCGGCATCCCTGTGGGCGACCACGACGTCCGGCAGGCCATCCTCGACCAGATCGCCGACGGCCACTCCATCCCCCCCCGCGGGAGCGACCGCCGTGTACGCGCCGGCCCCCGTCCCCAAGCCGAGGACCGCGACCAGGGTGCTCTCGTGCGGGCCGCAGACGGCGGCGGCGTCGAGGCGACCGTCCAGGTCGAGGTCGCCGAGGGCGAGCGCCCTGGCGGTGTCCCCCACCGCCGCCACGCCCGCGGCTGCGAACTGCCCACCGGTGACGTGGCGCCAGAACTCCACACCAGACGAGATCGTCACCAGGGCCAGGTCGTCCTGTCCGTCCGCGTCGAGGTCGCCGGCGGCGACGTCCTGGAGACCCTCCCGGCTCGCGAAGGTCGAACTGACGGCGAAGCTGCCGTTGCCTGCACCCAACGCCACGTGCACGGCGTCCACCGGCGGCTCGCGCGTCCCCAGGGCTGCGTCGAGGTCACCGTCGCCGTCGAAGTCGCCGAGCGCCAGGGACCGGGGGAATGCGGTCGGTCCGGAGCTCCTCGTCGCGACGAACCCACCCTGTCCATCGGAGGAGAGCGCGGTGAAGGCGCCCATGTGACCCACGACCACGTCCCCCGTCCCGTCGCCGGTGACGTCGCCGATCGCGAGCGTGCGTGCAAAGGGAGCGACCGTCAGGGTGACAGGCGCCGCGAACCCTCCCTGTCCGTCGCCCGCGTAGATCGACACCGAATCGTGGTAGCTCAGAACCAGGTCCGCGGGGCCGTCGCCGTCCACCTCCCCGACGGCCATCGCCGCGGCGGAGGGGGATCCGAGGAGGCTGCCGCCTGGACCGAAGCTCCCCTGACCGTCTCCGAACCACCAATCGACCTGACCGTTGGCTTCGGTCAGCGTGAGCAGGTCGAGCACCCCATCTCCGTCGAGCTCGGCCAAGGCGATCCGGTACGGCTTGGTCCCCAGCGGGAGTCGAACGGCGTCCTCGAAGCCCGACATGCCGCGCCCGAGCAGGACCGCGACCTCCCAGGCGTTGTAGTTGGCGACGACGGCGTCCAGGTCCCCGTCGCCGTCGAGGTCACCCAGCGCGACGTCCGTCGGTGAGTCGAGCGACGGATCGGCCCAGTCGCCCGCGGAGAAGGCGGAGCGGCTCCAGGCGGATGGGCCGTAGGTCTGTCCGCTCGCGGGCGCGGCGAGTAGGAGGATGAGGAGGGTGCACAGGCTTCGCACGGCGATGCTCCTATTCTGCTCGGGAGGGAGAAGCAGGTGACCGGCCCCCAGCACCAGTACCAGTACCACATTCTATGTTAGTCCTGCCACTTGATCCAGGTCCCTTGCTGACGCTGCCTGGAGGGGCAGGTTCCGGTTTCGGGGGACAGGTCACAGGCCCATGCTTGGATCCCGCGCGTACCCAAGTGCTGCGGCGAATGCCGCGAATCCGGTGGGCGACCGTACGGCGCGCTCAGATCCCCTTTTGAGGCACCGACGGCGAGGCAGGTCGTCGCACCAGGTCCGCCAGGGCGGGCACGAGCTCGGGGAAGCGGAAGGTGAAGCCCGCCCCCTGGGCGCGCAGCGGCAGCGCCGTCTGACCGGTGCAGAGCACCCCCGCGGCTTCCCCCACGACCAGGCGCAAGATGAACCCGGGCATCGGAAGGAACGCCGGCCGACCCAGGGCGCGCCCCAAGGCGCGGGCGAATTCGGCTTGGCTGCAGCAGCCGGGGGAGGTGCCGTTGAACGCCCCCTCCTGCCCGGGGTGTGCGGCGAGCCACCCGTAGAGGCGGCAGAGATCGTCCAGGTGGACCCAGGGGAAGGCTTGGCGTCCGCCGCCGATCGGGCCTCCCAAGCCGAGCTTGAAGGGCAGGAGCATCTTGCGCAGCGCTCCCCCTCCCGACCCGAGCACCACTCCGGCCCGCACCACGGCGGTGGGAGCCCCCGCGCTGCGGGCGGGCTCCAGGGCCGCCTCCCACTCCTGGCAGACGCGCGCCAGGAAGTCCTCGCCGGGAGGGCTCTCTTCGCTGAGGACCGAGTCGTCGCCGGGGCCGTAGTAGCCGGTGGCGGAGGTCGACACGAGACGCGTCCCGTGACTGGCGCAGGCCTGCGCGATGGCGCGGGTGGTGTCGACGCGGCTCTGGAGGATCTCCCGCTTGTAGGCCTCCGTCCAGCGCCGGTCGAGGATCCCCGCACCGGCCAGATGCACCACGGCGTCGCTGCGAGCCGCCGCGCGGTCGAGGTCCTCAGGGTTCCAGTCGCAGCCGACGTTCGGGCGACGGCTGACGACGTCGACGCTGTGGCCCTCGCGCTCCAGGTGATTCGCGAGTCCCACCCCGACGAATCCCGTGGCGCCCGTGACCAGGATCCGCATCGGCAGTGGACCTCAATCGGAGTCCATGGCCGCCAGCGCCTCGCCGATGCTGGCTGCCAGAACGCCGGTCGCTCCCTGGGCCTGCCGCGTCCGTAGAGCGGTCTCCAACGTCCAGATCGAGTGCAGAGCGCGCACTCCCCCCGCGATGCGCGCACCCTGGATCGCCAAGGAGTCGTCCGGCGACTGGATCCAGGCGAGCACGCGCTCCTCGAGCAGGGCCCCGATCTCCACGGCGGAACAGTGGGGCCCCTCTGCGACGCGCATCAGGCCGTCGAGCACCGCCGAGCGCAGGGTGACGTCGTCGCTGCGATCGTAGAGCTCCAGGTAGGCCTCGATCCCCGCGGGATCGAGCCAGCGCCCGAGGGCGACCAGGATCAGGACCCGGCGATCGAGCGCCACGCCGGAGTCGAGGGCCGACCGGTGGAGGCGCTTGCGTAGAGTCGGATCGGGGATGCTCGCCAGGGACTCGGCCAAGAGCGGCAGGACGTCGAGCTCGTCCCCTTCCAGGAGGATCGGGAGGAAGGAGGCGGCGTGCTCGACGCCCAGGTGTCGCACCGCCCGAGCGGCGGCCCGGCGCTGGGCGGCGACGGCGGCGAAGAGGTGCTCGCGCAGGAGCTGGGCGGCGGACTCGCCGCCGTTGCGGGCCATGAGGCGGAACCAGGCCGCGAGCTCACCGCTGTCCGCCGCCGCCGCACCTGGGTGGGAGGGCGACCCTTGGGAGAGCTGGTTGTCGAGAGAGGCCAGGGCGTACTGGTAGAGGATCGGGCGGCCGCGCAGGTCGCCGAAGACCTGTTCGATGCGGTTGGCGGCGCCGCCGAGGGAGGAGCGCGGGTCTTCGAGGGCGGTCAGGGCGGCCACCAGGGCGGGTTCGCTCCCAATGGCGGCCAGGCGGCCGAGGAGCTCCCGCTCGCGCGCCGCATCCCCCTCCTCGCCTCGGCCGAGCACCATGCGCAGGTCGCGGGTCAGCCGCGTCACCGGCGCCAGCTCGGGGGCCTCCGGGAGGGACGCGGCGGCGACCTGGGCCTCTCCGGCCTGCTCGACCTCGGTCGCATCCTCCTCCGGGGTCGGCGCGGGCGGCCCTGAGGCGTGGGGCAATCCGTCCCCGCTCCCCGGGGAGGACCTCATCCAGAGGCTCCCCACGAGGACCACCCCCAAGCAGAGGAGGGTCAGGGCCAGGGTGCTGAAGATCGCCTTCATTGCGTCGCCGCCGCCGGGCCGCGCTGGCAGCCCGGGACGGTCAACTCCTCATTCGGATGGTAGAGCGATCTCCGGGGGGTCCGAACCCGGATCTCTCGCCGGGTTGGCCGGCGGACAAACCGCGGACCATTTTGGGGACTCCTTACGCGACGCGTTCGAGCTCAGACCCGTACCTGGGCTTCGGCTCCCAGGAGTTCCCCCCACCGTTCGAGTAGGGGTTCCACGTCGAGCATCAGGAACTCCTGCACCTGGGCGGGAGCGCGTCCGACGTAGCGCTTGCCGTCGAGGAGCTCTTCCAGCCGCGTCGCGAGGGGAGCGAAGGCGGGGTCGGCCTCCAGGCGTTTGCGCATGGGATTCTCGTGCCCCGCCTTGATCGCGGTCGCCGACTCCTGGGCGTGGACACGCAGCCGCTCGTGCAGGTCCTGGCGGTCGCCGCCGGCCTTGACCGCCTCCATCAAGAGCTGCTCGGTGGCGAGGAAGGGCAGCTCGGCGGCCAGGTTGCGCTCCACCACCGCGGGGTACACGACCAGTCCCCCCGCCACGTCGAGGTAGAGCTGCAGCACGGCGTCGGTGGCGAGGAAGGACTCCGCCAAGGCCAGGCGGCGGTTGGCGGAGTCGTCGAGGGTGCGCTCCAGCCATTGGTTGGCGGCGGTGTGGGCGGTGTTGCCGAGGGACTCGATCACGAAGCGCGCCAAGGAGCAGATGCGTTCGGAGCGCATCGGGTTGCGCTTCCAGGGCATGGCGGAGGAGCCGACCTGGCGCTTGCCGAAGGGTTCTTCGACCTCGCGCCGATTGGCGAGCAGGCGCAAGTCGGTGGCGAACTTGTGGGCGGACTGGGCGATCGAGGAAAGCACCTGGCAGACGCGGAAGTCGAGCTGGCGCGGGTAGGTCTGGCCGGTGACGGTGAAGGTGCGTTCGAAGCCCATCTTCTCGGTGAGCGCGATGTCGAGCTCGCGCACCTTGGCGTGGTCCCCTTCGAAGAGCTCGAGGAAGGAGGCTTGGCTGCCGGTGGTGCCCTTCACTCCGCGGAAGCGAATCGAGTGCTCGGCGAACTCCAGGTCCTCCAGGTCGTGCAGGAGATCCTGGATCCAGAGGCAGGCGCGCTTGCCGACGGTGGTGGCCTGGGCGGGCTGGAAGTGGGTGAAGCCCAGGGTGGGCAGGTCGCGGTGCTCGCGGGCGAAGTCCGCCAGACGCTGCACCACGTTGACCAGGCCGGCGCGCAGGATGCGCAGGCCGTCGCGCATCACGATCAGGTCGGTGTTGTCCCCCACGAAGCAAGAGGTGGCACCCAGGTGCAGGATCGGCCGCGCCTTGGGGCACAGCTCCCCCCAGGTGAGGATGTGGGCCATCACGTCGTGGCGCACGCGCTCTTCGTGACGGGCGGCGGTCTCGAGGTCGAGCTGATCGACGCTGGCGCGCAGCTCGTCGAGCTGCTCGTCGCTGATCTCCAACCCCAGGGCCTGCTGCCCCTCCGCCAAGGCGATCCAGAGGCGCCGCCAGGTGGTGAACTTCTTGCGATCGGAGAAGTTCTCGCGCATCGCCGCGCCGGCGTAGCGGGTTCCGAGGGGGCTTTGGTAGACGTCCGGGTCGCTCACGGGGGCCTTTCTGGGGGTGGGTGAGAAGGGTCAGGATACCGAACTGAACTGCCCCCCTTCCGTGGGCATCCCGGACGTCGTCATGCCGAATCCGCGTGCTCGAGCCCCCTTCCGAGCCACGCCACGAGGCACTCCCACGCGGTTTCCGGTCGTCGCCCCTCCGCAGGGCCTGCTCTGAGGGAAGGGCTCTCGAAACCCCTGTCGGGAATGGGGTTACGGCAGAGCTCCTGCCCGTGTGCACATCGAAGGGGGGCAGTCCGGTCGTGAACGGCCCCCCGCTGGATTGCGCTTTCCTCGGCGTCTCGCGCCGCACCCCGATTATCCGGACCCGAAGGTCGCGATCGCACCCGCGACCAGACACGCCACGAGCCCCCCCGTGAAGCGGCGCCGGACCCCCGCCTCACTCGCCTCGGGGCGCCCCGCGTACGCGGCCACCGCCAGCACGGCGAGCACCCCCACCCCATCGGTCAGGACGTCGAGGGGGGAAGAGACCCGGCCCTCCACGTACCTCTGGTGGAGCTCGTCGGCGATCCCGTAGGCGATCGCCACCGCTCCGATCAGGGTCAGGGTGCCGCGTCCAAGGACGGCCCAATCCCCTGCGCGGCGTGCCAGGGGCAGGAGCAGGAGGGTCAGGATTCCGAAGAGGAACGCGTGGCCCAGGTTCCTGAGCCAACCCATCCAGGGCCCCCTGGGCAGGTCGAGGTCCACCGAACCCGCGGAGGCATTCCAGATCAGGAGCGCCCAGGCGAGGGGCGCCAACCAGGCCAGCCAGCGCGGCTGGCGCAGGAGCGCACGGCCCGCTGCGCGCGTCGCCACCAGCAGGCCGCGGCGGGGTTCAGGTGAGGTACTTGCGCCGGGCACTGAGGGTCAGGCCGAGGCCGTCCTCGCTGGGGTCCACCGTCAGCTCGTCCACCATCCCGGTGAGCAGGAAGAAGCCGCGCCCGCGCTCGTCCTCCAGGTCGGGGAGACCGTTGGAGGGCGCGATCAGCTCGCGCAGGTCCTCGGGGTCGCCGCCACCCTGGTCCGCGACGGCGACGCGCCACCTCCCCCCGGTGAGGTCGAGGTCGAGCTTCATGCGCACGTCGGAGGGGAGATCCGAGACCTCCAGCGCGCCGCCTCCGCCGCCGTGGTCGACGGCGTTGTCGAGCAGCTCTCCGGTGACGAACTCGAGGGTCGACGCCTCGTCGGTGGGCACGCCATCCGCCAGGGCGAACTCGCGCACCATGCGACGCGCCATGCGGCCGGCGCTGTGGGCGGCGGGGAGGTCGAGCCGCAGCTCGTGCGGCCCCTCTTCACGGTGGATGTCGCTCACTCCTGGCTCACCGGCTCCAGGTAGAGGGAGAGGTCCAGGGAGGGCGCCGAGTGGGTCAGCGCCCCCACCGAGATGCGATCGACACCCGAGCGGGCGATCTCGAGCACCGTCCCCTCGTCCACGCCACCGGAGGCCTCCACCTCGATCGTGCGACCCAGCTCGGCGGCCAGGGCGCGCAGCTCCGGGCAGAGCTCCGCCATCGCGGGGGGGGACATGTTGTCGAGCATGACCACGTCCGCGCCGCCGCGCACGGCGGCGCGGGCCTCCTCGGCGTCGGCCGCCTCACAGGTGATGAAGAGCTCCTTCCCGCCAGCAGCGCGCAGCCGGGCGACCGCCTCCTCGGGGCCGCCTCCCGACAGGGCCAGGTGGTTCTCCTTGATCAACGCTTGATCGAAGAGACCGAAGCGGTGGTTTTCGCCGCCCCCGACCGCGACGGCGTACTTCTCGAGGGCGCGCAGGCCGGGGGTAGTCTTGCGGGTGTCGAGGATCCTGACCCCGGGGACGTCGGCCACCAGGTCGACCAGGCCCGCGGTGCGGGTGGCGATCCCCGACAGGCGCTGCAGGAGGTTCAGGGCGGTGCGCTCGGCGAGCAGGAGGGCGCGCGCCGAACCGCTGATGCGCGCCAGCTCCCCGCCGCGGTCCACGCGCTGCCCCTCCTCGACGGCCCACTCGACCCGCACGCCGGGATCGCAGGCGCGGAACACGGCGGCGAAGATCGGTGCGCCCGCCAGGACCCCGTCCTCCTTGGCCACCAGCCGCGCCTCGGCGCGGGCCTCCGCGGGGACCAGGGTCTCCGAGGTCACGTCGCCGCGGCCCCGGTCCTCCTCGAGCGCCACCGCGATCAGCCCGTCGATCAGGGGGGCGGGGGGGAGGGCGGGAGAGGGGGAAGGGGCGGCCATCGGCCGGGGCAGTGTACGGCGGGTCCCGTCGACCCGCGACTCGCCAGGAACTCGGTGATTCGTTCCGCGGTGGCGGGTCCGATCCCGGGGAGGTGGGTGGGGTCGTAGCCCAGCGGGTCGAGCACCCCCTCGGCCCACAGGGCGCGGGCCAGAGTGAGACTGCGCTTGCGCCCGATCCCGGCAGCCGCACGCCACTCGCGGGGGGAGAGCGGGGGCGCGGGTATGGGGTCTTCCTCCATGGTGCAGACCGGCACGGGCGGAGGCGGCGGCGGCGGCCCGCGTAGGGCGCGTCCGGTGGCGCCCACCAGCCAACCGGCCAGGAGCAGGGCCCAGGCGGGCGCGGCGCCGAGGCGCCTCCGGAGAACGCGCAGGGGACGGAAGGCCACCACCTCCTCGGAGACGAACGGGACGCGCCCCGGTTGCGGTCAACCCAGCTGCGGCGAACGGGCGACGTGCCGCAGCAGCGTGCGACCGAGCCCGCGGGGACGATTGCGGGCGAGCTCCTCCTCGACCACCGCAACCAGCCCCCCCAGGGCCCGACCCAAGGCCGATTGGGGTTCGGCGCAGAGCACGGGGCGCCGACGCTGGGTGCAGCGGAAGGCGGCGCGGTCCTCGGGCAGGGTCGCGATCCAGCGCGGGGTGCGGCCGAGGAACTTGTGCGACACCTCCTCGATCCTCCCCGCCGTGCGCCGCGCCTCCGCCCCGTCGGCGGCTCGATTGACCACGAGCAGCACCTCGCCCAGGGGCTTCCGCCGGAGGAATACCTTCAGGAAGGCGTACGCATCGGTCATCGCCGTCACGTCGGGGGTGGTGACGAGCAGCACCACGTCGGAGGCGGTCGCGAAAGCCAGGTTCTGGTTCGAGATCCCCGCCGAAGAGTCGACCACCAGGTGGCGATAGGCGACCTCCAGCCTCTCGATCCCCGCCGCCACCAGGTGCAGCTCGAAGGCGCTGAGCCCCGCCATGCGCGCGAATCCCGAGCCCCCGGAGAGCAGGTCGAGGTTCTCCCCCACCGACGCCACCACCTCCCGCGCCGAGGCGCGCCCCTCGATCACGTCCACCAGGGAGCCCTCGGGGTGGACGTCCTGGAGGATGTGCGCGTTGGCCACCCCCATGTCGGCGTCGACGATCAGGGTGGGCCCGGCGCCGGCCAGGTGCTGGGCGAGGGAGGCGGCGACCAGGGTCTTGCCCGTCCCCCCCTTGCCGCTGGCGACGCAGATGGCGGCCGCCCGCGGGACGACGAGCGGGTCGGGCCCGGCGTCCGGGGGACGCGGGGCCGGGCCTCGTACGGGCGGCTGGGGTCCAGTGGCTCCCAACCGCAAGACCTGGAGGGCCTTGTTCCAGTCCATCGGGGAGCGCTACACCTGCCGATTCAGGCTTCCAAACGCGTGGGGGCGATCCAAGCTCCCGGGTGGAAATCGCATCTGGGTCCCGCTCCCGGGACCGCCCGCGAGGCGCAAAAGTGGACTGCCGCCCTTCAGTGGGCATCACAGGGGACTGCTCGCCGTAGCACCTTTGCCCGCAAGGACTTGGGGTACCGGGCCGCTGGAGCAGGCCCCGCCGATGGGGTCACGGAGCGGAGGTGGGCGGGCGGCGGTCGTGGGACAGCCTGAAAAGGGGTCCGACTGCAGCAGTCGAGAGGCCGGCTTCCGAGATGCCCATCAAAGGGGGGCAGTTCGGTTCAGTTGCTCAGGAGGTCCAGCTCTTCCGCCGAGAGCAGAGGTCGAGGCCCCGCCGGCACCAGCTCCACCTCCCCCAGGCCTTCCAGCTCCTCCGTCAGCTGCACCCAGCGCACCAGGGCGGCCTCGACGAAGCGCTCCAGGTCCTGCTCCGAACCGATCGGACGCGGTTCCCGGTCCGCCAGCCACCCCTCCAGTAGTCCTTCGCGGGCGAGCACCCGGCACAGCTCCCGACCACGCCAGGTCCACTCGAGCCCCTCCGAGCCACGCGCCAGGACCACGTCGGCGTCCATGCGCTCCAGGCGGACGACCAGGGTTTCGACGAGTTCGGAGAGCCCCGCTCCGAGGCCGAGCAGGAATTCCTCGGTGTCGGGCTCGGCGGCGGGGGGCACGGCACCGGTCGGGGGCACGAGGAAGGTGCTCGAACGCTGGGCGCTCTCGATCTCGCGTACTTCGAAGAGGCGCACGCTGTCGGGGCTCAGGGGGGCCAGCCGGTCGATCACCCGTTCGTCGAAGCGCTCCGCCGCGATCACCACCATGGGGGCGAGGTCGGGGCGCAGTCGATCGGAACCCAGGTGGCGCGAGAGCAATCCCACCTGGGCGCGTCCCTCCGCGGCCAGGTCGAGGGCGGTGAGGACCACGTCGCCGGAAGCCTCCCGCTGGAGGAGCACGAGCACCAGACGCCCCCCCGCTTCGACCCCGACCAGGTCGGCGCAGGCGCCGCCCAATTCGAGCCGCCGGTCGAGCACGGCGAAGCCGGGTAGGGCCTCCGCCAATCCCGCCTCGAGGGCGGCCGTTCCGCCCTCGTTCCGCTCTTCGGCTCGCTCGCGCCCTTCTGCCATCCTCAGAGCCTACCAGGCCCCACCCGGAGGTGGTGGGCGTAGGTCAGGGCCAGGGCCAGGGCGTCGGTGGCGTCGTGGGGACGGGGGGGGTCGTCGAGGCCCAGCTCCGCCGCGACCATGCGGGCGACCTGCTCCTTGCTCGCGGCGCCGTTGCCCACCAGGGAGCGCTTGACGGCGGCGGGGGCCAGCTCGACCACCTCCGCTCCCCCCGCGGCGGCGCAGGCCAGGGCCACGCCGCGACCCTCCCCCACCCGCAGGGCGGACTGCACGTTGACCCCGGCGAAGCCGCTCTCCACCACCACCACGGCGGGCTTCAGGCGCGCGATCAGCTCGTCCAGGTCGCGGCGGATCGAGCCCAGCCGGGTGGCCGCGGGGGCCTTGCCGGAGGCCCGCAGGACCCCTGTCGCGAGCAGGGCGGGTCCCTCGGAGCGCAGGACGACGGCGCCGTAGCCGACGACGAGGGTGCCCGGGTCGATCCCCAGGACGATCTTCCAGGGATTCCCGGCGGGGACCTCGGGGGGGAGCGCGTCGGACATGGGTCGCCGGCAGTCTACCGCCCGACACCCGGTGGTGTGATCCACCCCGTTGGGGCACTCTGGTCGGCCCAGCGCAGGATTCCCATGAGCTCACTCCACGTCACCGCCGTCGTCCTCGCCGCCGGTCGTTCGACCCGCATGGAGGCGGGGGACCGCAAGCCCTTCCTGGAGCTCGCCGGGCGCACGATCCTGGAGCGGGCCTGCGCGGCCTGCATCGCCGCCCCGGCGGTGGAACGGCTGGTGGTGGTGGTCTCGGAGGAGGACCTGGAGCGCGCGCGGGAGATCCTGGACGCCGCGCCCTTCGCCCACGAGGTCCACGACGTGGTCTGTGGAGGGCCGGAGCGCACCGATTCTGTGCGCCTGGGGGTGGCCGCCGCCCCCGAGGAGTGCGACGTGATCCTGGTGCACGACGCGGCGCGACCGCTGGTGCTGCCGGAGCGGGTGCAGGCGATCGCCATGGCGGCGGCGGACCGGGGGGCGGCGATCCCGGCGGTGCCGGTCATGGACACGATCAAGACCTCGCGCGACGGCAAGGAGATCACGGGCACCCTCGACCGCTCGCTCCTGTGGGCGGCCCAGACCCCCCAGGGGTTCGACGCCGTGCGCCTGCGCGCCGTGCTGGCCCGCGCCCGGCGCGACCAGTTCCACCCCACCGACGACGCGGGGCTCTTCGAGCGCTACGAGGGCGCGGTGGAGCTGGTGCCGAGCGACCCGAGCAACCTCAAGCTGACGACGGCGGAGGACCTCCTCCTGGGCGAGGCGATCCTGCGCGCGCGGGAAGGAACGGACGGATGAACGCACGCGTCGGACTGGGCTTCGATCTACACCTGCTCGTCGTCGGTCGCCCCTGCGTCCTGGGCGGCGTCACGATCCCCCACCCCAGCGGTCCGGAGGGTCACTCCGACGGCGACGCGGTCCTGCACGCCCTGGTGGACGCCTTGACGGGGGCGGCGGGGCTCGACGACGCGGGGACGCTCTTCCCCGACGACGACCCCCGCTGGCGCGGGGTGGACAGTGCGCAGCTCCTCGAGAGCGTTGTGGAGATGGTGCGCGCGGCGGGCTTCGCGATCGTCAACGTCGACGCGGCGGTGGTGACCGAGGGGCCGCGCATCGCGCCCCACCGCGCGGCGATGCGCGCGCGGATGGCGGAGCTCCTGGGGATCGACGCCAGCCGGGTGAACGTCAAGGGCAAGAGCGTCGAGGGGCTGGGGGCCCTGGCGGGGGGCACCGCGGTCGCGGTGCAGGTGGTCTGCCTCTTGGAGGCGCAGTAGGGGCGCTCAGCGCCCGGCCCCCAACGGCTGGACCAGCCGCGCCGACTCCACGAAGTCCACGGGCGGCTTGCCGTTGCCGCGGAAGCGCACGCGCTCGACGGTCGCCCCGGCCAGCTTGCCGGGGTCGAGGAGGATCATGGCGCCCGGCTTCAAGCCGCGGAAGACGAAGACCCGACTGGCGCCGCCGGCGCACTCGACGGTCGCGACCGCCCTGCCGCCGAGGGGATGCTGCGTGCTCTGGATCACGATGGCGCCGTAGCGCGGGAAGGGGGTTCCCGGGGGCAGCTCGAGGATCTGCTCCCAGGTCTCCCCCGTGTCTGCCAGCCGCGTGAGGGGTCCCACGTCACAGGGCACGGCCCCCACGTCGGTGTACTCGCCCACCACGTCGAACGCCTCCAGCACGAAGGGCTCCCCCCCGCGGGCCTCCGCCTGGATCCTGACCAGCGGGCTGCCGATCCGGGAGTGCAGCACGGGGAAGACCACCTCCTGCGTGCCGGGAGTCCAGCGCAGGACGCTCAGGAAATCACCCGTTCGCACGCGCAGCACGCCGGGGCGGTCGGGGTGCTTCGCGCGCAGCCGCAGGGAGACCGCCCCCGCGCCGGAGTGGGCCAGGATTCCGGGGGGGATCATCAACACCTGTGCCTGGGAAGGCTGGCCCTCTGGACCACCCCCCGCGTGCGACGCCTGCATGAATCGCTCACCGGAGAGGAGCGGCAGGGTCTTCTGCGGAGGATTCTGGAAGAAGAGGTCGGGCACGGCGCCATCCAGGTGCTGCCGCTCCGCGATTCCGAAGGTCTGGTGCAGCGGCAGCTCCTGGATCACGACCTGCGGCCGGTTGTGGCGGCCGCGCTCCAGGAGCATTTCGCGCAGCGACTGCTGGAAGGTGGAGGCGTGGATGGCGCAGTTTTCGACCGCGGAATCCACGTAGTGTCCGAGGTAGGTGGGCAGGCTGCGACGGGCCGAGAAGCTCGTTCCACAGAGCGCCACGTCCCGCTCCACCGGGGGAGCCACCGTCACCGCGTCGTTGGCGACCAGCTCGAAGTACGACGCGGGCTCGCCGCGCAGACGATCGAGGGCCTCCTCGCCGAAGGACAGGTCCAGCATCTTCATGATGTCCGGATTCCCGCCGCGGTGTCGCCTGCCGGCGAACTCCAGGCGCGTCCTGCGCTCCGACTCGGGCACGAGCAGGCCCATGTGACGGGCGGCTTCCTCGGCGGCGATCTTCTCCGCCAGGGGGCTCCAGTGGGAGTCGTAGGGTCGGTAGAGGGGTTCCTCCTCCTCTTGCCTGTACTCCCGGTAGGGGGCCCAGAGGTCGATCGGATCGACGCCGCGCTCGCGCAGGACATCGAGGAAGACCAGGTCGTAGGCGAGGTCCGGATCGATGTGCCGGGGGAGCTTGTCCGCGTACAACGCCGCCTTGCGGGGCAGGGGCAGGACGTAGTGCTCGATACCGAGGGAGTGCAGACGGCGGTCGATGGCCGCCACCACGGCGGCCGGGGCCCCTGCGGTCAGGCGGCGCGGTCCGGCGGGCGGGTGGATGCGGTTGCTGAGGAAGATCCAGGACCCCTCCCCCAGAACCACGCCCGGACCCGTCTCGCGCAGGTAGGTGAAGAGCGCCGCGCCGTAGCGTTTGCCGGTGTAGGAGCGGATGCGCGAGCGCACGCGGTACTCGTGCTCCACGTGCCGCGCCCAGCGTCCGCTGAGGATCCCCTCCAGGGAGAGCGCCGCCGCGCGCCGCCTGTCGTCGAGCACCTTCTCCTTGCCGAGCAGCTTCGGCCGCGGCTTGGCGTACAGGAGGTCGATCGCGGTCGTCCCCAGGACCAGCACCAGGCTGGCCAACAGGATGAGACCCGCGACGAAGCGCCCCACGAGGCCCTGCTGCAGCTCCTCCGGCAGGGAGACCAGGCCCTGCTTCGGCGTTCCCCCCGCGCGGGGACCGTGGTCGACCACCGGGGCGGGATCAGAACTGGAAGTAGAGGAAGGGCACATGATCGACGTGGTGCAGGTGGAGGAGCGCCACCCAGAAGCAGACCTGCAGCGGCAGGGCCCAACGCGCCTTGGCGCCGTGCACCAGCTCCTGGGTCGTCGGCAAGCCCCAGATGACGATCGCGCCGGCGGCCGCGGCCAGGAGGTGGATGCGACGGATGCCGAGCACGCCCGAGGCGCCGCCGTCGGCCCCGAACATGGCGCTGAGGTAGGTCCAGGCCTCGGAGAGGGTCCCCGCACGGAAGAGCACCCAGCCGAAGAGGGCCAAGACGAAGGTCAACAGGATCTGGGCGAAGACGGGCGCCTTGGCGTAGAGGGCGCGCTTGCCCGATAGGCGCTCCACCACCAACCAGAAGCCCTGGTAGGCCCCCCAGGCGATGAAGGTCCAGTTGGCCCCGTGCCAGAGGCCGCCCAGGAGCATCGTCAGGGAGAGGTTGATGTAGGTGCGGATCGGACCCTTCTTGTTGCCGCCCAGGGGGATGTACAGGTAGTCGCGCAGGAAGCTCGACAGCGAAACGTGCCAACGGCGCCAGAAGTCGGTGATCGAGATCGAGCGGTAGGGCTGGTTGAAGTTGATCGGGAAGCGGAAGCCCATCATCAGGCCCAGACCGATCGCCATGTCGGAGTAGCCCGAGAAGTCGAAATAGATCTGGAAGGCGTAGGCGATGCACCCGAACCAGGCGTGCGTGCTGCACAGCCCTCCCCCGTCGAAGGCGGCGTCCGCCAGCCCCCCCAGCACGTCGGCGATCAGGACCTTCTTGACCAGCCCGGACTGGAAGGAGAGCAGACCCCGGTAGAACTTGCCCGGGGTGTGCGTACGCGAGCGCAGCTGGTCCTCGATCGTGTTGTAGCGCACGATCGGACCCGCCACGAGCTGCGGGAACAGCGCCACGTAGCACATGAAGTCGCGGAAGCGGCTCACCGGGTTGGCGGTCCCGCGGTAGACGTCGATCGTGTAGCTCAGCGTCTGGAAGGTGTAGAAGGAGATCCCGACCGGCAGGACGATCTCCATCACGCTCCACGGCTCCGCGCCGAACTCGACGAAGATCGCGTTGAGCGTGTCGACGCCGAAGTTGAAGTACTTGAAGTACCCCAGCAGCCCCAGGTTGACGCAACAGGAGAGCCAGACCCAACGCTTGCCCCTGCGCTTCTCAGCGCGCGCCCTGGTGATCGCCTTCCCGCAGTAGAAGTCGACCACCGTCGAGATCCACATCAGGATGACGAAGTCCGGGCGCCACCAGCCGTAGAAGACGTAGCTGGAGATGGCGATGACGAACGCCTTCCCGCGCTTCGGGGCCAGGTAGTACAGGCCCAGGAAGGTGGGGAGGAAGAAGTAGAGGAAGATCCCGCTGGCGAAGACCATCTGGGGGGGAGGGCCGCTAGTTGGCGCGGTGGGGGCGGCGCGATTCTACCGGCGCATCTTCTTCGCGAGGTCGCTCGACGCGTGCGTCTTCGGGTCGCCCAGGATCGCGATGCGGCCTCCGTAGGCGAGGACCACCTCCCGTTCGGGGACCTCCTCCTCCTTCCAGTCGGTGCCTTTGACGTGCACGTCGGGGCGCAGAGTCCGTAGCAGTTCGTCCGCGGTCGGCTCGTCGAAGCTGGTCACCCAGTCCACGCCGGCCAGGGCGGAGACCACTTCCATGCGCTCTTCCAGGGGCACGACCGGTCGCTCCGCTCCCTTGGTGGCGCGCACGCTGGCGTCGCTGTTGAGCGCCACGACCAGGATCTCCGCCTCCCGCGCCGCCGCCCGCAGGAGCCGTACGTGACCGACGTGCAGGAGGTCGAAGCAGCCGTTGGCCAACGCCACCGAGCGTCCCGCCCGCGCGGGCTCCAGCTCGCGCGCCAGGTCGCGGTAGTCGGGGAGGATACGGGCGCCGTTGGACATCGTAGGGCTCAGGGTTGCGTGTCGGCCAGCAGACGGGCCGCCTCCGCGACGACGCGCTCCGGCTCGATGCGCGTCATGCAGCGGTGGTCGGTGGGGCAGATCTTCTCACCACAGGGTGCGCAGTCCACCTCGGCGCGCAGAACCGCCTGGCGGGCGAGGTGATGCTGGGTGTAGCGGGGATCGGTGGGCCCCATCAAGACCACGGCGGGCACCCCGAGGGCCACGGCGATCTGGCGCGGCCCGGTGTCGTTGGTCACCACCAGGCGCGCCCGGGCGACGAGGGCGGCGAGCTCCCCCAGGCTCAGCACCGGCTCGTCGAGGACGTGGGCGCCGGCGCACCCCTCCGCCACGGCGCGGGCCACCCCCTCCTCCCCCGGACCCGGGGCGAGCAGGGTGGGCAGTCCCTCCTCGCTTCCGATCCCCTCGCAGGCGCGGGCGAAGGAGGCGGCGGGCCAGAGCTTGCTCGCCCCGAAGCTGGCGCCGGGGATCGCCAGGCAGAAGGGGGGCTCGTCCCCCAGGCCGAGCGCTTCCAGACGACGGGCCACGACCGCGCGTGCGGCGTCGGTGACGGGGACCTCCATCCCCGCCCCCGCGTCGGGGCAGCCCAGGGCGCGGGTGATCACCAGGTAGCGCTCGATCATCGAGATCGGCGCGCGACGGGCGTCCTCGGTGGGTTGGGGCAGGGCCTGCGTCAGGAGCGGCCGCCGCAGGGGGCCGCGGGTGTACCCGACCCGGCGCGGGACGCGGGCCAGGCAGGGTCCCAGGGCGGAGCGCGGCGAGTCGGGCAGGATCACCGCCCAGTCGAAGCGCCCGCGCCGCGTGCGGCGCACGCGGCGTCGGAGGTTCGCGAGCCCCTTGCCCGAATCGACCTGGAAGTGGGTGACGTGGGGCAGGGGCTCGAGCAGCTCGCGCAGGTAGCCGCGCGCCTCCACCGTCAACTCGGCGCCGGGATGGGCGCGCGCCAGCGCCCGCAGGGCGGGGGTCGCCATGACCACGTCCCCCACCCAGTTGGGGGCCCGAACCAGGATGCGCTCCGGCGCGGAGGCCCCCACGGCCTCAGGGAAACCCGGCGCGGAGGCGCCCATGGCCTCAGAGGAAGTAGTCCCCCGACTCCGCGCGCCCCTCGATCGGGGTCTCCGGAGCCGCCACCAGCTCCTCGATCCACCAGTTGACCTCGTGGTAGAGGCAGGTCACCTCACGGCACTCGTGGGAGGCGTCGAAACCGGTCAGGATCGAGGCCAGCCCCTTGCCCGTCTGGCCCGAGCGCGGGTCGTCGGCGTAGCCGTCCCCGTCCGCGATGCGCGCCTTGGCGACCCCGCGGTGGGCGGGGCAGTTGTAGAGGCCCATCGGAGTCACCACCTGGCGCAGGGCCTGCATGTGGCAAGTGCGGGGCTGGCGGGTGTAGTCGCGCCAGGTGCCCTCTTCGAGCATGCGCAGGTTGATGCTCTCGTAGATCTCGAAGCGCTCGTCCGCCAGCTCCTTGGCCTCGTCGATCCCCTCGCGGATGCGGCGCACGACGTCGGCGAGTTGCCCCTCGGATTTCGAAGGATCCATCACCTCGGCGCCGTCGCTCTGGCGCTCGAGCACCGGCTTGAAGGAGATGTAGTCGAAGCCGTACTCCTTGGCGCGCGCCGCCGCGGGCACGATCTCGTGCACGTTCTCCAGGATCGACTCGTCGTCGCGGGAGGCGCCCTTCCAGCAGATGACGAAGGAGTAGCCCAACCGCGGCTTGGGGTTGGCGGCCTTGATGCGCGGCATCCAGGCGCAGATCTCGTCCAGGTCGGTGGCGCCGTTGGGGCGGTGCATCGCCCGGAAGAGCTCGTTGGAGGCGCTGTCGAGGGAGAGGCGGATCCAGTCCCGCTCGTCGAGGGAACCGCACGCCTCCAGGAGGCGATCGCCGCGGCTGCCGTTGGAGACGACCGCCACCTGCAGCTCGAGTTCCTTCAGGTAGCCCACCAGGTCGACGAAGCTCTTGTGCAGGGTCGGCTCGCCGCCGCCGATCAGGATCACCGAACGCAGACCCCGGCTCGCCATCAGGGCCAGCGAGGCACGCAGGTCCTCCTCCACGAAACGGTGGTTGGTGTTCAGGATCTCCCAGTCGACGCAGTGCGTGCAGCGGTAGTTGCAGGCGGTGGTCAGGTCGAGGTTGATCGAGATCGGCGACAGTCGCGGGGGCTGCGGCTGCGGGCGCCCCGCCTTGCGAGCCGCGCGCGCCTCGCGCCGCCAGGCGACGTAGGCCTCGAAGGTGGGCAGCACCGAGGGCTGCAGGAGCTTGGCGCCGAAGTCGTGGATGGAATGGGTCACGCCGGCGGATGCTCCTGAAAGGTGGTCAGCGTCTCCTCCAGGAGGGTCGCCCGCTGGAGGATCTCGGCCGGGAACTCCGGCCGCCGACCCGCACGCACGCCGGCCAGCTCCGAGAGGAACTGGACCAGGTGGGCTTCGAGGGGGTCGGGGAGGGCCACCTCGCGCTTCCCATCACCCAGGAACAGAGCGTAAGAGTCGTTCATGCGCACGCGGCGCCGCGCCGCGCGCCCATTGATAGTCAGGCCGGCCTTCCGCGGCAAGGTGTCCCCGCGGATCAACTCGACCCGCGCCTGGATGGCCCGCTCCGGGGTCGTGTAACGGAAGTCGAGGACCAGCTCCCCGCACTCGGGGTCCCGGGTCGAGAAAGCCAGCCCCTCGATCCTCGCTCCCGGCCCCGGGGCCAGGGCGCCGAGCAGGCTCAGGGCGTGGGGCAAGGCGTCCCCGATCATCTCCGCGCCGCGGCTGGCGGGGGTCAGGCGCATGCCGAAGCTGTGGGGAGGCTCCTGCTCCCCCTCCGGATGCAGCTGCCAGAAGGCGGGCAGGACGTGGGGCCACTGGCAGTTCTCGACGAGCAGCAGACCGGCGGCGTGGTAGGCCCGGCAGAGCTCCTCGACCCGCGACGCCAGCCCCGGGCGTCCCCACAGGAGGGGCTTCTCGCACAGGACGTGCAGACCGGCGGCGAGGGCGGCCTCCAGGTAGGGCTCGTGGTGGCGGGAGGGGGAGAGGATCGCCAGGGCGTCGGGGGTCTCCCGCTCCAGGAGTCGCTCCAGGTCGGTGTACCCCGGCGGGCGGATCCCCGCCTCCGTTTCGAGCTCGTCGTACGCGGCGCGCACCGCAGCCTCCCCGGTGCCGAGGAAGCCGACCACCTCCGCCCCCGCCCGGGTGAGGTGGCGCGCGACGAAGGGCCCCAACCCCTGCCGCACCCGCCGCGCACCGATCAGTGCGATGCGCGGCTCCTTCACTGGACCTCCTCCGGCGCGTCGACGCCGAGCCGGCGGTAGCGCGCGGCCAGATCCGGGGGCAGGTCACTCGCGAAGAGGTCGAGCTGGGGGATCCAGCCCAGGTGGTCGGCGAGTCGCAGGAGGGCGATCTCGGTCTTCATGTCGGGGATCGCGCCGCTGCGGGCGGCGCGGATCGCCTCCCCCAGCTCGAGGCGCACGAGCCGGCTGCACTCCTCCATCACCGAGCCGTCCCCCGCCGCGCCGCCGGCGGTGTCCAAGGCGCCGGGGGCGGCGAGGAAGTAGAGCTTCTCGTCGCTGGTGCCGGGGCTGGCGAAGGTCTCCCCCCCGAGGGGCGCCAGGCTCCCCTCGTCGACCTCGAGCCCCGCCTCCTCGCGCGCCTCCTCCACCGCCCGCTGGCGCAGGCCGGGGAGGCCGGAGGAGTCCCCCTCCTCGACGATCCCCGCCACCACCTCGGCGACGCAGAGGTACTCGCGGGGGTCGGGGTGCACGAAGCTCTCGTGCTTGCGCAGGTAGACGGGGACGCGCGGCGCCTCGCGCAGGAGGACGTGGACCCCCCCCTCCGGGTCCCGCTCGTAGAGGACCGCCACCACGGCGTCGCTCCCCGGGCGGCGTACGATGTCGCAGGGGTAGGGCTCGGAGTGGCTCCCGTCCTCGTAGCGGTTCCTGACCAGGAGGCGGCGCAGGGTGAGGAAGCCCTCGTCGCAGCGACTGCCGGCGGTGCGGTCCTCGACGATCTCGATGGCGGCGAGGTTCATCGCCAGAGGGTAGCGTGCATCCCGGGCACTGGCCCGGTTCCCCCGCCGCTACCGCCGCCGCGCGTGCAGGACGAAGCTCGGGTACCACTCCCCGTCGGCACCGACTCGCAGGATCTCCCGGGCGTGCTCCTCCGGCGAGAGGAGGTGCAGGACCTCGCGTACCGTGGTCCCGTCGCGGCGGTGGAGGAAGAGGATCGAGTGCTCCGGATCGGGGAAGCCGTCCCCCAGGGGCAGCACCGTCCGCCCCTCCCGGTCGGACCAGGAGCCGACGAAGCAGGCGCGGGTGGCGTCGAAGGCGACGCGGGCGCGCAGCTCCGGGAACACGCCGGAGAGGTCCCCGCGGTAGACGCAGACCACGGAGGAGCCGTCGGTGCTCCAGGCGCCGGTCATCGTCCCCACCGCGGTGAGGGGGGGTGCCTCCGCCCACGGCCGGAGCTCGCTCGCGACCTCGAACTCCCCCACCAGCCAGTCGAGGCGGGCCTGCTCGCTCGCGGGGGGAGCCTCGGTTACGGCGAGGACTTCCCCATCCCCCAGCGAGGCGCGGGTGGGCTCCCGGAGCTCGGCGCAGGCGGCCAGGGCGGGGGTCAGGGCGAGGATCAGCTCCCGGAGGGGGATCCGGTGTGAGGACGGTCCGTGCATGCCGCACTCCAACTTCGGCCACCCCGCCCAGAAACCTGGGCTGAACTGCCCCCCTTCGATGGGCATCTCGGAAGTCAGCCCCTCGACGGCTGCGGTCGGTCCCCGTTCCGGGCTGCCCCACGGCAGCCGTGCACCCGCCTCCGGTCCGTCACCTCGTCGCGGGGGCCTGCTCCAACAGCCCGGTACCCCAAGTCCTTGCGGGCAAAGGGGCTACGGCGAGCACTCCCCCGCAAAGCCCACTGAAGGGCGGCAGTTCAGTGGTGCTCGAGGGTGAAGAGGAGGCGCTTCAGGACGTCCATCTGCTCCGGCTGCCCCCCCCGGGTCCCCGGGTCGAAGCGCCAGCTCCGGATCGCCTCCAAGGCGGCGCGGTCGAGGATGGAGTGCCCGCTGGACTCCTCCACCGTCAGGGCCACCACCCCCCCGTCGACTCCGACCGTGATGCGCAGCACCACCGCGCCCCCGATCCCCTGGCGCTCCGCCCGCGGGGGGTAGACGGGGGTGGGGCAGCGACCGGGGAGCTGGACGGGGGCGGTGGAGGGCTCCTCGACGCCGGGGGGCGGGAGGGGGGGCTCAGGCGGAGGGGCTTCGGGAAGCACCTCCCGCGGTGGCTCGGGCTCCGGCTCCGGCAACGGCTCCGGCTCGGCGGGGCGGGGCGGGAGGAGCTCCTGGACGAACTGGCGATCCAAGGGCGAGGGGCGGAACTCCACCCGCTCGAAGGTGGGGTCGGGGGGGAGCCGCTCCTCGACCGGCACCGGGCGGACGTCCGGTTCCTCCCAGGGGTCGGGCGGAGAGAGCTCGAAGGGCTCCTCGGGACGCTCCTGGGGGAGCTCGGGGGGTTCCAGCTCGGCGACGTATTCCAGGCGGTACTCCCGCTCCCGCGGCTTCCCGGCGGAGATCAGGAGCGGCGCCGCGAAGGAGAACGCCACCCCCACGACCGCCGCGTGCAGGGCGGTCGAAGCGCAGAGGCTCTTGGCGAAGCCGGGGCCACGGGCCGGAGTGAACATCGATGGAGCGGGGGAATCCCCCGGCAGCCTAACGCGAACCGGCGCAGGAGGTTCGATCCAGGGGAGCTCGAGGGGGTGTTTCCCCTGAACCGCAGCTCCCCGATGACGTTGGGGGTGCCATGCATCGGTCGTTCCCCCTCACCCTCCCCCTCACCCTCCTCCTCGCCCTCCTCCTCGCCCTCTCCCTCGCCCCCCCCACCCACGCCCAGGATGAGACCCCCGAGGA
>CAZDQL010000064.1:0-39378 GCA_964507325.1 uncultured Planctomycetaceae bacterium | reverse complement strand
TTCTCGGGGCCGCAGCCACTGCAGCATAGGCACTCGAGAATGCAACATCAGGGTGAAGCGGCTGGGCCAGAGGCAGAAGCCGTCGTGGTGCTTGCAGGTGAGGATCAGCGCCTGCATGCCCGCCATCTTCGCGGTCGCCACGATCTGCTCGGCGGAGAAGTCGGTCGGGGCGAACACCTCCGGGCTCTCGTCGCCGTAGCCCCATTCCTTGTCGGTGAAGGTGTTCGTCGTGAAGTGCAGGAAGCCGTAGAACTCGAGCTCGTGCCACTCGAGCTGACCGGCGCTCGGCGTCGGGCCGAAGGGCTCGGGGGCGGGCGCCGAAGGCGCGCTGCTGCAGCCTCCCGCCAGGGTGGAGCAGAAGAGGACGAGGGCCACGAGCGGGTTTCGGTGCATGGTCAGGACTCCTCGGTGTCTCGCGCGTCGTGTCACTCGTTAGCCTCCGCCGAGGGCGTCGGAGAACTCGCCCAGGGACCGGAAGCAGAAGACGTACGCGCCGTCGTCGACGACGACCGTCAGCTCGGCACCGCGTGATTCGGCGTACTCGACGTACCCGGGAACCTCGCAGGAGCCGTGGCAGTCCGAGGCGTGGGCCGGGGATTCCTGGTCCTTCGCCCGGTCGTACCAGGACATGCAGATCACTTCGCCCAGGCGCTCCTCCGCGAATGCCTGCGCCGCCTCCCGCGCTGTGGCGAAGTCGCGCTCGGTCCCTGCGTTGCCGATCTGTACGGTTTCCACGGTCGACTCCGTTCGCTCGCGGTTCCTCCCCAGTATGGACCGACTGGCAGAGATTTGCCCCCGCGTGGATGCGAACATCTCGAGGCGATTCTGGCGGGAGCTACGGCGATCCAACGAGCGCGACCTGGTCCGGATCGACGAGGCGGCGGCTGGCGAACACACCAGAGAGCGGATAGCCTGCGATCGTTCCGGCCCCGCGCTCTCTCCAGAAGGCGACTCCCATGCAGCAACCGCATTGCCCCGGTGGTGAACGGGCGAAGGGACTTCCCGTCGCAGGGACTCTCTTGCTCCTGATTCCCCTTGGACTGTCTCTCCTGCCGCTCGTCGGTTGCGGGGCCACTAGCCCCGCGCGAGTCGCGATCGGGCCTCCTCCCGTCTCGGAGGCGGGGACGATCGTCGACACCCTGCACGGCGTCGACGTGCCGGATCCCTACCGCTGGCTCGAGGATCAGGACGCGGAGCGCACGCGCGGGTGGATCGCGCGGCAGAACGAGTACACCGACTCGGTCCTGCACGAGCTCCCCGGTCGCGAGGCGCTGCGCGAGCTCGTCGGCGAGATGCTGCAGTTCGAGGCGATCGGCGCCCCGGTCGAGGCGGGGGGGCGCTACTTCTACACGCGCCGGCGTCCCGACCAGGACCTGAGCGTGCTCTACGTCCGCGAGGGGCTCGCGGGCGAGGAGCGGGTGCTGCTCGATCCGCACGGCCTGAGCGAGGATCACACGATCGGCGCTTCGATGCTCGACGTCACCGCGGACGGGAAGAGGATCGTGTACGGCGTTCGCCAGGGAGGAGCGGACGAGGTCGAGCTGCACGTGCGCGACGTCGACACGGGCGAGGACCTCCCCGACGTCCTGCCGACGGCGCTGTACCTCGGGATCACCTCGCTGCCCGACGGGTCCGGCTTCTACTACGCGCTCTTCGGCGGAGAGGGACCACGCGTCTGTTTCCACGCACTGGGGAGCAATCCCGCCACCGACCCGGTGGTCTTCGGCGAGGACGCGAGCTTCGAGGAGCTCTTGGCGCCGGCGGTGTCCGAGGACGGCCGCTGGCTCCTGATCAACGCGCTGACGGGCACCTCCGGTCCGACGCGCATCCTCCTCAAGGACCGCGCGCAGGACGGGCCATTCGTGACGGTGAGCGACGACGGGGAGACGCACTCGGTGGCGACCTTCGCCGGCGATCGACTGGCCATCACGACCGATTGGGAGGCGCCCAACCGCCGGGTGATGCTGGCTGACGTCGCCCGGCCAGAGGTCGAGCACTGGGTCGAGATCGTCCCCGAGCGCGAGGGGATCGTCGTCGAGTCCGCCGCGGGCATCGGTGGACGTCTGCTCGTCTCGTACGTCGAGGACGTGCGCACGAAGATCGCGCTGCACGAGCTCGACGGCACGCTGGTCCGCCAGCTCGAGTTCGGCGCGATCGGCTCGGCTGGGCTGGCCACGGGCAGGTGGACCAGTAGCGAGGCCTTCCTGACCTTCACCTCCTTCCACGTGCCTCCCACGATCTACCGCTACGACCTCGCCGCGGGCGAGCCCGAGGTCTGGGCGCGCATCGACATCCCCGTCGACACCGACCACCTCGAGGTAACGCAGGTCTACTACGCCTCGAAGGACGGGACACGCATTCCGATGTACGTGCTGCATCGGGAGGACCTGGAGCGCGACGGCACCAGCCCGACGATCCTGACCGGCTACGGCGGCTTCAACCTCAGCCTGACCCCCTTCTTCGATCCCACGGCGGCGACCTGGGTCCAGAAGGGCGGCGTATTCGCCGTGGCCAACCTGCGGGGTGGCGGCGAGTTCGGCGAGGTTTGGCACGAAGCGGGGATGCTCGACCAGAAGCAGAACGTCTTCGACGACTTCGCGGCGGCGTGCGAGTTCCTCGTCGCCGAGGGGTACACGTCGCGCGAGCTGCTCGCGGTCGAGGGCGGAAGCAACGGCGGTCTGCTCACCGGAGCGCTGCTGACGCAGCACCCGGAGCTGGTGGCTGCGGTCGTCTGCACGTACCCGCTGCTGGACATGATCCGCTACCACGACGCGCTCCTCGGACGCTACTGGGTCGCGGAGTACGGCTCGAGCGAGGATCCGCAGCAGTTCGAGTACCTGCTGGCCTACTCGCCGTACCACAACGTGCACGAGGGGGCGGACTACCCCGCGACCCTCTTCGTCACCGGCGATCTTGACACCCGCGTCGATCCGATGCACGCGCGCAAGATGACGGCGATGGTCCAGGCGCGGAACGGCTCCGCCGAGCCGATCATGCTGCGCTACCACATCCGCGCGGGGCACGCGGCCGCTCCGCCGGTGCGTGACCAGATCGAGATGGTGGTCGATTCGCTCAGCTTCCTGGCGTGGAAGCTGGGGCTCGAGTTGGACTGATTCCTGCTCCGGTCAGTCGCCGTTGGAGGAGCTGAGATGCGCCTACTGACTCTCTCCCTCTTGTCCGCTGTCTTCGTTCCAGGCTGGGGGAGTTCCCATCGCGTTCAGGTTGCACAGCTCAGCCCTCAGGACCCCGCGCCAGTCGAGGAGCTCCAGCGAACGAGCGAGGAGGTGCGGAAGCTCCTCGAAGCCGGCGAGGTCGATCGGGCGAGGGCGGCGCTGGGAGCCCTGGCGCAGAAGATGGCCTCCTGGGGAGAGGGAGAGCCGGGCGAGCTGGGAGTCCTCTTCCAGCTGGATTCGCTCGCGGTGCAGCTCTCGGCGGTGCAGCCGCTGGTCGCTGTGCGCGGGCGTACCGCGGCCATTCGGGAGTCGACGCCCTCCCAGGATCGGCGTCCACTCCTCGAAGCACGCGCGCTCCTCGCCGTGGCGCTGTACATGTCTGGGGATCTGGAGGGCGCACGAGAGCTGCAGGAGGAGGTGCTGTTCGAATGGGAGGAACTCCTCCCCGAAGATCACGCTCACATCATCTGGGGCCAGCAGAACCTCGCCGCGACGCTGTTCGCCCTAGGGGACCTCGAGGGAGCCCGAGGATTGTTCGAATTGGTCCTCGAGGCGAGGCAGCGAGTCTTGCCCGAGGACCATCCAGAGCTGCTCTCCGCGCGCGCCAATCTCGCAGCCGTGAGCGCGGAGCTCGGGGATCTGGTCGGGGCCCGGATGCAGCAGGAGCTGCTGCTGGCGAGTTGCGAGCGGACACTGCCGGAAGACCACCCCGACCTCACCAGGGCCCGTCAGAATCTCGCCGAGACGTTGCGAAGACTCGGCGATCTCCCCGGGGCGCGCGCTCTGCAGGAGCAGGTACTCGAGACGCTCGAACGCACGCTCCCGGAGGATCACCCGATGCTTCTCGATGCTCGCCTCAATTACGCCGCGATTATCAGCTCCCTCGGGGACCTGAATCGGGCTCGCGAGCTGCAGGAGCAGGTGCTGGCGGTGCGCGAGCAGACCCTGCCCGATGACCACCCCGATCTTCTTCGGACTCGAACCAGCGTCGCGCTGACGTGGTACGACTTCGGCGAGCTGGATGGGGCACGCGAGTTGCAGGAGGGCGTGCTGGAGGCGCGCGAGAGGACCCTCCCCGAGGATCATCCGGATCTTCTCGGCGCTCGGGAGAACCTCGCCATCACCCTCGAATCCTTTGGCGCCCTGAACCGGGCGCGCGGACTCCTGGAAGAAGTGCTGAGGATCCGAGAGCAGAACCTGCCGGAGGATCACCCCCGTCTCTTGGCCACGCGCGGGAACCTGGCCGTAGTTCTCAAGGAGACTGGTGATCTGGAGACCGCACGCCTCCTCGAGGAACAGGTACTGGCGGCACGCGAGCGGACCCTGCCCGAGGACCACCTCTTCATTCTCAAGGCCCGAGAGGCCCTGGCAGACACGCTCGGCCGCTACGGAGACCGGGAAGGCGAGCGAGTGCTCCACGAGAGGGCACTCGAGATCCGGGAGCGCACTCTTCCAGAGGACCACCCCGACCTTCTGGCCAGTCGCCTGAACTTCGGGGCCGTGCTGCACCACTTCGGGGACTTCGAAGGAGCCCGTGCGCAGTTCGAGCGAGCCCTGGAGGGCTACGAGCGGAGTTACCCCGAGGACTACCCCGCACGCCTCGCGACCCGTGCCAACCTCGCCCGGGTCCTGGCGGCGCTCGGCGAGCTGGCCGGTGCGCGATCCCTGATCGAACAGGTGCTGGAAGTCAAACTGCAGAGGTTCCCTGAGGGGCACACCGAGGTCTGCAGCACTCGTTCCTATCTCGCGTTGCTCATGATCCTCGAGGGCGAGCTGGAAGCGGCCCACGAGCTCGCCGAGCAGGTCATGGAGGCCTACGGGAACGCCTTGCCCCCAAGCAGCCCTCAGCTCCTCGGCGCGCAAGGGAATCTCATCTACACGAAGTACGTGCTCGAGGACTTCCAGGGGATGAGCGAACTCCTGCCAGCGTTCGGAGCGGGACTGCTCGAGCGCCTGCAGGCGGCCCTCGGATTGGCTCCGCGCGAGGCGCAAGAGGTCGCGGCGTCCGTGACTGGCAAGCTGGACGGTCTGATCTTCTTCAGCCAGAGGGTGGGGCTCGAGCCCCTGCTGGCGACGCTGATCGAGACCCGCAGGCATGTAGCCACTCAGAGAACACACCCAGGGCGCGCTGGGGACGGAGACGGGCTATCGCGAATGCGACTGGAGCTCACTCGATTGCGCGCCCAGATCAATGACAGGACGCTCGCAGGCCCCGCCGCGCAGGAGACGATGGAGGACTGGCGGGACTCGATCGTCGAGCTGTCGCTGCAACGCGACCGCCTGTCGCGGGAAGTCCGCTCCCTGCTCGCCGAGAGGGGCGCCGTGTTCGAGGTCGTGCGGGCTGAGGACGTGCTTGAGAGCCTCCAGGCGGGGGACCTCGCCGTGGGATTCCTGCGCTACACCCAGTGGGGTACGAGCGAGGCCATCACCGCGGTCCACCAGCAAGCCCCGGCTCTAATGGCCATGGTCTTCGCGCGCGGCAAGCCGGTACGACGCGTAGAGCTCGGGCCACTCACGGAGCTCGAGCAGCGCATTCACGCCTGGCGCAGCGCCATCGGCAAGCCCGTCGAAAGAGGCGTCTCTCTAGCGGTGGGGCCCGACGCGGACGAGCTGGGCAGAGCCCTGCGGCGCGCCCTGTTCGATCCGATCGTCACCACAGCAGGAGGGCTCGAAGAGGGCGCGCGAGTCCACCTGTGCCTCGACGACGTCCTACACTTGGTCCCGATCGACGCCCTACCCAGCGATCGGCCGGGCGTGGTGCTCGGAGACCTCTACCGCCTTCGCAACGAGGTCTCCTTCGCGCGCCTGGTCGCCGGGGGAGAAGCGCAGCCCGCAAGCGAGGGCAGCGGTCTTCTGGTCGTCGGCGACATCGACTTCGACGCAGAGCTCGTTCCAGAGATGATCCCCGAGTATCTGGCGGCCGTGAACGCAGCTCCGATCGACCGAGCTCGCGGCAGCGCCTTCGGGAACTGGGGCCGCCTGTGGGGGACCAAGGGCGAGCTGCAGGCGGTGTCGGCGCAGTACGAGGAGGTCCTTGGGCAGGAAGTGGTGCTCTTGGAGCGCAATCAGGCCACCAAAGCCGCGGTCTTCGAAGCCGTGCGGGGCAGGTGCTTCCTGCACCTGGCGACGCACGGGTGGTTCGCCCCCGAATCGGTTCTCTCCACGCTGGATGCGGCGCGGCGAGAGGAGCCGCCGCTCTTCGCCCGCACCGAAAGGGCCATCCGCGGTTTCGCCCCACTGACGCTGTGCGGTCTGTGCCTGGCCGGCGCGAACCGGGGTCGCGACTCGGTCGGTCGCGTACCGGGTCTGCTCACTGCAGAGGAACTCGCCGGTTACGACCTCTCCGCCTGCGAGCTCGCAGTGCTCAGCGCCTGTGAGACGAACGTGGGATCTTCGCGAGCCGGCCAGGGGATCCTCTCGCTGCAAACCGCTCTGCACGCGGCAGGCGCCCGGACCGCGATCACCTCCCTGTGGAAGGTGAACGATGATCTCACCAAGGACCTGATGACGCGCTTCTACGAGAACCTGTGGCGCAAGGGGATGGGCAAGGCGGAGGCTCTGTGGGAGGCGAAGAAGCACCTGCGGGCCCAGGGGTACCCCATCGCGGCGTGGGCCGGGTGGGTCCTGACGGGGGATCCGGACTGACGGTACGGACCGGGCACATCGGTGCCGGATGTGACCAGGCACAAGGGTGACAGCCGGAAGGGCGCCAGAGGCGGCCGAAATCCGCCGGATCCCTGCACCGCGGCGGAACCGCGGGCTACCATCGAGGTTGAAGTGCACCCGAGGGGGTGCGCGGCGGTCGCGGCATGAACAAGGAGCAAACATGGAAAAGGCGCTGCTCGCCACCACGCTGCTCCTAGGGGGATTGACGGCTCAGGGCCAGAGGGACGAGACCGGGGCTCCCTTCCAGTCCGACAAGAACGTCGCCCGCGTGAGCACCATCGACCGGCTGATCCAGCGCGAGCACCGCAAACGCGGCATCCAGCCGGCCGCTGCTTGCTCGGACGCCGTGTTCATCCGGCGCCTCTACCTGGACGTCTTGGGTACGTTGCCGCAGGCGGAAGAGGTCATCGCTTTTCTGAGGGACAGCGACCGCAAGAAGCGCTCGGATCTCATCGACGCGGTCCTCGAGCGGGAGGAGTTCGCGGACTACTGGTCACTGAAGTGGTGCGACCTCCTGCGCGTGAAGGCGGAGTTCCCCATCAACCTGTGGCCCAACGCGGTGCAGGCCTACCACCGCTGGATCCACGACGCGCTGCGGGAGAACCGGCCCTACGACCAGTTCGCCAGGGAGCTCCTGACTTCGAGCGGCAGCAACTTCCGCGTGCCAGAGGTCAACTTCTACCGCGCCCTGCAGGGGCGAGAACCGGCGGCCATCGCCCGGATCGTGGCCCTCACCTTCATGGGTGCGCGCATCGAGGACTGGCCAGAGGTCAGGCGCGCGGGCATGGAGGCCTGCTTCTCGCGTATCGCGTACAAGCGCACCGCCGAGTGGAAGGAGGAGATCGTCTACCTGGATCCCGAATGGAGCGCGACGATGCTGGCCGTCCTCCCCGACGGGACGACGGTGACGCTCGAGCCTGGTGTGGATCCGCGGCAGACCTTCGCCGACTGGCTGATCGACCGCAAGAACCCCTGGTTCACGCGCAACATCGTGAACCGTGTCTGGTCCTGGCTCTTGGGGCGGGGATTGATCCACGAGCCGGACGACATCCGTCCCGACAACCCTCCCGTCTGCCCGGATCTGCTGAAGCACCTGCAGGACGAGCTGGTCCGCGCGGACTACGACCTGAGGCATCTCTTTCGGGAGATCCTGAACTCGCGCACCTACCAGCGCTCTTCGATTCCCCGCTCTCCGGCGGCGGAATCCGAGGCCGTCTTTGCCCACTACCCGGTCCGGCGCCTGGACGCGGAGGTGCTCCTCGATGCCCTGTGCGCGATCTTCGGCGCCGAGCAGGGCTACTCGAGCGCCATCCCGGAGCCCTTCACCCACATCCCCGAGCACCACCGGGCCATCACCCTGGCGGACGGCAGTATCACCAGCCCCTTCCTCGAGCTGTTCGGACGTCCTCCGCGCGACACGGGGCTGGAGTCGGAGCGCAGCAACGAGCCGTCGGACGCCCAGCGCCTGTACCTGCTCAATTCGTCGCAGGTGCAGAACATGATCCGGCGCAGCGGGCGGCTGTGGCGCTGGGTCGCCCCGGCCACGCGCTACAAGGAGCGCGGCCTCGACGGCCTGTTCCTGACCGTGCTCTCGCGCTACCCCACGGAGGAGGAGGTGGCCATTGCCGAGGAGTACGCCCGCAACGCCGGCCTCCCGGGCCGGGAGGTGGCGGCGGACCTGGCCTGGGCGCTGATCAACACCAAGGAGTTTCTCTACCGGCACTGAGCCGAGGACGGGACCCACCATGGACGAGAGACAGATCGACAACACGCTTTCGCGTCGTACCGCGCTGAAGGGCGGACTGGCGGGAGCGGCGAGTCTGGCGTGGATGACGAGCGGATTGGCCCAGGATTCACAGCGGTCGAGGGTGCAGGCACGCGCCCGGTCGGTGATCCAGATCTGGATGTGGGGCGGCCCGTCGCACCTCGACACCTTCGACCCCAAGCCCAATGCCGGGTACGACTACTGCGGGCCCCTCGACAAGGCGATCGGGACCAACGTGGGTTGGATCCAGATCAACGCCTCCCTGCCCCGGCTCGCGAAGCAGGCCGACAAGTACTCGCTCATCCGGAGCATGACCCATGGAGTGAACGCGCACGAAACCGCGTCCTACCTGGTGCAGACCGGCCGCGAGCCCAGCCGGCTGGTCTACCCCACCGTCGGCGCCATCGTCTCCCTCTTCAAGGGCTACGACAACGGCTACGAGGGGCTCGCTCCGCCCTACGTGGTGCTGACGGAACCTCAGGGCCGGTTCTCGGAGGCGGGCTTCCTCGGCCAGCGGTACAAGCCCTTCGCCACCGGCGGCGACCCGAACCGCGATCCCTTCGTGGTGGAGGGGCTCGTCGCCGAGGGCATCTCCGACGAGCGCCAGCGCGGCCGCCGTAGTCTCCTGAGCGACCTCGACACGCTCGGGAGGGCCACGCCGGACAGCCGTCGCTTCGACAAGTTCGACGAGTGCGAGCTGAACGCCTACGACATGATGTTCGGAGAGGCGCGGCGGCTGTTCGACCTCGGGGAGGAGACGGAGAAGGTCCGCAACGGCTACGGGCGGAACACCTTCGGTCAGTCTTGCCTGATGGCGCGGCGGCTGGTGGAGAGCGGGGTCCCCTACGTCACCATCAATTCGAAGGGCTGGGACACGCACAAGCGTCACTTCCAGGAGATGAACCGCAAGCTCCCGCAGTTCGATCGGGGGCTGGCGAGCCTGCTGCAGGACCTCTCCGAGCGTGGACTCCTGGCGAGCACCATCGTGCTGTGCTGCGGCGAGTTCGGGCGGACTCCGCGGGTCCAGTGGGAGCCGCCCTGGAACGGCGGCCGCGGGCACCATGGCGCCTGCTTCACCGCGCTGGTGGCCGGCGGCGGGTTCGAGGGCGGGGTGGTCGTCGGCGAATCCGATGAGAAGGGCGAGCGCGTGGCCGAGCGGCCCGTCCTGCCCGGTGAGCTGATCGGCAGCATCTACGAACGGCTCGGCATCGACCCCGACGGCCCTCTGCCGAACAAGAAGGGCCTCGAGGTCAGCGTCCTCCCCGGCCAGCCGTCCGACGCGACGAGCACTTTCGAGGAGGAGCGACTCCCCGAGCTCGGGTGAGGCGCGAACGGTGATGAGGACTCCCTCGACCCTGCTGGTCGCCCTGGCGCTCCTGGCGCTCTGCGGCGCGGGCGCCTGGGGGCAGGAGACCAAGAGAGAGCCGCATCTCGGGTACCTCTACCCCGCCGGCGGGCAGCGGGGAACGACCTTCCAGGTCTTCGCCGGCGGTCAGCTCCTGCAGTCCGTGAACGGCGTGCACGTCTCCGGCGAGGGAGTGAGCGCGCGGGTGGTCGAGTACGCCGCGCCCCTGCGCTTCGACGGCGACCAGGCCCGCGATCTGCGCCTGCGGTTGGAAGTGCTCTGGAGCGCGCGCACCGAGGAGCGGGAGGGGGGCAAGGTCGATCTCAAGCGCGCCTTGCGGGAGGCGGGCGTCGGCAAGACGCAGGAGGGTGAGCCCGTGAAGCTGCCGGACCATCCCTTCCTCGACGGGCTGGAGGAGATGAACCTGCGCGAGCTGGCCCAGGTGCGCCGCGCGTTCCAGGTCTTCCGGAAGCGACAGCCGAACGCCCAGATCGCGGAGACGGTCATCCTCGAGGTCGAGATCGACTCGGACGCCGTCCCGGGCGACCGGGAGCTGCGGCTCGACTCCGACCTCGGGATCACGAACCCGATGTGCTTCCAGGTCGGGCTCCTGCCCGAGCGGAACGAGGTGGAGCTGAACGACCCCGTCGTGAGTGACCCGCTGCCCCCCGAGCCGCCCGCCGAGCCGCCGGTGCTCTTCAACGGCCAGATCCTGCCGGGGGACGTCGATCGATTCCCCTTGAAGACGCGCCGCGGGCAGGACCTGATCGTGGAGTTGCAGGCGCGCCGGCTGGTTCCCTACCTGGCGGATGCCGTTCCCGGGTGGTTCCAGGGCACCGTCGCCCTCTTCGACGAGGAGGGGCGCGAGGTGGCGTTCGTCGACGACTTCCGCTTCCAGTCCGATCCGGTGCTCTGCTTCGAGGTGCGCAAGCCGGGGATCTACGAGCTGGAGGTGCGCGACGCCGTCTACCGCGGCCGCGAGGACTTCATCTACCGCATCGCGGTGGCGGACCGTCCCTTCATCACGCAGGTCTTCCCCCTGGGCGGTCCCCCGACGGGTCGCACGGACCTCTCCCTCGGTGGCTGGAACCTGACGACCCGGCGCATGAAGCTCGAGCCACCTGCGGGCGGCGACGGCATCCGGCGCGTGAGCCTGCGGCAGAAGAACCGGCCGACGAACGAGTTCCGCTTCGCCATCGACTCGCTGCCGACCGGTCCGGAGGTCGAGTCGAACGACGATTTCGAGGAGGCCCAGCCGGTCGAGCTCCCGCTGATCGTCGACGGTCGGATCGAGGAAGCGGGGGACGTCGACGTCTTCCAGTTCGAGGGGCACGCGGGCGAGGAGGTGGTGGCCGAGGTGCTCGCGCGCCGGCTCTACTCGCCCCTCGACTCCCTGCTGCGCCTCCAGGACTCCTCCGGGACGGTCCTCGAGTGGAACGACGACTACTCGCGCAAGGAGGGGCACCTGCACACGGATCCGGCATCGCTCACCCATCACGCGGATAGCTACCTGCGGGCGGAGCTGCCCGCGGACGGCACCTACTTCCTGTCGCTCGTCGACGCGCAGCACCACGGGGACGAGAGCCACGCGTACCGACTGCGCCTCAGCCATCCGCAGCCGGACTTCGAGCTCTACGTCACCCCCGCGAGCCTGAACCTGAACCCCGGGCGCGCCGGGGCGATCCGCGTGCACGCGCTGCGCGAGGACGGCTTCGACGGGGCGATCGACGTGTCCTTGGTGGACGCTCCGCTGGGGATCCGCCTGGACGGCGGACGCATCCCCGCGGGCAGGGACAGCGCGTGGATGACGATCACCCCGCCGTCGGAGGAGCACCCCGAGCGCTTCGCCCTGCAGCTGGAAGGCCGGGCCACCCTGGGAGGCGAGGAGCGGGTCCGATCCGCCACCCCCGCCGAGGAGATGATGCAGGCCTTCCTCTACCGCCACCTCGTGCCGGCCGAGGAGCTCCTGGTGGCGATCACCGGCCCGGCCCGCGAGGTCCCGCCGGTGCGCTGCCTGACCGACCTCCCCCTGCGCATTCCCCGGGACGGCGCCGTCGAGGTGGTCATGCGTGCCAGTGGCGGGTCAGCCCTCTCCCGCGTCACCCTCGAGCTCAACGATCCGCCCGCCGGCATCCTGCTCGAGGACGTTCACGTGGTGGACGAGGGGCTCGCCTTCTGGTTGGAGGCCACGGATGAAGCCCCCGCGGCGGGCTTCGAGGACAACCTCATCGTCGACGTCTTCCTAGGCGGCGGGGGTGGGGGTCGCCGCGGGGGGAGCCGCAACCCGATGGGAATCCTCCCCGCGATTCCGATCGTCATCGTCGAGTCGGCGTGGGAGTCCGGGGAGTAGCGGGCGGGAGCGGAGGGGCCCCGCGCGGAGCTACCCGGCGTCGACCGTGAACTCTCGCGTGTAGACCAGGCCGTCGTAGTCGACCCGGACCGTCCAGGTCCCTCCAGGCGCGTCCGCGGGCAGCACGTACTCCGGGAGGGCGTACGCCGCGGCGTAGTGCGGCTGGTCCATGCCGTAGCTGCCCTGCAGGGCGACCGTGCCGTCGGGGCGCAGCACCGCGTAGTCGACGACCTGACCGTAGACGATGTCCCGGTGGTAGATCCCGATGAAGACCGTCTCGGTCGGTACGAACTGGTCCTGGAAGTGGGGGATCTCCTGCTGCGGGCAGGGCGGGAACACCGGCTCTGCGGAGTGCGTCCGCAGCGCGTTGATGTAGCTGTCGTAGTACGGACGCTGGCGGACCCAACGTGAGCCCTCGATCGTGTCGTTGCAGGGCCCCTCGTGCGGGTCGAAGTTGTTCCAGTTCTGGTCCCGGAAGTCGATGTGGAGATGGGGCAGCCCCGAGTTTCCCGAGCTGCCGACGATACCGAGGTACTCGCCTACCACGACGGTTTCGCCGATCTGCTTCGGCGTCACCGACCACTTCTTCATGTGCAGGTACCAGGCCATCGTGCCGTCGGCGTGGCGGATGGTCACCTTGTTCGAGGAGCCGCCCGGGGTGCAGCTGCGGTCGTCGAAGCCGTCCGCCCTGTTGATGATGACCCCGCTCGCCGCCGCGACGATCTCGACCTGGTCGTGATCCATCTTGTACCACCAGAAGGGCCACAGCACGGGATCGGTGCCGTTGTGACCGTCGTACGTACGCTGGCCGCACTCGTGATCCAGCAGGCCTGCGCTGGGGTCGAGGTCGGGGAAGCCCGAGATGGCGTGATAGCCGAAGTCCTCGAAGCCCGGGGCGGGGCGCAGGGGCCACTCGAACAGGATCGAGGGCGCAATGGGTGCGGCGCTGAGCGCCAGCCGCGAGAGGTTCTCCCTGGTCTCGATGAACTCCCATCTCCATTGCTCCGGCGTCATGCAGGGCCCGGCTACCGGCAGGTGGACGGGCCGCAGGGCGACGTCGGCGGTAGCGGGCGCGGAGGGCGGGAGAGCCGGGAGGAGCAGGACCGGGGTGAGTAGCAGGATGCGCATGGCGGCGTGGCCCTCGCGGCCGGCGGAAGGCGGTTGGGTGTCGGTGAGAGAATCGTACCTCGGCCCCGGTCGGCTCTCGCCGAGCGCTGCACGGGCCTCATTCGACCACGGTCAGGATCTCCCGGTTGGTGAAGTAGGACCCCGTCGGCTTCGTCGCGTCGCCGATCAAGGCTTGCAGGTGCACCTCCACGCCCAGGAGGGCGTCATCCTGTGGGATGAGCAGGTCGTAGCGCAGGACGCCCGCAGCGGGAACCACTCCCCGGTCCAGGGGGAAGAGGTGATCGGAAGAGAGCCGGAACACCCCGTTGGAGAGATGTTGGTAGTCCTCCGCCAGTGACGCCACGAGCAGGTACTCGTCCCCGGGCTGTGCCTCGAGACGCAGAGGGACCCTCTGGCCGGGCCGCGCCACCCCGCTGGCCATGAGCTGGGGTCTGCGCTGACCGAAGAACTCGAGGTAGCGCAGGAGGATCTCCTTGCGGGTATTCGGCCAGCCTCTGTCGACCAGTCCGCCGAGCGGGACCGAGCAGGCGATCGAGCGATACCCCCCGGCGTCGAAGACCACGCCCAGCGGGTTCCCCGTGTCCTTGTTCCAGCGCAGGAGGGGCTGCGCTGGAGGGACTTCGGTCATCCAGTCGAGGCACAGGTCCTCGAATTGGTCTCCGTAGTCCAGGGTGAGTCCACGCAGGAAGCTCTCCTTCGCGCCCACCACGGAGTCCAGCCAGAAGCCGCGCCAGAAGGGCTGCACCCCGAACCAGGGTCCCAGCGTGTACGCCACCGCGTCGTACGACCACGTGTCTCCGCCCTCGAGGTAGATGTTCTTGCCACTCTGCAGAGCGGCCACGACCTCGTTCGCCTGCGCCGTGGAGAGGATGTGGTTGTAGGGGAAGACGCCCAGGCAGATGAACCACGCGTCGTGGGCGGCGAAGCTCGAGGGCCATTCCCGGTAGTAGTGGTGGGGGATGCCCAGGTCGCCGAAGGCGTCCAGGAGGAAGGGAGCCGTGCAGGGACGCAGGCTCAAGTTCACGATGCCCACGCTGCCGCTGGCCTCGACCACCGGGCAGAAGATCTCGCCCTCCCGTGGCAGGGACGAGACGTTCTCCGTCTGCGCGCCGTCCGTGGCCTTCAGGCGGTAGGAGATCACGTCACCCGCCGCTGCGCTCCCGCCCAGGGTCCCGCTGTACCAATAGCACATCTCCTCCCGGACCAGGTGAGCATCCGGTTGCGGCACGCCGTTGATGGCGTACTCCACGACCACCTGGGGGGTGGCCATGTCGTCCTTGCACAGGGTTCGGACCAGGGGCGGCCATGAACCCGCCGAGGCGCTGCGCGTCGGGATGAACCGGGTGACCTCCGGCGCGGCCACGTCCTCGCGGACCTCGAAGGTCATCATTCCCTCGGGAGCCACGAGCGGGTAGACCGCCGTCAGCCCGCCGTTGTCGCGAGCCTCGATGTAGAAGGAGACTGTCGTCCCTTGCGGTTGCGCCGGGATGTCCGCCTGGTACTCGTTCGGCTGCCCCGTGGGCAGCATCACCACGTCCTGGAAGGGGTCGCCGCCCGTTGGCGTCCAGTGGATCACCGGGTATCCCGGCCGCAGCGTGGATCCGGGCAGGGGGATCACCTCCGCCCGGACGGGGTGGGCCGCACCGGTCGCCTCGGCGTCACCCGGCGGGTACGGGTAGATGCGGATGATGTCCCGCTTCATGATGTTCTTCGTCGCGCAGTGCAGCGACGCGCCCCACCCGCTGCCGAAGTGGTCGATGCCGACGATCTCGTAGCCGGCGAAGGCCTGGCGGAAGATGCTCAGTGCGATCTCGTCGTCGGGCGTTCCGGTGACGGGGATGAAGACCTTTTCGTTCGCCACCAGGCAGTTCAGGTACGGCTTGAAGTCCACCCACGGCGCCGGGAACATCGGTGTGCGGTGGATTCTGTAGGGCCGTCCCCAGGGACTCTCGAGGGTCGCGTAGTAGGCGGCGATCCCCTCTCCGAGGGGGTGCTTCCAGTACCCCTCGGGCCATTGGGCGATGATCAGGGTCTCCGGGTTCGCCGGCTTCCCGCACGTGTCGTGGTGCGACAGGGTGTACGGCGGCACCGTGTGGTAGCGCTCGATCCCCAGGTAGTCCCTGAAGAGCGAATCGGTCAGCGCCTTCGACTTCGCCCCGTTGTCTCCGTACACCCAGGAGGAGGAGAAGGCGATGCCGTAGGCGTTGGGGTAGTAGTTCCCTCCCTCGCTGTAGATCTCGAGGTGAGGCTCGTAGTACTTGTACCCGAACTGGGCCGCGAACTTCCTGGGGAACTGGTCATCCAGGGGATAGTTGTCGTGCCAGCAGGAGTTGTTCACGATGCACAACTCGCCGTTGCCGTCCCAGATGAACCACGGCCCGCAATCCCGCATCCAACCGTAGGTCAGCGGGATCATGATGAAGTGGATGTTCGTGTGCGGGATCCCGTTGGCGTTCAGGAAGTGGACCCAGTCGCGCCTCTGCTTGGGGTTGTCCACCGGGATGTAGACCTGGTGGTCCAGTTGCATCTTGTAGACGGTGTCCGCGTTCATCCAGTTGTAGTTGAGGATGATGCCTTCGGACTCCTCCCACTCGGCGCAGGAGTGCACCGGAGCCGGTGGCACGCCGCGCTGGCCCGTGCCGCCGAGAGGTCCTCCTCCGAGGAACACCGGGGTAGCGGGCCTGGGAGAGAGCGGTCCGTTGCGGGGACTCACCGTCTGGCCGGCGACGACTGCCGCCAGCACGACACACGCGAGGCACGCGGTCGACACGTGCGCGAGGAGCTCTTGGATCCTGCCCATTCTTCGCTGCTCCTTGGTTGGGCCCATCGACTGACGCCCGAGGGTGTATTCCAGCACAGGGCTCCCGATCTGGACATGCAGGGCCCGTGCGATCCTCGTAAGTGGCGCTCGCTCGGCCCCGATCGGCGATTCGACTGGATCGCGGAGCGCCTCGCCCGTACAAGGGCGGCATGAGGCGCATCATCTGCACGCTGGGTCTCGTTCTGGCGCTGTGTCCCCCGAGCGCCGGGCAGGCGCGACAGCAGCGGCTGCTCGACCTCGCGGCGGAGAACCCGCGTCTGGAGCTCGAGGTGAAGCGGCACGGCGCTTCGGACTCCGAGATCTTGGAGGGGACCTTGCGAGTACCCGAGGACCGCCAGGCGCGATCCGGGCGGACGATCGAGCTCTACCTGCTCGTGCTGCCGGCCACGGGCGACGATCCCGCGCCGGATCCGATCTTCGTGCTGCACGGCGGCCCCGGGGCCGCCGCCACCGGCTATCTCGGAGGGCTGGCGCAATCGTGGCTGCGCGAGCGCCGGGACATCGTGCTGGTCGATCAGCGTGGAACGGGCCGCTCGCATCCTCTGCGCGTGCCTCTTCCCGGTGGCGACCGCGATCTGCAGGGTTACCTCGATCCGCTCTTCCGGCGGGAGCATTTCGAAGCCGCGCTGCCGCGCCTGCGGAAGGCCGCGAATCTGACCAAGTACACGACACCGATCGCGGCCGACGATCTGAACGAGGTGCGCGAGGCGCTCGGCTACGGGAAGATCAATCTGCGTGGAGGATCCTACGGCTCGCGCATGGGCCTGGAGTACCTGCGCCGCCACCCCGAGACGGCGCGCACCGCGACGTTGAACGGCATCGCACCCGTCGCCTTCCGCAATCCGCTTTACCACGCCGCCGCCGCCCAGCAGGGATGGGAGCGCATCGTCGAGGAATGCGCGGCCGACCCGCAGTATCAGCAGGCGTTCGGAGACTTGGACGCCAAGCTCGACGAGATCCTCGCACGGCTGGAGGAGGAGCCGGTGCGGGTCACGGTGGAGCACCCCGCCTCCGGTGATGAGGTCGAGGTCACCCTCACCCGCGACGCCTTCGCCGAGGCCTTGCGGGTGATGATGTACTACACGCCGACGAACCGACGGGTGCCCCTCCTGGTCTCGCGCGCGCACGCGGGCGACTTCGGGCCCTTCGCGCAGACCGGGGTGGAGCGCAACCGGGCGCTCAGGAACCTGCTCTGCTTCGGCATGCTGATGAGCGTGGTCGGCAGCGAGGACATCCCACGCATCGATCCCGCCGAGATCGACGAGCTCTGCGGAGGCACCTTCCTGGGCGACGTGCGCGTGCGCAGCCAGATGGCGGTGGCCGAGATCTGGCCGCGGGGCGAGGTGCCGCAGGACTACGCCGAGCCGGTGTCGGTCGACGTGCCGGTGCTGCTGTGGTCCGGCACGCACGATCCCGTCTCGCCCGCGTGCTGGGGCGAGGAGGCGGCCAGTCACCTTCCCAGGGCCCTGCATCTGGTCGTGCCGGGCGCACATGGAGTCGGCGGTCCGGTCGTGACGCGCATCGAACGGGAGTTCCTCGAGGAGGGCAGCGTCGACGACCTCGACCTCTCCGGCCTCGACTCGATGCGCATGCCGCCCTTCGCTCTGCCGTAACCGGAGACGCCCTCCGCGATGAGATCGCCTCGGGCGGTCCTCCTCAGATGACAGGCTGCGGTCTCTGCGGTAGATTCCCCATCGATCCCCGTATTGCAGGTACGAACCATGAAGCAGCACGAGTCCCCCCTCCCGTCCCGTCGTGCCGTCCTGGCGGCCTCGGCGGCCACGCTGGCGACCGCCAGCCTCGGCTCACGCCTCCACGCGCGGAACTCGCGCGAGACGATCCGCATCGGCCTGATCGGGTGCGGGGGACGTGGCGTCGGGGCGGTGCACAACGCCCTCGAAGCGGACGCGAACACCGTGGTCACGGCGGTGGCCGACGCGTTCGCCCACCAGGCCGCGGCCGTGCCCGACAAGTGCAAGCGCTACGGGGACCGCGTCCAGATCACCCCGGCGCGCACCTTCTCCGGACTGAACGCCTACGCCGAGCTGGTGGCCTGCGACGAGGTCGACTACGTCCTGATCGCGACCCCGCCCAAGTTCCACTGCCACTTCCTCGAGGCCGCCATCGACGCCGGCAAGCACGCCTTCTGCGAGAAGCCGGGTGCCGCGGACGTGGTCGGGCTCAAGCAGCTCCTGCGCGCCACGGAGAAGGCGACCGCCAAGGGGCTGGGCATCATGTGCGGCCTGCAGCGCCGTCACAGCCCGTCGCGCCAGGCGCTGATCCAGCGGCTGCGCGAGGGAGCGATGGGGGAGCTGGTCGCCGCCAGCGCCTGGTGGAACCGTACGGGCTGGCAGTACCTCAAGCGGCGGGAAGACGAGACCGACCTGGCCTTCCAGCTGCGCAGCTGGCGCCCGCAGGCCTGGCTGTCGGCGGACAGCCCCGGCTCGATCCTGATCCACCAGGTCGACGTCATCAACTGGGCCTTCGACGCCGTGCCCGACTCCTGCATGTGCCTCGGCGGTCGCCTGATCCACACCGAGCCGGCGATCCACGGCAACATGTTCGACCACTTCGGGGCCGAGTTCCTCTACCCGGGTGGGCGCATGATGAGCGCCCAGGTCAAGAACATGCCGGTGAGCCAGGGGACCAAGGAGGTGGTCTACTGCGCAAAGGGCGTGGCCCGCATCGATGGGGGCCTGCTCTACAACGACGGGAAGGTCGAGAAGTTCAAGCCCTCGGGCAATGACATGGTGCGCGAGCACGCCGCGCTGCTCGAGTCGGTGCGCAACGGCTCTCCCGTGAACTACGGGCAGATCCTCGCGGACGCCACGCTCGTGACCGTGATGATGACCATGAGCGCCTACTCCGGGAAGCAGGTCACCAAGGACTTCGTCCTGAACGAGAGCACCTGGCAGTTCGGTCCCAGCTACGAGGAGCTGGCGATGGACATGGAGCTCCCGATCCAGGACGTCCCCCTGCCTGGGCGATTCGAGCTCGTCTAGCCGTCAGCCATGCCGAAGAAGGCCACTTGCCTGTCGGCCGCCACCCTCGTCGTCTCCCTCGCCGCCCTGGGCGTCGGCGGGGCGGCCTGGCTGCGTGCCTGGATGAACCAGCCCCTGGCGGATCCCGCGGCGGGTGGTGAGTTCGATCCTCTCGATCCCGCCGCGTTGCCGGTCGCCGAGGGGGACCTGCGCCTGGACCTGAGCTCGCTCGACGAGGGCGGCAACACCCAGGTGGTCTGGCACTGCGGGAAGAGCGTGCTGGGCACCCGCAGCGACTACAGCGGTGCCTGGACTCGACTGCGGGGCTGGGTGCTCTTGACGCCGGCCACCCGCACCCTGAAGGCGGGAGAGCTGGAGGTCGCGCTGGGATCGATGCGCGGCCACGGCACGCACCCGGCGCCCAACGCCCTGATCAACACCGTGCGCGAGAATCGGTGGTTCCTGGAGGAGGAGCACCCGACGGCCGTGTTCCGCGGTCGCGCACTCGTTCCGCGCCAGGAGGGGGACGCGGAGGCCTTCGAGGGCACCCTCGAGGACTGGACGCACACCATCTACGGAACCTGCGAGCTGAACGGGATCGAGCGCGAGCTGGTCGTCCACGCCAAGGTCGACGTCGGCGAGGATCGCGTCGCGATCGACGCCGTCTTCCCGATCTCGCGGGCCGACTTCGAGGTGGCGGGCCGCGAGGGCTACGAGCCCCCCGCCGACGTCGACGACCAGGTCGTGATCGAGGTGCGCATCCGCGCCACGCCCGATCCGCTCAGCGTGCTGGCCGAGCTGAACCGCCAGCTCGTCGAGCAACAGGCAGAGACCGGCGAGCTGGCTGCCCGCGCCGCTGACGCCGAGGCCCGCCTGGAGCGCCTCGAGCGCAGCGCCGAGGAGCTGGCGAGGCAGCTCGAGCGGGCGACCGCGGCGGTTCTCGAGGTGGACGTCGACGCGCTGCCGGCGCGCTTCACCGACCGCATCGACTACGCCAACGAGCGCGGCGACGAGCGCTACCAAGACCTCGGCTACGCGGCGCCCTTCGAGATGGTGCTCGTGCCGGGGGATCCCGCCCGCGACATCGCCCCCTTTTACGTGCAGACCACCGAGGTCACCTGGAAGATGTTCCGCGCCTGGTCCTACTGCGAGGACATCGCCGACGAGGCCCACGCGGTCGAGTTGCGCGAGGCGGACCTGCGCCCGAGCCCCTGCTACGACGACGCCTCCCGCGGCCACGGCTTCGAGGGGCGCCCCGCCCTGGGGGTCTCGCGCGGCAACGCCGCTGCCTTCTGCCGGCACGTGAGCGAGCTGACCGGTCGTCGCTATCGCCTCATGACGGGGGCCGAATGGACGTACCTGGCCCAGGCCGGCGGCGGCCTGCCCGCGAACCCGCACCAGGTCGCCTGGCTGGCGAGCAACGCCGACAGCGACGATTTCGGCGACCCGCTCTCCATGCCCGTCGGCGGCAAGCCCGCCGACGCGTTCGGGCTGCACGACTTCTGGGGCAACGTCGCCGAGTGGGTGATGGACGACGAGCAGTACATCCGCGGCGGCTCCTACCTGGTCAGCGCCGAGGAGCTGAGCCTCGACTGGCGGGTGGCAGAGAGCCAGGACGTCTGGAACGAGACCTACCCGAACTCCCCCAAGAGCAAGTGGTGGTACCGCGACCGCTTCGACATGGGATTCCGCCTGGTCTGCGATCCGGTGAACATCCCCGAGGAGGAATGAGCCCCGCGCGCCGCGCCGCGGCCTGGGGCGCTCTCCTCGCCCTGGGGCTCGCCGCCGGCTGCTCCGGGGCAGCCAGCGACGCAGCGACCGACGCGGCTCCGCAGGCGGCGCCTACCCGCCACGTGTTCGAGGAGGTCCACTTCGGGAACGTCCCCGTCACGCTGACCCTCTACGCGTCCGACGAGGAAGAGGCCCGAGGTGCGGCGCAGGCCGCCTTCGCGCGCATCGCCGAGCTCTCGGCGATGATGACCGACTACGCCCTCGATCCGCCGAGCCCCCTCAATCGGATCGCGGTGGCGGCGCCCGCTCCGGTGCCGGTTCCGCCGGAGCTCTTCACGGCCCTGGCGCGTGCCGTCGACATGCACGCCATCACCGGCGGGGCCTTCGACGTCACCGCCAAGCCCTACGTGCAGCTGTGGCGCGTGTCGCGGCGGCTCGGCGAGCTGCCGCCGCAGGACCGCCTTCGCCGCGCCGCGCGCCTGGTGGACATCGCCGCGCTCGAGCTCTCGCCGAGCGCCTCCACTGCACGCCTCGCCCGGGAGGGGATGTGGCTCGACCTCGGGGGCCTCGCCAAGGGGTCGATCGGTGACGAGGTGGTGTGCCTGCTCCGCGCCCGCGGCCTCCCGCGCTGCCGCTTCGCCGCGGGCGGGGACATGGTGTTCGGCGACGCGCCGCCGGGTCAGGAGGGCTGGACGGTGCGCGTGCCGGACCTCCCCCTGGACGGGGGCGGCGTGCTGACCTTGACCGCCAGCAACGAGGCGGTCTCCGTCTCCGGAGACCTGTTCCGCTTCGTCGAGATCGACGGCGTGCGCTATGCCCACGTCATCGATCCACGCTCCGGGTTGGGGGTCACGCAGCGCCGTGTCGCCTGCGTCCGCGGTCCCCGCGGCCTCGACACCGATCCCCTGGCCACCGCGGGCCTGATCCTGGAGGAGGAGCAGTGGCGCGAGGCGCTGGCCCGCGTGCCGGGCTGCACCGGCTGGGTGGCCTGCCCGTCGGAGGACGACGAACGCTGAGCAGGGCGGAGGCGGGGGATTCAGGACACTAGGGCAGTGAGCCCGCGACGAGCCGCTCGTCCGACACGATCCTCCCGTCCAGGAGCCGCACCACGCGCTGCGATCGCGCGGCGAGGCCCTCCTCGTGCGTCACCACCAGCACCGTCCGCCCGTCCGCGTGCAGTTCGAGCAGGAGGTCCAGCACCTCGCTCCCCGACTGGCTGTCGAGGTTGCCGGTCGGCTCGTCCGCCAGGATCAACGGCGGGTTCACGGCCAGCGCGCGCGCGATCGCGACGCGTTGCTGCTGGCCGCCGGAGAGCTCCGAGGGCCGGTGGGACTTCCGATCGCCGAGCCCGACGCGGTCGAGCAGCTCCGCGGCGTGCCGGCGGCGCTCGCGCACGCCGACGCCGGCGAAGCGCAAGGGCAGGGCCACGTTCTCGAGGGCCGTCGAGCGGGGCATCAGATGGAAGCGCTGGAAGACGAACCCGACGTGCTCGTTGCGCACGGCGGCCAACTGGTTGCGGTCGAGGCCGCTCACGTCGCGTCCGTTCAGCCGGTACGTCCCTCGCGTGGGCGAATCGAGGCAGCCGAGCAGGTGCAGGAGCGTCGACTTCCCCGAGCCCGAGGGGCCGAGGAGCGCGATCATCTCCCCCGCGCGGACGCTGAGGTCCACGTCGGCGAGGGCGTGAACGGTGGCGTCGCCCGTGGCGTAGTCGCGCGCGATTCCGGTCAGCTCGATCATCGTCATTCTCCTCTCAGGACCTCCACGGGGTCGAGGTTGGCGGCGCGCCGCGCGGGCACCCAGCCGGCCAGCGTCCCCGCGACGCCGAGGACCGCCAGCACCACGGCCGCGACGGGCCACGAGACGCTGGGGTAGCCGAGGTACCCGCGCGCGACCTCGCCCATCGGCACGCGGTCGGCGACCTCGAACAGGGCGCTGCAGAGGCCGATGCCGGCGGCGCCGCCGAGTAGCGTGACGAGCAGCCCCTCGAGCAGGCGCTGGACGGCGATCGCGCGTGGCCGTGCGCCCAGCGCCATCATCACGGCGATCTCGGCCGTGCGCTCCTCGACCATCAGGAACATGACGTTCGCCACGCCGATCACCGACACGAGCAGGCCGAGGACACCCACGACCAGATTGAGCATGTTGCTGCCGTCCAGGATCGAGTCCACCATGCGCTCGATCCCGATGTAGCTCATCAGATCCAGGGCGTCGCGGTCGGAGGGGTCGAAGCGATGGCGTGCGCCGAGCAGCTGGTAGATCGCGTCGGTCGCGCGCGCCTCCGCCTCCTCGCTGCGCAGTCCGACGACCAGGAAGCTCAGGGTGCGCCGCCCGGTCAGGTCTCGGAAGGTCGTGGCCGGGATGACGATCTTGTCTTCCTCCAGGCCGTTGTAGCTCGACACGGTGATCTTGTGCGCCAGCACGCCGATGACGGTGAAGGGCACGCCGTCGATGTCGAAGCGCTGCCCGACCGCGTCCCAGTCGCCGAAGAGCCGGTCCCGCACTCGGTCGCCCAGGAAGGCGACGCGGCGGTGCTCGACCATGTCCCTCTCGTTCAGGAAGCGTCCCCCGGGCTCGGGGACCTGCACGCGCAGCTCGCGGAAGCTCGGCTCAACGCCCACCAGCCGGGCGTCGAACGCCACGTCGCCGCGGGACACGCGGTTCGAGATGCCGGTGTGGTACTCGACGCTGACCCCGCGCACGTCCGGCACGGAGGCCGCGACGGCCGGAGCGTCCTCGGGCAAGAGCCGGATCGGACGCCCCGAAGGGAGGCCCTCGAAGGGCCGCGTCGTCGCGCCGGCGGAGAAACACAGGAGGTCGTCGCCCACATTCAGGGTGGTCGCGATCGTCGCGCGGCGGAACTCGAGCCCGAAGGCCACGAGCAGGGTGAGCCCCAGCGTCCCCCACAGGACGCCGAGCGCCACCAAGCCGACGCGCCGGCGCTCGGCCCACAGCTCGCGCAGCTGATCGAGAAGCGCGCTCATCACTCCGCCAACGCCCGTCCGGGGTCGAGATTCGCGGCGCGGCGCGCCGGGAACCAACCGGCCAAGAGGCCCACCGCGCCCAGCAGGGCGACCGTGCCCGCGGCGACGCCGCTAGAGATGTACGGATGGCCGAGGTTCTCGGTCAGCGGGCTCGCCCGCACCGCGGCCGCGACCACCCACGCCCCGGCGAAGCCCGCCACGCCTCCCAGCGTGACCAGGATCAGCGTCTGCACCAGCACCTCCTCCTGCACCCATCGCGGCCGCGCGCCGACCGCCATCTGGATGCCGATCTCGCGCGTGCGCTGGCGCACGAGCAGGAACATCAGGTTGCCGACGCCGACCGCCCCGACCAGCAGGGTGAACAGGCCGGCACCCCCGAGCATCACGTCCATCGCCAGGAAGATGTACTTGCGGACGTTGTCGTTCTCGGTCGTGTCCCACAAGAGGAGCGCCCCGTCGTCTTCGGGATGGAAGCCGAGTCGGCGCCCGAGCACCTGATGTACGCCCTCGATCGCCGCCGCGGTCTGCGCCGGGTCGGCCGCGCGGAAGAGAAAGTCGTCGATGTAGCGACGCCCGAAGACGCGCTCGTGGGTCGTGGCCGGGATGCAGATGCGCGTCTCGTCGACGCCGTCGTAGTCGCTGTCCTGCAGCTTGGGACGCATGACACCCACCACGGTGAAGGGCGCGTCCATGAGCTCGACCGTCTGGCCGATCGCCGGCAGGTCCCCGAAGAGCTGTCGCTTGATGCGGTCTCCCAGGAAGGCGACGCGGCGCTCCTCGTCGAGGTCCGCCTGACTGAGGAAGCGTCCACCGGCCTCGACGTGCTGCGTGCGCATGGCGGCGAACGAGGGGTGTACGCCGTTCACCTGCGTGCGAAACACGAGCTCGCCGCGGTGCACCTGGGCGCGGGCGGTGAACTCGGGGCACACGCTCTCGATCTCCGGCACCTCCTGCGCGAGGGGCAGCAGGTCCTCGCGCGTGAAGCGCAGCTGGCGGCCCTCCGGGAAACCCCCGTGCGTGCGGGTCGTGCGCCCCGGCCACGCGATGACGATCCCCTTGCCGAGGCCTGCGGCGCGCTCCTGCATCAGCTCCTCGAGCCCCTCGCCGAACGCCAGCATGCTCACCACCGCGAAGGTGCCCCAGCCGATTCCGGCCAGGGTCGTGAGGGTGCGGGCGCGCTGCTCGCGCAGCCCGCGCAGCCAGTCGCGGAGGGAGAGCGTGTGCACCGCGGCTCCCCTAGCGCTCGAGGACGAGGTCGCCCTCCGCGAGCCCCGAGGTCACGACGACGGTCAGTGCGTCCGATAGGCCCGTCTCGATGCGCCGCTCCACGCCGCCGCCCCCCCCGTCGTCGATGCGCACGAACGCGCCGTCCGGTCGCAGCTCGACGACGCGCTCGGGCAGCACGAGCACGTCCTCGGCGCGCTCCACGACGATGCGCGCGACGGCAGAGTAGCCGGAGCGCAGGGTGATCTCCTCGGGAGGCGCGACGGTCAGCTCCACGTCGAAGACCACCGCGCCGCCACGCCGCTCGGCACGCATCGAGATCTCCGTCAGCTCGGCCTCCAGCGTCGCACCGGGCAGCGCGCCCACCGTGATGTTGGCCCGCATACCCTCGCGCAGCCGGCCCACGTCGATCTCGTCGACGGTCCCGCGGAACATCGGCTGGTCCATGTCGGCGACGATCGCGACGACCGTGCCCGAGCCGAAGGAGCTGGACGGCACGACGGGCTCGCCCTCCTCCAGCGGGAGCTCGATCACGCGCCCGGCGACGGGCGAGCGGACGATGAAGTCGATCACCTTCCCGTCGACCTCCGCGCTGCCGTCGAGCAGGAGCTCGAGCTGGGCCTCCGCGTCCGTCTTGGCCCGCTCGCCGGCGCGCCACATGCGCTCGACGGCGTTGCGTCCTTGCAGGAGGAGCATCGCGCGCCCCATGAGGGTCGCTCCGGAGCGCAGCTCGTGCGCGTTGGCGACGGCCTCACCGGCGCCGGTCAGCGCGCGTTCCGCTTGCAGCTTCTGGGCGTCGTTGAGCAGCGGGCGCACCTCGACGAGGGGCGCGCCGTGCTCGACGCGCTGGCCGAGCTGCACGAAGCGCCGCGTCTGCACGCCGCCGGTCGGAGACTTGACCTGGATCTCGACGCGCGGCTCGATGCGGCCGAGGGCGACCGCGACGCGCTCCACGTTCCCGCGCGTGACGGCCACCGTGGCCCGCGCGCCGTCGTTGGAGCCGCCGCAGGCGGTGGGCAGGAACAGGAGCAGGGCGAATGGCAGCAGCTTGCAGGTCATGGCTAGGTCTCCGGGCGGACGACGAAGCAGGCTACAATCCGGGCCGTATTCCGAAGAGCACTTCCACGGAGGATCCGATGCGATTCCATCTCATTGGCGCGAGCTTGCTCGTGTTCGTCGCCTGTTCCGAGTCGGACCCGGATGGAGCCGCGCCGGCCGCGGAGCCGGCCGCGGACGCGACAGCCGCGGGGGGTGGCTCCGCCGGCGGGGGCGAGAGCGCGCCCAGCGCGGAAGCGGCTGCGCAGCCGGCGACCGAACCAGCGAGCTTCCAGCTCTCCCAGGTCGACCGCCCGCGGGCGGAGGAGATCCTGGCTGAGATCGACTCCGCGGAGGGAGAGCAGCGGGAGATGGCCCTGATGAGCCTGCCGCTGAGCCTGGGGCACTACGCGCAGCACCCGGAGGTGCTGACGGAGGTCGTCATCCCCGCGGCGTTGAACTACGCGCAGGATCACACCTTCCACGACACGACGCGCGGGAACCTGCTCGTGTCCCTCTGCCAGCTGGGGGACCCGGCGGCAGGGGCCGTGCCCACTCTGGTGGAGATGCTCGACGAGCCGTACGCGCGCAACATCCTCTCGACCTACTTCCACCAGATCGGAGCGGCGGCCACCCCCGGCCGAGAGCGCTTCCGCGAGCTGCTGCAGGCCGACGACGCGCTCGCTCGCGCGGATGCCGCACGCGGGCTCGCCGGCTTCGCTCCTAGCGCGCCCGACATCGTGGACGACCTGGTCGGCGTGCTGGGGGATCCCAACACGAGCGTCCGGATGGAGGCGATCAAGGCCCTCGGCGCCATGGGCAGCGCCGCCACGAGTGCCATTCCCGCCCTGGAAGCAGCCAAGGCCAAGGGCCCCGGCAACGTCTCCTATCAAGTGGATCGCGCCTTGAAGAAGATCCGCGGGGAGTAGTCCGAAGCGCCTCGATCAGCGTGCGAGGCGCCCGCGGGTGAGCAGCCACTGCACCCAGGTGAGGTGCTGGGTCATGCGCGCGTGCCAGTTCGCGAAGGGCCGACGGGGATAGGGCTTCAAGAAGAGTGAGATGCAGTCGCTGTTCGCGACCCCTGCCCAGTCGAAAACCAAGAAGTGGGTTCGCTCGAGGCCGCACTCCTGGCAGTACTCACCGAACAGCTCGGCTGACAGGTTGCTGCGCAGGTGCGGCGCCCGTTCGATGTCGGGATCGTCGCAGACCGTTCCGTAGTTCGAGTGGTGGACGAATCCCCAAGCGCCGGGCCGCATCACGCGCGCGAACTCCCGCACGTAGCGGGCGACCACCGAGCGCTCGAAGTGCACCATCGAGTCCCACGAGTACACGAGGGTGACCGAGGAATCCTCGAGGGACGAGAGGCTCTGGCCGTCGTTCTGGTGGTAGCGGATGACGCACGGGCCGGCGTGGTCGCGGAAGCGGTTCCGGCAGCGATCGAGTGCGTAGCGATTGAGATCGACGAGGTGCAGCGTGCCGGCCAGCTCCGTCAAGCGCTCGGCGATGCGCCCCGCCCCAGCTCCGAGCTCCAGCGTGGTCGTGAAGTCCGCTCGTCTGATCAGCGGCCAGATCGGGTCCTTCCACTGCTCAGCGAGCGACGACTCTGCCGCCTCGAACCAGTCCTGCCAGAACTCGGGCTTGGCGCAGGTCTCGAGGTTGCGCTGGAGGCCGTGAGCGTGACGCTCGTCAGCTCCGCCCCCGTTCTCGACGTCTCTTGCAGACAGCGGATGGGCCAGGCAAGGCGGTTGGCGGCTCCCAGACCACGTTTCCGGGGTTCGAGGGCGCGCGGTGCGGGATTCCTGGAGCCTAGCAGGGGACCGTCGGAGTGGGGCGCGCGTCCCAGAATCGGGTCTCCGCGGGGACGGGTGGTTGGCGAGTCGGGATCGCTAGCGCCCCCGCACCAGCTGCTTCACCCGCTCCTCGATCTCCTCGATCGTCGCCCGGCCGCGGAAGGCGAGCCGGCCCTTGCGGTCGAAGAGGGCGTACACGCCGTGCTCCTGGGTGGCGTCGATCTCGAGGTTGCTCGAGTTCCACCCGGGCGCGACGTAGGGAGCGTCGCGGCTGACCAGCGGGTGCTTGGCGTAGCGGTGGAAGCTGACGTTGCGGGCATCGACCAGCTTCTCCTTGGCCACGTTCGACTCCACCTTGGGGTAGACGGAGTCGTTGAACTCGAAGGGGTTCGCGAAGACGACGTGCAGCTTCTTTCCGTAGCGCTCCGCCAGACCGACGGGGCCGCGCCAGCGGCGCACTCACCCACCTCACAAGGAGAAGTTGCGCCACAGCACGACCTTGCCCTCCAGGTCGTCCAGCGTGACCTGGGGACCCGAGATGCGCTCCCCGAGCTCCAGCCGCTGCAGGCCGCGCCCCTCCTGCCACGAGTGGAAGGCGGCCTCGGCGAGGCTTCCGCCCACGGCGCGCTCCAACTCACGCTCCGCGAGCCCCAGGTCGAAGGCCAGGTGCAACGCCTCCATCGCCAGGGGATCGTCGTCACCATGCAGGAGGGAGAGCGCCCGCTCCAGCAGGCCGGTGCTGGTGCGCTCCAGCACGGCGGCCTCCGCCTCACGGAGCTCCCCGCGCGCCCGGCGGAACGCCTTGGAGGCCAGGTATTCGCTGTACTCCGCGCGCGCGGGATCCTTGGCGCGCGACCTGAGCATCGCGGCCAATTCGTCGAGGTTGCCCTCCGCCCCGGGCGTCTCCGGGTCCCACGCCAGCGCCTGTCCCAGCAGTCGTTCAGCGTCGTTGAAGAGCTGCTGGTCGAGGGCCCGGCGACCGAGAGCGGTCAGGGCTTGGGCGTGCCGGCTGCGGAGCGGGGCGAGATCGCTCGGCTGCGCCGCGACGAGGGGAAGCAGACTCACGGTGACGAGGAGGGCGTGCATGCCTCCAGGGTAGTTGCAGAGGCCGGCGACGGGGAGGGATGAGGGTCAGCCAGCGCGGAATAGGGTCCCCGGAAGTGCAGTATCTCTTACGTGCGGCATCGCTGCGCACGTCGCCGCGGCCGGCTCGATGAGGCCGGATCCCACACCCCGAGGTACCATCGGCGACGAAGCGACCCCGCCCACTCCGGAGGAGACCATGCACGGCACCGTCCTCGCCCTCGTCCTGTCCCTGCTCGCCGTTCACCCGCCGAGCAGCGCACCCCAGGAGCAGGAGGCCGCACGAGAGGGGTTCCGGCTCCGGCCGGGCTCGGCGACGGTGCCCGAGGAGCCCGTCGTGCTCCCCATGAAGATGCGCGGTTCGCAGCCGGGTGTCGAGGTGTGGGTGAACGGCGAGGGACCGTTCTTCTTCGCCATCGACACCGGAGGCCAGGGCGCGGCGCGGGTCGACTCCTCGCTGGTCGAGAAGCTCGGGCTCGAGGCCGTGGGCGAGGTGACCGGCGGCGATCCTTCGGGCCGGGCGGGAGTCTCGATGCCGGTCGTCGAGGTCGAGTCACTCGCCGTGGGCGACGCGGTGTTCGAGAAGGTGCCCGCGCTCTCGCGGAACTACAACGCACACGGCCGTAGCATCGCCCGCATCGACGGCATCCTCGGCTATCACCTGTTCAGCGAGCACGTCCTGACCCTCGACTACGCGAACCAGGAGGTGCGCATCGAGCGCGGACCCTTCGAGGCTCCGGAAGGCGCGCAGCTCGTGGAGCTCACGAACGAGCCGGACGGCGTACCCATGGTGCGCGCCGAGATCGCGGGCCTCGCGATCGAGAGCCTCTGGATCGACACGGGGAAGATGGGGGGGCTGATGCTCCCCCCCGCCCTGATCGAGAAGCTCCCGCTCCTCGAGGAGCCCAAGGTCGTGGGTCGTGGACGGTCGATCACCGGGGAGTTCGAGTACAAGCGCGCCAAGGCCGAGGGGACCTTCACCCTCGGCGACTTCCGCATCGAGAATCCCAGCGTGGAATCCGCGGAGATCATGCAGTTCGCCATTCTGGGCTCCGCCGCCCTCGCCAAGCAGGTGGTCACCCTCGATCCCGCCCGCCGCATGCTCTGGATCCGTACGCCTGCGCAGGAGGCCGCACTGCGCGCCGCAGAGGACGAGGATTCCGCGCCCCGGACCCCTTGATCCGGAGACCGCAGACCTCCCCGAGCAGACCACAGGCGGCAGGGACGTCGGCCAAGCGCAGGCAGATCGATACGATAGCGAAACCCGTACAAGCGGGATTGAAGAAACCCACGGGCACCCGGTAGGCATGGGCTTCTGCGACCTCCACGGAGCGCGCCGAGTCGTCACCCCACACAGGAATCCACAGATGAACCCTCTCCGGACGTTCTTGGGCCTTTGCGCCCTCGCACCCATCCTCGTGGCCGGCTGCCAGTCGACCACGATCGACGAGCCGGTCGCCCTCGAACCGCAGACCTACGTCTTCGGGATCGAGATGGATGGCACCGTGTGCGGCTACGCCGAGTTCCACGTGACCACCGAGGAGTCGGATGGAGAGGAGTACACGCTCTTGAAGCACTACGTGCTCATGGAGCGCTCGGCGCTGGGCAGCGACATCACCACCACGCTCGATCTGACCTACCACATCGATCCCGAGACCGAGCAGTTCACGTACCACGACAGTCACATCCTCTCGGGGGACATGGACCTCTCCTCGCAGGTCGTGGTCGAGGGGAACGTGGCTCACATGTCGGGGTCGCTCGACGGGAAGACGCAGACGCTCGAGCTCCCCGAGGGCGTGCTGCGCGAGAACACGATGTTCTTCCCCACCTCGTGCGTGACTTCGTCGAGGGCGACGCCACCGAGGTGACCTACGAGCTGCTGGAGGTGCGCGAGCACGAGATCGAGACGAACCGCATCACCCGCGTCGGCGAGGAGTCGCTCGCGCTCGCCGGAAGCCACTACGACACGGTGATCCTGGACCGCGTCGGAGTTGAGTCGGGTGTCAAGGTGCGGGTGTGGCTCGACAAGGCGACCGGCATCGTCGTCAAGAGCGAGCTTCCCGGGGGCTACGTCTCCACCCTCGCGCTGCCCGGAGTGAAGAAGCAGGTCCGGCGGGTCAACGTCGACTCGACCATTCTCACCAAGACCAACGTCACGATCGCCGACGTCCCGGGGATCACCTACATGAAGGTCCAGGCCGTGCTCGAGCCGTCAGGCGTGGAGCCCACGGTCGAGAGCCTGAACGTCCCCGGCCAGCGCTTCGTGGGCACCGTGACGGGGAACCTCATCGAGGGCGTCTTCGAGATCGAGCACGTGCACTACGACGGAGCGGGCGCGCCGCCGTTCCCGCCGCAGATCGACGACCCGGCGCTGGCCGAGTACCTCGAGCCCGACGAGCTGATGGAGGCGGACGATCCCGTGCTCGTGCAGAAGGCCCTGGAGCTCACGCAAGGGGCGTCCGACGCGTGGGAGGCCGCCGGCCGGTTGAGCCTGTGGGTGGCCGACCACATCGACTACGCCCTCCCCGGGGGCTTGACCGCGCGCAAGACCTACGACCTGCGCCGGGGCGAGTGCGGGGCCCACTCGACCCTGCTGGCGGGCTTCTGCCGCGCGGTCGGCATCCCCGCCCGCGTGTGCTGGGGCTGCATGTACGTCCCCAACGAGGGGGGCATGTTCGGCCAGCACGCCTGGACGGAGATCTGGATGGGTGACGCGGGCTGGATTCCCGTGGACTGCACGGCCCACGAGATCGACTTCTGCGACTCCGGTCACATCCGGGTGGGGCTGCTCGACTCCTTCACTATCGCGGTCAACACGAAGTCGATGGAGATCCTCGAGTACCGGGTCGGCTCGGGAGAGGAATCGGCCGAGGCGGAGGAGAAGTACGCGGACCACGTCGGCGAGTACCTCGCCGCGGACGGCAGCCTCACCGTGCCCGCGCTCGTGCGCGACGGCGCACTCGCCGTGGACATCCGCGGGCAGGTCCTGGGGCTGAAGGAGCCCGACGACGAGGGGCGCTGGTACTGCACGCTCACCAACCAGCTCTACTTCCTCTTCGAACGCGACGACGCGGGTGCGGTGGCGAGGATGATCATCCACCAGATCGCTCGCTTCCCCCGCGAGTCGGAGCCGGAGGAGACCGGCGACGAGGTCCCCGTGGAGGTCGCGCCGCTGCTCGGCTCCTACCGCTTCGCCCCAGCCAACTTGACGATGAGGATCTACTGGGAGGACGGCGAGCTCAAGATGCACAACTCGCTCGAGGACGTTGTCGCCCCTCTCGGCGAGCGCGACGGGAACGGCTTCTGGCACCTGCAGGCCGGACACCAGAGCTTCCTCATCAGCTTCGAGGAGGAGGACGGCCTCGTGCGCGCCCTACTCCTGGACGCAGGCACTCCATTCAACCGCCAGTGATCCGGGCCGGGTTTCGCTCCGGCACGCGGATCCGCAGACAGACGAAGAACCCCGCCAGGGCGATGGCACCGGCGAGGATGAAGACCCAGCGGAAGCCGTAGGCCGCCCAGATGTAGCCGGAGAGGATCGGCAGGGTCATGGCGACCGAATGGTCGATGGTGATGCCCAGGGTGACGGTCGGCGTGATGTCGGCCGGGTCGCGGGCGATCTTCTTCAGGTAGGTGACGCGCGCCACGCGCAGCGCGAAGAGGGCCAGGTCGAGGATGTAGGCCCCGTAGAGGGCGTACAGGTCGTACGGAGCGGGCAGCAGGTCCGAGGCGAAGGCGTAGGTGAGGCAGACGGCGAGGAGCAGCAACTCATCCACGGCGAGCACGAGGCGCTCCCCGACCCAATCGATGACGTCGCCCAGGAGCGGCCGCAGCACAACGCCGATGGCAGAGGCGATGAAGAAGAGCAGCGCCATCGTGGAGACCGTCACACCGTGGAGGGAGACCAGAACCCAAGAACCGAAGACGAGGAAGATCTGCTTGCGCGTGCCGAACAGGGCGCTGATGGCGTAGAAGAGGCGGTACTCCTTGCGGAACACGAAGCGACGCGACGGCGGGTCTCCCTTGCCGACCCGCAGGCTGCCGTAGTTGGCCGCCGCGAGCAGACAGCAACCGGCGGCGATGAGGAAGAAGAGCGGGAAGTCGTCACCCCTGTACTTCGCCAGCAGGAAGACGCCGCTCACGCCGAGAATCGTGCCTAGGTTGGAGGCCCCGCCGAGCTGGCCGAGACGGTGCCCCTCGCCTCCGTCCCGGGCGAGCTTGAGACCGAGGGGACCGTGCACGGCGAACAGGATGTGATCGCCGAGGGACCAGATCGCGATCCAGGCGACCAGCATCCACATCCCGGGCGCCAGGTAGGCCAGGCCGACCGCGCCGACCGCGGCCAGGGTCATGGCGACGGCGGCGATCTGGCTCTCGCGGAGTCGGATCAGGAGCAGCCCGGTGACGAAGATGAGCAGGAATCCCGGCAGCTCCCGGGGAAACTCCAGCCAGCCGCGCTCCTCCGCGACGAGGCCGTGGGTGCTCTCCAGGAAGTTGTTGATGCTCGACTGGAAGATCCCCGCCGCCGCTCCGAAGAAGAGGGTCGCCAGCAAGAGGCGAATGACGTCGGAACGGACTGCTTCACGCCGCATCCGCAGGAGAATACCGCTTCGGGTCCCTATCATCTGCGGGATGGTGCGTTCGATTCTCCTCCTCTGTTCGATCTGCGTCGTGGCCTGTGCGCAGCCGCGACTGGCCCGGCCGCGCAGTGTCCCCATCGGCTCCGGTTGGGCGAAGAACTCGGTCAACGCCGTCATCTTCCGGCGCAGCTCGGTGATCAGCTCCGGCGACCGGCAGTTCGCGGCCTACTACGACCAGGACTCGCGAGTCGTGCTCGCTCGGCGCGCGGCGGGGGGGGCGGAGTGGAGCAGCGTGACCACTGCGCTGAGGGGGCGAACGGGCGACGCCCACAACTCGATCAGCCTGGGTCTGGATGGAGACGGAGTCCTGCACGTGGCCTGGGACCACCACGGCAATCCGCTGCGCTACGTCCGTGGAACGGAGCCCGGTTCGCTGCAGCTGACCGAGCAGCTCGCGATGACCGGCTTGAAGGAGGAGCGCGTCACCTACCCCGAGTTCTACACGCTGCCGTGCGGGGATCTGCTCTGCCTGTACCGGGATGGCAGCTCGGGCAACGGAAACCTGATGCTGAATCGCTTCGACGTGCAGGCAGGGGAGTGGCGCCAGCTCCAGGACGGCCTGCTCGCCGGCGAGGGGCAGCGCAACGCCTACTGGCAGTTCGCCGTCGACTCCTCGGGGACGCTGCACCTCTCCTGGGTCTGGCGCGAGAGCGGCGACGTCGCCACCAACCACGATCTCGGCTACGCGCGCTCGCGCGATGGGGGAGTGACCTGGGAACGGTCGACGGGCGAGACGTACGAGCTGCCGATCAGGCAGGCGAACGCCGAGTACGCCTGTCGGATTCCCCAGAGGAGCGAGTTGATCAACCAGACGTCGATGTGCGCGGATGCGCTCGGGAGGCCGTACATCGCGACCTACTGGCGCGACGCCGAGAGCGGGGTGCCGCAGTATCGACTCGTCTGGCGAGACGAGCAGGGCTGGCATTCGCGTCCCGTATCACGCCGCACCACGCCCTTCTCCCTCAGCGGCGGGGGCACCAAGCGCATTCCGATCTCACGCCCGCAGATCGCCGTGCAGACGGTGGGGAAGAGAACCCGCGCGGTCCTGCTCTTCCGGGACGTCGAACGTGGAAGCCGGGTGTCGGCCGCGGTGTGTGACGATCTCGAGGACTTCGAGTGGACCGTCCGCGATCTGACGCAGCACTCCGTCGGGATGTGGGAGCCGAGCTTCGATCCCGTCCGCTGGGAGCGCTACGGCGTCCTGAGCCTCTTCGTCCAGACCGTCGGTCAAGGGGATGGCGAGGGACTCGAGGACCTGGCCCCACAGCCCGTATCGATCCTCGAATGGCAGCCGTGGTGAAGGGACCCAGCGACTGACGCGGCGGGCGACCCGCGGGCGCTGGTGCTACGCTGGTGCGCATGATCGCCGGGGACAGCGGGCTGAGGATCGGCACGTCGTCCTGGTCCTCGAAGGACTGGGTCGGGCCCTTCTACCCACCGGGCACCAAGCCCGCGGCCTTCATCGAGCACTACGCCGGCGTGTTCGACACGGTCGAGATCGACGCCACCTTCTACCGCATGCCCACTGCGACCAACGTCGCGGCCTGGCGGCGGCGCACCCCCGAAGGATTCTGCTTCGCCGCCAAGGTCCCGCGCGTGGTGACCCACGAGAAGGTCCTGGTCGACGCCCTGGGCGAGATGGAGGAGTTCCTGGAGCGGATGTCGGAGCTGGGACCGCGTCTGGGTCCGTTGTTGCTGCAGTTCCCGTACTTCAACAAGCGCGCGTTCGCCACGCTGAATCCGTTCCTCGAGCGGCTCGATCACTTCCTCGGTCGCTTGCCCACCGGACCGCGCATCGCAGTCGAGGTGCGCAACAGGGGCTGGGTGACACCGCCACTCGTCGATGTCTGCCGCGCACATCGGGTCGCTCTCGCCTGGGTGGAGCACGCCTGGATGCCGGGAGTCGGAGAGTGGCGCCAGATGGTCGGAGAGCCCACCGCCGATTTCGCCTATTTGCGCTGGCTCGGCGACCGCAAGCAGATCGAGCAGATCACCACCTCGTGGGAGAAGACGGTGGTCGATCGCGAGTCGGTGGTCTCGCGCTGGATCGACGAGATCCGCTGGCTGCGCCGGGCCCAGATCGAGGTCTTCGGCTACTTCAACAACCACTTCGCGGGGCACGCGCCGGATTCGGTGCGCATGTTCCAGCAGCTCTACGAGCGAGCGGCCACGACCGGTCCGGAAGATTGAAGCGCTCCTGATCTGTCCATGGACCCTTCCAGGAGACGCCCGCACCCCACTTGCGCTCGCCCGGCGCCGCGCCGTCTGGCCGCGCTGCTGAAGCGCTGGTCCCTGCGTGCCCTGGGACTCACCGCGGCCGTCGCCGCGGTGGGAGCCTGCGTGTGGGTGCCCCCCGAGCCGGGCAGCGTCCCGCGCCACGCGCGACTGGCCGCCTTCCCGAGCGAGGATCTGCCGCTGAGAGCGCCCGCCGTGGTGCGCTGGAACGAGCAGATGGTGCCGTTCATCGTGGCCGAGGACGAGCTCGACGTGCCGTTCCTGATCGGAGTGGTGCACGGCCACCTGAGGCGCACACAGATCGAGCTCCTGCGACGCGTCGCGCGCGGCGAGCTGTCGCAGATGGGGGGGCCGTTCGCGAGACCCGTGGACGAGCTGCTGCGGACCCTCGACCTCGACCGCGCCGTGCCGGAGATCGTCGCGGCGCTGCCCGACGAATCGCGCGCGTGGCTCGAGCGCTACGTCGAGGGTCTGAACCTGCAGGCAGAGCGTACGACCCGGCGCCCGTACGACGCCCGGTTGCTCGGCATCGAGCGCGGCCAGCACTGGAGCGTGGAGGACGTGATCGCCTGCGCGCGGGTGGCCAGCGTCGACATCAGTCTGGGACGCACCATCGGGCTGCTCGCACTCCGAGAGGAGCCCCGCTTCGGCGAGCTCCTCAGCCGTTTGAAAGCCCTGGACGCCGCCGGCTCGGCGAGCTTCGGGCCCGAGGCGCCGACTCCCCTATCAGGCCTCGCGAGCCTCTCCAAGAGCGGCAGCAACAGCTTCGTCGTCGCGGGCTCCGGGACGGCTTCGGGTGCGCCGCTGATCGCCAACGACCCGCACCTGGGTTTCTTCGTGCCCAACTTCTGGTGCCTGATCGGCTACCGCACGCCAGAGCACACGGTGGTCGGCCTGACGCTGCCGGGCGTGCCTGCGGTCGTGCTGGGGCGCAACGAGCGGATCGCCTTCGGTGGGACGAACATGCTCTCCTACTCGAGCGCCCTCTACGACGTCTCGCAGTTGGACGCGAGCGAGATCGTCAGGCGCGAGGAGGTGCTGCCGACCCGGCTGTGGTGCGACGCCAAGATCGAGATCGCCGAGACCCCGTTCGGCCCGATCCTCTCGGACCTCGCGCTCTTCGAGAGGCTCGATCTGCCCCCGCTCGCACTGCGCTGGCGTGGGCACGAGCCGAGCGACGAGTTCTCCGCCTTCCTGCGTGCGAGCCACGCGCGCGATTGGAGCGAGTTCAGGGCGGCCTTCGCCGACTACGCGGTGGCCGGCCAGAACCTCCTCTTCGCCAGCGCCGACGGGCACATCGGACAGCTGATGGCGCTGGAGCAGATCCCGGCTGCGGCGCACGCGGGTGCGGCGCTGATCGCGGATCCCGCGGACCCGCGCTGCGACTGGCCCCAGGGTCTGCGGGCTACCCCCAGCACGGGGCTGCCGGCGGAGCTCGATCCCGAGACCGGCTTCCTGGTCTCCGCCAACAACACGCCCATCAGGACGACCCCGCCCCTGGTCGCGGGCGGAAACTCGAACGACCGCGTCGACCGGATCGCCGGGCTGATCGAGGAGAAGAGCCCCGTGAACGTCCAGGACGCAGTGGCGATCCAGCGCGACGTGTACCTGACCTCAGGGCACTCCGCAGCGCGAGCGCTCGTCGCGGCGCTGGGGGAAACCTCCTCGGAGGAGGTGGAGCGCTTCGCCGCCCTCCTGCGCGACTGGGACGGTCACTTCCGACGGGAGAGTCGCGCAGCGCTCGCGTACCAGCGGCTCGTCGACGTGCTGCTCGCCACGCACTACCGCGAGGCCTGGGGGGAGCGGATCGAGCGCTACCTGCGCGGCGCCACCTGCGTGCACGCCTTCCTCGCGCAGGACCTGGCCAGCGGCGAGCTGCCGCGAGCGGCGGTCGCGAGCGCCTTCGCAGAGGCCGCCGCCGCGCACGACGAGACCCAGGTCTGGGGGGACGTGCACCGGCTGTACGTGCAGCACCCTCTCGGCGGGCTGCCCTATCTGGGCTGGGCCTGGCGCTTCGACCAGCTGCCGGCGGACGGCACGAACGGCACGATCCAGAAGACGGCGGGGCCCTTGACGACGGAGAGGCACCGCGCCTACTTCGGAGCGCAAGCCCGGCACGTCAGCGATCTGTCGGACCCGGACGCGAACCACTTCGTGCTCTTCGGTGGGCAGGACGGTTGGATCGGCTCGGAGAACTTCATCGATCAGGTCGAGCTGTGGGAGCGGGGCGAATTCGTGCAGTTGCCCCTGCGACCCGAATCGATCGAGAGGCTCTTCCCGGAGGCGATGCAGCTGCGGCCCGGCGGGAGTCGGGACTGAAGCGGGGCGCCATGGTGACGGGAGAGGACTCCGCTGTGGCCGCTGCGCTCGCCTACGCGGTCCGCGGAGAGGCGTGGGCGCCCGGGCGCACCACCGTCGTCCTGATCCACGGTTTGGGTGGCAGCGGCGCCGACTGGGAGCCGCAGGTCGCCGCGCTCGAGCCGGAGCGCCGCTGCCTGTTGCCCGACCTCCGCGGCCACGGCGCCTCACCGCGGACGAACCGGCGGCCGCGGGTGGCGGATCACGCGCACGACGTGCTGCGGCTCCTGGACGCGCTGGGAGAGAGCGGACGCGTGCACCTCCTGGGCGTCTCCCTCGGCTCGATGGTCGCCCTGGAGATCGCCGCCAGCGCTCCCGAGCGCGTGCGTTCGGTGGCGGCCCTGAGCCCCGTCTGCGATGCTCGCATCCGCTCCCTGCGCTCGCTCGCCTTCCTCTTGGGTCGCTGGATTCCGCTGCGGCTCTGCGGACCACGCCGCATCGCGCTCGCGCTCGCACCGCGGCTCTTCCCCGGCGAGGAGATGGAGCGGCTGCGGGCCGACTTCGTCGAGGCCTGGAGCCGGAACGACCCGCGCTCCTATCGCCTGTGCTTCGAAGGCTCGGTCGGCTGGACGATCCACGGGCGCGAGACCGACGTCCGTTGCCCCGTGCTCATCCTGCGCGGCGGTCGCGACTACTGCCCGGAGGGCGTGGCGCTGAAGCTGACCCAGGCGCTACCGAATGGCCGCTTCCACGGGATCGAGGGTGCCGGCCACGCGCTGCCGGTGGAGCGACCCGCGGAGACGAACGCCGTGCTGCTGCCGTTCCTCGAGGAGGCCGAGGCGGCCGGTGGGCGCTGATGACCTTCAGTCGAGGAAGAAGCGGATCGATTGGCTGAATGCCCACCCCATCTCCCTCGCCCGCAACGCATCCGGGTCGAAGACCCAGGCGCGCACGTTCTCGACCGCGGCGCGGTCGAGGAGGCGACTGCCGCTGCTGCGCAGGACCCAGGCGCGGGCCACCGTTCCTGCCGGGCCCACCTCGAGGCCGACCTGCACGACTCCCTCGATCCCCCGTCGCAGCGCGCGTGCGGGATAGTCCAGCGGAGGGCGATGGAGCAACACCTCCTCGGTCG
>CAZDQL010000063.1:0-39626 GCA_964507325.1 uncultured Planctomycetaceae bacterium | reverse complement strand
TATGCGTCGATCGTGATCACCCGTTGAGGGCCGAAGGAGCCCCCCCCGAGGTTCTTGTACCAGGCGATCTTGCCGTCCCAGCGCGACGCAGAGAGCACGTCGGCGTATCCATCGCCGTCCAGGTCCATGGTGAAGACCGACCTTGCACCAACGGCATCGGTCGTGATCACCTGCTGATCACCGAAGTCCTGACCGATTGCGAGCGGGCACAGGACGCCCACGGCTGCGGGCAGGATTCGTTGCCGGATGAGGATGGGCATGGGATTGTGTGGCACAGGGGACGGCTCGGCTGTGAGGCACAGCAGGTTTCAGCGGAACATCACCTCGATGCCGTCCGTGGTGTTCGAGGTCGGGCCGGTCGTGTAGTCGCGGTACCAGAGCTGGAAGTACCAGGTGTCGCCCGGTTGGGCCTTGATGCCTTGGGGGAGGTTCACGAGGTCGAGAGTGAGATCCACCATCCCCGTCTGACCCGTATTCAGGAACGCGCCCCCATCAGCAGGGTCGTTGAGGCGGACGATGGGGGGACCGAGGCACAGGTTGCCGGAGCTGCCCCCGAAGCCCGGGACGAAGCCCGTCCTCATGCTCATCAGGAAGTAGGCATACTCGAAGAGAGGCAGGTCCCACGCCTCGAGGGTGAGGGCATTGCTGGCGATGAGCGGGGAGCCGCTGCACCCGATGGATGCAGGGACCCCGGTGCTGTTCGTGGCCGCCGTGCAGTAGTTGGCGCTGCTACACACGTCCAGCACTCTGTCACCGTTCCAGTCGGAGCTCGGATCGAGTGCAATCTGATAGACGTCTGGGAGCTGATTCCCGTCACAATCGTCGGAGATCACCTCCACCACGCTGGGCCGCGCCGGCAGGTTGGGTTCGTCCCGCCATGCGCCGCTGACCGGAGCCATGACCGCCCAGTCAGCACCTCCCGCGTCGTCGGGCTGACCAGTACCCCAGTTCTCGAAGCCTGGAGTCTCCCCCGACGACCACTCGAAGACCCCCTCCTGAGACTGGTCCGTATACCCGATCCAGATCGGTTGGGAAGCCACGAAGGTATCCCGCAGCCAGTCGTTCTCGGCCTGATTGCGGATCGTGCAGAGGTGTCCGCCCCATCCTTGAGAAACGGTGTACTCGGCTACGTGCCAATCGAGGGGAGGGATCTTCCGATACCAGTGTCCGTTCACAGGCGACTGGATCCAGGGAGGCTCCATGAGGTTCTCGCTCCAGGCGATCTTGTCGTCGATCAAGGACGCGGAGAGCACGTCGGCGTCCCCATCGCCGTCGAGATCCATGGCGTAGACGGACTGGGCACGGTCGGCCTGGGTCGAGATCACCTGCTGGGCGCCGAAGGAGCCCCCCCCGAGGTTCTCGTACCAGGCGATCTTGTCGTCCCAGCGCGACGCAGAGAGCACGTCGGCGTCTCCATCGCCGTCGAGGTCCGTGGCGTGGACGCACTGCGCCCCATTGGCGAGGGTCGTGATGACCTGCTGGGGTCCGAAAGAGCCGCCGCCGAGGTTCTCGTACCAGGCGATCTTGTCATCTTCGTCCGACGCGGAGAGCACATCGGCGTCTCCATCGCCGTCCAGCTCCGCTGCGTTGACGCACGACGCGCCGTTGGCGTGGGTCGTGATGACCTGCTGGGGCCCGAAGGAGCCCCCCCCGAGGTTCTCGTACCAGGCGATCTTGTCGTCGTAGTACGACGCGGAGAGCACGTCAACGTCCCCATCGCCGTCCAGGTCCGTGGCGTAGACAGACCTTGCCCCTTTGGCTTCGGTCGTAATCACCTGCTGATCACCGAAATCCTGACCGACGGCGGGCGGCGTCAGCAAACCCAGAGCGGCGAGGGCGAGTAGGCAGGCAGTGAGTGTCTTCATGGGACTGCTCTAGGCCGGGTTGTCTGGATCCCAGCCTACTACCAGCTCCCGCCAGCGGCGGAATCGCTGCATGGGAAGCCCGGAAAAGTCCCGGTACTTCCCCGCAGCCCCCCTCAGACCAACTTCACCGCCGTCCCATACGCCAACAGCTCCGCCGCCCCCGCCATCACCTGGGAAGTCACGAAGCGCACGTTGATCACCGCGTCCGCCCCCAGCTTCTCCGCCTGGGCCTCCATGCGCCGCAGCGACTCCGCGCGGGACTCGAGGATCATCTCGGAGTACTCCTTCACCTCCCCCCCGACGATGGTCCGCAGGCCCGCCATGATGTCCTTCCCCAGGTGCTTGGCGCGGATGGTGCTGCCGCGCACCAGGCCCAGCGCCTCCTGGATCTCGCGGCCGGGGACGTAGTCGGTGTTGAGCACGATCATCGGTCGTCTCCCTTCGATGTCAGGGTCCGTCGTCCAGTTCGTCACGCAGGGCGGCGTCCTGCTCCCGATCCTCCCAGCGCTCCCAGAGCAGGGAGGCGAGCAGCAAGAGCAACCCCGCCCCCGCCATGGCGAAGCCGAGCTGGATCGGCCAGGGCAGCTGGCGGATCCAGGGCCACACGCCGCGCAGGGGCTCGATCAGCCAGGTGGCCAGCACGATCGCCCCGGCCACGATCAAGAGGAAGCCGGTGATGCGGATCAGTCGGATCATCCCTCGGACCTCCGTTCCTCGCGGGCGTCCTGGATGCGCTCCGCCACCAGGGAACCCAGCACCAGCGCCGCCCCCGCCAGGGCCAGGCTCAGGCCCACCTCGACCTGGGTCGGCAGCTCGACGTAGGTCAGGAGCAGGCGCGCCCCCCGAAAGAAGGAGTACCCCGCGACCAGCGCCAGTCCTCCACGCCACAGGAGGAGGCCGACGAGCTGAGTCGGTCGCAGGTGTCGCTGGGCGGGGGTATCCTCCACGGCGGCCCGATCCTACGGCGCGCGATCGGCGTTTGGGAGCTTCGGCCCCTCGGCCTGCGCCCGGTGGGCGAGTCGATCCCCCCTGTTCTCCAGCCAGAGCCACACCGATGTTCCTCCAGAGAGTTCCGCTCCTCTTCGGTGCCCTGCTGCTCGTCTCCAGCGCCGAGGCCCAGACGGGCGTGCAGGTCGACGCGGGGATCCGGCTGATTCCACAGCCCGCCGAGATCGAACGCGGAAGCGGGTGGTTCGTGCTCGACGACGAAGTCGTGATCCTCACGGCTCCCGACGGTCAGCAGGTCGCGCGGGAGCTGCAAGAGTCGATCGCGAGGATGACGGGGATCGAGCTGTTCCTCTTCCAGGGGACGCAGTGGCCCGGCCCGGGGACGCCCATCCGACTCGCCATTCAGGCCGGGGCGGAGGCCGAGGAGGGCTATCGTCTCCACGTCAGCCCACAGGGGATCGACGTACACGCGTCGACCAGGAGCGGACTCCTCTACGGGACGCAGACCCTGCTCCAGCTCCTGCCGCTGGAACGCGTCATCGGCCAACCCCGAGATCTGATCCGCTGGGTGATCCCCGCCGTGACGATCCATGATCGGCCGCGCTTCCCCTGGCGCGGCGTGATGCTCGACTGCTCGCGCACCTTCCAGTCGCTCGACTACCTGAAGCGGACGATCGACCGCATGGCGTTCTACAAGCTGAACGTCCTGCACCTGCACCTGACCGACGACCAGGGGTGGCGGCTCGAGATCGGGGCCTTCCCCGAGCTGACCGCCGAGGGCGCCCGCTTCCCCGAGCGCTACGGCGAGCCCGATTCCCACCAGGGCTTCTACACCCAGGCGGAGATGCGCGAGCTGCTCGCGTACGCGGAGCTGCGCGGGGTCACCCTCGTCCCCGAGATCGAGATGCCCGGGCACAGCCTGGCGGCGCTCGCCTGCCGCCCCGAGCTCTCCTGCACGGGAGGCCCCTTCGAGATCCACCCCTTCTTCCAAGGGCCGGGGATCCACGCCGACGTGTACTGCGCGGGGAAGGAGGCGACCTTCGAGTTCCTCGAGCAGGTCCTCGACGAGGTGGTCGAGCTGTTCCCCTCGCGCTTCGTCCACATCGGCGGCGACGAGGTGCCCAAGGCGCGCTGGGAGAGCTGCCAGCACTGCCAGCAGCGCATCGCTGACGAGGGGCTCGCCGACGAGCACGAGCTGCAGAGCTGGTTCGTGAAGCGCATCGAGCGCTACCTGGCCTCGAGGGGACGCACCCTGATCGGCTGGGACGAGATCCTCGAGGGCGGTCTCGCGCCGAACGCCGCGGTGATGAGCTGGCGCGGCACGCGGGGCGGGATCGCCGCCGCACTCGCCGGGCACGACGTGGTGATGTCTCCCACCAGCCACTGCTACTTCGACTACCCCTACGAGCGTATCGACACCCGGCGGGCGTACTCCTTCGAGCCGGTTCCCGCCGAGCTCGACGCGGTGCAGGCGCAGCACGTCATGGGGCTGCAGGCGAACTTCTGGTCCCACATCGACCGCGAGCCGCACCTCGTCGACCGCCAGCTCTTCCCGCGGCTCCTGGCGATCGCCGAGCGCGGTTGGTCCCCAGCCGAGGTGCGCGACTGGGAGGATTTCCGCTGGCGCATGAAGGTCCACCTGGTGCACCTGGACCGGTTCGGGATCGAGTACTTCCGACCGCCGCCACGGGCACTCGGTCCGCCGATCGGCACCTGGAATCCGGAGCAGGTGGGGGAGGAGTACGCGTCGCTCAGCTGGGACGTGACGGAGCACATTCGCGGTGCGGGGCGCTACCGCTTGCGCTTCCAGTACACCTTCGGCTCCCACCGCCTGGGGATCGAGCAGGTCGAGCTCCTGGTGGACGGCGAGCCGGTGAGCGTCGACCTCCACCGCGGCGTCACGGGGCACGCCAACGAAGGCAACGAGTACGTCCTCGAGCTCGCCGCGCTCCCGCCGGGCGCGACGCTCACCCTGCGCGCCTCGCTGCGCAGCGAGGGAGGGACCGACTCCAACGGTGAGATCTTCCTGATCGAGGAGGTGCAGTGATGGCTCTCTGTAATCCCGATCGCCGCGAGCTCCTCCAGGCCGCCGGGCTCGTCACCGCGGCGAACCTCTGGCCCGGCGCCTTCGCCGCGCGCGAGGGGGCACAGGAGGAGGACCCGCAGACCCTCGGCACCCCGCCCAGCTACGAGTGGCAGCAGCCGGAGCGTCCGATCACCGCCATCGTCATCGGCGCGGGGGGGCGCGGCAACACCTACGCCTCCTACGCCCCGGGGCATCGCGACGAGTGGCGCATCGTCGGCGTCGCCGAGCCGATCGAGCACCGCAACGCGCGCATGGGCGACGCCCACGGAGTCCCCCAGGCGCACCGCTTCGCGACCTGGCAGCACGTCTTCGACCGCCCGAAGTTCGCGGACGTCTGCGTGATCACCACCCCCGACCACCTGCACTACGAGCCGGCGATCGCCGCCCTCGAAGCGGGCTACGACCTGCTGCTCGAGAAGGCGATCGCCCCGACGTGGGAGCAGTGCAAGGCGATCCTCGACCGCGCGCGGGCCAGGGAGGCGATCGTCGGCATCGGCCACGTCTTGCGCTACGCGCCCTTCTTCCGGCAGATGCAGCACGTCGTCCAGTCGGGGCGCATTGGCGACGTCATCAGCGTCCAGCACCTCGAGCCGGTGCAGTACCTGCACATGGCGCACTCCTTCGTGCGCGGCAACTGGCGCAACACCGCCGAGTCGAGCCCGATGCTCCTGTCGAAGAGCTGCCACGACCTCGACATCCTGCGCTGGATCGTGGGTGTGGAGTGCCGCAAGGTGCAGTCCTTCGGCTCGCGCAGCTTCTTCCGCCGCGAGCGTGCGCCGCAGGGCGCGACCGACCGCTGCACGGGCGGCTGCGCCGCCGAGCCCTCCTGCCCCTACTCCGCCCTGCGCGTCTACCTGCGCGATCGCGTCTGGGGCACGCACCACCTGGCCATCCCCGACGACAGCGAGGCCTCGATTCGCCGCGCGCTCGAGCAGGGTCCCTACGGCAGGTGCGTCTTCCGCAACGACAACGACGTCGTCGACCACCAGGTGGTCAACCTGCTCTTCGAGCAGGAGATCACCGTCTCCTTCGCGATGGAGGCGATGAGCAGCTACGCCGGACGCCGCACGCGCGTCTTCTGCTCCGGGGGAGACCTGGTCGGGGACGAGCGCATCCTCGATATCTTCGACTTCGAGACCGGCAAGCGCACCCGCTGGGACGTCCGCGAGCACGCGGGCGCCCTGGGCGGTCACGGCGGCGGCGATCACCGGCTGGTGCGCGACCTCGTCCAGGCGATCTCGCGGCGCCAGCCGGAGCTCCTGACCTCCTCGCTGGAGACGTCGATGGAGAGCCACCTGATCGGCTTCCAGGCGGAAGCCAGTCGCAACTCCGGCGGCGCGACGATGGAGGTGGACATCTCCAAGGCGTGAACCCGTCGACGCGAGTTCGACGAGGCCCACTGCGGGCCCATGCTACGATCGCACCCCATGTTCGCCGACGACCCCACCGGGAGCTGACAGCCATGGCGAGGATCTACTACATCGGCGACTGGGCGGTCATGCTCGGCCCCTGCTTCGCGGAGACGCCCTTCAACTACGCGATGAAGGGCACGGAGATCTACAACTACGGCACCTGGCTCAAGGAGGCCCTGGAGGCCGGCGGCGAGCACACGGTCGAGAGCGTGCCGACCTGGGACTTCTACCGCCTCGGCCCCGGCGAGTGGGAGCGCGTCCTGGAGGAGTACGACGCCGTGGTCTTCTCCGACGTCGAGCTCAAGAACTTCCAGCTGGCCCCCAGCTTCTTCGACCGCAGCAAGTTCGGTAGTGAGCCCCTGACCTACCCCGACCGGGTGCGCTTGACCGTCGAGGCCCTCGAGAGCGGCACTCACATGATGTTCCTGGGGGGCTGGCTGAGCTTCAACGGCGAGATGGGCAAGGGGGGCTGGGGACGCTCGCGGCTGCGCGAGATCCTGCCCGTCGAGTGCCTGCAGATCGAAGACCTGGTCGAGAGCACCGAGGGCTTCTGCGGCCAGGCGCGGCAGGCGGACCATCCGATCTTCGCCGGGATCGACCTCTCGGCCATGCCGCCCATCCTGGGCTACAACAGGGTCGAGGCGCGCCCTGGGTGCGAGGTCCTGGCGACGTGGGCGGGGAGCGACGACCCGCTGCTGGCGGTGGGCCGCTTCGGCCGCGGCCGCAGCCTGGCCTACACCTCCGACCCCGCCCCCCATTGGGGCTGCAACTTCGTGTACTGGGACCAGTACGCCCGCTTCTGGCAGAACGCCTTGGCCTGGCTCCTGGGACCGGCTTGAGCTCCTGGGGCGTTTCCAGCTCTACTGCCGCTCGCATGACCATCACACCCCTGGACTGGTCGATCATCTTCGGCTTCTTCGCTCTGTCGCTGGGCATCGGGATCTGGGTGTCGCGCCGCGCGGGGAAGAACACCGGCGAGTTCTTCCTCTCCGGCCGCACCATGCCGTGGTGGATGCTCGGCATGTCGATGGTGGCCACCACCTTCTCGACCGACACGCCCAACCTGGTCACCGACTTCGTGCGCCAGGACGGGGTGGCCAAGAACTGGGCCTGGTGGGCTTTCCTCCTGACCGGCATGGTGACCACCTTCATCTACGCCAGGCTGTGGCGACGCAGCGGCGCGATGACGGACATGGAGTTCTACGAGCTGCGCTACTCGGGCAAGGCGGCCAGCTTCCTGCGCGGCTTCCGGGCCCTGTACCTGGGCGTGGTCTTCAACGTGCTCACCATGGCCGGCGTGACCTTGGCAGCCATCAAGATCGGTGGCGTCGTGCTGGGCCTGTCACCGCTGGAGACGATCCTGATCGCCTCCCTGGTCACCGCGGCCTTCGCTTCGCTGGGTGGCTTCCGGGGAGTGATCCTGACCGACTGCATCCTCTTCGCGACGGCCATGGTGGGGGCCTGCGTGGCCGCGTACTACGCCCTGGGCCACGAGCAGGTGGGCGGCCTGGAGGGACTGCTGGCCAACCCCGGCGTTCAGGACAAGCTGGCTCTGATTCCCAGCTGGAGCGGCGACAAGGACCTGTTCATCACCGTGCTGTTGATCCCCCTGGCGGTGCAGTGGTGGGCGGCCTGGTACCCGGGTGCGGAGCCGGGCGGGGGTGGCTACATCGCCCAGCGCATGCTCGCGGCGCGCAACGAGAAGCACGCTCTCGGCGCGACCCTCTTCTTCAACGTCGCCCACTACGCCCTGCGGCCGTGGCCCTGGATCGTCGTGGCCCTGTGCTCCCTGGTCGTATTCCCCGACCTGGCCAGCCTGCAAGCCGCCTTCCCTGGCATCGAAGCGGGCAAGGTGGGGCACGACCTGGGCTACCCGGCCATGTTGACCTTCGTACCCGCCGGCTGGATCGGGCTGATCCTGGCCTCGCTGATCGCGGCGTACATGTCGACCATCTCGACGCACCTGAACTGGGGGGCGTCCTACGTCATCCACGACTTCTACCGGCGTTTCCTGCGCCCCGAGTCGAGTGAGAAGGAGCTGGTCTGGGCGGGGCGGGTCTTCACCGTGGTCCAGATGGTGCTGGCCGCCGCCGTGGCGTTGATGCTGCAGAACGCCACGCAGCTCTTCGACATCATCATCATGTTCGGCGCGGGTACGGGCTTGATCTTCCTCTTGCGTTGGTTCGTGCCGCGCATCAACGCGTGGGGCGAGATCGCCGGCATGGTGGCCTCCGGGATCATCGCCCTGGTGCTGACCTTCACGCCCTACCGGTACGGTGCCGACGGCGAGTCCTTCGAGTCGATCGGCACGGCCCTGGGCTATTGGCAGAAGCCGCTGGCGGTGGGCCTGACCACCGTGATCTGGATCGCGACCGTTCTGCTGACGCCGAGGGTCGATCCCGAGCGCCTGGCAGCTTTCCGTCGCAGCATCCGACCCATGGGGCTGCCCTTCCGCTGGGCTCTCCTGGCCATCGCTCTGGGCTGCCTCACCGTCTACGCCGCGCTCTTCGCGACCGGGTGGTGGATCTACGGCCGCTCTGGCCCCGCGCTCGGCGCCACTCTCGCCTGCGCGACCGCTGCCATCGGCCTAGCCCTCGTCACGCGCAAGCTGCTCGCCCACGACGGCGGCGACGCGGCGGTCGGTGGGTGAGTGTGAGGGCGGGGGGCCCGCGGCAGCCGCCGTTTCGGGTCCGGAACGCCGCGTCCGGATGGGGGGGCCCCTGGACGCGTGGCACGCCCCTTGCTCCTAGGCCCGCGCGATGCGCGTCCTACTCCTGTTGCTGCTCGCCGGCCCGATCCTGGCCCACGGCGGGGCCTACCGCGGGCCGGCGGACTCGGCGCCGCCCCCGGACGGTGGGGGCGCGTCGGGGGGCCAGGGTGGCAGCGCGCCGACCCCGGCCACCGGCTCGACCGCCACCACCCCGGGGGCGAAGCGCGACCCGCGTCCGCCGGCCGTGCCCAGACCGACCGTACCCGGACCGAGCGTCGCCGGGCCCGACGAGACCGTCTGGCAGCGCTGGTGGGGCTTCGACCAGCACGCTTACCTCGAGCTCAAGGCGGCGCTGCACACCTCCGATCTGGAGCCGGACTCGATCGAGTTCTTCCTCGGCCACGCGCCGGCCCACCACGCCCGCGACCGCATGCGCCCCAGCGCCGAGCAGATCCGGAGCGAGGTGGTGCCCGCTCTCCTGCATGCGCTCGAGGCGGAGCGCGACGGGGACGTGGTCACCGGCGCTCTGATCGCCCTGGCCAAGATCGGCGACCGACCGGGGGAGGACGCGCTCGCGCGCGTGATCGCCGACTACCTGGCCGACGACAATCAGGAGATCGCCGAGACCGCCGCGGTCTCCCTCGGCATCCTCGCCGGAACGGGCGCCGCGCCCACTCTCGAAGGGCTCTTGCGCGACAGCGCGCTCGGCCGCGCGCGGGTTCGGCGCCCCCGCGGCGTGCCCCTGCGCACGCGCGCCTTCGCCGCCTACGGCCTGGGGCTGGTGGCCCACGCCAACCGCCACCCGGCCCTGCGCGCCTGGACCGTGCGCGCCCTGGTCGAGACCTTCGAGGCGGCGCGCGAGCTCCCGGGCCCCGACGTCGAGGTGGCCTGCCTGGTCGCCGTCGGCCTGGTGCCGCTCCGGGTCGGCGGCGACCCGCTCGGCCGGCCGTGGAGCTCGCGCGAGGCGCAGCTGCGCTGGCTCTCCGAGCGGCTGCAGGACGCGGACCTGCGCGAGCTGACCCGGGCGCACGTCCCGAGCGTCGGCGCCCGGCTCCTGGTCGGCCTGCCGGAGCCCGCGCGGGCGGCGCAGCTCGGCGCCTGGTGCGACGCCCTGGAGCAGCGCGACACCCCACGCCTCGTGCGACAGGGCCTGATGCTGGCCTTGGGGCACGCGGCCACTTCGGGAGCCAGCGCGGTCGACGCCCGCGCGCGCAACGCCCTGGTGCACGCCTCCCGCGGCGGCGGCGACCTGGACCTGCGCCACTTCGCGATCGTCGGGATCGGTCGGGTCGCCGCGCGTCCCGGCGTCGGCGCCGCGCCCCTCGCCGGCCGAGCGCGCCTGCGCGGGCGGCTGCTCGAGGCCCTGGTGGGCGGCGCGAACCTGGACCGCCCCTGGGCCGCGATGGCCCTCGGCGTCGTGGGCCGCGGCGAGCTGGATGTGGGCGGGGAGCCCGATCGGGCGGTGGGCGAGGCCCTGAGGGCGGCCCTGACCGAGGCGCGTGCGCCGCGGGAGGTGGGGGCCCTGGCGATCGCCCTAGGCATGCGCCGCGACGCCGCGGCGGTGCCGCTGCTCCTGGCGCGCCTCGAGGAGGTGGCCGACGACGACACCCGCGGCTACCTCTGCCTGGCCCTGGGCATGACCGGCGCCCCCGAGGCGCTCGAGCCGGTGCGCACGGTGGTGCGCGCTTCGCGCTACCGTCCGGCGCTCCTGCGTCAGGCGGCGATCGCCATGGGGCTCCTGGGGGACAAGAACCTGGTGCCGGAGATGTGCGCCACCCTCGAGCGGGCCGGCAGCCTGGCGGCCCAGGCCTCGATCGCCAGCGGCCTCGGCGCCATCGGCGACGCGCGCTCGATCGAGCCCCTGATCCGCATGCTGGACGACCGCGAGATCACTCCGCGAGCGCGGGCCTTCGCCGCGGTGGCCCTCGGCATCGTGGCCGACAAGGAGCCGCGCCCGTGGAACGCCAAGATCGCGATCGGCAGCCACTACCGGGCCAATACATTGACGCTGACGGACGGGCGGGGTGCGGGGATCCTGGAGATTCTCTAGTTGGCGTCGGGGGCCATGCGCAGCGCGTCGTACGTTGGCTGAGTGAAGACGGGGCAGACCCGGTGTTCGATCCTCGAGGGGGAACGCAGCATGAAGATCCGAGCCTTCGCGCGGGCGATCGCGCTCCTCGTTCCGGCGTCGGTGGCTCTCGGAGGAGCCGTGCAGACGCCCGCTCACGACGCGACCTGTCCTCGCGCTTGCGCGCCCTGTGAGGACGCTCTCGAACGAGCCCTGGCGTGGTTGGCGACGCACTCGATCGTCGACGAGCCCGATCCCGGAAACCCGGTCGCCGACGCGATCGCGCTGTCCCTCGCCGGCCTCGCTTTCGAGCTCGCGCCTCAGCCGGAACGCTTCACCGCCGAGCGCGGGCGCATCGCGGAGCGACTGGAGGCCGTGCTGCCCGAGCTCCACATGGAGCGCGCCTTCGCGATGGCCGCGGTGGCCCTCTACTGCGCCGAGATGCGAGAGCGCGGCTCGCAGGATCTCGCGTCCCTCGAGCTCATCGCCGAGCAGATCCAAGTCGACCAGAACGTGGAGGGCGGCTGGGGGCACGATTCCGCCTGGGATGACGAGAGCGTCTATCCCGCGACCCTCATCGCGGCCTGCAACAGCGCGGTCTTCGCGCTGGGGCTCTGCCGGCGGCACGGCGTGAGCCTCGACGAGGACGTGGTGGAGAAGGCGCTCGCCCTGTTGCGTCGCGTTCAATCCCCTTCCGGCGCGATGCCCTACGGGGGTCCGACCAAGCTGCAGCTCCACGAGGCCGGGCGCACGGCCGGCACCCAGGTCGCCCTGGCCGCGCTGGGTGAGCACGCTTCGGAGAGCTACCAGGCGGCCGTCGGGTACGTGCGGCGCCACATCGAGGAGCTCGCTCACGGCCACGCCGACCCGCATCAGCATCTCTTCATGGGGGCGATCGCGACCCAGACGACCGGGCGAGCCGACTGGCTGCGCTTCCGCGAGCGCTGGATCGACGCCCTGCTTCGCCACCAGCGCGACGACGGTTCCTTCGAGTGCCTCATCGAGAGCTGCACCTGGTGCAACAGTGGGTTCGACGGCGTCGAGCCCCGTCAGATCACGGCGACCGCGGCCTGCATCCTGAGCCTGGGACGCTCGCGGACCCTGAGCCGCCTGCGGCCCGGAGGGGAGGCGGTCTGGTCTCGGACGATCGACGCCGGCGCGCGCCTGCGCCCGACCGCTGAAGGCCTGGTCGGAGTCTCGGGCGACGGCTGCGCGTTGTTCGCCATCGATCCCAGCACGGGCGAGGACCTGCGGCGGACGGAGCTCGTGCTCGACTCCGCGGCCGAGCGCTCCTTCACCGCCATGGGGGTCTGGACCGCGGGCGCCCTGAGCGTCGTCGTCCTCGCCGATCTCTCGCAGTACGTCGTGAGAGTCGATCCGGAGACGGGAGAGATCGTCTACCCCGACGATCCCGTGACGCTGGTGTGCGTCGAGGCCGGCGAGCCGGAGCCGCGCTGGACCCACTCGATGGGTCTGCGCGTGGGCGACGTCGAGATCCTCCCCCACGCCGTCGCGGTCATCGACGGGGAAGGAAGGCTCGAGATCCTCGACCGGGAGACGGGTGAGAGCCTGCGCTCCCACCGCCTCCCAGTGCCGGGCGGCATCCTGGCCTTCGACGGTTCCCTCCTGTCGGCGGGAGGGCGCGAGTTCTGGGCTCAGCTGGACTCGATGATCGCCAGCATCGATGCGAGCGGGGAGTTCGGTTGGCAGGTGTACACCGAGAAGCACGCCACGCGCTCCCGCTTCATCGAGCCGGTGCTCGTCGGAGAGCACCTCGTCGCAGGCGCCATGGACGGCACGGTCACCTGTCTGGACGCGGCGAGCGGTGCTCGGGTCTGGCAGGTTGCACTCGACGCTGCGCCGCGCAACGCGATCCTCCATTCCGAGGGCATGCTGGTCCTGACGACCGGAGACGGCTCGGCGCTCGCACTCGACCCGCGGGACGGTGCGCTTCTCTGGCGGCACGAGCCCGCCCTCTCCGCCGAGTGCCATCTGGGGCCTCCGCTCGTACCGCGCGTCGCGGCGGGCTCCATCTGGCTCCAGGACCGCGTCGATGGTCACCTGTGGCGCCTGCGGCCCGAGGACGGACGGCCCGCGGACGAGCTCATCGCGGGTCCCGCCGAGCTCGGCTCTGCGCCCGACGTCGGCTGGTTCTTCGTTCAGGGGTTCGCCATCCGCCGCGATGGCGCCGCGCTGGCCGGCTTCGCCCTGCGCTGAGGGTGGCCACCGGTTCCGGGGCTCACTTCGCGCCGCGCTTCTTCTTCGAGGCCTTGCGGCGGGGCTTGGCGCGATAGCGGCCGATGCGCAGGATGCGCCCCAGGTTGGCGGTGGAGGTGACGCGCGGCTGGATCAGGGGCTCGGTGCTGCTGAGCAGGGTCACGATTCCGGGCCCATGTCCGGCCAGCAGGCAGTCGGAGTGGATGACGATCCCGATCGTCATCGCCCCGCGGCGCCAGCTGCGGCCGAAGTGGTTGTCGTGGTCGCTGATCGCGACGAAGTCCCCGAAGCACAGCTCATCCAGGCCCCGCTCGGCGATCTCCTCGCGGTCGGTGGTCATGATGTCGTAGTCGCCGGTCCCCATGGCGATCGAGCCGGTGCCGGAGCCCATCAAGTGGCCCGGGACGACCGCGGTCACCGGCACCTCGAGGCGTCCGCCGCGCAGCTCGCGGATCTTCAGCTTCTCGAGCAGCCCGGGGTCCAGGCTGTAGACGCGGATGCCGGGGTAGTCGCTGAGCTCGAGCCCCTGCCCCCAAGCCTTGACCAGGAACTTGTCGTCCAGGGTGAGCTTCTCGAGGGTCTGCTCGTCGAAGTCGAGCATGACGTGCTCGGCGCCCCCGTGATGGCCGAGCACGACGCCCTTGGCGCCCTTGGCCTTGCCCGTCACGACCACGGCTTGGTTGCCCACGCAGGAGAAAAAGTTGTAGGCGCGGTTCTGCTCGCCGTCGCGCTTCTCCTCGTCGAAGACGGTCGAGACCCCGGCCTCGATGTGATCTCCGGCCCAGCCGAAGGCGGGGTCTCCCACGCGCACGTTGTAGGTGATGCCGCCGACACTCGGCAGCAGGAAGGGCCGTCCCTCGGCGTCGGGCAAGTGGACCCTCTGGGCCGAGGGGAAGCAGACCTTGCCTTGCACGGCGAGCTTGACGAGCCGGTCGCTGTTCGTCTTCAACATGGTGGTTCCTCCGGTCTGGCAGGGCTCAACGACTCAGGACCTCCCTCAGCGCCTCGCTGAGGTCCTGGACTCGATACGGTTTTGTCAGACGGCCCGCGAAGCCGTAGCTCTCGTAGTTGGCCAGGACCGGGTCGTTCGAATAGCCGCTCGACACGAGGGCGCAGGTCTGGCGATCGATGCCGAGCAATCGCCTCAGGGTCTCGAGTCCACCGAGCCCACCCGGGATGGTCAGGTCCAGGATCACGGCGTCGAAGGGATCGCCGGAGACCTGGGCCGCGCGATAGGCCTCGAGGGCCGCGTCCCCATCCTCGACCAGCTCCGTCGTGTAGCCGAGAGCCCTGAGCGCGCGCCCCGCGAGCCTCCTCACCGCCTGTTCGTCGTCGAGGACGAGAATGCGCCCCTTGCCCTTGCTCGGCGTCTCGATCTCGGGGTCGGAGACGTCCGCCTCCCGACCGTTGGCCGCGGGCAGGTGGACGGTGAAGGTCGTACCGATCCCCGCTTTCGAGTCGGCTCCGATGAAGCCGTTGTGATTGCGGACGATGGAGTAGGCGGTGGCGAGCCCGAGCCCGCTGCCGCCCTCCTTGGTGGTGAAGAAGGGGTCGAAGATCCTCTTCAGGTCGCGGTCGGAGATCCCTGCTCCCCCGTCCCGCACTCGGACCCGCACGTAGCGGCCGGGTTCCAGAGGCGGCTGGTCGCGGTGACCGAGGTCGACGTTCCCGCACTCGATGCGGATGCACCCGCCCTCCGGCATCGCCTGGTCGGCGTTGATCAGCAGGTTGCTGAAGACCTGGTGGATCTGGCCCTCGTCCACCCGCACCCCGTCGAGGTCCCCGTTCTGGCGAATCTCCCACTTCACGTTCGAACCGCGCAGGGCGAGTTGCGCCGCCTCCTCGACGATCGAGAGGATCGAGGCGCGCTTGAGGATCGGGGCGCCGCCCTTCGCGAACGTCAGGAGTTGCTGCGTCAGGTCACGAGCCCGGAAGGCAGCGCTCTCGGCTTCGCGCAGGAGCTCGTCGTTCCCGATGCCCGCTCCCAGGTCCGAGCGCACCAGGGACAGGTTGCCGATGATCGCCGAGAGGATGTTGTTGAAGTCGTGCGCGATCCCGCCCGCGAGGGCGCCGATCGAATCCAGCTTGTCCGCCTTGGCCAGCTCGCGCTCCGCACGCTTGCGATCGGTGATGTCGACCAGGAATCCGCGCAGGCCGGCGACCTCGCCGTCGTGGTGGATGGCACGATCGCAGAGGAGCACGGGATAGGCGGGCCCGTCCTTGCGCTGCGCGAGGAACTCGTGGGAGCTCGTCCCCTCGGCCCGCATCCCATCGCGGATGGCTCGTTCCACCCGTTTCCGTTGGCCGACCGCGAACAAGCTGGTGAAGCTCAGCCCCCGCGCCACGTCCTGCTCGCCGTAGCCGGTCGACTGGTAGCCGTGGCGGTTCAGGTAGGTGACCAGGCCCTCGGTGTCCAGCTCGAAGATCGTCTGCGGCAGGAGATCGGCCAGCTCCCGGAAGCGCTCCTTGCTCTTCCTCAACGCCTCTTCGGCGCGCCTGCGATCGTTGACGTCGAGGTGGATCCCGACCGCGCGCAGGGGGGCGCCATCGGGGTCCCGCTCGACGATCCTCCCCCAGTTCAGGATCCACTTCCACTGGCCGTCCTCCGTGCGCATGCGGTGCTCGACCTTGAAGAGCGGGCACTCGTCGGCCTCGTGTGCGCGCGCCGTCTCCAGGACGCTGGCGAGATCCTCGGGGTGCACCAGGTCCAGCCAAGCCTCGGCGCCTCCCCCGATCTCCGACGGATCGAATCCGAGCATCTCCATCCAGCGGGGGCTGCGCATGATGTGGTTGGCGCGGAAGTCCTGGTCCCAGAGGGCCAGCTCCGCGCCCTCGAGCGCCAGCTCGATGCGTCCCTTGTCCCTGCGCAGCGCCTCGAGCTCCTCGTTCCGGGCGGCCAGCTCGCTCTCGAGGTCGGCGATCCGCTCCTCGAGACGAGCGGCTCCCTCCATAGACGGCGACTGCATGGACCGCTCCTCCATCGTGGACCCCCTGATCGCGACAAAAGACCTCGGCACCGCCCTCCCGGCCCATCCGGCTGGGGGGCGGACTGGACGTGCGCGCCTATCCTAACCTCGGGGCGTGCCCCAAGCGATCGCTCACGATGCGTCGAAGTCGGGCACGTCGAGCTGCTCGCCGCCCACTAGGGCCGACTCGTGGGCCACGATGCCCGGCGCGGTCATCGCGATCGACTCGTAGAGATCGACGCTGGGCTCGCGCCCCTTCACGAGGGCGTCGACGAATTCGGCCGAGAGGAACGAGGCACTCCCCCCGTGCCCGCTCGGATGCCGCAGCGCCTCGGGGAGACGGTCCGTCTCCCAGTAGTTGGGGACGTTCCACGCCTCGGAGCGTCCATGGAGCTGCATCCTCGCCTGCGGCTGGCCCCCGGAGCCACCCATGTAGCAGGAGAGCTTCTCGCCGAGCCACTGCCCGCGCTCCCCGTGCGCGGCCACGTTCCAGAACACGCCGAAGCGGCAGATGTTGCCGCGGTTCGTGATGCCCAGGGCCATCTCGTTGTCGAAGGGATTGCCGTAGGCGTTCTCCTCCGCGGTCGGGAAGTCGTCGCCCACGTGCTGCCCCGCGCAGGAGACCTTGACGATCCGCTCGCCCGTGACACCCACGAGGAGACCGAGGGAGTGGGTGGGATAGAGCATGGGGGGGAAGCCGTAGCGCCAGGACTTCAGTCCCTGCCAGCGCGACAGCGAGTTGCTGCGCGTCCCGATCCCGGGGTGGTAGTACTCGACCTCCGAGTAGCAGAGCTGCCCGAACTCGCCCGCCTCGTACAGCTCGCGGGCGGCGATGCACGGTTGGCGGTACCAGCTCGACTCGTGCATCATGTACGTGAGCCCGGTCTCCTGCTTCACCGCGACGAGCGCCGCGCAGTCCTCCAGGGTGATCGCCACCGGGCAGGCGCACGTCACGTGCTTGCCCGCCCGCATGCAGGCGATGACGTGCTGCGCGTGGCTCGGAGCGTCGGTGAAGACGGCCACCGCGTCGAAGCTGTCGGCGGCCTGCTCCAGCATCACCTCCATCGAGGGGAAGACCTGCTCGCAGCCGTACGCCTGCACCAGCCGCTGCCGCCGGTCCTCGACCAGGTCGGTGACCGCGGTCACCTCGCAGTCGGGGTGCTCGTGCCAGTGGTGGTTCGCCCCGAAGCCGCCGCCCACCACGGCCAGGCGCACCTTCGCGCGCCCCTTCTTCGGGAGCGCTCGAGCGACGCTCGCCCCCAGGAGGGCCGAGCCGGCGGCGCCGAGGAAGGTGCGGCGCGAGGTCCGGGGAAGATCGACGTGATTCGAGCTCATGCTGGAGACCTCCAGTGTCCAGATTCACCTGCGACGGTCCGGGATCCGCCGGCGCCTGGCCGGGGACGGTCCTACCAGGGTAGCGAGCTCCGGGTCCAGCCGGGAAAGAGACGCGGCCGCCGCCTCAACGCTGCGTGCTGGTCTCGAAGGTGCCCACGATCGCCGGAGCCCCCGGATCGGAGATGTCGACCACGCGGATCCCGCCGTAGCCCGCCGCGACGTAGGCGTAGCGGCCGAGCACCACCACGTCCTCGATCGGCTCGTCCACCGTGGCGCCGATCAGCACGTGCCCCAGCCCCCTCGGCGCGCGCGGATCGCGGACGTCCACGATCGCCAGATGCTCTTCGTACAGCGACTGCTCGATGGAGGTGAAGGCCAGCCCGCCCGCGACGACGACGAGCGTTCGGCCCTCCACCCCGCGCTCGAGCGGGAGCGGACAGGAGCCGAGCAGCGCGGGCGCAGCGGGGTGCGAGAGGTCCTCGACGTACAGCTTCTGCAGGTCCGTCCGGTAGCGGAGGTCGCCTGCGACGCAGCTCCCTGCGTGAGGATCGCCGGCGGTTCCACTCCCCCGCTCCAGCGGCTCCACGCTCCAGTCCTCGCGATCGACGACGAGCTCGGCTCCCTCCGCCTCGACCAGGAGCCGTCCGTCGAGCAAGCGGACCCCCAGCGCCGCGCCCCCGGTCTCGAGCACCCGTTCCGCCACCGGCTGCGCGGGTTGCGAGAGATCGAGGACCACGAGCCCGCGCTGCGCGGCGGCGACGAAGGCCCGGTCACCCGCCACCTCGACGTCGTGAACGCCGCCGCTCGAGGTCCACACCCCGACCAACGCGAGATCCCCGTCGGGAGAGGGGTCGAGGAGGACGACGCTCTCGCCGGCGCAGGCGTAGAGGCGCTCCCCCGACACGCACAGCGCCGCGGCCGGCCCGTAGAGCTCTTCGGGTGAGGGCATCAGCGTGCAGCTGGAAGCGCACAGCCCGATCGCCGTCAGGGTCGAGAGAGAGGAGGCTCGCTTGCGCATTTTCGTCCAGCTCCTGGTTGGAGTGATACCGTACTCAACGGTGGGAGCGAATCGATGAGTCCGATGATGTCGATCGTGCTGGTCACGATCCTGGCCGCCTGCCGGGTGGTGGACGAGCCCGTGGCGGAGGCCGATTCCGCGCCCCCGAACGTCTTGCTGGTGATCGCCGACGACATGCACTACGGCGACTGCGGTCCCCACGGCAGCCAGCAGGTCCGCACCTCCAACCTCGATCGCCTCGCGCGTGAGGGCCTGCGGTTCGACAGCGCCTTCACGTCCACGGCGATGTGCGCTCCGACCCGCCAGCAGCTCTACACGGGGATCTTCCCCGTTCGCAACGGCGCGTATCCGAATCACAGCCGGGTGTACGAAGGGACTCGCAGCCTGGTGCACCACCTCGAGGCGCTCGGCTACCGCGTGGGGCTGGCTGGGAAGTCGCACGTCAAGCCGCGTGGGAGCTTCCCCTTCGAGAAGGTGGGCAAGGGCGGGCTCGACTTCGAGGCGATCGAGGAGTTCATCACGCGCGATGCCGAGCAGCCGTACTGCCTGGTCGTGGCCTCCAAGCAGCCGCACACGCCCTGGAACGAGGGGGATGCCTCGGCGTACCCCCCCGCAGCGATCGAGGTTCCCCCGTATCTCGTCGACACCCCCGAGACGCGGGAGGCGCTCTCGCACTACTACGCCGAGGTGACGCATCTCGACGGTCAGGTGGGCCGCTGCCTCGATCTGGTCGAAGAGAGCGGCAGCGCGGACCGGACGCTCTTCGTCTTCACCAGCGAGCAGGGCTCCGCCTTGCCCTTCGGCGGCAAGTGGACCTGCTACGACGATGGCCTGCGCACGGTCTTCCTCGTCCGCTGGCCCGGTCGCGTGCGCGCGGGTTCGCACACCGACGCGCTGATCCAGTACGTCGACTTCGTGCCGACGATCGTGGAGGCGGCGGGGGGAGAGGTTCCCGAGGGCCTGGACGGCCAGAGCTTCCTCGCGGTCCTGGAGGGTGAAGCCGACGAGCATCGCGACCGGGTCTACGGCGTGCACACGACTCGCGGCATCAAGCGGGGCTCGGAGTGCTATCCCATCCGCTCGATCCGCTCGCGGCGCTTCAAGTACATCTGGAACCTCGCGCACGAGTCCGCCTTCACGAACCTCTGCACGCATTCCGAAGGCAACCTGGGCGCCATCTTCGCCAGCTGGCGGGCCGCCGGCGAGAGCGATCCCGCCAGCGCCGCTCGCGCCCGCGCCTACCAGCACCGGCCGGCCGAGGAGCTCTACGACGTGCTCGCGGACCCCCACGAGTTGCGCAACCTCGCCGCGGATCCCGCCTACCGCGACATCATGGACGGCCTGCGCGCGGAGCTCCTGGAGTGGATGGAGCAGCAGGGGGACGATGGGATCCCGACCGAGATGAAGGCCCTCGAGCGGCAGGGCAAGTAGGCCTCGCAGGGAATCCCCCCCGGAGCATGGGGGACGACAGCGCGCCGAGAACGACGAGCGGCGGCGACAGCCCCGGCACGCTCACCTGGCGAAGCGCTCCAGCACCGCCCGCCCCCGAGCGAGGACGCTCTCCTCCGCCAGATCGGCGATCACCTTCGGCACCGCCGCCACCTGCGCCGCCGTGGCGCCGCAGCGCACCGCTCCGCGGGCGTGGCTGGCGAGCTGGCGGTCCTGGCCGGTGGCGAGCAGGGCGGCGACCGCGCACAGCTCGCGGCGGTCCGCCGCCAGGCCGGGTCGGGAGAGGACCCGCGCGTAGGCGTGGCCGGCGATCCAGCGGTGGTAGTCGGGGTGGAAGCCCGCCAGGCGCTCGAGCACCGAGGGGGCGGAGGGGCCGTAGATGCGCTCGAAGAGGGTCGCTCCGCGCGCCTGGGCCTCCTGGGGGGAGAGGACCCCCTCCTCGCTCTCGCCGTCCTCCGGCTCACCGAGCCCCCCCGCGCGGTCCAGCACCTCGTAGGCCTCCACCAGGCGCGGGAAGCCGGCGAAGAGGTGGCACTGCAGCACCGCCTCGCGCCACTCCCGGTCCGGCTCCCCGGGGGGGGCGTCGCGGCGCAGGGCCGTCAGCTGCTCCCAGGCGCCGAGCACCAGGGCGGCGGTCAGGCGGCAGAGCCGGATCGTCTTCGGATCGAGCTCGCTCACGGCCAACGACCGATCGGGAGGCCCACCCGTACGGGGGTGGCGGGGACCTGGACGGTGGGCTCGGGGATCCCCTCCGCGGTGGGGGGCGCGATCACGACCACGGTGGAGCCCATCTCGAAGCGCGCCAGCTCCTCGCCCCGCTCCAGGGGGCGGTCCGGGGTCGCGTCCACCCCCGGCTCAATGCCGAGCACCCGGATGCGGCCCACGTTCAGGGCGCCCACCAGGACCATCAGGAGCGGACCGCGCTGCGTCTCGAGGCGCAGGACGCAGCGCTCGTTGATCGCCAGCACTTCCCGGCGGGCGAGGACCTTCGGGGCCACGCTGTGGCGCTCCCCGGGGACCCAGTGCACCTCCACCAGCCGTCCCCCCTCGGGGGCGTGGATGCGGTGGTAGTCCGCCGGGGAGAGGTAGAGGGTCCAGGCGCGAGCGCCCTCCAGCTCGAGGTCCGCGCCCACCCCGTCGAGGAGCTCGCGCGACCCGTAGTCCTGCCCCTTGGCCTGCAGGAGGCGCCCCCGCTCCACCCGACCGACGCTCTGCAGCTTGCCGTCCACGGGTGAGATGAGCGACTCCGGCGCCCCGTCGATCGGCCGCGCCCCCTCCCGCAGGCGCCGTACGAAGAAGGCGCCCAGGCTGGGGTAGATCGTGAGGGGACCGAGCGCCTCGTCGAGCACCGCCCCGGTGCAGCGGGCGTAGGTCCGGTAGAAGGGGGCGCGCAGGGGAGTCGGGACCTTGCGGTCCATCAGCCACCCCACCGCGCTGGAGATCCGGTGCCGGAAGCTCATCGTGGGCGCAGAGGGTAGCGGTTGGGCCGCGCTTGACGCACCCGTGGGAGGGGACTACCCTCCTCGCCTTCTTTTCGCGTTCCCGGGGCGCGAGGCCCCTTCGAGCACCCTCCTCCCCTCCGAGATCATGGGTAGCGGCACGACCGTGGTGATCCTGGCTGCCGGCCAGGGTACCCGCATGAAGAGCACCCGGCCGAAGGTCCTGCATCCCATCTGCGGGCGGCCGATAGTGGCCTGGGTGGTCGATCAGGCCCTGAGCCTCGACCCCGATCGGGTGCTGCTCGTGGTGGGGCACGGCTCCGAGGATGTGGGGGAGGCGGCCCGCGCGGCGGCCGGGACGACACCCCTCGAGGTCTTCGTCCAGGAGCCCCAGCTCGGCACCGGCCACGCCGTACGGGTGGCGATGCCCGGACTGATCGGAGCGCAGCGGGTGGTGGTGCTCTACGGCGACATGCCCCTGCTCAGCGCCGAGAGCCTCTCCGTCCTGATCGAGGCCCAGGAGGAGGCCGGGGAGGGCGGCCTGGCGATGATGAGCGCCTGGTTCCCCGACCCGCGCGGCTACGGGCGGGTCCTCCGGGACGGCGACGGCGAGTTCGAGCGCATCGTCGAGGACAAGGACTGCGACGAGGAGCAGCTCGCGGTGGGGGAGGTCAACCTGGGTGTCTACTGCTTCGACGGCCGGGCCCTGGTCGCCGACCTGCCGCGGCTGGCGAACGACAATGCCCAGGGGGAGTACTACCTGACCGATCTGCCGGGGATGGCGGTGGAGGCGGGCCGCGACGTGGTGACCGTCGAGCTGGGCGACGTCGAGGAGGGCCTGGGGGTGAACACCCTGGCCCAGCTGGCGGACGCCCGCTGCGCGATGCAGTGGCGCATCCTGGAGGAGCACATGGCCGCCGGGGTCCGGATCGAGGATCCCGCCACCACCTTCGTCTCCCACGGGGTCGAGATCGGACCGGGGACCCACATCCTGCCCTGCACCTACATCCACTCCGGAGTGAAGATCGGAGCGGGATGCGAGGTGGGACCCTTCACCCAACTGCGGCCCGGGACCGTGCTGAAGGACCGCTCCGAGGTGGGCAACTTCACCGAGTGCAAGAACTCCACCCTGGGAGAGGGCTCCAAGGCCAAGCACCTGTCGTACCTGGGGGACACCGTGATCGGCGCCAAGAGCAACGTCGGTGCCGGCACGATCTTCGCCAACTACGACGGCAAGGCGAAACACCCCACCGAGGTGGGAGACCGGGTCTTCATAGGTTCGGGCACCATCGTGGTGGCCCCCAACACCCTCCCCGACGACACCACCACAGGCGCGGGTGCCGTCATCACGCGTTCGGCAGCCATGCAACCCGGCGACACCTTCGTCGGCATGCCGGCGCGCAAGTTCGCGCCCAAACCGCCCCCCGGCGAGTAGCCCGCCGGAGACCGCCATGGCCAGCTACAACGGCGAACTGACCCTGCTCTCGGGCACCGCCCATCCGGAGCTCTCCAAGCGCATTTCCGAAGAGCTGGAGATCCCCCTGGCCAAGGCCGAGATCGATCGCTTCCCCGACAAGGAGATCGACATCAAGATCAAGCAGGACCTGCGCGGCAGGGACTGCTTCGTGCTGCAACCGACCTGCCCGCCGGTCAACGAGAACTGGGTCGAGCTCCTGCTCCTGCTCGACACCCTGCGCCGCGCCAGCGCCGGCCGCATCACGGCGGTGATGCCCTACTTCGGCTACGCCCGCAAGGACCGCAAGGACGAGGGGCGCGTGCCGATCAGCGCCAAGGTGGTGGCCAACACCCTGAGCGTCTCGGGGGCGGACCGCGTCGTGACCCTCGACATGCACGCCGCCCAGATCCAGGGCTTCTTCGACATCCCCGTCGACCACCTCTACGCCCGCCCCGTGCTGCTGCAGGCGGTCGAGGATCTGGGGCTGGAGCGGCCGGTGATCGTCACCCCCGACGTGGGGGGCACCAAGATGGCCCGCGCCTACGCCAAGCGCCTGGAGGCGGATCTGGCGATCGTCGACAAGCGCCGCCTCTCGGGCTCGGAGACCGCCATCGAGCACGTCATCGGCGAGGTGAGCGGGCGCGAGTGCGTGATCGTCGACGACATGATCTCGACCGGGGGATCGATCACCCAGGCCGCCTCCGCCTTGCGCACCGCACGCGCGGCGAAGGTCTACATCGCCGTCTCCCACGCGGTCCTCTGCGGGCCCGCGGTGGAGCGGCTCGACGCGGCCCCGGTGGACGGTATCCTCGTCACCGACACCATCCCCCAGACCGGCCCGATCCCCAGGCGACTGCAGACGATCAGCGTCGCCCCCCTGATCGCCCAGGTCATCAAGAGCATCCACGACGCCGACTCGGTGAGCTCCCTCTTCGAGTAGTCGGCGGCCGTTCGAGAACACCCTCCCCTAGATCCCATCATCCTGTGCGCCCTCCCCCTGGGGGGGCGACGAACCATCCAGGAGCCACGATGCCCGTCAGCGTCAACATCGAATGTCAAGTCCGCACCGAGCTCGGTAGCCGCGCCTCACGCGCCCTGCGCCGAGAGGGTCGCATGATCGCCAGCATCCCGACCGACGGCGAGCACGAGCACCTGAACCTGCACTTCGACGAGGTCGAGTTCCTCACGGCGCGGCGGCAGCATGTGCAGCTCTTCGACCTGCTGGTCGAAGGCGAGCCGCACGTCGGCGTGGTGCGCGAACTGCAGTGGGACGCCCTCGGCGACCGCATTCTGCATGTGGAGTTCAAGCGCGTGCAGCGCGGGGTGGCCACCGAGAGCGAGGTGGAGCTGCGCTTCTACGGCCAGGTGAAGGAGGGGGTCCTGACCCAGAGCATGACCCAGGTCACGATCAGCTCGATCCCCTCCAAGATCCCCAACGACATCGAGGTCAGCGTCGAGGGGCTGGTCACCGGGACACACCTCACCGCCGGCGACCTGGTCATGCCGGAGGGGGTCACCCTGTTGACGCCCCCCGAGACCGAGATCGCCGTCGTGGGCGCCCTGCGCGGCGCCGCGGAGGCGCTCCCCGTCACCGCCGAGGAGGAGGAAGCCGCCGCTGCCGCCGCCGCCGAGGCCGCCGAGGCCGAGGGGGAGGCTCCCGAGGAAGCCGAATCCGAAGGAGACGAGGGCTGATCGGGGCGCGGCGCGCGGGGCGCCCCGGGGGGCTCGACCACCCCCGAGGTTGCGCCCCGCTGGCGCGCCGTTACACTGCTCCCCCTTTTCCGCCCCCGGGCTCCACTCCTGGGGCGGCCCCCTCGACCTTCAACCGACCGCCTGATGACTCGGCTGATCGTCGGCCTGGGCAATCCCGGTCCCGAGTACCGCTGGACGCGTCACAACGTGGGCTTCCACGTGCTGGAGCGCCTGGCGGAGCGGCGGGGGGGGCTCTTTCGCAGCGCACGCCACCTCGAGGGCTACGGCGGCCCGCGGGCGTTCGACTGGTGCCGGATCGAGGGACCCGACGGGTTCCTGCTCTGCCCCGGGGCCTGGATGAACCGCTCCGGCCAGATCGTGGCCCCCGTGGCCCGCTTCCTGGAGCTGGCCAGCGAGGATCTCCTCGTCGTCTACGACGACCTGGACCTCGAGCTGGGTCGGCTCCGCATTCGACCCCACGGCAGCTCCGGAGGCCACCGTGGCATGCGCTCCATCATCGAACACCTTGCGACCGACCGCTTCCCCCGACTTCGCGTGGGGATCGGTCGCAAGGGCACCGACGCGGCGCGTTACGTGCTCCAGCCCTTCCCCGCCGAGGAGCGGGTCGAGGCGGAGATCTCCGTGGCCGAGGCGGCCGAGGCGATCCTCGACTGGCTCGCGAGCGGAGACATCCAGGGGTGCATGACGCGGTTCCACAGCCGCTGGAACCAGGAGTCCTGACGACCGGGAGTCCGCCGACCCGACAAGGAGAACCGTGACACAGATCTACGAAGGCATGTTCCTCCTGGACAACCAAGCAGTCCGGGACGACTGGAAGAGCGCCAAGGCGCTCGTGACCAGCACGCTCACCAAGCACGGCGCGACGGTCCACACCGCGCGGCGTTGGGACGAGCGCCGGCTGGCCTACCCGATCAAGGGGCGCCTGCGCGCCACCTACCTCTTGACCTTCTACGAGATCCCCGCCGAGCGGATCCCGGCCATGCGGCGCGATTTCGAGCTCAACGAGCGCGTGCTGCGGGTCCTGGAGCTGTCGGTGGACGAGATCCCCGAGGGGGAGGACGCCCTCAGTCGCGCCGAGCTGGACGAGGGCTTCTCCGTCCCCGCTCCGCCCCCCGACGACGCCCCGGATCCGGAGCCGGAACCGGAGCCCGCGCCCGAGGGGCGGCAGACTGAGCGTGGGGAGGGAGCTCCCCCGGCGAGCGAGGGCGAGGGGCCGGCCGAGGCCGCCCCGGAGCCGGCAGCGCAGGCCGCCGAGGCCCCTGCGGCCGAAACCCCGGCTTCCGAAGCCCCGGCTTCCGAAGCCCCGGCTCCCGAAGCCCCGGCTCCCGAAGCCCCGGCTCCCGCAACCCCGGCTGCTGAGAGCACCGGCAGCGATTCCCCTCAAGCCCCCGACAAGCAGGAGGTCTGAGTCATGGCACGCCGTTTCCGCGGGGTCATCGCCAGCCGCAACTGCGACGATCCGAAGATCGACTACAAGGACACCGAGTACCTGGAGAAGTTCCTGACCCCCCAGGGGCAGATCCTCTCCCGGCGTCGTACCGGCTTCTGCACCCAGTGTCAGAAGCAGCTCAAGAAGGCCATCAAACGCGCCCGGCACGTGGCGCTCCTGCCCTTCGTGGGCTGAGTGGGGGGTCCCGATGAAGAGAACCATTGACATCCTCCTGAGGGAGCACGTCAGGGGCCTTGGACGCTGCGGGGACGTGGTCAGCGTCGCCCCCGGCTACGCCCACAACTACCTCCTGCCCCAGAGGCTGGCGGTCCCCGCCACCGAGGACAACCGGCGCCAGATCGCGCACCGCGCCGAGCGCCTGGCCCTCGAGGAAGCCGCCCAGATGGCGGAGATCGAGGCCGCGGTCGCGACCCTCTCCAAGCTGCGCGTGAAGACCGTCATGAAGGCGGACGAGGGCGGCCACCTGTACGGCTCCGTGAACGCCTCCAAGGTGGCGGAGCTGGTCGCCGCCGCCGGCGCGGAGATCGAGGAGAAGCGCGTGCACCTGGATGCGCCGATCAAGGCGATCGGCGACCACTACGTCGAGATCCACGTGCACGGCGAGCACTACGCCCAGATCACCGTGACCGTCGAGCCCGAGGAGCAGGCGGAGCAGGCGAGCGCGAGCGAGGGTTAGTACCGACGCCGGCGAGCCCACCCGTGACGGGTTTACCCTCGACACCGGTGAGGGCGCCGAGCTAGGCTCCACACTGCTCCGGGGGGTTCCGGGGCGCAGAGAGACCGCACCCGTGGATCCGGTGGACGAAGTCCCGCACGCCCGCGTCGTACCCAACGACCCGGCGGCCGAGCGCAGCGTGCTCGGCGCTCTACTCCAGGATGCCAACCGCATTCCGGACGTGGCGGAGTTCGTGCGCCCCGAGGACTTCCACGACCGGCGCCACCGCCGCATCTTCGAGGTCTTCCTCGAGCTCAGCGAGCGCAACATCCCCGTCGACCTGATCTCGGCCGGCAACGCCCTCAAGGCCACCGGCGACCTGGCGACGATCGGCGGCAACGCCTACCTGGCGGAGCTGACCGGCTGCGTGACCAGCGCCGCCCACCTGACGCACCACGGCCAGCTCGTGGCCCAGTCGTCGCTCCTGCGCGCCCTGATCGCCGAGGCGGGAGCGGTCATCGACGAGGCCTACTCCACCAACCCCGACAGCGAGGCGGTGATCTCGCTGCTCGACGACGCCGAGCACCGCATCTTCCGCATCACCCAGGGGCGCGAGCGGGGGGGTGCGATCCCGATCGCGGAGGCCCTGACCGAGGCCTTCAAGCGCATCGACGCCTCCCGCCACCGCGGCGACCTGACCGGCCTGCCGAGCGGCTTCTACGAGCTGGACGAGATGCTCGGCGGGTTCAACCCGGGGGAGCTGACGATCATCGCCGCGCGTCCTTCGATGGGCAAGACGGCCTTCGTCTTGAACATCATGGAGCACGTGGTGCTGCACCGGCCGAGCCACTGGGATCACGATCCACGCGTGCTCTTCTTCAGCTTGGAGATGGGGCGTCTGTCGATCGTGCAGCGCATGCTCTGCTCGCGCTCCGCGGTCGACGCCCACCGCCTGCGCACCGGCAAGATCGATCCCTCCAACTACGCCGACCTGACCCAGGCCGCGGGGGACCTGCAGAGCAGCAAGCTCTTCATCGACGACACGCCGGGGCTCTCGATCATGGCGGTCAGGAGTCGCGCCAGGCGGGTCAAGCACACCCACGGCCTGGACATGATCGTGCTGGACTACCTGCAGCTGATGACCGGCAAGGGGGAGAACCGCCAGCAGGAGATCAGCCAGATCTCGCGTTCCCTGAAGGAGCTGTCGCGCGAGCTCGAGGTGCCGGTCCTGGCCATCTCCCAGCTCTCGCGGGGCGTGGAGTCGCGCGAGGACAAGCGTCCCCTGCTCTCCGACCTGCGCGAGTCGGGGTCGATCGAGCAGGACGCCGACGTGGTGATGATGCTCTACCGCGCCGAGTACTACAACCAGACCGAAGAGAACAAGAACCGGGCCGAGGTGATCGTGGCCAAACAGCGCAATGGCCCCACCGGCAAGGTCAAGTTGCAGTTCTTCGGCAACATCATGCGCTTCGAGAACCCCGCTCCGTCGATCGCCGAGCCGATCAACCTCTGACGCTCCCAGTCATCGGTCCCCCCCGCCCAGTGTCGCTTCCCCACCGCACTCTCGTCCTGCTGGCGCTGGTCGCCACGCTGCTGCCCCCCGCCGACGCCCATCCGCAGGATCAGGAGGCCGCCACTCAACCGATCGTGGTCGAATTCGGCTTCGAAGGTCTCAGGAGCGACGACCCCGACGCCGTGCAGCGCACCCTGGGGATCGTCGTGGGCGAGCCCTGGCCGGCCCTGGTTCGCCAGCGGGCGGGGATCAAGCGCGTGTTCGACACCTACGGGGTGATCGTGCTCCAGCCCCGGTTGGAGGCGGTGCCCGGCGGAGTCAAGGTCACCGTCCCCGTGTCGGAGCTGCCCGTCGACCTCGAGCCGCGCTTCGTGGGCAACGACCGCATCCCCGTCTCCAAGCTGCGCGAGTGGGCCCTGCTCGATCAACGCGAGCAGATCTACGTCCACGAGGCGTACAACGTCCGCCAGCGCCTCCTGAGGGGCTACCGCCGCCAGGGATTCCACTTCGCCGAGGTGGACGTCGTGACCGGAGGAGCGGCCCCCGAGGCGGGCGAGGAGCAGGCAGAGGGAGGTGTCTCGGCCGCCAGCGACGTGATCTTCGAGATCCGCGAGGGCCCCAAGGTGCGCTGCACCAAGGTGACCGTGCGCGGCAACCAGGATCTGCCGGACACCGGTTGGGGTCTCTGGAGGGGCGGGCTCCGCTCCCTGGCGCGGGTCGATACCAAGGGGCGCGGCCTCCTGCGCTGGTGGGGCAAGGTCTTCGACCGGGAGGTGCTCGAAGCGGACCTGTTGGCGATGCGTCAGGTCTTCCGCGACCGCGGCTGGCTCGACGTGACGGTCGAGGTGGAGGAGCTGAAGTTCAGCGACGACCGCGACCGCGTGCACGTGCACGTGGTGGTCGACCAGGGGGAGCTCTACCGCGTCTCCTCCGTCTCGATCGAGGCCTACGAGCGGGAGTGGGACCCCACCAGCCGCAATTGGGTGGAGGAGCGAGCCGAGCTCCTCTTCCCCGAGGAGGAGCTCCTGGCGCTCCTGGAGATGCAGCCCGGGAATCCCCTCGAGCAGGCGCGCGTCGCCCACGACACCGGGGCCCTGGGGCGCTACTACGGGGAGCGCGGCTACATCCCCCAGGACTTCTTCGACGACCCCCTGGCCGGCGGCTGGAAGTGGCTGGAGCCGATCTTCATCCGCGACTACGAGCGGCGCGAGGTGCAGGTGGTCTACCGCTTCGCCCAGGGGCGCCAGCGCTCCTACCGCGAGATCAGGCTGGTGGGCCACGGCCACACCCGCGACGCGGTCCTGCGGCGCGAGCTGAGCGCCCTACCCGGCAAGCGCGCCAACCTGGCGGAGATCCAGCGCGGCCGCGAGCGCCTCTCCGGCACCGGCTACTTTGACGACACCCTCGACCCCCGGCATCCCCCGCCCGACGTGAGGCTCGAGGTCGCCGACGACGACCCCGACAAGATCGACGTCATCTACGAGGTCACGGAGGGGCGCGTCGTGGACTTCAACATCGCCGGTGGCGTCGCCTCCGACAGCGGCATCCTGGGGATCCTCTCCCTGTCGATGCGCAACGCCTCGGTCGCCAACCTGCCGTCGAGCATGGCGTCGACCTTCATCGAGGTGTATCGCAAGGAGGCCTTCCACGGCAACGGCGAGACCCTGCTGATGGACGTCTCGCCCGGCTCGCAGATCAGCTACTACCGCTTCCTCTACGCCCATCCGGACATCTTCACCACCCACTTCAACCGCTGGACCGCCCGCGGCATGTTCGAGAACCGCCTGCGGCGCTTCCGGTCCCACGACGAGAAGCGCACCCAGGCGGAGGCGATCCTGGGGCACCTCTTCGGCCAGGGGGATCTCTCGCTCAGCGTGGGACCGGTCTACCAGGAGGTCGAGCTCGACTCCCTCGACGACGAGGTCCCCTGGAGCCTGGCGCGCTCCGAGGGCGTCACCGAGTTCCAGGGCCTCGAGGCGCACCTGCGCTACCGCAACCTCGACAACCCCCGTCAGCCCCGCCGGGGGGTCCTGGCGCGCTGGCTGAACACCGTCTACGGGGGCGGACTGGGGGGCGACGAGAACCTCGTCAAGAGCGAGGTGCAGGTCGATCTCTACACCCCTCTCGGGAGCCCGGACGCGGACATCCGCTCCGGTTTCTACTTCAGCGCCGGGCTGGGTGTGGCCCACCCCTTCGACGACACCGACGAAGCCCACTACTCCGAGCGCTTCTTCCTGGGGGGCTCCTCGACCCTGCGCGGCTTCGACTTCCGCGGCGTGGGTCCCAACGACCGGGGCTTCGCGATCGGTGGCGAGACCTACCTGCGTGGGACCATCGAGTATCGCCACCCCCTCTACTCGGTCCCCATCCCCGGCACCTCCCGGCGCCAGGAGATGGTGCGGGGCTTCCTCTTCGTCGACGCGGGGGTCTTGGATCCGGAGAGCTTCGAGCTCGAATTGGACGAGCTGCGGTCCTCGGTGGGCTTCGGCTTCGCCCTGACCCAGCCGATCCCCCTCAAGTTCAACTTCGGCTTCCCGATCGAGAAGGGGGACGGGGACGACACGGAGACCTTCTCCTTCCGCCTCGATTGGCGCTGATCCGGGGCCTTTCCGGTCGCGGATTGACACGCGCGGGGTCGCTCGCTACACCTCCGGGCTCCTCATGAGGCCGTCCGCGCGGTAGGACGGCGACAGGGCCCGCCAGGGACGGGTCTCCCCGGGATGAAGTCGATCACGCTGACCGAAATAGCCGTTCTCTGCGACGCCCGACTGGAGGGGGTCGGAGTGGAGGTGGACGGTTCGCGGCGCATCGTCGGGCCCGCCTCCCTGGAGGACGCCTCCCCGGACGAGATCAGTTTCCTGGCCGATCGACGCCAGGCGCGCCACCTGGCCGAGACCCGCGCCGCCGCGGTGATCGTGGGCGCAGAGGTGGGTAGCGAGCGCCCGGATCTGGTCCTCTTGCGCTGCGCCGACCCCCAGCGGGCCTTCAACCGGGTGGTGGAGGCCTTCGCGCCGGAGCGGCCGACCCCCGCGCCGGGGATCCACCCCAGCGCCGTGGTCGACCCCGCTGCCAGCCTCGCCCCCGACGTCTCGGTGGGTCCCTTGTGCGTGGTGCAGGAGGGGGCCGAGCTGGCCTCCGGATGCGTGCTCCACCCGCTGGTGACCGTAGGCGCGCGGGCTCGGATCGGCCCCGGGACCCAGCTCTACCCCGGGGTGTGCATCTACCCCCACGTCCAGATCGGCGCCCGCTGTGTCGTGCACGCCGGTGCCGTGATCGGCTCCGACGGCTTCGGCTTCGAGCCCGGAGAGGAGGGCTGGACCAAGACGCCCCAGGGGGGGACGGTCGTGATCGAGGACGACGTCGAGATCGGGGCCAACGTGACGATCGACTGCGCGCGCTTCAAGGCGACGCGCATCGAGAGCAACGTCAAGATCGACAACCTGGTGCACGTGGGCCACAACTGCCACATCGGCTCCTCCGCCATGCTGGTGGCCCAGAGCGGCATCGCCGGCTCGACGCGCGTGGGGCCCAGCGCCATCCTGGCCGGGCAGGTGGGGGTCGCCGGGCACCTGGAGATCGGCGCCGGAGCGCGCATCGGGGGGGCGTCGGCGGTCTTCCGCAACGTGCCGCCGGGCGAGGATTGGTGGGGCGTACCCGCCGCCCCCAAGAACGAGGCCATCCGCCGCACCAATCTGCCGGGCAGGACCGAGCGTCTGGCCCAGGCCCTGCGCGCCCTCGAGCGCCGCGTGGCCGAGCTGGAGGAGCGCCCGTGACCCGACGCCAACGGACCCTGAGGACGGCGGTGGAGATCTCGGGGGTGGGCATCCACTCCGGCGAGCACGTCACCGCCCGCATCCTGCCCGCCGGCCACGGCGCCGGGGTGGAGTTCGTGCGCACCGACCTGGACGGCGCCCCGACGGTGCCCGCCACCATCGTCTATCACTCCCCCAAGGACCGCCGCACGCGGCTGGTGCGGGGAGGAACCCAGGTGGAGACGGTCGAGCACATGCTCGCCACCTGCACGGGGCTCGGCATCGACAACCTGCGCGTCGAGCTGACGGGGCCTGAATTTCCGGGCCTGGACGGCTCCGCGCTGCCGATCCTGGAGCAGTTCAAGCAGGCGGGCATCGTCGAGCAGCGCGAAGAGACCAAGTTCTTCCGCCTCGACCAGCCGGTCTACGTGCGCGACGCCGACGCCACCCTGGTGGCGCTGCCCACCGAGGGGGACGGCCTGACGCTGCAGTACGTGGCCTCCTTCGACGAGCCGGGCGTGAGCGGCGGCTCCTTCCAGGTCGAGCTCACCCCCGAGACCTTCGAGACCGAGATCGCCCCCGCGCGCACCTTCTGCCTGGCCTCCGAGGTGGAGGCCCTGCAGGCGGCGGGTCTCGGCAAGGGGGCCAACCGCGAGAACACCGTCGTCCTCGGGGATCCCGAGACCAAGCTGCGCATGCCCGCCGAAGCGGTGCGGCACAAGATCCTGGACCTGCTCGGTGACCTGCGCCTCCTGGGCGCCGACCTGTGTGCCCACGTGATCGCGGCGCGCTCGGGGCACAAGACCAATTCGCAGCTCGTGCGGCGGCTGCTCGACCTGATGCAGGCCCAGGAGACGGGCGGTTTGGTCCAGCGCGAGTCCGGGATGGACATCCGCGAGATCCTGCGCCAGCTCCCGCACCGCTATCCCTTCGTCCTGATCGACCGCGTGATCGAAGTCGAGGGCTACCGCCGCGCGGCAGCGATCAAGAACGTGACGATCAACGAACCCTACTTCCAGGGGCACTTCCCCGAGCGCCCGCTGATGCCGGGAGTCCTGCAGCTCGAGGCGATGGCCCAGCTGGCGGGGATGCTCCTGCTGCGCAAGCTGGAATACTCCGGCAAGCTGGCCGTGCTGTGGTCGATGGACAAGGTCAAGCTGCGCGGCGGGGTCACGCCGGGGGACCAGTTGCGGCTGGAGGTCGAGACCCTGCGCGTCAAGGGAGAGACGGTCCAAGTGCGCGGCAAGGGGACGGTCGCCGGCCGCCCAGTGTGTGAAGCCGTCCTGATGTTCACCATGATCGAGGCTTGAGCAGTGTCGACCCAGATCCACGAGACCGCGATCCTCGCCCCGAGCGCCGAGCTGGGGGTGGATGTCGAGATCGGACCCCACTCCATCATCGGTCCGCACGTAGAGATCGGCGACCGCACGCGGATCGGACCGATGGTGATCGTCGACGGAGTGACCACCATCGGCACCGACAACACCATCGTCGGCCAGGCCAGCCTCGGTGGTCCGCCCCAGGACCTCTCCTACGCGGACGAGCCCACCCGACTGCAGATCGGCGACCGCAACAACATCCGCGAGTTCGTGACGATCAACCGCGCGACGGTCAAGGGCGGGGGCGTGACCCGCGTCGGCAACGACACCCTCATGATGGCCTGCAGCCACGTGGCCCACGACTGCGAGATCCAGGACGGGGTGATCCTCGGCAACGGCGTGCTGCTGGCGGGTCACGTCCTGGTCGAGCGCTGCGCCAACCTGAGCGGGTTGGCCGGCGCGGTGGCCTTCGTCTCGATCGGAACCTTCGCCTACGTGGGTGCCATGACGCGCATGAACCGCGACGTTCCCCCCTACATGATCGTCGAGGGGCACGACAGTCGGGCGCGCGGAGTGAACGTGGTCGGCCTCGAGCGTGGGGGCATCCCGAGCTCCGACATCGAGGCCTTGCGGGCCGCCTACCGGCGCATCTTCCGCTCCGGGCACTCGCGCTCCCCGGTGCTGGAGAAGATGGCCACCGAGGAGCACGCCAGCCCCTACGTGGCCAACCTGGTGGCGGCGATGCGCCGCACCGAGATCGGCTACAAGGGCCGCTACCGCGAAAGCCTGCGCGAGGAGTTCGCCCGCCTCGGAGCGCGCCGCGTCCTCGAGGGCGACCCCGCGCTGAAGTGAGATCCGAAGCGAGATAGCCATGCCTCTGCGTCCCGTAGAACCCGACGTCTCCTTCGCCGAGCTCGAGACCGCGCTCCTCGACCGCTGGGACGAGTTGCGCGTCTTCGAGCGCTCCGTCGAGGAGAAGCCCGCCGACCGCCTCTACACCTTCTACGACGGCCCCCCCTTCGCCACGGGGCTGCCCCACTACGGGCACCTGGTGGCCAGCATCCTGAAGGACAGCATCCCGCGCTACTGGGCGATGCGCGGCTACCGCGTCGAGCGGCGCTGGGGATGGGACTGCCACGGTCTGCCGGTCGAGAACGAGGCCCAGAAGGAGCTGGGGCTGTCCAGCGTGCAGGAGGTGGACGAGCTGGGCATCGAGGGCTTCAACCAGGCCTGTCGTGGTCTGGTGCTGCGCTACACCCAGGAGTGGCGCAAGACGATCCGGCGCTTGGGGCGCTGGGTCGATTTCGACAACGGCTACCTGACGATGTCCCCCGAGTACATGGAGACCATCTGGTGGGTCTTCCGTCGGCTCTGGGATCAGGGGCGCATCTACGAGGGGTATCGAGTGCAGCCCGTCTCCCCCTCCCTGGGCACGCCCCTGTCGAACTTCGAGGTCGCCCTCGGCCCCCAGGAGAAGGACCCCGTCACCAAGAAGGAGGGGCACAAGCGCATCCAGGATCCGAGCCTCACCCTGCGCTTCGCCCTGGAGGACGAGGACGCGAACCTGTGGGCCTGGACCACGACACCCTGGACCCTGCCAGCCAACCTGGCCTTGGCGGTGCACCCCTCGATCGAGTACGTGAAGTTCCGCGTGGTCGACAGCGGGGAGATCGCCTACTGCGAGCCGGGCCTGCTGGCGGACTACGTCGAGCGGGGGCGCGTGGGCGCCACCGAGGAGCTCGAGCGCGTGACCGGCGCCGCCCTGGTGGGGCGCCCCTACGAGCCGCTCCTGCCCTACTTCGCCCACCTGCGCGAGCACCCCGACGGCACGCGGCAGGCCTTCCGCGTGGTGGCCGCCGACTACGTGGACGTCTCCAGCGGCACCGGCATCGTGCACCAGGCGCCCGCCTTCGGCGAGGATGACTTCCAGACCGGCCAGCGCGAGGGGCTGCCCCTGGTCAACCCCCTCGACCGCTCCGGCACCTTCGACGAGAGCGTGCCCGACTTCGCCGGGCAATTCGTCAAGGACGCCGACAAGGGGATCGTCGCCAAGCTCGCCGAGGAGGGGAAGCTGGTCGACCGCGACACCGTCGTCCACGCCTACCCGCACTGCTACCGCACGGGCGACCCGCTGATCTACATGGCGCTCTCCACCTGGTTCATGCGCGTCGAGGAGATGCGCGACCAGCTGGTGGCCAGCAACGACCAGGTGCACTGGGTGCCGGCGGCGGTCGGCTCGGGGCGCTTCGGCAACTGGCTGACCGGCGCCCGCGACTGGAACCTGTCGCGCAACCGCTACTGGGGTACGCCGCTGCCGATCTGGCGCTGCGAAGAGGATCCCTCCGATCTCGTCTGCGTCGGCTCGCTGGCCGAGCTGGAGGAGCTGGCGGGACTGGCCCCGGGGACGATCGACGACCTGCACCGCGACCGCATCGACGGCATCACCTTCCCCTCGAGCCGCACCCCCGGCGGCACCATGCGGCGCGTCTCCGAGGTCTTCGACTGCTGGTTCGAATCGGGCTCGATGCCCTACGCCCAGCACCACTACCCCTTCGAGAACGAGGAGCGCGTGCTGGCCGGCCTGCCCGCGGACTACATCGCCGAGGGGCTCGACCAGACGCGCGGCTGGTTCTACACCCTGACCGTGCTCTCGACGGCGCTCTTCGGCCGGCCGGCGTTCAAGAACGTGATCGTCAACGGCATCGTCCTGGCCGAGGACGGCGAGAAGATGTCGAAGAGCAAGCGCAACTTCCCCGACCCGAGCGGGGTCCTGGAGACCTACGGGGCGGACGCCCTGCGCTTGACCCTGATCGATTCGCCGGTGGTGAACGCCAAGGACCTGCGCTTCAACGAAGCGGCGATCCAGGAGCGCATGCGGGCGGTGATGCTGCCCCTGTGGAACGCGTACTCCTTCCTCACGCGCTACGCGGACGTGCACGGTTGGGAGCCGGACGGGAGCGATCCCGATCCCGCTGTCCACGAGCTCGACGGCTGGGTCCTCTCCCGGCTGCAGACGCTGATCGGCACCGTCGAGAAGCGCATGGCCTCCTACGAGCTGGTGCGCGTCGTCCCCGCCCTGGTGGGCTTCGTGGACGAGCTGACCAACTGGTACATCCGACTCAGCCGGCGGCGCTTCTGGAACGCCGATGGAGACTCGGTGACCGACCCCGGGGCCCTGAACGCCTACCGCACCCTGCACCACGTGCTGGCGGTGGCCAGTCGCGTGCTGGCCCCCTTCCTGCCCTTCGTCTCGGAGGAGATGTACCTGAACCTCTGCTCCGCTGGGGGACTGGACAGCGTGCACCTGGAGGAGTTTCCCCGGGTGCGCGAGGAGTGGCTCGACCCCGCGCTCGAGCGGCGCATGGAGTTGGCGCGTCTGGCGGTCGGATTGGGGCGTGGGTTGCGCGCCAAGCACGGTCTGAAGGTGCGCCAGCCCCTGGGCACGCTGACGGTGGTGGGGGCCACCCCCGACGACCGGGCCGCCCTGGAGGGTGCGGCGCGGCTGATGGCCGGCGAGCTGAACGTCAAGGAGGTCCGGGTGCGGGCCGACGAGTCGGAGCTCGTCACCTACTCCGCCCGGCCGAACCTGGCCCTGCTCGGCCCGCGCTTCGGGAAGCAGCTGGGAGTGCTCAAGGGCGAGATCGCCGCCCTCTCCAGCGAGGCCCTGGCGGGGATCCTGGCGGGCACGCCGCTGCCGAGCGGGAAGGTCGAGGGGCTCGTCTACGACGGCCAATCGCTCCTGATCGACCGCAGCTCCCGCGAGGGGACCGTGACCGAGACCCAGGGGGGCGTGACCGTCTCCCTGGACCTCGCCATCTCCCCCGAACTCAGACGCGAGGGGCTGGCCCGCGAGCTGGTCAACCGCATCCAGAACCAGCGCAAGGAGGCCGGCCTGGCCCTCGACGACCGCATCCGCCTCGATCTTCAGGTGGAGGACGCCGACCTGGCGGAGGCAATCCGCACCAACTGGAGCTGGATTCGGGGCGAGGTCCTGGCGGTGGGGGAGTGCCCCGACCTCGATTCGCCGGTGGATTCCGGAGTCGAAGTGCGCATCGAGGGCGCCCGGGTCTGGATCGCCCTGGTGGCGGTCTGAGCCGCCTCCTCCACCTCGTTGCCCCATCTCCAGCAGGGTGGTAGGGTCGAGTTCGTGGGGCCACCCTGGCGCCGCATGTGCACTCTCCGCTGATCCCTGGAGCCGAACAAGATCCCTCTGGGCCATCCACGAGCGCGCGGCAGCACCGCGCGCTGTCCGGCCCACCCTGGAACCGAGAGGTTCCGGGTCGCGGAGAGCACGGCGATGCTGGGGTCCCACGGTTCCCGGCCTCCGCCTGCCAGCAGGAAGCACCGTGGAAGCGCTCCCCGGGGTTGCCTACACTCGCCCGCACACTGACGGCGCGGTCCGGTCCGCGTCCGCAGCCTTGATTCGAGGTTGGGTATGAGGGGATTCCTGCTGGTCATCTTGGGCCTGCTCCTGGTTTGGGTAGGCACGCGCACGACGGGGTCGAAGGACGTCGAGGCCGCCGAAGAAGGGAGGTCCGACGCGACGGCGTCCGAGGGGTCGGAGGACCCTGGGACGGCGCTGTCCCCGCCGGCCGGGCCGGAAGCTCGGGAACCGGAGGGGAGTGGGAGCGGCTCGTCCACGTCCGTCGATCCAGCGCCCCGAACCGAAGAGGCGCCGCCGGTGACCGAGCGGGAGGAGCCCGTGGAGGTCCCCGCCACCCGTCCCGATGACGCGCCGGTGGTCGACGGCGAGAAGGAGCGGGAAGGGCCCCTCACCTTCGCGCTCGACTCGGGGACGGGCGAGGATCCCGTCCAGCTCGCGGAGCTCCTGCTCCTGGCCTGGGTCGATCGGGATCCGACCCCCCTGGAGAACTGGCTCAACGAGCCCGAACACGAGATCTCGTCGGGGTGCAAGCGGCTGGTGGCCGCCTTCTGGCAGGCCGCGGTGGGCGCCCACGACTCAGCGGAACGCGAAGCCTCCGAGTTGGAAGGGGTGGAGGGAGTGACCACCACCCAGCTGGCGCTGCTCAGGGCCGCGGGTGACCCGGCTCCCAACCGCCCCATCCCCGCGGCGGTCGCGCGTCGCGACCCGCTGGCGCGCTCGATGCGTATGGTGCTCCTCGAGGAGCGGGCGAGTCGCGCCGCCGAGCGCGGTGACTGGGCCCTGGCGGCTCGCAGCCGCTCCGATCTGATCCAGCTCGAGGTGGGGGCGCCCTGGGCACCCCACCGTGAGGCCTTGCGCGGGTGGGTCGAGGCGCTCAACCGCGCCCAGGCGATGCATCGCCTGCACCCCGACGGGGAGTGGCCCTCCCTGGAGACCGAGGTGCAGCCCAACGACAGCCTGTCGGTGATCCGCCAGCGGGTGCTCGCGCAAGAAACGGGCCTGCTGCTCTGCGTGGGTCTGATCCGGGAGGTGAACGACACCGGCCGCTACATCCACCCCGGCGATCTGCTGCGCATCCCCACCGATCCCCCCAACGTGCTGGTGGATCTCGACGCGCGGCTGCTCCTGTACCGTCACGGCACCGAGGTGGTTGCGGCTTGGGAGGTGGGGATCGGCATGGAGGGGCACGAGACCCCGCTGGGGAGCTACGTGGCGGGGGAGAAGATCGAGGATCCCCCCTGGATGCGCGCTGGGCACCCCCCCCTGCCCTTCGGACACCCCGAGAACCCCCTCGGGACCCGCTGGATCGCCTGGCTCAGGGACGGTGAGAAGACCACCTACGGCGTCCACGGGACCTGGGAGCCGGACGGCGTGGGGGGCCGGGTGAGCCAGGGGTGCGTGCGGATGAGGAACGAGGGTGTGGAGACCCTGTTCGAGCTCCTGCCGGTGGGGTCGGAGATCCTGGTCCAGCCGTGAGTCGCCGAGGCCCCGCTAGCAATTCGTGAAATTCCTAAGTGGCCCGTTGGCAGGGGCTTAGGACCAATACTGGGACGGGGGTCCGGTTTTTTGGGGCCTGGCGTTGACCTCGTCCCCCCAACCCCTATCATCTGCCTCCCCCAACGGGAGCAGCCCGACCCCGAGATCCGCGCCCCCACCCCAGGTGGGTGCATGGGCGGCGGTGGCGGGGGCGCTGTGCCCGGAGAGGCTCTTTGAAAACAGGGTGACCCTCGAATGCTTGACGAGCAAGGGCGGCCGTCCCACGGGTTCTCCCGTGGGTCGCGGTCGTTCACACTCAACAAACCAAGATTCAAAAACTTCAATTGAAGGGTTTGATCCTGGCTCAGAACGAACGCTAGCAGCGTGGATTAGGC
>CAZDQL010000062.1:0-40224 GCA_964507325.1 uncultured Planctomycetaceae bacterium | reverse complement strand
CGTTGAAGCCTACTGAACTGCCCCCCTTCGTTGTGCTCATTGCCCGGATCCCCGCCGCAACCCATTGGCAGTCCGGAAGTTGGGGCGCTCACCCCTCGGCTCGGGCCCCGCGGAACCGGTGGTGGAACGGGCCTCCCGGAGGTGCTCAGTCAGGCCGCCTGAACGAGGGCTCGACCGCGGAAGGCGGATCGTCGGCGTCCGCGAAGCACACGCAAGGGGGGCAGTCCAGGAGTCCAGCGGGGGAGAGGGTGGGGTGGTGGGGGGGCGGGCTCACCGGCGGCGTCGGCGCCCGCGGCGCGGCCGGCGTGGAGGGGAGCCGGATTCCGCGAGCGGGTCGCTCTCTGCCGGATGGAGCTCGCGGATCGCCGCCGTCAGGCCGGCCGACACCTCGGACTCGTGGGCCGCGAAGAGGGAGGCGGCGCAGCGCAGCTCGAAGCCGTGGCTGGGGAGCAGGAGCAGGTCCCCCGGCTCCAGCACGAGGGCGTGCCCAGCATCGGCCAGGAGGGCGCTGAACTCCGGCCCGCGGTCGACCGCGGAGCGGAGGAGTCCGCACCCGGGGCGCGCCAGCTCGCGCCGCGCCCGGCGGTGGTCGCCGAGGAGGCGCTTGAGTCCCTCCAGCGCGTCGTCTTCGGCGTAGAGGGCGCGGCGCACCCACGAGAGCTCTCCCTCGACCAGGTACTCGACGAGCTCCGCGCAGCGTCGCACCAGGTCGTCGGTGGAGAGGGCCAGCCAGGCGCTCTGCCCCGAGAGCTGGAGGTAGCAGTGGCCGAGGTGATCCGGCGGGCGCGGGGAGCCGAGCCCGCGGGCGCCGAAGGGCAGGCCTCCACCGGGGGCCAACCACAGGAGGGCGTGCCGGGTCAGGAGCGCGGGCGCTCCGACGAAGGCCGCCAGCCGGGCGAGCAACTCCTCGCACCTCGCCAGGAGCAGAGCCTCCGGGAGGAGCGCCTCGCCGAGCTCCGCCACCCGGCGGTGCAGGCGGGGATCCCGATCGCGCGCGCGGGACTCCCCGCCGCCGAAGCCGGTCTCGAGGAGCAGCGAGCGCTCCTCCCCGCCCGCCGAGAGCCAGCGGCTCCTCACCCAGAGGTCGCGCACCACCGCACTCCCGCGGCGTTCCGGTTGCGCGCTCCAGGCGAGCAGGATGCGTTCGATCTCCCCGCGCTCGGAGTTCGCCGCGACGTCGCGCCCCACCCTGAAGGGGGGATCCAGGTTCGGCTGGCTCGCCTGCAGGAAGTGCCGTAACCCGCCCCGCTCGGTGAGCTCCTCGTGCAGGCTCGCGCGCTCCGCGGAGACGTCGAGCTCCGCTTCGAAGAGCCCCCGCAGGACGATCGGTCGCGCCTCGTGCCAACGGGCGGTCCACTCCGCCTCGAGGGGCAGGCCGCTGGCGGGGGCGGCGGATTCCTCCAGCTCCGCCCACTCGCCGTGCCACTGCCCGTGGCGCTCGAGGCGCAAGCGGCGGTGGGTGCGCGCGTCGACCGCCTCCAGGAAGCCCGGGTCGTCTCCCGGGGAGCAGGAGACCACCGGCCGCAGCCCGGGGCACCGATCCCGATCGGGAGCGGTCAGGAGGGTGTGGAAGAGCTCGGCCCCCTCCTCGCTCACCGCGGATCGGCCTCGGAGAGGCTGGCCATCGCCTGCGCCAGGTTGTCGCGCACGGCGGCGGAGACCGCGAAGCGCCCGCGCTCCTCCACGCCCTCGGCGTCGTCGGGGTCCGCCTTGAAGGAGGTCTCGATCCGCTCGCCCCACGCCACCGCTTGAGCGCCGGAGGGAGCGAGCCGGTAGTCGATCGTCACCCGGGCCGTCATCACCAGCGACCACTCCGGGTCCAACACGTCGACCACCGTGGCGGAGAGCAGCCAGTCGGCTTCTCCGTCGACGACGCCCCCGCCGAAGTGCGCGCCGGCGGCGACCGTCTCGGCCAACGCCTCGCCCAGCACCCTCGAAGTGACGGGAGAGCGCCCCCGGGCCTCGACGCGGACCGTCCCGGGACGCTGGTGCAGGGCGGCGACCGGATCGGGGATCAGGGACTGGGAGGTGAGGCCCGAGCAGGCCACGGGGACGAGGGTGGCGAGGGAGGCCACGGCTACCAGGGCGTGTCGCATGGTCGTCCTGTACCGCATCCGGTGCTGCGCTTCCAGGTTCTACAATCCCTCCCCGCCATGCCCCGCCCGATCCAGACCTGGCGGCTGCGAGACGTCCCCATGGGGCTGACCGAGCCCGAGGCGTCCCTGCGGGCGCGGGCTGCGCAGGCGCTGGGGGTCGACGAGGGCGAGCTGCGCGGCTTCCGCATCGCGCGCCGCTCCCTGGACGCACGCCGGGGGCGCGCGGCGATCCACTACGTCTGCCAGCTCGATCTGGCGCTCGACGCGACCAGGAGGCCGCGGGCGCTCGGGAGACTCGAGCGGCGCGGCAAGCTCGCTCCGGCCCCGCGGCCCGCCAGCCTCAGACCCGAGGAGGTGGCAGCGCACCGGCGAGGCGCGCGCGTGGTCGTGGTCGGCTCCGGTCCCGCGGGGACCTTCGCCGCCCTGACCCTGGCCCTGGGGGGGGCGCAGGTGGAGCTGATCGAACGCGGGGCGCGGCTCGAGGAGCGCGCCAAGCGCCTGGTTCCCTTCCACCGCGGGGGCCCGTTGGACCCGGAGACGAACCTGCTCTTCGGTGAAGGGGGTGCCGGCACCTACTCCGACGGGAAGCTCGCCACCCGGGTGAGCGACGAGCTGGAGCTGCCGATCCTCGAGGAGCTGGTGGCCTGCGGGGCGCCGCGGGAGGTGCTCTTCGACAGCCGCGCGCACATCGGTACCGACCGCCTGCACCGCCTGCTGCCCCGCCTGCGCGCGCGGCTGGAGGAGCACGGGGTGCGCTTCCACTTCGAGACGCGCCTCGAGGGGCTCGTCCAGGACCCGGGCCCCCCGCGGCGCGTGCGCGCCGCGCGCACGACGCGAGGGGAGCTCTCCTGCGACGCCCTGGTGCTGGCCGTGGGACACAGCGCCCGCGACACGTGGGAGGTGCTCGCCGCCGAGGGGCTGCCGGTGGCCGCCAAGCCCTTCCAACTCGGCGTGCGCGTCGAGCACCCCCAGGAGCTGATCACGCGCGCGCTCTACGGCCGTGGTCCGGAGGCGGAGCTCCTGGGGCCGGCGGACTACCGCCTGGTGTCCCGCGCCGGCGGGGAGGCGGCGGGGGCGCACACCTTCTGCATGTGCCCCGGGGGGCGCATCGTGGCCAGCGTCAACGAACCGGGGCGGCTGTGCACCAACGGCATGAGCAACTCGCGACACTCCTCGCGCTGGGCGAGCGCGGCGGTGGTCACGACCCTCACGGAGGGGGAGCTCTCGAGGGAGGAGGGAGGAGCCTTCGCGGGAGTGGCCCTGCAACGTCGGCTGGAGGAGCGCTTCTTCGCCGCCGGTGGTGGAACCTACGCCGCCCCGGCGCAGCGCGCGCCGGACTTCCTGGAGGGGCGAGCGAGCCGCGAGGTGGGGCGCTCGAGCTTCACCTTCGGGGTCGTCCCCGAGCGCATCGACCTCCTGCTCCCCCCGCGGGTACGCGCCGCCGTGGCGCGCGCCCTGGTCCAGTTCGACCGCACGCTCCCCGGCTACGCCGGCGCCGAGGGGCTGCTCGTGGGGATCGAGTCGCGCAGCTCGAGCCCGGTGCGCATCCCCCGGGGGCGGGCCTCCCGGCTCGCCGAGGGGTGGGAGAACCTGCTCCCGGTGGGGGAGGGGGCGGGCTACGCGGGAGGGATCGCCAGTGCCGCCATCGACGGGGCACGCAGCGCCCTGGTGTGGCTGGCGGGGCGGGGGGGGGTGTGAAGCGGCTCGTCGAGCGCCTACACTCCGCCTCTCCCAGAAAGCGGACCCCCCATGTGCCACAACCCAGATCTGCAGTCCAAGGGCAAGAAGGTCACCACCAACCGCCTGCTGCAGATGAAGCAGGGCGGAGAGAAGATCGTGGCCCTGACCGCCTACGACCAGATCATGGCGCGCCTGCTGGACGAGGCAGGCATCGATCTGATCCTGGTCGGCGACTCGGTCTCGACGGTGGTGCAGGGACTCGACACAACCGTGACCGTCACCATGGACCACATGCTCTACCACGCCTCGCTGGTGCGGCGCGGGGTGGAGCGCGCCTTGGTCGTGGGGGACCTGCCCTTCATGTCCTACCAGGTCAACTCCGACGACGCCCTGCGCAACGCGGGGCAGATGGTGAAGGAGGCTGGGGTCGAGGCGGTCAAGCTGGAGGGGGGCGAGGTGGTCTGCCGTACCGTCGAGCGCATCGTGCAGGCCGGCATCCCCGTCATGGGGCACCTGGGGTTGATGCCCCAGTCGATCCACCGCTACGGCACCTACCAGGTGCGCGCCACCGACCCGGAGGAAGCGGAGGAGGTGCGTCGCGACGCCAAGCGGCTCGAGCAGGCGGGGGTCTTCGCGATCGTGCTGGAGAAGGTGCCGGGCAGCCTGGCCGCTGAGGTCACCGCCTCGGTCTCGGTGCCCGTCATCGGGATCGGCGCCGGCCCCGAATGCGACGGGCAGATCCTGGTGACCCACGACATGCTCGGGATCTGCACGCGCTTCACACCCCGCTTCGTGCGCCGCTACGCGAACCTGGCGGACGGCATGTCGGAGGCCTTCTCGTGCTTCGTCAGAGACGTGCGCGGAGGGGAGTTCCCCACCGAGGCGGAGAGCTACTGAGCCCAGCGCCCCCCTGGGAGGGTGGCTCAGTCCGGGATTCTCCGCCCGGGAACCGGGAGAACCCCTAACGCCCGGCGGCACCCCGTGACGAAGAGGCAGGCAACGGATCGCCCCCCGTGGGCCCCCACGCCCGAATCCGATCTCCTACCCCGCCCGCCACGCGAATCATGAAGAAGCTCCTGATCGTCGACGACTCCTCGACCATGCGGAAGATCATCATGCGGGTCCTCCGCCAGGCCGAGGTCCCCGTCGAGTCCATCATCGAGGCGTCCAATGGTGTCGAGGCCCTGGAGCAGTTGAGCTCCAATCCCGACGTCAACCTGATCCTCTCCGACGTGAACATGCCGGAAATGAACGGCATCGATCTCGTCAAGAGCGTGCGGGAGCAGAAGGACTCCGACCAGCTCCCGATCATCATGGTCACCACCGAGGGTGGGGACTCCATGCGTGAGCAGGCGCTCGCCAGCGGGGCCAACGGCTACGTCTGCAAGCCCTTCACCCCCGATACGTTCAGCGAGGCGCTGAGCCCTTATGTCGACTGAGATCGGGGAAACCTCGAACGACGCGTGGGGCCTCACACCCGAGGTCCTCTTGGAGACTCTGAAGGAGTCCGTCGACGAGGTGTTCACCACCATGCTGGGCGTCGTCGGCGAGCTGGTGGACCAGCACGGCACGGGCCAGCCCGACGAACCGGGCGAGATCAAGTGGCCCGACGGCCAGCAGCCCTCCCACGTGGACTTCGAAGCGATCGTGGACTTCAAGGGCGTGGTGAACGGCGCCGTGATCCTGCGCGCGGAGCGGGATGGAGCGTTGGACATCGCCCGCGGTCTCCTGAGGCTCGGTGAGGACGAGGTGCTCGAGATCGAGGACGTGATGGACGCTCTCGGCGAGTGCGCGAACATGCTCACCGGCTCCCTCAAGTGCAAGGCACTCGATCCATGCGGGGGCTTCCACCTCGGCACCCCCAAGATCGACACGCGCGTGGACCGCGAGCACGACCACCACTTCGGCGGCCTCGTCTACCAACTCTCCAGGGGCTGCACGTCGCTCGAGATCTGGATGGACACTGACCCCGCTGAGGGCGGAGTCTGACCGCATGGCCCCGGAGTGCACCCACAGCCAAGTTCAGTGCGTGGAGGAGATCTTCCAGCGCGTGGCCAGCGATCTGTCGATGATCGCCGACCGCGATCTGACCATCGAATCGATCGAGGCGTCCGTGATGGACCAGCGCCCCGAGGGACGGGGCACGATCCACATCTCCTTCCGGCTCGGCTTCCAGACCGGCTCCGGCGTGGAGCACGGCTGCCTGCTCCTGCCCCTGCCCGACGCCATCAGCCTGGCCTGCTGTCTGATGATGGTGCCCGCGGACGTGGTCAAGTCGAACCGCAGCCAGAAGACCCTCGACAGCACCACCAAGGACGCCATGCTGGAGGTGGGCAACTTCATCTGCGGCGCCACCGAGGCGGGGCTGCGCGCCCTGGGCGTCAAGGGCGTGAAGGTCGTCTTCGAGGGGTGCCAGGGGGTCAAGGCCAACGTCCGTCCGGCCCTGATCTACGCCGAAGGGTCGCCCCTGGTGGTCGGCAAGGCTGAGGCCGCGCTGGCGGAGTTCCCCGCGGGCACGATGATCCTGGTCGTGCCGGCGCCGGTGCTGGGCTCCTGATCGGCCTGGGGCCGGACGCTCGCCGCCCCTACTTCTTCTCGCGGCCCTTCAGGGCGTCTTTGAAGAGCGCCCCCAGATTGGTCGAGAGATTCCCCTCCCCCGGCTCCGCCAGAGCCTCGTCGATCACGTCGGCGTCCACCGACTCGTCGGACCCCAGGACCGCGCCGCGGGTGTCGAGGCGCGAGAGGGAGATACGGCGCTCGCCGCGCTCGATGGCGAGCACCCGCACCGTGAGCTCCTCGCCGACCTTGACCAGGTCGCCGACGCGACGCACCCGTTCGCGGCCGAGCTGTGAGACGTGCAGCAGTCCCTCCAGTCCCGGCTCCAGCTCGACGAAGGCCCCGAAGTCCGCCACGCGCGTGACTTTGCCGGGCACCTGGGAGTCGACGTGATAGCGCTCTTCGACGTAGTCCCAGGGATCCGGCTCGAGCTGCTTCATGCCGAGACCCACGCGCTTGCCCCCCTCCTTGATCTCGAGCACCTGCACCTGGACCTCTTGCCCCTCCTTGAGGACCTCGCGCACGTCGTCGACGCGGCGACGGGAGACGTTGGAGACGTGCACCAGCCCCTCCAACCCTCCACCCAAGTCGACGAAGGCGCCGTAGTTCTCGAGGCGCGTGATCTTGCCGGTGAGCACCAGGCCGGGGTGCAGGCGGCCGACGCTCTCCTCGAGGGCCTCCAGTCGCTCGCGCTCCTCGACGCGCCGTCGCGAGATCACGCAGCGCTTGCGCCCGCGGTCGATCTCGAGCACCTCGCAGGTCAGGGTCTGGCCCATGACCGAGGCAACGTCCGCCTCGCGCCCCGCCGAGACTTGGGAGAGGGGCATGAAGGCCTCGTGCTTGCCGATCTTCAGCTCCAGGCCCCCCTGGTTCTGTCCGGTGACGCGCGCGCGCACGAGGGAGCCCACCTCGAGCTCCTCCCAGGCCGCGATCTCGCGCGCGTCGGTCAGGGACAGTAGCCAGAGGTCATCCTCCCGCCCGCGCAGGGCGAAGCGGTGCGCGTCGCCCACCGACGGCGGCGGGTCGAACTCGCCCAGGGAGACGACTCCCTGCATGCGCGGTCCGAGCTCGACGATCACGTCGTCTCCGGAGATGCCCGCCACCACGCCGCGCCAGAGCTTGTCGTCGGCCTGCTCCTCGGCTGCGGGGGCGGCGGGTCGGGGGGGATCGTCGACCGACTGCAGGTCGACGCCCTCCAGGGCATCGGCAATCTCGCGCTCCAGGTCCTTTTTGGGGTCGGGGGTCATGGCATCGGGTCGGACTCTCGGGGGCGAGATTCTCGCCCGATCGGCTCCCTGCCGCCAGGGGTGAGTTACCCCAGCTGTGGGGAGTCGCGGCGCACGTCCCGGGTGCTCGCTTGGTCGGTGGGCCACAACACGATCTCACCCACGTTCACGTGGGGAGGGCGCGTGACGGCGTAGAGGACCGCGTCCGCCACGTCCTCGGGCGCCAGCGGCGTCATGCCGTCGTAGACCGCCTGGGCGCGGTCGCGGTCGCCCTGGAAGCGCACCAGGCTGAACTCCGACTCCACCATCCCCGGATCGACGGTGGTGAAGCGCACCCCGCTGCCCGCCGCGTCGAGGCGCAGGGCCTGGTAGAGGGCGTGCACGCCGAACTTGCTGGCGTTGTAGACGTTGCCGCCGGGGTACACCTGGCGCCCCGCCACGCTGCCGAGCAGCACCAGATCCCCCCGGCCCCGGGCCAGCATCCCGGGGAGCACGGCCCGCACCACGTGCAGGACCCCCTTGAGGTTGGTGTCGATGACCTGCGCCCACTCCTCTGGATCGCCCTCCGCCAGGCTGGCGGTGCCGAGGGCCAGACCCGCGTTGGCGAGCACCACGTCGAACACCTCCGACTCGAGGGCCTGGGCCACCGCCGCGGCGTCGCGCACGTCGATCTCCAGGACCCGGGCGCCCCCCAGCTCCGCGGCCAGCGCCTCCAGGCGGTCACGCCGCCGTGCGGCCAGGGTCAGCTCGGCACCCGCCGTTGCCAGGGCTCGGGCCGTGGCGGCGCCGATGCCGGCGGAAGCTCCCGTGACGAGTGCGCGACGGTCTTTGAGGGCTTGCATGCCTCCCAGGGTAGCGTGGCGGCGGGGACGCTCCAGTGGCCCACATCCCCCACCAGCGGCTACCCTTGCGCCGATGGTCCAGATCCACGTCGAATACCAGGGCGCCCTGCGCACCCGTGCCACCCACGGGCCCTCCGGCACGAGCCTCATCACCGATGCCCCCACGGACAACCACGGCAAGGGAGAGACCTTCTCGCCCACCGACCTGGTGGCCACGGGGCTCGCCAGCTGCATCCTGACGATCCTGGGGATCGTCGCGGAACGGCACGGCTGGTCCCTCGAGGGCGCCTCGGCCACGGTCGAGAAGAAGATGGTGGCCGACCCCGGGCGGCGCATCGGGGAGCTCGAGGTGCTGCTCCGACTGCCGGGGGAGTGGGACGCCAAGAGCCGCGCCATCCTCGAGAAGGCGGCGCACTCCTGCCCCGTGCACGCCACCCTCGGAGGGCGCGTGGAGATGCCCCTGCGCTTCGAGTGGGGCGGCTGACGCCCCGCGCCCCCCGGCCGTGACGCGGATCGGCGCGCGTCGCTACAATTCCGTCGATGCCCTGCGCCGATCCCGAGCCCGATCCCCCCTGCGACGACTCCGAGGAGTTGGGCTTCGACCAGCGCCTGGCGCGGCTGGAGGAGATCGTGGGCAGCCTCGAAGAGGGGGGGCTCGGTCTGGAATCCGCCCTCGAGCGCTTCGAGGAGGGGGTTGAGCTGCTGGCGGGGTGTCGCGCGCTCCTGGGCCGCTACGAGCAGAGGGTGGAGGAGCTCTCCCGCGACGCGGAGGCCAGCCTGCGTCCCCCGAGCGCAGAGCCGGATCACCCCGAGGGGGACTCCGGCGCATGACCTCGCCGGGCCTCGACGTCTGGCTCGAGGAGGCCCGCGCCTGGACCGAGGTCAGGCTCGTCGAGGCCGTGGAGGAGCTCGAGCTGGGACCCGAGCGGCACGCCGAAGCGCTGCGCTACGCGCTCTTCGGACCGGGCAAGCGCCTGCGCCCGGCGCTGGTGCGGCTCGCGGCGGAGCATCTGGGCGCCGGCGAAGCGCTCGCCGCCGCCCCGGCGGTGGCGGTCGAGATGGTGCACACCTACAGCCTGGTGCACGACGACCTGCCCTCGATGGACGACGACGACCTGCGCCGCGGGCGCGCGACCTGCCACCGGGTCTACGGAGAGGCGGAGGCGGTGCTGGTCGGGGACGGGTTGCAGGCCCTGGCCTTCGAGTGGCTCGCCCGACGCGGCGGTTCGCGGGCGGCGGAGTTGGTCGCCATCCTGGCCCGGGCCGCGGGGCCCGCGGGGATGGTGGGGGGGCAGTCCCTCGACGTCTCGACGGAGGCGGGCGCGGGCGAGGCGGCGGTGCGCGACATCCACGCCGCCAAGACGGGGGCCCTGATCGCCGCGGCGGTCGAGATGGGGGCCGTGGTCGCCGACGCCGCGGCGACGGAGCGCGCCGCACTGCGCCGCTACGGAGAGGCCCTGGGGCTGTGCTTCCAGGCGGTGGACGACGTGCTGGACACCACCGGGGATGCGCCCACCTTGGGCAAGACCCCGGGCAAGGACGCCGCGCGCGGTCGAGCGAGCTTGGTCGACGCCCTCGGAGTGGAGGGCGCCCGTCGCAGCGCGGAGCGTCACGCCGACAGCGCCCGCGCCCAGCTCGACGCGGCGCCGGGAGCGCTGCGCGACCTCCTGGAGGCGATGGTGGAGCGCTTCCTCTCGCGCAGGGCTTGAGGAGGGTCCGCGGGGGCTCAGTCCCCCGACTGGGCCAGGGCTACCGACAGGGGACGGCCGGAGAGTCGGGTCCCGTCCAGCGCCTCCGCGGCGGTGGCCGCGGCGTGCTTGTTGTCGAGCTCCACGAAGGCGAAGCCGCGCGGTTGGCCGGTGATCTCGTCGCGCATGATGCGCACCTTCTTCAGCCGCTGTCCCTTCGCTCGGAAGGTCTCGCGCAGCTCCTCCTCGGTGGTCGAAGCCGCCAGATTGCCGACGTACAGGGTCGCCTTCATCGCACAGACGAAGCTAGCAGGGGGCTGGAAGGAGGTCAAACCGACGATCTCCTTCCGAAACGCAGGCCGAGAGAATCCCAATTCCCGGACGGACCCTCCCCAGCACTAGAATGCCCCACGCGATGGACGCTCCGCCCGCCGACAGCCGACTCCCCGTCTCGTTGCGGGAGCTGCGGCGACTCCTCGACCGCGCGCTGCGTCCAGGTGAGACGGGTCCGCTGGCGAGTGCGGCCGCGGCCTGCATCGATCGGCTCGACCGGGACCTGTTGCCTCGCACCGCCGGAGGATCGACGCACCTGGTGGTGGGGATCGTCGGACCGAACAACGCGGGCAAGTCGGCTCTCTTCAACGCGCTGGTGGGGGAGCGCCTCTCCCCCTCACGGCCCACCGGCGGCGCGACGCGCCGCCTGATCGGGGCTGCCCACCCCGAGCTCCTGGAGCGGCTCGAAGGGGAGCCGACCCTGGCGCGCTTTCCCGTGGCGCGCGTCAGCGCGGGATCCGAAGGGGTGGCGTTGGCCACCGAGCCGGGGAGCGAGGCCGCGCACTTGCTCCTGGTCGCGACGGAGGCGCTCGCCGACGGCGTGCTCCTGGTCGACACCCCCGACTTCGACTCGATCCGCACCACCAACCGTCACGCGGCGGAGGCGCTGCTCAGGGTGGCGGACCTGGCCCTGGTGGTGGTGACGCGCCACACCTACCAGAACCGCGAGGTGGTGGAGTTCCTGCAAGGGTGGTTGGCCCACGGGCGCCCCTGGCTCCTGGTCTACAACGAGTCGCTGGCACCCGACGTGACCGCGGCTCACGCCGCCAAGTTGGGGAGCGACGTGGGGATGGCCCCTTTGGCGACCTTCGCCGCCCCCTTCGACCTGGCGGTCGCCGAGGAGCGCAACCCCCTGGTGCCGCGCGCCCTGGCGGGGGCGGTGGGCGAGGCCGCGCCGAGGGCGGGGGCGGCGCTCACCGAGTGGCTGCTGGACCTGCCCCGCGCCGGTGAGCTGAAGGGGCGTGCCCTGGCGGCCAGCCTGGGTCAGTTGCGCGACGAGCTCGAGGTCCTCTCGCGCGGGGCCGAAGAGGAGCGCGCGCTCGCCGCGGACATCCTGGAGCGGGGGCGCGACCACGCCCGGCGCCTGGGTGAGGAGGTCGCCTCGGCCGCGATGCCGATGGGGCCCTTCCTGCAGGCCTTCCGCGCGGTGCTCGACCGGCGCCCGACCCTGATTCAGCGCGGCCTGCGCGGGGCCCTCAGGCGCGCGCGCAGCGTGCTCGAGCGAGGGGTGGCTCGCATCCGGGGCGCACCGCCGGAGCCGGTGCGCGGGAAGGACTCGAAGCTGGTCGAGCTCGAGCGGGAGGCCCTCGAGTCCGCCTGGCCCGTCTTCTTCGAGGCGCTGGCCCGGGAGCTGCCCAGCCCCGCCCTGGAAGAGGTCGACCCGGAGTCCGCCGCGCGCCTGGCAGCCGACCTCGCGCCCGACTGCCTCGTCTCCGCCGGGCGCACCTTGCGCGCCACCCTGGCCGACGATCCCGAGGCGCTGCGCGCCTTCCAGGCGACCTGTGAAGAGCTGATCGAGGCCCAGTTGGTGGAACGTGGCAACGAGTGGTTCTTCCAGCTCGCCGTCGACGCCCTGCACCTGGTCCCCGCGGTGGCGGCGGGGGTGGTGATCGTCAAGACGGGGGGGCTGGGGGTGGACGTGGCGGTCGGGGGAGCGGGGGCGCTCTCCACGCTCTTGGCGGAGCGCCTCTCCAAGCTCCTGGGCTCGGGCGTGGCCTGGCGAGCGCGGGAGCGCTGGACGCGGATGCGGGGTTTGCGGCTGGCGGAAGCGGCCCTGGCCGCGGCGCTGGAGACTGCGGCCCCGCGCCTGGAGCGCCGGGCCAGGGAATTGGGTGAGATCGCCCCGGAGCTCTCACGCTGCATCGAGGAGGTTCCATGGAAAGGGATGTGAGGCGCCGGCTGGGCGCCCTGCGCGCGGAGCTGGAGACGGACCTCGAGAGCCTGGGGGACCTGCTCCCGGTGCGGGAGCGGGCCAGCGAAGTGGAGGAGCTCGTCGTCGACCTCGACCGGCAGATCGAGCGCGTGAGCGAGGCCGCTGTGATCACCCTGGTGGGGGCCACCGGCGCGGGCAAGTCGACCCTGCTGAACGCCCTGGTGGGACGCGCCGTCGCGGTCGAGGGCCAGGAGCGGCCCACCACCTCGTCGGCGGTCGTCTACCGGCCGCGGGACGCGGACCTGCGCGAGCTGCTGGCGGGGCTCCCGGGGGAGGCGCCGACGGTGGTCGACTACGACCCCGAGGGGGGAGGACCCTGGCGCGGCCAGATCCTGGTCGACGCCCCCGACGTGAACAGCGTGGCCACCGAACACCGCGAGGTGGTGGCGGCCCTGGCGGCGCGCTCCGACGTGCTGGTGGTGGTGGCGCATCGCCAGTCGATCGCCGAGCTGGCTTCGGTGGTCTTCGTCGACGCCTTCGCCGGTCGCCGGGGAATGCTCTTCGTCCTCAACCGCGCGGACGAGCTGACCGCCGCGGCAGGAGCGGAGCTCCTGGAGCAACTGCGCACCCTGGCGAGTGAGCGCTGGGGCGCCCCGGACGCCCCCGTGCTCTCCGTCAGCGCGCGTACCGCCAAGCAGGACGACGGTGACCCCTCCTGGATGGCCCTCACCTCCACCCTGCGCGACCTGGTGGCCGGGGGACGCCTCGGCCGGGTGCGCCGGCTCAACGCCCTGGGCACCGCCGCTCGCATCGGCGAGCACTTCCGCGAGCTCGCGCAAGGCGGGCTGACCGCCGGCTTCGACTCTCTGGAGCAGGCGCTCGAGCGGGGACTCGCCGGTTGGCGCCGGCGCCTGGAGACCGCCCTCGACGAACGCCTGGCCCTGCGCCGAGCGGACCTGGCCGCGATGCTCTGGAGCGAGACCGCCAGGCACTGGGGGGGACCGGGTGGACGCGCCCTGCGGGCGGGCGGGCTCTCCGCCCTGGGACTCGGGGCGGGTGCCATGCTGGCGCGCCGCAACCCCGTGCTCGCCGCCGGAGCGGCCGCGGGGGCGATCGCCGCCGACAAGCTGGGGGCGGGGATCCGCGAGCGGGGGCTGCGCGACGCGGCCGGCCTCCTGCCGGGACCGATCGAGCTGGAAGCCTCCTGGCGCGCGGAGCTGGGTGAGGCGCGCCTGGCCGCGAACGCCCTGGGCGGTCGTGCCGAATTCCTCGGCGTGCCCGCAGCGGAGGAGCTCGGCCTGCGCGCCACCGCCGCCGCGGACGAGGCCTGGTCGCGCCTGCTGGAGCGCGATCTGCCGGCCGTGGCCCAGGGCGCCGCCTCCCTGCCCCTGCGCCTGACGATCGACCTGCCCGTCTACCTGCTCGGCGCGTGGGTCGTGGCGCGGGTCGCGATCGGTTTCTTCTCGGGGAACTACGCCAGCTTCGACTTCCTCTTGAGTGCGGCGCTGCTGCTGTTCGCCTGGCTCTTCGTGGCCCGCAGCGCCGTGCGCGCCCTGCTCACGGGGCGTGCCCGTGGCCTGCTGGACGCCGTGCGGGCCTTCACCGCGAGCGCCCTCGAGGGCTCGACGGAGGGATTGGCGCGGGAGGTGGGGGAGAGGGTGCAGCGGCGGCGCGACGCCTTGGGACGCCTGATGCGCCTGGAGGAGCGTTGGAGTGGGCGTCTGATCGGGGTCCCCGGGGGCGAGGGGACTCCCCAAGAGCCTCCTGATGGCCTCGCGACTGGTTCGGTGGGATAATGAGAGCAACGGCGCTCGCCGGGGTCGGCGGGCGCCCTGGTCCACCATGCGTCTCCCCCTGCCTCTGCTCTTCCTGCTACCCGCCCTCGCCGTCGCCCAGGACACCCCCTCGGTTCCCGAGGACACGCGCGTCCACAACGGACCCGTGGTTCCCAGGGGCAAGGAGGGGCCAGCCCGTCACGTGAAGGCGGTCTACGAGCGCTTCGACTCCGCCGCGGCGATGGTGGACATCGAGGCGGCGGACCAGGGCTTCCGGGCGCCGGGGGACGAGGACTTCGACGCCACCCTGGAGCGCATCGCGGAGCGGCTCAAGGCGGCGGGGTTCAAGAGCAATCCGCTGCTGCGCTTCGAGTTCCAGACCGACATCCTCGAACAGGGGGTGTGGAAGCCCCGCAGCGCCAGCCTGATCCTGCGCGTCGGCAGGACCCCCCCGGAGGTTCTGCACGCCTTCTCCCACCCCTCCGACGTCGCGCGCACGATGCTGCCGATCAACTGCCCGCCGGCGGACGTGGAGGGGGTGCCCGTGCTCGAACTGGCGGAGGTGGCCCCCGGCACGATCCTCGTCACCGAATCGCGACTGTCCTCGAGCCTCCTGCGGCGGGCGGAGAAGCGTGGTGCGGTGGCCGTGCTCTCTTCCTGGCTCTACCCCTTCACCGTCGACCCGACCGGCCAGGGGCGCCACCAGGACGCGATCCTCCTCGGCAAAGCGCCCAAGGGCACCTCGCTTCCGATCGCCCACATCTCTCCGCGGGTGAGGAACCGGATCCAGGAGGCCGCCGAGGAGGGGGATGCCTGGCTGGCCTACACCGCCGAGGTGTACTTCGGTGGCCGGCACATTCGCAGCTTGGTGGCCGAGGTGGTGGGATCCAAGCGACCGGACGAGATCGTCACCATGGTCAGTCACGCCCAGGAGCCGGGAGCGGAGGACAACGGCAGCGGCATCGGGGGGACCACCGAGGCGGCGGTGCTGTTGGCCAAGGCCCTGCTGGCGGGAGAGATGGACTGGCCCGCGAGGACGGTCTGCTTCGTGTGGGGCGACGAGATGCGTCAGTCGCGGGTGTACATGCGTAACAACCCGCGCAGGGTGATCGCCGGGCTCTCCGCCGACATGCTGGGTGCCTCCCGGGAGAAGACCGGGGCGATCGCGCTCCTGGAGCGCGCTCCCGACCCGGGTGCCGTGCATCCCCTGCCCCCTGACGAGCACACCCCCTGGGGAGCGGGCGAGGTCCTGGCGGAGGACCTCAAGCCCCACGGTCTGAACGTCGTCATGCGCACGGCGCTGGTCGACGTGTCCCGTCACGTGGGGGGGTGGACCACCTCCGAGCATCCATGGGAGGGGGGCAGCGACCACGACGTCTACCTCGAGCGCGGGATCCCGGGGGTCCTGGTGTGGCACTTCACCGACTTCACCTACCACACCAGCCTGGACCGCATGGACGTGCTCGACCCCGAGGAGCTGCGGCGCAGTTGTGTGGCGGTGATGGCCGCGTTGTTGGCCTTGGCCGATCCTCAAGAGGGAGACCTCGAGCGCTACCTGGAGGCCAACGAGATCGAGCGCGAGCTGCGCGTACAGGTCGCGCGTCAGGCGGGCCAGGAGGAGATCGCCCGGCTCTGGGAGAGCTGGTGTGACGGCGCCGCCATCTGGCTCAGGGAGACCTGCGTCCCCGTGCAGGCGCGCTGAGGCCCTGCGGCGGCCCGGACCCACCGCGATGGTGGGGAATCGTGTGCCGACCTCAAGTGCCCCAGCCCCGGATTCCGAAGCTCGCATCGGCCCTGCGGGCCGATCCCCATGGAATCCACCGACCAGCGCGACGACCGGATGCAAGGCCTGGCCGACGCATCGTCCCCGACTCAGACCGCCTGCGAGAGGGCGGGTCCCCGCGAACAGATCGCCGAGTTGCGGGCCGGAGGGCAGCCCGAGGCCGCCCTCGACCTCAGGGGCGCCTCCCTGGTGGACGAGGACATGGCCGGTCTCGACCTCAGCGGGGCGTGTCTGCGGGAGGCGGACCTGTCCCACGCGAACCTGCGCGGCGTGCGCCTGGTGGGAGCGGACCTGACGGGGGCGCGGCTCTACAGCGCGGATCTGCGCGGGTCGATCCTCGACGGGGCGGACCTCAGCCAGTGCTCCATGGTCGACGTCACGGCCCAGTGGGCTTCCCTGGAGGGCACCTGTGCCCGCGGGGCGGATCTCACCGGCGCCGACTTGACCGGTGCACGGCTGGTCGAGACCGACTTGCGTCAGGCGCGACTCACCCGCACGACGCTCAGGGAGGGGGAGCTGGTCGGCGCGCGGCTGAAGGGCGCCTGCCTCGAAGGGGCGGATCTGCGCCGCACGCACCTGCGGCGGCTCGAGGGGTTCAAGCAGGCGAGCTGGCTCGGGGTCGACCTGCGGGAGAGCGACTTCACCGGATCGTACCTGTGCCGGAGCTTCATTCACGAGCAGAACTTCATCGACGAGTTCCGCCGCCAGGGGCCGCTGGCGCGGTCCCTCTACTGGGTCTGGTGGATCAGCAGTGACTGCGGCCGCAGCGCCGCGCGCTGGGCGGCGTGCACGCTCATCCTGGTGATCATCTTCGCCTGGCTCTACACCCTGGTCGAGGTCGATTGGGGACCGCATCCCGACGCGATCTCGCCGGTCTACTTCAGCGTGGTGACGATGAGCACCCTGGGCTACGGCGACATCTTCCCCGTCTCGGTCGCCGCCAAGGTGGTCGCCATGTTCGAGGCCGTCACCGGGTATCTGATGCTCGGCGGGCTGCTCACGATCTTCGCCAGCAAGATGGCCGGCAAAGGGGAATGACGCGCGGATCCAGGGCACAATGCCGGCCGGCCCACTGATCCCCCGCTAGTCAGCATGCAGCTCCCGATCGCAGTCGCCCCGATTCCCGAACCGGAACAAGGAGGCTTCTTCTGGTTCGAGGTGGCGGCCTGGATCCTGCCGCTACTGGGGGCGCTGGCCCTCTTCCGCGCAGGCCGCCCCGGCCAGCGCCTGACCTGGTTGGTCATCGCCTGCGCCTGCGGCGCGGTGGTGCTCGACAAGGGCTGCAACCTGCAGGAGATCGTTCACCAGACGGGCCAGGACGTGGTGCGCGTGCTGGACCCGGAGCATCGGCTGCGGGGGCCCCACCTGTGGTGGCGCTACCTCTTGCTCGGGGGGCTGGCCTTGGCAGGCGTCCTGGGGCTCGTGCTCCTGATGCGCCTCGATCGCTCCCTCGACCTCCCCAAGGCCCTGTGCGCCCTGGGGCTGGTGACGGTGATCGTCTACCTGGGGGCGCGGTTGGTGCCCGCCCTGCACGACCGACTGCAGCAGCCGCTCGGTTGGGTGATCGAAGGCGGTAGCCTGCTCCTGATCCTGGGTGGTGAGCTGCTCGGCTGGCGCCGCATCTCCTCACTGCGGGACGGGTGAGGCGCAGGCCGCCACCCGGGCCGCCTCGTCGAGACTCTGGCGCGTGTAGAGCTCGTGATAGCGGCCTTCGAGGGCCAAGAGCTGGGAGTGCGTGCCCTGCTCCACGATCCGACCGCCGTCGATCACCAGGATGCGGTCCGCGCCGCGGATGGTGGAGAGGCGGTGGGCGATCACGAAGCAGGTGCGCCCCTGCATGACGCGCGTCAGTCCGCGTTGGATGCGCTGCTCGGTCTCGGAGTCCACCGAGGAGGTGGCCTCGTCGAGCACGAAGAGCTTCGGCCGGGCCAGCACGGCGCGCGCGAAGGAGACCAGCTGGCGCTCGCCGCCGGAGAGGTGGGTCCCCGCCTCTCCGACCTGCGTCTCGAAGCCCTCGGGGCGGCGCTCGACCAGCTCGTGGAGCCCCACCAGACGTGCGGCGTCCTCGACCTCCTGGGGCGAGGCTTCCAGGCGGCCGTAGCGGACGTTCTCGGCAACCGAGCCCCTGAAGAGGTGGGGAGTCTGCAACACGATCCCGAGGTTGGAGCGCAGCCAGTGCAGCCCACGCCGGCGGTAGTCGACGTCGTCGAAGGTGATGCGTCCCGCCGTCGGCTCGTAGAAGCGGCAGAGCAGGCTCGTGATCGTCGACTTGCCGCCGCCGGTGGGCCCCACCAGGGCGAGCGTCTCCCCGTCCGCGACCTCGAGGTCGAAGTCGGACAGGATCGGCTGGCCCTCGACGTAGCTGAAGCCGACCCCCTCGAAGCGGATCGTGCCGATGCGATCCGCCAGGCCGTCCTCCGCAGAGCCCGGCTGCCGTTCGCGGTCACCGGCCGCCTCGATGCGGGCCAGCACCTCCGGCGAGTCGAGCACCTCCGGTTCCGTCTCGATCAGCCCCAGGACCCGCTCCGCGGAGGCCTGGGCCATCTGCAGCTCGGCGAACCAGGCGGCCATCTCCTGCACCGGCTCGAAGAAGGAGCGCGTGTAGGCCAGGAAGCCGATCAGGGTTCCCAGACTCAGCGCTTCCCCCGCCACCTGGACTCCGCCCACGGCCAGTGCCAGGCCGGTCGCCAGGCTGGCGAGGGTCAGGACCAGCGGTTGGTAGAGGGCGGAGAGCCGGGCGTTGCGCGTGGCGTGGCCGAACATCTCTCCGGTCAGGCCGTCGAACTCGCGCTGGTGGGCCGCCTCGCGCACGAAGGCCTTGGCGGTGGTCACGCCGCTGATGCCCTCGTTGAAGGAGGCGGTGATGCGCGAGTTGGTGGAGCGCACCAGGCGCGCGGTGACCAGGATGCGGCGCTGGAAGTAGAGGGAGAGGAGTGCCAGCAGGGGCACGATCGCCATCACCACCAGGGCCAGCTTCCAGTTCAAGACCAGCATGGCGACCGAGATGCCGGCCATCATCGTCACGCCCCAGACGAGGTCCAGGGTCCCCCAGGCGAGGATGTTCGACAGGCGGTCGCAGTCCGAGGTCATGCGCGCCATCAACCAGCCGACGGGGCGGCGGTCGTAGAAGGCGAAGGAGAGGCGCTGCAGGTTGGCGAATCCGTCGGCGCGGATGTCGTGGTTCACGTGGGCTCGAATCTTGCCCGCCAAGCGGATGAAGAAGAGCACCGAGAGGGCCAGCAGCACGGTCAACGCCAGGTGGGCGGCGATCCAGGGCGCCAGGTGAGCCTGCGCACCCTCCTGGGCGACCTCGTCGACGATGCGACGTGTGATCAGCGGAAAGCCGACCTCGCTGGCCGCGGTGGTCACCGCGAAGAAGGCCAGGCCCAACACGGTCCGCGGGTAGGCCGCCGCGTAGCGGTAGATCCGCCACCAGAGGCGCAGGTCCATGTTGGCCGGACGCTGCGGGTTCTCGCTCCGATCCACGCCAGTCATCGCGCGCTCCCTTCCCGCTCACTTCCGAGCGCCGCCAGGTCGCAGGCCAGCTCCCGCTCCAACGCCTCCTGCACCGCCCACAGCCGGCGGTACGGGCCGTCCCGGGCCAGGAGCTCAGCGTGGGCACCGTCCTGCACGACGCGCCCCCCCTCGAGGACCAGGATGCGATCCGCCGCCATCAGGGTGGAGAGGCGGTGGGCGATGAGCAGGGTGGTCTTCTTCCCCCGGCGGCGGTCCAGAGCCGTCAGGATCTCCGCCTCGGTGTTCGTGTCGACCGCCGAGAGGGCGTCGTCGAGCACCAGGATCGGCGGATCGGAGAGCAGCGCGCGGGCCAGGGCGACCCGCTGGCGCTGTCCCCCGGAGAGGGTCACGCCGCGCTCTCCGACGACCGTGTCGTAGCCGTCCTCGAAGCTCTCGATCGCCTCCGCCACGCGCGCCAGATCGGCCGCCACCGCCAGCTCGGCTCGGGAGGCGCCCGGCGATCCCAGGGCGAGGTTGTCGGCCAGGCTGCGGGAGTAGAGGAAGGGCTCCTGCAGGGCGACGCCGATGCGCGCGCGCACGAAGCAGCGCTCCAGGCTGGTCAGCGGTCGACCGTCGAGTCGGATCGCTCCCCCCTGGTAGTCGAACAGCCGCAGGAGCAGAGCCACGATGGTGGACTTGCCCGCCCCCGGCGGTCCCAGGAGCGCCACCGTCTGCCCGGGCTCGACCGAGAAGGAGAGCTCCTCGAAGAGGGGCGGCGCGTCGTCGTAGGCGAAGCGCACCCGCGAGAATTCGATCCCACCCGCCAGGGTGGGGGGCGGGGGGTAGAACTCGAGCTCTCCGGCGCGCGTGGCGATCCGGAGCGCCTCCTCTTCGTGGGCGCCCTCCGGCGGTGCGTCGAGCACCACGCCCAGCCGGCGCAAGGCCACCAGCGCCTTGCCCGTCTCCACCAGGACGCGTCCGAGCTGCCGCACCGGGAAGAGCAGCATCGCCTCGTAGGTGGTGAAGGCGAACCAGGTGCCGACGCTGAGCTCCCCCTGGGCGACCCAGTGGGCACCCAGGAAGAGCACCGCCGCGAGCTGCAGGAAGCAGAGCAGGTCGGAGGTCGCCCAGTAGTTGCCGAGCACGCGGATCATTCCCTCCAGGCGATCGCGGTGCTGCGCGTTGTGGCGCGCGAAGCGCTCCACCTCGTGCTCTTCGCGGGCGAAGGCGCGCACGACGCGGATCCCGGTCAGGTTCTCCTGCAGGACCGCCGTCATGCTCCCCTCCGCCTCGTCCACCGCCAGGAAGGTGTCCTGGACGCGCCGGAAGAAGACCACGGCGAAGGCCATGATCACCGGCAGGAAGGCCAGGCAGACCAGGGCCATGGTGGGGGACAGCATGAACAGGAGGGGCACCAGCACCGCCAGGAGCACCGTGGTCTCGACCACCTGCACCACCTGCACCGAGAGGAAGGCCCGCAGGGTGTCGACGTCGGAGGTGCAGCGTTGCACCAGATCGCCGGTGGGCAGCCTGTCCAGCCAGGCGCGGGGGGCGTGGTGCAGGCGGCCGTAGGCGCGGCGGCGCAGGTCGCGCACGATCGCCTCCGCGGCGGCCGCGCTCCAGCGCCCGCGCAGGTACTGGAGCAGACCGCCCAGGAAGGTCAGGCCCACGATCCCCGCCGCCGCCAGGGCGAGCAGGGCCAGGGGATCCCCGCGGCCGGTGAGCTGCCTCGCCACGGCCTCGAGACGGGTGGGCTCCTCCCCCGGCATCAGGGCGTCGATCGCCGAACGGGCGATCAGGGGCGCACCGAAGAACAGTGCGTGGGCGACGACCACGGAGAGGCCCGCCGCTGCATAGCGGGTGCGTTCGCGGCGGACGAGGCTCCAGAGGATCGCACGGGGCGGTCTCACGGCTCGTTCCAGGTGCCCTCGCCAGGGTCTTGGGTACGTGCCCGCCGGGGCGGGGAGCGGGCGCTCGAACGCAGGCGAGGGCTTGGGACGAGCGAGGCCCGCTCAGGGGAGCGGGCCTCGGCGTGTTCCTCGATGGAACTTGTGGCAGCGCCTAGGGACCCGCTCAGGGGGGGCCGGGGTCGGTGAGTGCACCGACCGCCACGTTCTGGGTCCTCGAGATGCTCATCTGGCGTTCTCCTGCGGCTCTGCGCGTGCTGCCTCCTAGGAGACTATCGACCGCAGGTCGTGAGGGAAGTCCCAATCCTCCAGAAAACCCGACCTGGGGGTACTCTGGTGCTGCGACTCCGTCCCCTGGCCCAGTAGGACTCCTTCGATGCGCACCTTGGCTCCGTTCCTTCTCATCCCCGTGTTCCTCCTGGTTCCGGCCTTCCAGAGCAAGGCCGGACCCATCCCCACAACTCCGGAGCCCGCGACCCTTCAGGCAGAGGGGAGTCACGTCGAGGCCCAGCGCCGCGATCTCCCCCGGAGCTACGAGCTCTCGGGGGTCCTGGTGCCGGCGGACGCCCAGGAGATCGCCCTCTGGCCGCAGGCCTACGCCGGCGAGCTGCTCTTCCTCGAGGTCACCCCCCACGGGTCCTTCGTCAACGAGGGGGACGTGGTGGCTCGCTTCGACCGCCGTTCCCCCGAGCGACAGGTGGAGGACGCGCGCATCGCCCTGGAGGGGGCGCAGCGGGGGATGCGGGGCACGACCGAGAAGGGGCGTCTGGCGGCGGAGACCGCCGCCGCCCAGCGCACCTCTGCGGAGCGCTCCCTGGCGCGGGCCCGCCGGGCGCTCGAGGGTTGGCGGGAACACCAACTCGACTTCACGCTGCGCGGTGAGGAGCTGGCGATGCGCGCCCGCGACCACCAGATCGCCGACCAGGAGGACGAGCTGGCGCAGCTCGAGTTGATGTACGGGGACGACGAGCTGGTCGACGCCACCGAGGAGATCGTGCTCAGCCGCTCGCGGCGCGATCTGGCCGTGACGCGGGCCTACCGGCAGCTGTCCCTCGAGCAACTGGAGTACGGGGCGGAGTACGAGCGCCCCCTGCGCGTCGCTCGGCTGGAGGAGGCGGTGGAGACGAGCACCAGGACCCTGGAGCACCTGAAGGTCACCCAGGAGCTGGACGCGGCCGAGCGCGCCGCCCAGGCGGCCGCTGCTGCGAGAGCCCTGCTGCGGGCGGAGGAGCAGCTGGCGCAACTCGAGGCGGATCTGGAGCTCCTCACCCTGCGCGCGCCCCGTTCCGGGGTCCTGCTCCACGGCAGCAGCACGACCTGGCGCTCCGGCACCTCCTACCCGGTCCACCGCCGCGGAGGTCGCGCCGCGACCCGGGACGGCCTCTTCCTGGTCGCCGATCCCGATCGCCTGCAGGTCGCCTGCCAGGTTCCCGCCACCGACCGGGGCGCGGTGCGCCAGGGAGCGGGGGTGGTGGTGCACCCGGTGGGGGGAGGGCAGGCGCTGGTCGGTCGCCTGGCGGTCGACAGCTACCCGCGCCCGGGGGGCGCCTGCGCGGTCTGGGCCGAGATCGATCAGCCCTTGCCGGGCCTCACCGCCGGCACCCTGGCGAAGGTTGAGCTGCAGACCGAGGGGGAGCAGGGGGTGCTCCTGCTTCCCAAGTCCGCGGTGCGACGCTCCGGCGGTGCGGCCTGGTGCTGGCTCTCCGCCGGCGGCGCGAACTACACGCGCGTCGAGGTGAGCGTCACCCGCGAGCACGACGGCGATCTGGTGGTGGAGGGGGAGATCCCCGACGGCGCACGGATCCTGCTCGGGGAGGAGTAGCCGTGAGGCGGTCCTCGTTCCTGCTCCTGTTCTGCGTCGCGGCCGCGGCCGGACAAGAGCGCTCCGAAGAACGTCCCCTCGGTGCGGCTCGAGTGCGAGCGGCGCTCGAGGGGGGAGTGGAGTGGCTGCTCGAGCACCAGCGCGCGGACGGGGGCTGGGGCTCGCACCACTCGCCGCGTCCGATCGAGGTCTTCTGCAGCGTCCCAGGCTCTCATCAGGCCTTCCGGATCGCCACCACCGGGCTGGTGCTGTCGGCCTTGATGGAGGCGCCGGTGGAGCGCGATGAGCGGCTAGAGCAGGCCATCACCCGCGGCTTCGAGCACCTCTTGGCGGACTACGACGTCAAGCGCATGAGTGGTATCGAGCACTACAACGTGTGGTCCTTCGGCTACTCCCTGCAGGCGATCGGGGAACGGCTGGCCACCCGTCCCGACGACCCGCGGGCGGACGAGCTGCGGGCGGCGGCGGAGCACCTGGTGGAGAAGCTCACCCGCTACCAGTGCCTCGACGGGGGTTGGACCTACCTCTCCCTGCAGGGCTACGAGACCTACCAGCCCGCCGCCACCTCGATGAGCTTCACCACCGCCACCATCCTGATCGGGCTGGAGCGCGTGCGCGCGGTGGGGATCGAGGTGCCCGAGAAGCTCCTCGAGCGCGCGGTGGCCTCGATCGAGCGCTGTCGCAGTCCCGACGGTGCCTACGCGTACGGAACCCTGTGGAGGCAGCGGCCGATCTCGGGCATCAACCGCCCGGCGGGGAGCGGCTGCCGCACGTCCGCCTGCCAGCTGGCGACCGCGTCCTTCGGCACGCAGATCAGCGAGCGGGAGTACGAGCAGGGACTGCGCGATCTGCTGATCGAGGAGGCGCGCTTCCAGCGCCTGGGATTGCGCCGCCCGATCCCCCACGAGTCCTGGTACCAGATCTCGGGCTACTTCTACCTCTACGGCCACGCCTACGCGGCCTACGTCCTCGAGCGTCGTCCTCCCGAGGTGCGCGCGCGCTACGCCCCCCTGCTGGCGGAGGCGGTGCTGGTGACCCGCCAGCCCGACGGTTCCTTCTGGGACTACCCGCTGTACAGCTACCACAAGCCCTACGGGACGGGCTACGCGCTGATCGCGTTGACGCGCGCCCTGGCGGAGCTGGAGTAACCCCGGCCCAGACCTCTCGGCGGAGGGCGGGAATCGAGTTGCGGGCAGGAGCTGCTCCGGTCGATATCCTGTGCACCCCGTCCCGCCCTCCTCCAAGAGATGCCCATGCTGCGCCGCAAGATCCTGCGCCTCCTCAGGCGGCTCACCGGACGAGCTCACACCCCGCGCATGAGCCTCGACGAGTGGATCGCGTACCACTGGGATCAGGTGGCCGAGGACGTGGCAGGCGTGATCGAGCACATCCCCGAAGGGGGGCGCTTCGTGGACGTGGGCTGCAACGTGGGTCTGTTCACCGCATGCATCCTGCAGCAGAGAGCCGGGTGCCGGGCGGACCTCTTCGAGCCGGTCAAGGAGTACTACGAGCACTGCCGGGCGCGCTTCGCGGACAACCCGCTGGTGCGCGTGCACCCCTTCGCGGTGGGCCCCGAGGCGGGGCCGGCGACGATCTTCAAGGCGGACCACAACTACGGTGGCAACACCCTGATGAAGGAGTTCATCGACGACGATCGCTCGAACGCTCACTTCACGCAGAAGACCACCTTCGGCACCGAGGAGATCGAGCTGGTCAACTTCAGCGACTTCGCGCGCGAGCACGACATCGGCGACGTGGACTTCGTCAAGACCGACGCGGAAGGGTACGACTTCGCGGTGCTGCGCAGCATGTTGCCCTGGCTGGCGGAACGCTCCTACCTGCCGGTGATCTTCGCTGAGATGCTCTCCCCCGAATTTCACCTCCGCGCTCAGGAGCAGGAGGAGGTCGTGCGCGACCTGGTCGCCCTGGGCTACCACGACGTCGAGCTCCCCCTGCAGCCCAAGGTGTACGACGTGCTCTTCCTGCCGCTCGAGCGCCCGGCGGGCTGACCCCGATGGGTCTACTCGCGCGCGCTCGGAGCAGCCGCTTCCTGCGGGACTCCTTCACCCTGCAGGTGGCCGCCGGCGTCAACAGCTGCGGCGCCCTGATCTGCGCCTTCGCCCTGGCCTACGGCCTGGGCGCCACCCGGCTGGGCGAGTTCTACCTGGCCGTGGCCACCTGGTCCTTCCTGTGGTTCACCGTCAACCTCGGGCTGTACGGCGTGGCGATCAACCAGATCGCCGCGGCGGCGGCGCGGCAGCAGAGCGCCAAGGTCGAGCTGTGGATCGCCTGGCTGGCCAAGGCCACTCTGGTGATCGGCGTGGGGCTCAGCGTCTTCGCCTGGTTGGTGCTGCCGACCTTCGCCAGCTTCGCCTTCGATTCGGCGGTGGTGGGGCGCTGCGGTGCCTGGCTGGCTTGCACGCCGCTGCTCGAGCTACCGCGGGTGGCGCTGACCGCCGCCCTGCAGGGAACGCGACGCATGACGTCGCTGGCCAGGATCGAGAACGGCCAGGAGCTGGCCCGCGTCTTCCTGGTGATCTGCGGGGCCCTGGCCACCGGCACCGCCATGGGACCCGTGCTGGGTACCCTCGGCGCGTCGGCGGTCGGCTCCCTGCTGGCGATCGACCTCTATCGCCGCGAGTGCCGTCAGCCGGGGAGTGACCTGCCGCCGCTCAGGGCCTGGCTGGCGCGCATCGGCTCGGTCCCGTTGACCTACGGGCTGCGGCTCGGGCTGCGGGTGGGCGTCGTGCGCAACCTGGACGTCTACGCGGTGCAGATCCTGCCCTCGATGCTCTTGGGGTACTTCGGTGACGCGGCCTGGGTGGCCTACATGCGACTGGCGCAACGCTTCGTCGGCCTGGCGCGCACGTTCATGGCGGGCATCAACCGCACCGCCCTGCCCTACTTCAGCCAGCTCAGGAGCACCCAGAGCGTGGAGCGCCTCGAACGGGCCTACTGGCGCGCCACCCTCTTCAGCGGCCTGGTCGTGTCGGGGGGGCTCTTGCTCAGCATCCCCCTGGCTCCCCTGTTGATCGGGCTCTTCCCGCGGGACTTCCACGGGCCGGTGCTGCTCTGCTACTGGATCCTCGTGCCAGGTGCCATGGTGGTGGCCTTCTCGGTGGCCAACGACGTCTTCTACATGGTCACCAACACCCTGGGGGTGGCGATCAAACTGCAAGTGGTGTGCATGGTGATCACCACCACCACGGTGGCGGCCTGTGCGGCGACCTGGCCCACCTTCGGCACTGCCATCGGGCTGTCGATCTGCTACTGCTGCAGCGCCGTGCACGTGGGCTACGCGGCGCTCTGGTTCCGCCGGAACGCGAGGGGTTGAACGAGCGGAGCTGCCTCCCCTCCTCGTGCTTCCTGCGAGGCCGCTCGTCGTAGCCTCTTCGCTCCCAACGACTTGGGGCACCCTCCTCCCGGCGCAGGACCCCGGGGCGAGCTGACGGGCGGCCGCACTGCCTCAGATCGACACAAGGAGCGACGCCTCCTGTGCCGATAGACCTGTCGATGGTCCTGCGCCGCCACACTCCGCCCCGCGCCGTCCTCTGGGATCTGGATGGGACCCTCTACCACCAGGGTCCCCTGCGCAGGCGTATGGCCGTCGAGCTCGCCCTGACGCCCCTGCGTGCCCCCCGCGAGGCCTGGCGCACGCTGCGCCGGCTGCGCGCCTTCCGCCGCATCCGGGAGGAGCTGCGCGAGTTCGGGCGACCGGCCGAAGCCCTCGAGGAGCTCCAGTACCGGGAGCCCGCGCGTCGCCTGGGTGAGACGCCCCAGGCGATCGCCGCGGTCGTGGCGGAGTGGATCTTCTCCAGGCCCCTGCGCCACCTGGGCAGTTGTCGCAGGGAGGGGATCGAGGAGCTCCTGTCGGAGCTACGCGCGCGCTCGGTGCGCTTGGGGGTGTTCTCCGACTACCCTGCCGCGCAGAAGTTGGAGGCGCTCGGGCTGGCCGAGTTCTTCCCCCTGGTCCTGTGCGCGACCGATCCCGAGATCAACGCATTCAAGCCCCACCCGCGCGGCTTCCAGCGCGCCTGCGAGTCGTGGGAGCTCGATCCCGCCCAGGTCCTCTACGTCGGCGATCGAGCCGACGTGGATGGGCGAGGAGCCCGCGCCGCGGGAATGGACGCGCTCATCCTGGGCCGCAAGAGCGAGGACTACCCGAGCGCCGAAACGATCGATGAGGTACGCAGTGCGGTCCTTGGCTGAGCAGCGGTCCATCGTCGGCTTGCTGACGCCCTACGTGCAGCTCACGCGCGTGGACCACTGGTTCAAGAACGCCTTCATGCTCTTGGGGGTGATCCTGGCCTTCTTCTGGCGTCCCGATCTCGTGACCTGGGAGACGCTGGGCGTGCTCATCTCGGCCTTCTTCGCCACCTGCGCGATCGCCTCCAGCAACTACGTGATCAATGAGATCCTCGACGCCCCGACTGACCGCATGCACCCCACCAAGCGCCATCGTCCGGCGGCGCGCGGGGCGATCCTGGTCTGGGTCGCGCTGCTCTTGTGGGGAACCCTGGGGCTGATCGGCATCCTGTGGGCCTTCGGGATCAACGGCCCCTTCGGAGCGGCGGCCTTCCTGCTCTGGACGATGGGCTGCATCTACAACGTGCCTCCGCTGCGCACCAAGGAGATCCCCTTCCTGGACGTCATGAGCGAGGCGCTCAACAACCCGATCCGGCTGCTCCTTGGCTGGTTCGCGCTGGTTCCCGACCGGCTCCCCCCCCTCTCCCTGGGCTTGTCGTACTGGTTGGTGGGCGCGTTCTTCATGGCCACGAAACGCTACGCCGAGTACCGCGCGATCGGGAACCATCGCACGGCCGGGAACTACCGCCGCTCCTTCCGCTATTACGACGAGACGCGCCTCATGGCCAGCATGGTCTTCTACCTGGCTGGGGCCACGATCTTCGCGGGCATCTTCATCGTGCGTTACAAACCCGAGCTGATCCTCTGCACACCCGTGGTGGCCGGGTTCTTCGCCTTCTACATGGCCCTCGGCATGCGCAAGGACAGCCCGGTCCAGAACCCTGAGAAGCTCTACCGTGAACGGGGCTTCTTCGCCTACTCTCTCCTGACCGCCGGGCTCTTCGTGGGATTGATGTTCGTCGAGATGCCGGCGCTGTACGACCTGTTCAACGTCCAGCCGTCGAGCTTCGAACCACTTTGGCGGATCGGAAAGTAGGAGAACCGACCCCCGCGAGCGGGAAGGGGAGCGGGCGCGCGATCCTCTTGGCCTGGTGTCTGTACGCGGCACTTGCCCTGGGGCTGGACCTGGCGCGCGGGGCGCACACCAGCGACCTGTGCGCCTTCGAGGACGAGCCCGCACACGCGGTCACCGGCCTCATGGCGCGGGACTGGATCGTGGCCGGCTTCCCCGCGCCGATGGAGTACGCGGAGGACTACTACCTGCACTACCCCAAGGTGGCGATCGGTCAGTGGCCACCGGTCTTCTACACCATCCAGGCGGCGTGGACTCTGGTGCTGGGGGATTCGACCTTCTCCCTCGTGGGATTGATGGCTGCCATCACGGGGGGGGTGGCGGCGCTGGTCTTCGGCCTCTTGCGGCGCGAGCTGGGAGCCGGCGGGGCGGCCGTGGCGGGTCTGCTGCTGCTGCTCCTGCCCGCGGTGCAGGCGTACGGCGCGATGGTCATGACGGAGGCGCCGCTGACGCTGCTCTGCACGGCGGCGGCGATCGCCTGCGGTCGCTTCTTCGACGCCGGGAGGGTGCAGGACGCGATCCTCTTCGGAGGGTTGGCCGGCTTGGCGGTCCTCACCAAGGGCAGTGCCCTGGGCCTGGCCGGGGTGCCGTTGATCGCCCTGCTCCTGACGGGCCGTTGGGACCGCGCGCGGCGGCCGGCGTTCTGGGGGTCGGCCGTGATCGTCGTCCTGCTCGCCGCCCCCTGGTACGTCCGCACCCTGGGATTCACCCAGAGCACCTGGGTGGGTGGGGCGAGCCCCAATCTGGGCTTCTCCGCAGCGGCGTTGACCTTCTACGGGCGGGAGCTGGCGCACCTGGGGGGCTGGGGGTTGCTCCTGTCGGGGGTCTTGGGCGCGATCGTGCTGCTCGGTGGCTCCGGACCGCGGGGCCGCTGGGCGGCCTTGATCGCCTGGCCTCCGAGTCTGCTGCTCTTGCACGCGGTGGTGCCCTCCAGCCTGGACGAGCGCCATCTGGTGCTCCTCGCGCCGACGCTGTGCGCGGTCGCCTGTGCCGGGCTCGCGCGCCTGGCCCGCAACTTGGGGTGGACGCGGGGTGCGGGGACCTGGCTGCCCTTGGTCCTGCTCGGCGTGTTCCTCCTGGAGCGCTTCGAACTGCCGCGCAAGCACTGGCTCGGTGTCGGCGCAGCGGCGCGGTCGATCGTCGCCGAGCCGCGCTTCGCCGAATCGGTGCTCCTGATCTGCTCCGACGTCGCCGGAGAAGGGGCCTTCGTGGTGGCCGTCGCCCAGGCGGACCGGCCGCGCCCCGGTCACTACGTCCTGCGCGCCAGCAAGACCCTCTCCACGAGCGACTGGGTCGGCCGCGACTACCGCCTGCGCTTCGCGACCAGCGAGCAGGTGGCGGACTGGCTGGAGGAGGTCCCCGTGGGGCTGGTCGCCTTCGACGGGGCCGCCCGCGAGGACCAGCGCCTGGCGCACCACGACCAGCTGCAGCGTGCCCTGTCGCTGCGTCCGGAGCGTTGGGTCGAGCACTCGCGCCACGACCTGGTGAAGGGGGGCCGGGTGCATCCGGATGCGCTGGTGATCTACCGGCAGGTGGGGTGCCAAGACCGGCCGCTGGGGGAGGCCGATCGCTCCTGGGTACTGGGTCGCGACCGGCCTCGCTTCTGACGGCCGGCGCTGGAATGGCCCCCCCGCGGGGACGTAGGGTGCCCCCTGATGACCTCCGAGCCCCGACCGCTCGTGGGCTGCCACTGCTGCGGCCTGGTGCAGATCGTGCCCGAGCTGCCGCGTGAGGCCCGGGCCCGCTGCCCCCGCTGCGGAGTGGCGGTCCGCGATCGACGCCGCCGGCGCACGAACCAGCGCACCGCGGCGGCGGCCCTGGCGGCGATGATCCTCTACCCCCTGGCGATCAGCCTGCCGATCATGCGCATCGAGCGTTTCGGGCACGCCAAGGAATCGAGCATCTGGACCGGGACCTGGGAGTTGCTCAGCCGGGGCTATCACGTCATCGGGTTGGTGGTGCTCGCCTGCTCGATCGTGATCCCGGTCCTGAAGCTCCTGGGGTTGCTCGCCATCACCCTCGGCCGCGGCTTCCTCTCGCGCCACCACCGCGCCTTCACCTACCGCCTGATCGAGTGGACCGGGCGCTGGGGCATGCTGGACGTGCTCCTGATCGCCGTGGTGGTGGCCTGGGTCAAGGTCGGCGACCTGGTGGATGTGACCCCCGGCCCGGCGGCGGTGACCTTCAGCCTGGTGGTCATCCTCTCCCTCCTCGCCAGTGCCTGGTTCGACCCCCACGCGGTTTGGGAAGGGGAGCAGCCCGAGATCCAAGGGTGAGTGCGATGAACGAGACGACTTCCCTGCCCACTTCCAGGATCGAGCCCGCCCAGCGCAGGACCTTGGCCTGGATCCTGCCCGTGGCCGCCCTGGTCCTGGCCGGTTTCCTGGCCGTTCAGACCTGGGGCAGTCAAGGCACCCTGATCACCGTGCGCGCCGCGGAGGGGCACGGCATCAAGGCCGGCGACGACCTGCGCTACCGGGGGATCGAGGTGGGGCGCATCGAAGAGGCGCGCCTGTCACGGGACCTCTCGGACGTCCTGCTCGCGGTGCGTCTCGACCCCGCCGCCGACCAGATTGCGAGCGCGGGGAGCCGCTTCTGGATCGTCCGCCCGCGGCTCTCCCTCGACAAGGTCTCGGGGCTCGAGACGGTGGTGGGTGCCCGTCACCTGGCGGTCGATCCCGGGCCACCGGGGGGGCGGCGGCAGACCGAGTTCGACGCCCTGGAGGAGCCTCCGGTGGTCGAGCGCATCGAGGCGGAGGGCCTGGAGATCACCTTGGAGGCGACCACTCGCCACGGGCTCTCGCCGGGGGCTCCCGTGACCTACCGCCAGATCCAGGTGGGCAGCGTGCTCTCCGTGGGGCTCTCCAACGATGCGACGGCGGTGGAGCTCAGGGTCTACGTGCGGCCCGAATACGTGCAGTTGGTGCGCCAGAAGAGCGCGTTCTGGGAGACGGGGGGAGTCGAGCTGGGTCTCTCCCTGACCGAGGGCTTCCGCATGGACCTGGGTTCCCTGCGCTCCCTCCTGGTGGGTGGGATCGCCTTCGCCACCCCCCCGGACGCGGGACCCCTGGCTTCCACGGGGCAGCGCTTCACCCTGCACTCCGAGGCGCGGGAGGAGTGGCTCGAATGGTCCCCCCCGCTGCCGGTGGGGGGCAGCCTCTTGCCGGTGGACGTCGCTCCGCCGCGCCTCCTGCGCGCGACCCTGCGCTGGAAGGAGGGGCGGCTCCTCACGAGCTCCGAGCAACGCCACGGCTGGCTCCTGCCGGTGGCCGATGGGCTCCTGGGTCCCGCCGATCTCCTGCAGCCGAGCGCGGACGCCCACGATGGCACGACGGTGTTGGAGGTGGGGGGGGGCTCCCATCCGATCACCGCTGCGCCCTCGTGGGGTGACCGCGGCCTGGCTAGGGTCGAGCTCCAGATCGAGGGAGCTCCCACCTACGACCTGGCGCGGGTGCGGGAGCTGCCGGTGGAGGGTGAGGAGTGCGTGGTCTTCGGGGATCCCGCCGCCGCACCGATGGCTCTCGCCGCGTCGCGCCTGGTCCCCAGCGCCAGCGGGTGGGAGGTGGACGACGCGGTCTCCTTCGGTCCCCGCTGGAACGGCGCGTGCGTGCTGGCGCGCGGGGACGGAGCCCTGATCGGAATCCTCTTGATCGACGCTACCGGGACGCGGGTCGTACCGGTTCCCCGGCGCTAGCGGGGATCAGACCCCGCCGCGGACCAGGATCCGGTAGCCGATGTGCCCCGGCCGCTGGCTGGGCCCCAGCCAGAGCAGTGCGTCGACTCCGGAGCTCGTCTCGAGGAAGCGTTGCAGGCGACCCAGCGCATCGGGATCATCCAGGGTCGCCAGCCCCGCCGCGTTGCGGGCGCGGGCGATCAGCTCGATGGAGCGGGAATCGTCCCCCTCTCCCACCAGCTGGTGGCCCCGCTCCTTCAGCAGGGAGCGCATGCGTCGAATGCTGGTCGCCTCGGGGTCGATCCCCGAGCCGGTCAGGATCAGGACGCGGGGGCTGGCGGCCAACCGATCCAGGTCCATTTGCGACGTGCGGTGTGCGGAGGAGCGACCCGAGGGCCTGACGTCGATCGTGACCGGACCCTGGTCGTAGCTACTCGCGACCGGGCCCTGGTCGTAGCCCTTGGACACCGTGGCCCAGTGGACGCGGCTGCGCGCGGCGGCCCGGTGGCCGATGGTGCCGATGGCGGCGAAGAAGATCAGGAAGAGTGCGGCCACCGACAGGACCGCCAGCCGGCGCCTGGGGCGCGGGCGTGGCTCGGGAAGCAGCTCGAGCAGCGGCTCGACGGGCGTGGGGATGGCGCTGGAGGGGGGCTCGGGGACCTCCGCGATGTGCGCGTCGACGAAGGGGTCGCCGGCGGCCGGTGCGCCACCCATCGAGGGCAGGTCGGCGGGTCTCACGGCGAAGGGGTTCTCCGCGGCCAGCAGCACCGCCAGGTCGCTCGCCATCTCCTCTGCGCTGCCGTAGCGGTCGGAGAGGTCGGCCATCGAGCGCCGCACGATCCAGGCCAGGGCGTCGGGGCAGCGCTTCTCGATGCGCGACAGGTTGCCCTGGGCTGGGAAGGAGTTCTCGATCATCGAGAACAGCACCGCACCCGCGCTGTAGAGGTCGAACTTGACCCCGTCTACCTCGTGGACCTTGACTCCCTTGAGCGCCATGCGCACCAGCTCGGGGTCGCGAAAGTACTCGGTCCCGTGGGTGGTGAGCGTCATCGCCGAAGCGAGGGGCGTCACCAATCCCAGGTCGACCAGGTGCACCCGGTCCCCCGAGACGATCAGGTTGCTGGGCTTGATGTCCTTGTGCCACAGACCGGCGCGGTGGAAGCGGCTCAGGGTGGCGAGCAGGTCCCCCGCGAAGCCGATCACGCGGGCGATGCCGCGGTCGTCCAGCCCCCCGGTGTGGGGGCTCGCACCGCAGCGCGCGTGCAGGCGGCGCGTGACGACGTCCAGGTCGTCCCCCGGCACGAAGGGCATCGCGTACCAGAAGTGCTCGTCGCTGAGGTCGTGGTCGAGGACCAGGCCCAGCTTGCGGGCCGCCTCGAGGGAGCGGCTCTCCCGCACGATCTGGGGCAGGGTGGAACCGCGAGCCAGGGCGAAGGCCTTGATCACCACCTGGCCGGGGTTGGCGTGTCCGGCGGCGCGGTAGCGCTCCACGGTGGCCGAGTCGGGGCGCGCCAGGAAGAGCTGGGCGCCGGAGCCGCCCGGCTCCAGGTCGCCCACGAGCTTGTAGCCCTCGAAGACGGGGCGGGCGCTGGTGCGGGGGCGCTCGCGGGGCGTGCGCGTCACCAGGTCCGGGAGCCGGCGCTCGAGGCCCTCGGTCAGGGCTGTGAGCCCGAGGAGGCGGATCGGGTTGCCCAGGGCGACCCGGTAGAGGGACAGCCCCGCTCCGGTCAGCTCCTCCCCGAGGGCGCGTCCGAAGTGAGCCGCCGAGCGCACGCGGCCGATGCAGAGGTTCACGAGGGCCAAGGGCACGAGGACCGCCCCCGTCAGCAACCCTCCCGCCAGGTGCAGGTAGTCGAGCGTCTCGGCGCGCAGGAAGCGTCCCACGTGGGCCAGGAGGCCTCCGGAGAGGCGCAGCAAGGCTCCCAGGAGCCGCACCACCAGACCCACCACGCGCACGAGGAGCCACACCAGGAGCACCGGCAGCGCCAGGGCCATCAGGGTCATCGCCGCCACGCTCAACGATCCGAAGCCGAAGCTGATCATTCTGGGGTCCCCTTCGTGGTCTGCGTGCCTGCCCGGCGCTGGCAACTCCGGTGGTAGATTTCGGCGACCGCCTCGTCGAAGGTCGCCACGTCCTGTTTGTTGGGATTCAGGTCGATTCCGTTTCGCGCGGCCTCCTGGGCTTCCTCGTCGGTGAAGCTGTAGCGGGCGATAATTTCGGAGAGCTGGGCCCGCAAGCGGGCTCGGACGGCGTTCAGGCGCCGGCTGATGGTGGGCTGGGAGGTTCCCAGGGCGGCGGCCACCTGCTTGCCGCTGCGCCCCTCCAGGATCCGCTGGCGGAAGACCTCGAAGTCGAGGAAGCCCACCTCGCGCTCGACGGCCCTCAGGGCGGCCTCCACCTTGGCGTCGAAGACCGCCGCCTCGTAGGTCGCGTCGGGCCCGGGCTGGCCGTCGGCGTTGCCCCAGCTCGCCTCCAGGGAGGCGGGACGCACCCCCCCTCCCCGCTTCAAGGCGCTGCGGCGGTCCAGCTCGTCCCCCAGGGTGTAGCGGGCGATCGCCAGCAGCCAGGTGGAGAAGCGCGCCCCGCGGCTGGGGTCGTGGCGGTCGATGGCGGTCGCCAGGGCGGTCATCGTCTCCTGGGAGAGGTCCTGGACCGTCTCTGCCCCGATCCGGCCCCTTCCCCAGCGGGCGAGCTGGGCCCTGAGCACGGGGCCGAAGATCTCCCACAGCTCGAACCAGGCGGAGGGGTCCCTATCGCGCAGTCGGGCGGCGAAGCCTGTGGAGAGTTCGTTCACGTGGGGTGGGGCAGGAGCCAGAAGGGGTGGTACGCACGGGGCCCACCTCCATTCTGTGCCGCCGAGGGCCTCCCGGGATCCCCCGAAAACCGATCGCGACGCGAAATCGGTGCCCCCGGATCACCACTAACTGGGCGATGCGGCGGAAAGCCCGCCGCGGGGCCCAGGCGGGCCCCACAAGCGACCTTGACGGCGACATCCCAGACCGCGAACACCCAGACCATGGAGCCGAGAGAACGATGATCTCCCTCTGCAAGAGCCTGTTCAAGACGACTCTGATCGGGACGGCCGTGATCGGCACCCTGGCCGGCGGGGCCCTGCTCGTGGCCGGGCCAGCGCGCACGAAGGCCGTGCTGCACGACGTCCGGACGAAGATCTCCCACGCGATCGACCAGTCCCTCGACGATCCGATCGCCCTGCGCGACCAACTGCGCGAGCTGGAGCGGGAGTACCCCAAGCGTATCGCCAAGGTAAGAGGCGACCTGGTGGGCCTGAAGCGGGACATGCGTCAGCTGGAGCGGGAGCGCGCCATCTCCCTGCGCGTCGTCGAGCTGGCGGAGGAGGACCTCAAGCTCCTGCGCCCTGCTCTGGAGAAGACCAGTAGCGCCAACGGGCACAACGCCAGGTTGGCCGCGGTCGCCTTCGACGACCGGATCTACACCTTGCGGCGCGCCACCGAGAAGGTGCGTTCCGCCGAGCAGACGATCCAGGCCCACGCCGCGCGCGCCGAGGACGCCAAGCACCAGTACGCCTTCCTGGCCCAGCAGGCGGGTCAGTTCGAGGAGGTCCTGGCGCAACTCGAATCGGAGCGCGCCCAGTTCCAGATCCAACTCCAGCAGTTGGAGCGCCAGGTCGACTCGATTCAGCGCAACCAGCGCCTGATCAAGCTCCTGGAGAAGCGCAAGCGCACCCTCGAGGAGTGCACCACCTACGACGTCGTGTCCCTGGACCAGTTGACGGGCAAGCTGGAGGAGATCCTCAACCGCCAGGCGGCGACCCTGGATGTGCTCACCTGCGCTGAAGAGGCCGCCGGCTACGAGGAACTCGCCCGCGAGGAGCTGCGCCGGGTCGAGAACGTCCGTCAGGTGGTCGAGATGCTCGACTGTGGCGTGCACCAGGAGGGGGAGAGCCGCTGACGGCCGATAGCTGACACTCGGGGATGGCATTCGACCTCCCCGGCACTGTGTGGCAGGAGCGCCGCCGGTCCTTGGACCGGCGGCCTTCTCATTGGCCCTCACTCACCAGTCCGGCACCCAGCGGTGCTCTTTCAGGGAGAGGCGCCCGTCGGCGTCCACCGGGATGCCTTCACGTCGCAGGCGACGGGCCTGCTCCCTGCGCCCGCCGCCCGGCGGGAGGCTGATGCGACCGGAGGCGTTCACCACCCGGTGCCAAGGGAGTGGAGCGCCCGCGGGCAGGGCGCCGAGGAGGCGGCCCACCAGACGGGCGCGCCCCGGCAGTCCCGCCTCCGAGGCGACCTGCCCGTAGGTCGCGACCGAACCGCGGGGAATCGCCTCGACGACGGCGAGGACGCGCTGTCGATCGAGATCATCGGCCCGCATCGGGACGCCTGCTCCGGGCGCTCGGGAGTCACTCGGACCCAGGACCAGTCAACCCGCACCAGAAGCCGCAGTCCCGGCGGGGTCGACCGATCGGGTCACATCACTGGAAGAGGATCTCCACCCCGTCGGTGAAGTTCGAGGTCGAGCCCGGGTTGTGGTCCCGGAACCAGCACTGGAAGTTCCAGGTCTCGCCCGGCTGCACCGCGTAGGGTCCAGTCGCGGTCGGGATCTGGGTCAGGTCGAGGACCGCGCTGAGCTCGCCCGCGGCTCCGGTGCTGCCCAGGGTCGACATGTGGCGTCCCGTGGTACCGCCCAGGCACAGGTTGCCCTGGCTGCCGCCGGGGCCGACGACGAAGTCCTGGGTCTGCGAGTTCACGAAGTAGCCGAACTCGTTGGTGGGCAGCTGGGTGGCCATGAGCGTCACGTCGTTGTCCACGACGGCGTCGCTGCCGTAGGCGGCGATGACGGCGGACTGCCCCGAGGAGTTCTGGACCGCCGGGCCGCAGTAGGAGCTGCCGATCTGCGTTGAGCTGCAGGTCAGCTGCACGACCTGGAACGCGTCCAACCCCGCCTCGTTGATGCTCTGGGGGTCGCTGTCGTTGGCGGTGAAGCGCACCTGCATGTTGCTCGTCAGCGTGAGCCCCGCCGCGACCAGGTCGGTGTCGAGGATGGTGAAGGTGCGCCAATCGAGTGCGCCACTGGTGTCGTGTCGGGCGACTTCCAGCCAGGATCCGGCCCCGCCCGCCGAGTTCGCCTCGACGAGCAGCCTGTCGATTCCGGACTCGTCGGTCAGGTACAGGTAGTAGGAGTAGGTGATCATCCCGCCGCTGCTGAGGTCGAAGGTGGGGGATGTCAGCCGCACCGAGCCGTCATCGACGTCCGTGTTGCCAGTCTGGTTCTGGGTCAGGTAGCACCTTCCGCTGCCGTCGGCATCGGCGATGGGATCGTAGGACCAGTTGGGATCGTTGACGGGGATTCCCCGCTGCCAGTCGCCGGTCTGGGCGCCCAGCACCTCGGTGGTCCAGCCCTGATCGCTCTCGAAGTCGTCGGCGAAGATGGTGGTCAGGACGCCAACCAGTGCGGTGAAGACGTCGCTCGGAGCACCGGGGGGACTGGTGACCGTTCCACAGGTCGGGTCGTCGGCGCTGAAGAAGAACTCCGGATCGTCGTCGCAATCCGCGGGGGGCAGGTCGGCGGTCCAGGTCTGGCCTCCCACGAAGGTCATCGGGATGGGTGTGAAGGTGCCGCCGTCGTAGCGGTAGTTGAGGTTCACGTTGGTGGCGGTAGCGGAAAGCAGCTCCACCTCCACGGGCGTGGCCTGGCCGGGGGCCAGCACGGTGGGCAGCCCCGCGGGGTGGGTGAATCCGGCGGAGCAGATCCCCTTGGGAGCGGCGAGCACCGCCTGCAGGCCGGCGTTCCCGACGCTGGTCCCCCAGTTGTTGCCCCCGCTGCTGTCACACCCACCGTGGGTGTGGATGCCCACGGCCAGACCGGTCTGCTCCCAGATGACGGGGGACCCGGAGTTGCCTCCGGTCGTATCGGTCCGATAGCCCACCTCGGCGGTGGGGGTGGTGACCCACAACGGACCCACGTGGGTCTGCTGGACCTGGTTGTGCTGGAGGGGCGTGCTGTCGGTGCCGTAGCCGGTGATGCGGATCTCGTTGCCGGACGTACTGCCGGGGGGCAGGGAGAGGGAGAAGGCGGCAGCCTGGGCCTCATAGGGCGTCAGCCCGGTCACGGGGTTGGCAAAGCAACCGAAGTAGCCCCAGTCGTTGCCGACCCCCTGGCCGCCGTTGGTCTGCAGGGAGGCTGGATCCACTGCATACTGATCGGAGGCGGGGGGGTGGTTCAGACCGCCCCCGGAGTCGGAGAGGGGCACGTTGAACTCGACCACCGAGAGGGACCCGGTGCAGTGCCCGGCGGTCAGGAAGCACTTGGCGCAGTCGTCGATCAGCCACCCGGTGCAGCCGATCGGCAGCAGTCGCGCCGAACGTGAGTCGCTAGAGAGTGCGCGGTCATCGGTGGGTCCACAGATCGTGGGATCGTCCACAGGGGCGAATCCGGCGTCCAGGCCACGCATGACGACCCGGCTGGGACCGGCGTGCGGAGGAGCCACGACCTCGACCTGCAGGGCGTCGCCGTTGAAGTAGGTGGTCGAGTTCTGCCACTGCTGGAGGTGCAGGGCATTCATCTCGAGCACGTCCCCATCCAGGTGAGAGGTGACCCGCAGGCGCGCCCCGGTGCCGGCCAGCACGTCACCTGCGAGGTCGACACGCTCGAAGTAGAGGCGCATCCAGGTGGCCCCGGGGTGTTCGACCGTGAAGGAGATCACGACCTCCTCACGAGCGCTCGGGTTGGCGACGGCACCGCTGTCGAGGGTGTGCGGCAGGTGGGTGTACGGGGGTGTCTGGACCTGGGTCGCCGCGGTGCCTGCGATGAGGACCGCTGCCAAGCCCCGAAGGAGGGGATTGCGCAGAGCGCTGGTCGTGTGGGAGGTCATGTGAGGATCCAGTGGGGGAGGGGAACGACATTGACTGTACCCGAAGCGCCCTGAAAAGGACGACCGCCACGCCCCACTGGGAGCGTGGCGGTCGCCCGTTGCGCTGTCTGCTCGTGCCGCTTACTGAGCAGACCAGGTCATGGCGAAGGCGGAGAGCTCCGGGGCCAGACCGGTCTGGGGGTTGGCGATCCAGGTCAGCCGCACCTGATACCACTGGGCACCGTCGATCTCGGACACGTTGTCGCTCCAGAGCTCGATGCCCTGGTAGAAACCGACCGCCAAGTTGAGACCACCCGGATGGAAAGTGGCCTCGTTGGTGTTGTGGTTGATGCTGCCGTCGCACTCCGACGGGGTCTCCACGTAGTGGTCGCCGTAGAGGTCGAGCTCGACGGCGTCCCCAACGCATTCCTTACCGTTGTCGTTGCTCTGGATGTTGCTCGCGCCCCGGAAGGCGAACTCGATCGTCGACCCCGCCGGTTGGTCGGTGAGGGCCGGCACCACCGTGGGCGGGTAGTAGGTCGGCTGCGGGAAGCGCTGGTCCGGGTTCTCCGGGTCCACCGCTCCGAACCAGAGCGAGTAGGAGCGGCTGACCCGCACCACGAAGTCCACCGCCCCGACGTAGACGTCGTTGTCCATCCCGGGGGTGCGGGCGCCCGGAGGCACGGAGTTGGGGTTGTAGCCGCCGTTGGCCCGGATCTCGTGCTCCGGGTCCAGGAAGTCGGTGGGACCCGACTCGGGGATGCCCCCCGCCGAGAAGGCGCGGAAGTAGGGCCGCGTCGAAACGTTGGTCGCCAGCGAAGTGTCGAAGCGGTTGATCGCCGTGGCACCGGTGTCCGGCCAGCAGCGGAACTCCATCAAGAGCGGGAGCGCCACCGACTGCAGGTTGTCCAACTCGTAGAAGGGGTTCGGATCACACAGGCCCACCGGCGGGCACTGCCCGTCCGGAGTCTGGGAGAAGTCGGGCAGGCAGGGGATCGGCACCCCCGTCGCGATGTGGTACTGGACCGGGTTGGCCCCGAAGCAGCTCGGGCCACCGCGCTGCACGATCGACGTGTCCCGCCAGGTGTAGTAGCGGTACTGGCTCACCGGCGTCTGCCTGTTCAGCGGGTACGGCAGGAGCTTCACGTCCTGCCCCACCGTGAAGAGGTCCCCCGGGTTGATCGAGTAGCCGTAGGCCTTGTCGTGCACCACCTTCTGGGGGTCGCCCGTGTTCGTCAGGAAGTTCCCCTCGAAGAGGTCCACCAGACCCGACGCCGGGTAGACCGGCAACCAGGGCGGGAAGTTCACGATCCACTCGTCCGGCGCGAAGAGGCTGTGGTTCAGCCGCATCTCGAAGAGGTTGTAGTTGTCCACCACCACCCCGCCGCCCAGCGGTGACCAGTTCAGACCTTCCACGTCGATGTTGTAGAAGGTCTCGTCCTCCAGCTCGAAGCCCATGTCCA
>CAZDQL010000061.1:0-40393 GCA_964507325.1 uncultured Planctomycetaceae bacterium | reverse complement strand
ACTGCCCCGCACCACGCCGCACTCCGTCGAGCCTCACTCGAACAACACGCTCACTCCATCCGTCGTGTTGTAGCCCCCCCCGGCCAAGCTGTCGCGGTACACGAACTGGAAGTGCCAGCTCGTCCCCATCGTCAAGTCGCCACCTCCCACCGGGAGGTTGGTGTTGTCCACGTCGAGGATCGCTCTCCCCCCGGTGTCGACGACCTGTACCGGGAAGCGCGCCAACTGCCCCGTGACGCACAGGAAGCCGGAGCCGAAGGGCACCTGCTGGCGCACGTCTCCGTAGACGAACTGCCCGAACTCGCCGCCCGGCATGCCCAGCGCGGACAGACGCAGATCGTTGACCGACTCCCGCGAAGATCCGCTGACCACGATCGTCGCCGCCTGGCCGGTGGAGTTCGGCGTCGAGGTGCAGTAGTTGCCAGCGCGACTGAAGAGGTCCACGACGCCTAGCCACCCATCGAGATTGTCTTGGATGTACCCGAAGCAGGCCGCCTGCTCATCGGTGACCGCCACCCCGTCGCACCAGGGGTAGGTACCCCCCACCCCGACGTCGTGGTCGAGGACGACCTCGTTCAGACGCATATCGAGGACCATCATGCGCGTCACGCCGGCGACGGTCGCCCTCGACCGATCCGGGGTGATCGCCAGATCGCAGACGGGCTCGCCGAGGAAGGTGACGAAGACCTGGTCCAGCCGATCGGCGCTCAGGTCGTAGGTCAGGATCTTGGTGTCCCAGTCCTGACGCACGACGACCAGGGCGCGGTCGGCAGTCACGGCCAGGCTGTCCATCCCGGCGGCCCACCCCTGGTGGGTCGCCTCCTGATACACGTCGTCCAGCGGGAGCAGGAATTCGAGGGTCGGCAGGATCGCCACGTCGAAGAGGTAGACCCGTTTGTGGGTGCGCACCACCAACCGCTCGCCGTTGGGCGTCAGGGCCAGGTCGTGGGGGACGCCCTTCAGGAGCTGGTACTTGCGGTCACCTCCGGGAACCGTGTACAGGTCGAGCTGGGCGCCGGGCGAAGAGGTCGAGCGTCGGCTGATCGTCACCACGCGCCGGTCGGTGGCCTCGATCGAGTCCATCGCCGAGCCGTCGAAGGGATCGGCGAGCTGGAACTTCAAGTCCTTGCTCCAGACCTGGTGGCTGGCGGAACCGCTGAGGCGGTAGAGCCCGACCTGAGACTCCGAACGCACGGCCACGTGGCGGCCGCTGGGGGTGAGCGCCAGGTCGTGGGGCGTGCCCGCCTGGTCGTTCGCGGCCGTCGTCTCGAAGACGACCGCCGGGGGACCGCCGCCCGCCGGGTGCAGGTCCCAGATGGTGACGCGGGTGGAGGAGGGCGCGACCCAACTGAGGACGACCGCGTGCTCGTCGTCGGCGACCACGCTGTCGACCGAGTAGGTCGAGGGGGACCACATGAGCGGCACCCCCGGCGCGCTGGCGAGCTGGGCCCCGGTGGTCACGTCGTAGATGTACTGGGCGTCGTCGCCGCGGACCGCCACCAGCGTCCCGTCGGGGGTGAGCGCCAGGTCCCGCGGTCGGGACCCGGCGTCGCGTTCCGCCAGGGGCCCCCCCGCCAAGTTGTTCAGGTCGAGGAAGAGCACCCGCGTGCCGATCACCACGGCCCGGTCGTTCGTCACGGCGACCGCGTCCTCGCAGGTGCCACCGAAGTGCCCCGTGTTGGTCGGGGTGTAGCGATAGACCTCCGCTCCCGTTCGAGCGTCGTAGACCAGGGTCGTGGTGTCGATCGTGTTGTCCCGGGCCACCAGCAGGCGCCCGTCGGGGGTGAACTCGGCGTCGTCCACCCCGATCAGATCGGGCCAGCCGGAGTGTTCGGCCAGGACGTACTGGGCCGCACAGGGCGCGGCGCCGGCGAACATCAGCGAGAGTGCAGCGGGAATGCGGAGGGGGATCATGGGGCGACTCCGATGGGAACGGTCGTACACGAGCTCCCCCGGGCCCGCCAGGTCCCCCGGGAGGGAGAGGCCGCGCGTGGGGCGCAGCAGCCCACTAGGGCGCCCGGGGAGGGGAGTCACACTCGTCTTACGAACCCCCGGTTCCCCCCCCTGCGCTCGGACGCCTTGACTCCCCCCACACGAGCCCTTCCAATCGAAGGGCGATGATTCCTCCCGCAGCGCGCGCCGTGGTCAAGGTCTGCTCCACCCTCCTCCTGGCGGTGGGCTTGACTTCCGCGGGGAACCCCGATGATGACCCCCCCCCTGCGGACGAGCCCATCGTCGTCAGCATCGACAGGCTGACGAGCATCAAGTACGTGGAGGGGAAAAAGCTGCCGTCCTGGGTCCGTGACCTCGATGGCAAGCGCATCAAGATCGAGGGCTACATGGCCCTGGGCACGCTCGAGGGGGTCAAGACCTTCGAGCTCGTCCCCGAGGCCTGCGAGTGCGGGCGCGCGAAGGTGCAGCACTTCATCGACGTCACCCTGGAGGAGGGTCTGACCACCTTCCGCCCCGGCCGGATCGAGCTCGAAGGGGTCTTCCGCGCCGGCGCCCTGGAGGAGGACGGGTTCGTCGTCAGCATCTTCCGGCTGGAGATCCAGTCCCTGGACGAGTGAAGATCGTCGGGGCATTCCTCGCCTGCGGGCTGCTCGCGGCGGTCATCGGCGCGCAGGAAGCCGCGCAGGAGGAGAGTGAGCTCGACCGCCTGATGCGCGCGGCGACCCAGGGGCGCGCCGTGGTACGCCCCCAGGCGGCGCGGCGCCTCGTGCGCCTGTGGACCGGAGGGGACGAGCAGGAGCGCGCCGCCATCGTCGAGCGCCTCGTCCGGGAGGCGGGCTCCACCCCCGCCGAGCTGGCGGCGCTGGGATCGGGATTGGTGGAGGTGCTGGGCGAGTTCGGTGACGAGCGCCTGCGCGACGCCCTCTGGGAGGCCCTCGACGACCGCGACTTCCCCTGGCGGCCCTACTCCGCCCGCGCCCTGGGGACCACCGCCCGAGCCGACGAGGAGCAGCGCTACGCCCACCTCCTCGACGATCCGATCGCACCCGTGCGCGCCGCCGCCCTGACCGGCCTCGACACCCTCGCGGCGCGCACCCGCGCAGCCCTGGTCCGCGCGCGGCTGGAGGACCAGGACGACCGGGTGCGGCGGGCGGCGGCCGATCTCCTGGTGGACTGGGGCCAACCGGATGCACTATGGTGGCTCCTGGAGGAGCTCGCCCGCGAGGACAGCTTCTTCGGGCGCCCAACCGGGGAACAGGCCCGCTACCAGGCGGCTCAGCTGCTCACCGAACACCTGGGCGAGCTGGGCGACCTCGACCCGTCGCAGGGGCCCGCGGCGAATCGCGCCGCCTTGGCCGCCCTGGGGCGCAGGATCGAGGAGCGAGCAGGCCCGCGCCCCGAGCTCCCCCCCGTGGCGCGCGCCGGCGAGAGGCCCCCTCCCGAGGTGATCGGCCTCGAGCTGCGCTCCTGCCGGCGCGGGGAGTACTTCCTGCGCTGGACGCGGGACGATCGCCTGCTGGTCGGCATGGGTCGACCGGCGGTGGTCCCCCTGCCCGCGGGGACGGTCGCCGCGCTGGTGGAGGATGGAACGGAGGACATCGCCGACCTGAAGCGACGCTTCTTCGGCTCCCCCGGGTGCGACGTGGAGCAGTTCCACTGGCAGCCCGGGGAGGACCCGATGGTCTGGCTCGTGTCCAAGGGACCGGAGGCGGTGGAGGATCTGCGGCCGGCAGAGCTCGGCGAGCTCTACGCTCGACTGGTGGCGACCCTCCCCGACGATCCCGCCGACGATCCGCGTCTCGACCGCCTGCGCAGCCGAACCCTGGCCGCCCTGGAGGCGATCGGCGGACCGCTCTAGTCGTCCTGCTCCACCGACGTGGCGCGGATGTGGTAGCAGCCGTAGGCGTACCCCGCCTCGTCCTCGATCGCCGAGACCTGGAAGGTGCCCCTGACCAGGACCGGGATGGAGTAGAAGTAGTCCGCCCCGCGCGCCTGCATCTCCACCTGGATCCACTGGTCGGGACTGGGGGAGCCGCCGAAGCAGCAGCCGAGCAGATCGCCGACCAGCATGAACTCGGGGATGGTGGTGTCCTCCCAGCGCAGCGGGATCTGGTACCCGACGATCGCCACCTCGGCCCCGTCCAAGGCGGTGATACCCGCGGGGAGCTCGAACTCCCCCTCTTCGTACTCCTCGGGGTAGAGCATGGCGTCGAGGATGTCATCCATCGGCTCGTCCCGGAGGGAGAGGTCCCTCCAGGCGAGACCGGTCACCCCCTCCTCGTCGATCACCACCCGCTCGCGGTCGAGCGCCTCGATTTCGGAGGTGTCCTCCCCCACCAGATCCTGGGCCACCGCGGCGATCGCGGCGTCCAGGCCAGTCGGGGTGACGGGAGCGTCCAGGGCTTCCCCCACGACCTCCGGTAGGTCGCGGGGCAGGGCCGCGGCGTCCGCGTCCTCGCCGCAGGCGCCGAGGAGGGGCGCCAGCGCGGCCGTGGCCCACAGGGCGAAGTTGCGGCCCGCCCTCATTGCGCCTCCGCCGTCCAGTGGAAGGCGAGGTCGGAGAAGGTCGCACCCTTGAGCTCGACGGCGCCCACCTTCCCCCGCACCTCACGCACCCCCTCCAGGCGCGCGTCGAGCGCGCCGAACTCGGAGCTCGCCCCGACCGTCTCGCCGGTGAGGGCGCTGGCGCGGGGCAGACACTCGACCTCGAAGGCCTCTCCGCCCACCTCGAGGGCGACGGAGAGGGAGAGGTCGGCCAGCCGCAGGGTCTGCTCCATGTGGGCGTCCCAGAACCACAGCGTCAGCTCTCCGGCGGCGGGGTCGACCGCCACCTCGAGCTGGGCGAAGTGCTCGCCGATCTCCACCAGGATCGCGCCGGGGTGGACCGCCTCGTGGACGTGCTCCCCCCCGTTCGTGGTCCCGTGGTCGTGATCGCAACACCCTCCGCAGAGGAGCGTGGCCAGCAGCAGAGTCGTTCGCGCGGTTTCCATCGGTGGATGTTCCGGTGACTGTATCGGTGCGGTGCGGCCCTGAACCTCAGCCGCGGGAGAGGCCCCCCGCGACGTCGGTCGAGTAGGCCTTGAAGGCGGGTAGGAGGCCCGCCAGGGCCCCCACCACCACCATACCCAGCGGGGTCCAGAGCAGGGCCGGGTGACTGGTGGTGAGGTCCAGGACGACCCCCGTGCGCTCCAGGACGATCGCGGCGGCGACCGTCATGATCGCGTAGTAGAAGAGGTAGCCGATCAGAGCGCCGAGGGCCGCGATCGTGCTGGCCTCGAGCACGATCACCCCGAAGACGGTGCCCTTGCGCGCCCCCAGGGCGCGCAGGATGGCGAACTCCCGCCGGCGCTCGTTCATGGTGTTGTAGAGGCTCGCCAAGAGGGTCCCGGCGGCGACCGCCACCACCAGGTAGGCCACCATCTCGAGCACCCGATTGACCCACCCCAGCTTGCGGACGAGCTTCATCATCGTGTCCGCGATGGGGAAGGCCAGGGTGGCCACGCGTCCCTGGCGTTGGATCTTCTGCTTGAGCTGCAGGCCCAGGAGCGGGTGGCTGATGCGCAGCATCACCGCGCTGATCTCCTTGTACTCGTCCGGCAGCCCCGCCTGCGGGTCGGCGTCCAGGCGCTCCCCCTCCTGGTTGTAGAACTCGTGACCCGGCATGCGGAAGATCCCCTCGATCGGGATCCAGATCACGCGGTCCGCGGGGGTGTTGGTGGGCTTCATCACGCCCACGATCGTGTAGCGCTTGTCGTGCTGCTCGGTGATCCTCTCGTTGAAGGTCAGCCCGTGGTAGGGGAGGAAGGTGTCCCCGTAGCCCAAGCCCAGCTCGCGCGCCGCGGTCGCCCCGAGGACCGCCTCGGCCTGCATCTCGCCGAAGACGCGCCCCTCGATCTCGTAGCGCCGGCCCCTGGCGTACTCGAAGTCCTCGAAGAGCTCGGTGCTGGTGCCCACGATCCGCCAGCCGCGGTAGTTGTCTCCCAGGGCGTAGGGGATCGCCGCCTCGATCCCCCGCATCGCGCGCACCTCCTCGTACAGCGACCAGGGGATGTTCCCCGGAGAGGTCTCCAGGTGGTAGACCGAGTTCAAGACGAGCTGGGTCGGACTGCCGCGCGCCCCGAGCACCGCGTTGAAGCCCCCCGGGTCGCTGCCGAAGGCGCGCTGGCTCTGGATGGAGATGCTGAAGACCGACATCACCAGACCCGCCGCCAGGGCCGCGGAGAGAACGGTGACGCTGGTCGAGAGGGCGTGTCGCCGCAGCGAGCGGCGCACGATCATCATCAGGGAGAGGATCACGCCGTCCCCTCCTCCGCCCGATTGAGCTCCGAGAAGGCCACCACCCGCTCGAACTGCTCGAGCACCTCGCGGGCGTGGCTGACCAGGAGCAGCGCGGCGCCGTGGCGCGAGCAGAGCTCGCGGATCAGGCGCAGGGCCTCCCCCGCGTGGTGCGGGTCCAGGTTGCCGGTGGGCTCGTCCGCCAGGACCAGGCGCGGGCGGTTGGCCAGCGCCCGCGCCAGGGAGACGCGCTGCTGCTGGCCGACGGAGAGCTGGCTCGGCCGGTGGCGCAGGCGGTGGCCGAGGCCCAGCTCCTCCAGGAGCTCCCGCGCGAAGGCGCGGTCCGGCCCGGGGCCGAAGAGCATCCCGAGCAGCACGTTCTCGAGGGAGGTGTACCCCTCCAGCAGGTTGAAGGACTGGAAGACGTAGCCCATCTCCCGCGCCCGCAAGACGTCGCGTCCCCCCTCGCCCAAGCGCGCCAGGTCGGTCCCGTCGAAGAGCACCTGCCCCTGGTCGGGCTTCAGGATCCCGGCCACCACGTTCAGGAAGGTGGTCTTGCCGCTGCCGCTGGTGCCCACGAGCACTACCTGCTCCTCTGCCTCCAGGGTGAAGTGCTCCACGTCGAGCACGGTCTGGAGGCCGCCCTCGGGGGAACGGTAGCTCTTCTTCAGGTCGCGGAGTTCGAGCAGGGTCATGGGGAAGGGGCAACACGATACCCGCTCCCGGGGGGGCGCGGGAAAAGGGCAAGTCAATGAACCGCGGAGGCCGCCCGCCGACTCCAGCCGTGTTCCCAAAGCGAGGTCCCTCGATGATGCGTCCCCTGCTCTGCCTTCCCATCCTCCTCCTGGCCACTTCCTGCATCGCGACCGTCGATCGCGCGGCCCTGCGCACTTCCCTCCAGGAGGACTCCTGGGTGCTCTCCGACGCGACCGTCGAGGAGCTCCGCAGCCTGGAGCCGACCGCTGAGGGCCCCCTGCGCGTGGGGATCGCCCCGATCCTGGTTCACCCGGCGTCGTGCTGGACTGCCCGCAGGAACACGGCCTGGACGCGCGCAGAACGGGAGTGCCTGCATCGCCTGGGCGAGGAGCTCACGGAGTACGGCATCCTCGAGGAGCTGGTGGTCCTGCCCCAGATCCTGGTCGATCCCCGCAGGCCGCGGCGCAGCGAGTCCCACCTGGTCGGCCTGCGGCGCGCGGCGGCCCGCCATCGCCTCGACGCGGTGTTCGTCACGCAGGCGGTCAGCGATCTGGACCAGGCCTCCAACGCCCTGTCGATCTTGAACTTGACGATCGTCGGTGCGTGGATCGTTCCCAGCCAGGAGACGGCCGCGGCGTGCGTCATGGAAGGCGCCCTCTTCGACGTCCGCAACGAGTACCTCTACGCCACTGCCACTGGCGAAGCGGAGGAGCTCAAGACGACCACCCTGATCGCCGCGGATGCCTCGGCGGCGCTGGAGCGGGTGCGGCTGGCGGCCCTCGAGGACCTGGCGCGGGAGATGACCGCCGGAGTCCTCGGGCCCGCCAAGTAGCGGCTGGCTGTCCTTCGCCGTCACGCGTGTGACCTCCAGCACGCGCATCATCGCCGTCCCTTGTCGTTTCGAGGGACCTGGGGTACGGTCGGTCGATCGTGGCCATTTCGCCTGCCCCCCGGTGGTCCGAGCTCGTTCGACTGGAGGGCCCTGTGGCGCTATGGCCGTTCCACGAGTCCGAGCCTCCTTTCGCTGTGGTGCCGTGAAGCTGACAACCGTCCTCCTCCTCGTGGGCCTGACCCCGGCAGCCTACTCGCAGACACAAGTCATCTACGTCGACGACTCGGCCGGGCCCGGGGGTGATGGGTCGGATTGGCTCAACGCCATCGACAACCTGCACGACGCGCTCGAGATCGGTGGCGCGGGTGCGGAGTTCCGGGTGGCCGAGGGTGTCTACCTGCCGGAGGTGGGCCCACCTGAGAACGATCGCCGCGAGGCCCGCTTCTACCCGCCGGTGGATGCCGTCCTCCGCGGAGGCTATGCGGGTGATCCGGCGAACCCCGACCTTCGAGATCCCGCGGCCTACCCGACGATCTTGAGCGGCGACCTGGGCGTCCCCGGGGACAGCTCGGACAACGCATACCGCATCGTCTATATGCTGACGGGGGTACTGGACGGCTTTATCGTCGAAGGGGGGCGTGCCGACGGCTACGAAGACCGCGGTGCGGGGGTCTTCGCCGACGACGATAGCAGCTTCATCGACTGCACATTCCGCCTAAATCACGCCTTGGAGGCGGGCGCTGCGATCTTCGCGGACAGTGACGCCACGGTCCTTCGCTGTCACTTCCATCGCAATACGACGGATTGGACGGGATGGGGAGGCGCCCTGACCGTCGGCGAGCGGACCTACCTTGACCAATCCACCTTCGTGGCCAACTCGGGCCCCGATGGTGGTGCAGTGCACTCGAAGTCCTGGGCGTACATCGCCGATTGCGAGTTCGTCAAGAACCACGGGATGCGGGGAGGTGCCTTCCACGGCCAAGCCCTGTACATCCGGCGCTGCGACTTCCTCGGCAACACCGCCGAGGGCCGGGGAGGTGCGATCGCGCACATCCACAGCGACGAGATCCGAGAGCTCAGGGATTGCCTGTTCGTGGGGAACGAGGCGGGGCAACACGGGGGAGCGATCTGGGGAGAAGACGAGCTGGACATCCTGCACTGCCGCTTCCATGGGAACGTGGCCGATGACGATGGAGGCGCCATCAAGCTGCAGTGGGATGCACGCATCGTCGACTGCGTCTTCACCGGCAACCACTCCAACAGGGGAGGCGGGCTGTACGTCGGAGATCACCTCGACCTCGTGAACTGCGTGCTGTTCGCGAACTCCGCCGATTCCGAGGGAGGTGGCATCTACTACAACGCGGGCCACTCCGTCTTCCGCAACACCATTCTCTGGGAGAACAGCGCCGGTGGTGCCACGGACGAATCTGCGCAGTTCTTCACGGCGGCAGACAACTTCGACATCGGCCACTGCCTGGTGCAGGGATGGACTGGGGCGTTGGGCGGTAGCGGGAACTCGGGATCGGATCCGCTGTTCGCGGACTCGGCAGGGGCCGATGGGATTCCCGGGACTCCGGACGACGACCTGCAGGTGCGACCCCTTTCTCCTGCACTCGACGCGGGGGACAACGACGCGCTGCCATCCGACGACTTCGACATCGACGGCGACGATGACACCGCGGAGGAGTTGCCCTTTGACCTGCTGGGCAACCCGCGCCGGACGGACGCTCCCTGGGCGGGAGGTGGTCAGTTGGTCGATATCGGTCCATTTGAATTCCCCGGGTGCCAGGCCTCGAACTACTGCATCGGCGGCCTCAACTCGGGCGGGACTTCCTCGACCATGAGGTTCTCAGGTACGCCCTCGCTGTCCACGAACGACCTGGTTCTCGAGGCCCAAGATGCGACGCCTCTGCAGTCCGGTCTTTTCCTGTACGGGGCTGTCGAGGCTCTCATCCCCTGGGGAGACGGCTTTCTCTGTGTGGCCCCGCCCCTCGTTCGGCTCGACGTGATCTCCGGCGATCAGGTTGGGCACTACACCTACGCGTTGGATCTGAATTCGATCCCGAAGCACCCCGACGGATCGGTGATCGCAGGCTCGACGTGGCTGTTCCAGCTCTGGTACCGGGACCCCGGCGGTCCGGGCCTCTCCGGATTCAACACCTCTGATGGCCTGCGCGTGACATTCTGCGAGTAGGGGCGCGCGCGAACCCCAGCGACACTGGATGACGACAATGACCCGGATGCGCTACTCCGCGATCTTCCTGCTGCTTTGCTCCCCGCAGCTCAGCGCGCAGAACGTGCTGTACGAGTGGTTCGACGTGGGTACCGCCGTTGCCTGCATCGGGGATGTGAACGGCGACGGCACGGCCGACGTAGCCTGCTCCACGGTGACGGACCCGAGGAGCGTGTCCGTTTTCTCCGGTCTGGACGGTGTCTTCCTGTACTCGGTTGCCGGCGATTCCCATACAGACCTCCTGGGCCAGTCGATCGCTGGTGAGCATGACGTCGACGGCGATGGACACATGGACTTCGTGGTCGGCGACCGTTGGGACGACCAGAACGGCACGACCGCGGGGGCCGCCTGGGTCTACTCGGGCGTCGACGGGGCGGTGCTCCACAAGTTCACCGGCACGCAGGGCAGCCTCTTCGGAACCAGCGTGGCGATGCTGGGTGATCTCGATCAGGACGGGCATGCGGAGATCCTCGTCGGTGCGCCCCAGGACAACACGGGTCACAACAACGGCGGGCGGGCACTGGTGCATTCCGGCAGCGACGGGAGCGTGCTCTACGATCTTCTCCCCTCCTCCAACGATGAGGACCGGCTGGGCACGGCCGTGGCCCGAGTCGGAGACGTGAATCTCGACGGAATCGACGACTTCGCCGTGGGCATCCCCTGGGGTGATGGAGCCGGCTCTCTGTCGGGTCGCGTGGCCATCTACTCAGGCCAGGACGGCACACGCATCCGCACGATCCTGGGGACCTTTCCGGCAGCTGGTCTGGGTGACGCCTTGGGAGGGAACGGTTCGGATTTCGATGGCGACGGGATCCCGGATGTCGTCGTGGGAGCGCCTACGGACGATCAGGCGGGACCGAACTGCGGATCGGTATCCATCTTCTCCGGACGCACGGGTGAGCGCATTCACCGGGTCCCAGGATGGTCCGGGGGGATGTGGTTCGGGAGGAGGGTGGCCGGAGTCCCCGACCAGGACGGAGATGGGCTCGATGACTTCATCGTGGGAACGAGGGACTACGATGGCGCCGGAAGCGGTGCCGGTGGGGCCTGGCTCTTCTCCGGCAGCGACGCCACCCTCCTGGAGTCCGTGCTCGGGGAGTACCAATACCACCGCGTGGGGACGGGGGTAGCCGGCCTCCCCGACCTGGACGGCGACGGCCGAGGGGAATACGCCGTCGCTGCTTCAGGTGACCTGACGGGTCCGGGAACCGGCTGCGTGACGGTCTACCGAGCGCAGTGTTTTGGGGTGGATTGGTACTGCCCCGGCGCTCAGAACTCGACCGGCTCCTCCGCTGAGATCTCGTTCATCGGCAGCCTCGAGCTCGCCGAGCAGACTCTCACCCTGACGGCTTGGGGTTGTCCGGTTCAGGAGTTCGGTTTCTTCTTCTACGGACCCCTCGCGCAGGACGTCTCCGTTGGTGATGGCCACCTTTGCGTGCATCAGGGCACCATTGGCCTGTTCCGATTCGTGCCCCCCGTCCTCACGGACTCCCAGGGCAGGGGGAGCCACGAGGTCGCCTTCGATCTGCCGCCCGTCAGCGGGGGCTCGGGTCAGTGGCAGGCTGGAGACACCTGGTACTTCCAGTTCGCATACCGCGACATCGGCGGACCGGGGGGTACCGGATTCAACTTCTCCAGTGCCATGGCGCTGTCCTTCTGCCCTTGAGGCCCTGGGAGGCCGCAGCGGTGGCACCGGCGTGCATCCACGGGCCCGCCGAGTAGCAGCTCAGAGCCCGACTCCCGGCTTGGCGATCGCCTTCTCGGTCAGCTCGCGCACCAGGTACTCGTAGGCCTCGTCGACGGAGTCGGTGGTGAAGAAGAGCTCGGTGTCCTCGGGGCAGATCGTTCCGTAGCGCGCCAGCGCGTCGAGGTTGAGGACCTCGCTCCAGAACTTCGTCCCGAAGAGCACGATCGGCATCGCCTTCTCGATCTTCTTCGTCTGCACCAGGGTCAGGACCTCCATGAACTCGTCCATCGTCCCGAACCCGCCCGGCATGATGATGATCGCCTTGGCCAGGTACGAGAACCAGAACTTGCGCATGAAGAAGTAGTGGAACTCGAAGGAGAGGCGCCGGGTGATGTAGGGGTTGTCGTTCTGCTCGAAGGGCAGGGAGATGTTGAGCCCCACGTTCTCCCCGCGCGCCTCCGAGGCGCCCCGGTTGGCGGCCTCCATGATCCCCGGGCCGCCGCCGGAGCAGATCACGAAGCGCCGCCCCTCGTCGACGGGCAGGCTCTTCGACCACTCGGTCAGGCGCCGCGACAGATCGCGGGCCGCCTCGTAGTAGCGCGACATCTTCATCGCCAGCTCCGCCTGCTCGACCCCCTCGCCCTTGGAGCGGGCCTCCTCGAGCTGCTCCCGCGCCACCGCCTCCGGCAGGAAGCGCGCCGATCCGAAGACGACGATCGTGTCCTTGACGCCGAACTCCTCGAAGCGCGTGGCGGGCTCGATGTACTCCGCCAGGATCCGGAGGGGGCGGGCATCGACGGAGTTCAGGAACTTCGTGTTCTTGTAGGCCTTGACGGCGCGGTAACGGCTGGGAGACATGGCGGGACATTGGGCCGCACCGGCACGCGATTCGCCACTGCCCGAAGCGGGAAGATCGCCGGGCCTGGACTACGATGACGCCCGTGACCCAAGCCCCTCCCCGACGCGTGCGCTTCCCCGTCTCCGGCATGCACTGCCAGGGGTGCGCCGCCTCCGTCAAACGGCTCCTGGAGGGGGTCGAGGGGGTGGCGGCGGCGGAAGTCTCCTACGGCACGGCCACCGCCGAGCTCGAGGTCGACCCCGCGCTGGCCCGCGAGGAGGCGCTGCGCGCCGCCCTGGCCAGCGGGGGTTTCTCCCTACCGGAGGGCGCGCTCTCCGGGCGGGGGGTGGCGCGGGACGTGGAGTACCGCGAAGCGGAAGAGGCCGAGCGGCGCCGGTCGGAGGGGCGCGCCTTCGTCGTGGCGGCTGCCTCCCTCGCAGCGCTCCTCACGGCCCGCGTCGCGGGAGCCCCGGCGGCCCTCGGCCCCCTGCTGGCGGCCCCGGCGGTCCTGATCGCCGGGCGCGAGCTCCTGGTGCGCGGCTTCCGAGCGCTGCTGCGGGGAGCCCCCGACATGGACACCCTGGTGGGGCTGGGGGCGGCGAGCGCCTGGGTGGCGGGGCTGGCCGGAGTCCTCGCCCCGGAGACCCTCGGCGCCACGGCGCACCACGTCCACGCCGCTCCGATGATCCTGGCCTTCGTGCTGCTCGGCCGCTGGCTCGAGGGGCGCGCCCGCAGCGCCGCGGGTCGGGCGGTGCGCGCGCTGCTCGACCTGGCCCCGCCCCGAGCGCGGGTGCTGCGGGCGGGGGAGGAGGTGGAGGTGCCCCTGTCGGAGGTGGAGCCGGGACAGCTCGTCCTCGTGCGCCCGGGGGAGCGCATCCCGGTCGACGGCGACGTCCTCTCGGGGGAGTCCGACCTGGACGAGTCGATGCTCACCGGTGAGCCCTTCCCGGTGGAGCGCGGCCCCGGGGAGCGCGTGCACGCCGGGACCCTGAACGGCGTGGGGGCCCTGTCGCTGCGCGCCACGGGGGTGGGTGCCGACACGGCGCTCGGCCGCATCACCCAGGCGGTGCACCGCGCCCAGTCGAGCCGTGCTCCGATCCAGAACCTGGCGGACCGCGTCAGCGGGGTCTTCGTCCCGCTGGTGCTCGCGCTGGCGGCGGCGACCTGCGTGGGTTGGTGGGCCGTGGACGGCGTCCCGGCGGCGATCACTCACGCCCTGGCGGTGCTGGTCATCGCCTGCCCCTGCGCTCTGGGTCTGGCGACTCCCACCGCGGTGGTGGTGGCGGGTGGCCGGGGCGCGCGGGAGGGACTGCTCGTCAAGGACGCCGCCGCCCTCGAGCACCTGGCGCGCATCGACGAGATCGCCTTCGACAAGACCGGGACCTTGACCACCGGGCGCCCCGAGTTGAAGAGCGTCCTACCGGCCGACGAGCCTCGAGCCGACGAGCTCCTGGCGCGCGTCGCCGCGGTGGAGCGGGGGAGCGAACAACCCCTCGCCCGCGCCCTGGTCTCCGCCGCGCGGGAGCGCGACCTGCCCGCCCTGCACGCGCGCGCCTTCGCCGCGGAGCCGGGGTGCGGCGTGCGCGGCGAGGTGGACGGACACGCCCTCTGGATCGGCAGTCCACGGGGAGCGCTGGGTCGTGAACACGCCGAGGCGCATGTGGATCGGCTGGTCGAGCCCCTCGTGGCGCGGGGAGAGACGCCGGTGCTCGTGGAGGAGGACGGCCTCCTGGTCCTGGCGCTCGGCTTGACCGACGTGGCGCGTCCCGGGGCGCGGGAGGTCCTGGCGGAGCTCGACGCGCTCGGCATCGCAGCGCGGATCCTGTCGGGAGACGACGACGCCGCGGTGCAGGCGCTCGCCCGCGAGCTCGAGGTGCACGACGCCCGCGCCCGCTTGACCCCCGAGGAGAAGGGCGTCGACCTGTCCGCCGCGGTCGCCGACGGAAGACGGATCGCCATGGTCGGAGACGGCATCAACGACGCGCCCGCCCTGGCGGAGGCGACGGTCGGCATCGCCATGGGGGGCGGAGCGGACGTGGCGATCGAGTCGGCGGACTGCGCTCTGCTGCGGGACGACCTGGGACGCCTCCCGGTCCTGGTGCGACTCGCGCGCCGCGCCCGGGCGACGATCCGCGCCAACCTGGTGTGGGCCTTCGGCTACAACGTGCTGGCCCTGCCCGCGGCGGCGGGGCTCTTCGAACGCTTCGGGGTGAGCGCCTCCCCCGCCTGGGCGGCCGCGTCGATGGCCGCTTCGAGTCTGGCGGTGGTGGGCAACAGCTTGAGGCTGCGGCGCGCGCGGCTGTCGTAACTCGCTCGTCGGACGCTCAGGTCTCCTCCTCCGGCGGCTTGCGCTTGGCATCGCGCAGAGCCTTGTCGAAGAGGTCGTCCAGGTCCTTCTCGCGGGTCCGCTCCTGACCGAGGGCGTCGTCGAACTTCTCGACGCTGGCGTCCTTGCGCCCGGCGACCTTCTCTTGGGCGGAGTCCCAGCGCGTCTCGTCGAGGACCGCCTTACCTGTGTCGTCCACTTGTCCTGGTGCCGCCTGACGCATGACCTTGCGGGTGAGGACGTCCACCGTAAGGCGTGTGTTACAGCAGGGGCACGTGACGTCGATCTGCTTCTTCTCCATCGCGTTCTTCCGGTTCCCCTTTTTCCCGAATGTGAGGTGCGTTGGGTCGTCCAACCCGGCTCCAGGGAACATCTGTCCCCCTAAGCATCACTCTCATCAAAGAGTGTTACCAGCCCCGCGCCTCCAGATAGAAATCCCCGAAGTGAAGACCCACGACCTCGAAGCCCCCTTGATCGCCCGCGTCGCCGCAGGGGCCCGCAACCCCTACCGGTTGGAGCGCATCCTGGGCGTGATCCTGTGGCTCGCCTTCTTCGCAGGGCTCTTCAGCCTGGGCGAGTAGGCCTCAGGGCGCCGGCAAAACGACTGGTTCCCTCAATGTCGTGGAAATTTCGAGGTGGACAGGAATCCAACGTTCTCGCCCGTGCGAGAGCTCGATTCGAGTCACCGTGCTGGGCAGGGGAATAGCGAGCTGACCCTCGTCATCGGTGCGCACCCTGCGCTCCACGCGTAGATCGGGGATCGCCAGGTACAGGCGCCGCCGGCGCAGGGACTCGCCCTCCGGGTCCACGATGCGGAGCTCCTCCATGCGCGCCAAGCCGCGCAGGTCCAGGGGGAGCAGCCGCGGATCGGAGAGCTCTTCGTCGGCGCGGATGTCGAGCTCGTCGTGGCGCAGGAGCTCCGCGTCGACTCCGACGACCCTCACGGTTACAGAGGCGTCACCGGGAGGCAGGTGGCGCACGGCTACGGGTTCTCCCGCAAGGCCGTAGAGGGGGATGATCTGCTTCTGCCCGGAGGCGGAGCGCAGGACCAGCTCGAAGCAGAAGGGGGGGACCCCTTCGTCGCACAGGGTCGAGAGGAGCAGCGATCCGGTGGGTCCCGGCTCGGCGAGGGGGGGAAGCTGGATCACCACCCCCAGCTCCGCCACGGCGAAGTCGGCCCCGACGAACGTCCCGTGCCCCCGCTTGCTGACGGAGACGCGCAGAGTGACCGGAGCGCGCAGGCCGCGCAGACAGAAGCCCCCGTCGTCGTCGCTGAACAAGACGCCTTCGGACCACTGGCGCCAGCGGTCGTCGTCGGCATCCGGATCCGCGTGCTCGAAGTAGAGCCGCGCCCCGCGCAGGGGGGCACCGAGGGCATCGACGACCCGCCCCTCGAGCAGGATCCGCGCCGCTCTCAACTGGGCGGTCCCCAGTTCGTAGGTGACGCCGCCCTGACGGCTGCGGGGCAGCCAGAGGCTGGCGGAGCTCCAATCGGGATCGTCGTGGGGATCGAGCCCCGGCGTGCGTCGGGTGAGGTCGAGGCGCTGATCGAAGGCGATGGTCCCCGCGACCCCGTAGGGGAAGTCCGCCACTCCGTCGGCGTCGGTCGCGACGGAGAAGGGGATCGGCGTCCCCCGCCGCCTGGAGCTCGGCCCCCGCCCGTCGGGGTCGTCCCAGACCTGTGCCTCGAGCGCGGAGTTCGCGAGGGGCTTCCCCCGGTCGTCCAGGACGCGGCAGCGCAGGAACGGTCGCCGCTCGGCGAAGCGCAGAGTGAGGCGCTGCTCCTCGCCGGCCTCGGTCGGGCCGGGGGCGTCCCGGACGTAGGCCGTGACGAAGCCCTCGGCCGAGGCGTCGACGCTCAACAGGATGCCCAGGCCGATGCGCGAGTAGCGTTTGATGCCGGTGGTGGTCGTCGGCTCCCGATCGAGGTAGCGGTAATAGCCCCCGTAGGAAGTGTTCCCCTCCAGGCGCGCCGGAATCCAGCGCATGTGCAGGGACGCTTCCCCGGAGAAGCGCGCCCCCTCCGGGTCCAGGATCTCGACCGTGAGCGCGGCCAGCGGCGGAAGCGTCAGCAGCACCTCTTCACCCGCCTCGGGGACACCCTCGATCGGAGCGTGGATCGGCTCGGCGCACGGCAGGTCGGCCAGGGCGCGGAAGGTCGGAGCGAAGCCGGATCGCTCGAGACGCGCCTCTCGATCGGCGAACTTCGAGGGGTCGAAGAGGGCCAGGCCGCGCGCGTCGGCAAGGGCGCTGCCCAGCGACGTGGAGCGACCGAAGGGCTTGGTCACCTCGATCTCGACGGGCACGCCGGGGGCCGGGGTTCCGTCGGCGTCCACCACCCGCACGCGGAAGTGGTCGGGGGAGGGTGGCTCCACCCCGGGCGCCCCTTCGGTCCGACGGGGCGCCTCGGCGATGGGGGGAGCCTCGACCTCCTCGCCCCCCGCCCCGGTCACCGCGCTGCCCTCGATGGCGTCGGGCCTCGAGAGCGGCGACCGGGTGGAGCGGTCGTAGAGCAGCCAGATCAGGAGCGGCACGAGCAGGACGAGCAGCAGGGGAGCGAGGCGGCGCATGGTGGGTCGAGTGTACCGCTCGGAGATCGATCCACCGGCGTGAACTAGGTCCGGACGCCACGGGTCCTTGGTGCCATTGACAGCTCGCCGCCGCAGATGAGACTGAGGCCGCACGACGCGGTGAGGCGGCCGGTCCGGCCATGGGCCCATCGCGACCACCCCCGGAGCGACGATGGACCTCGAGCGAGTAGAGCGCCTGATCTCGGAGAACCAGATCGACACGATCGACCTCAAGTACCCGGACCTGGTGTGCAACTGGTACCACATCTCCTTCCCCGCCCGCCGACTGGCACACGTCATGGAGCACGGCATCTCCTTCGACGGCTCCAGCATCCCCGGCATGAGCTCGGTGGAGTCGGGGGACATGGTCCTGATGCCGGACCTCTCCACGGCGGTCATCGATCCCTTCTGCGAGGTGCCGACGCTCAGGATGCTCTGCTACATCTGCGACGCCGACACGCGCATCGGGGTCAACAAGGACTCGCGCACCGTCGCCAAGCGGGCGCACGAGTACATGCAGAGCACCGGCATCGCCGACGAGTCCCTCTGGATCCCGGAGTTCGAGTTCTACCTCTTCAACGAGGCGGTCATCGACAACGGCAAGTTCAGCGCCGGCTACCGCTTCACATCGGCGGAGAACAAGGACGACCTGCCCGGTGGCTACCGGGACATCGACGGCACGGCGGTGTCCAACCGCAAGGGCTACCACATCGACACGCCCTTCGACAAATACGCCCACGTGCGCGGGGAGATGGTGCAACTGATCGAGAGCCTGGGATGCCCCGTGCGCTACCACCACCACGAGGTGGGGCTCTCGGGCCAGCAGGAGATCGAGACGGAGCTGGTCCCCTTCGAGCTGGTCACCGACAAGATGATGTACATCAAGGACGCCATCCACAACTGCGCCTTGAAGCATGGGCTGACCGCGACCTTCATGCCCAAGCCGCTCTACGACGAGCCCGGCAACGGCATGCACTTCCACATCCAGCTGCGCAAGCAGGGGCGCAACATCTTCTACCAGCAGGGAACCTACGCGGACCTCTCCGACGAGGCGCTCTTCTTCATCGGGGGCATCCTGCGGCACGGCCGCTCCCTGGTGGCCTTCACCAACCCCAGCACCAACTCCTACAAGCGCCTGCTGCCGGGGTTCGAGGCCCCGGTCAAGCTCTTCTTCGGCCTGGCCAACCGCAGCGCGGCGATCCGCATCCCCAAGTACGCGACGAGCGAGGCCGCCAAGCGCATGGAGTTCCGCAGCGCCGACGGGACCTGCAACTACTACCTGGCGATGAGCGCCCTCCTGATGGCCGGGCTGGACGGCATCGCTCGACGCACGCGGCCGACGCCGGAGAACGGCTACGGCCCCTTCGACGACAACGTCTTCGAGTGGTCGCAGGAGGAGCAGTCCAAGCTGCACTCCCTCCCGGCCAACCTGGAGGAGGCTCTGCAGGCGCTCGAGGAGGACCACGAGTACCTGCTGGCGGGGGGCGTCTTCAACCGGGAGCTGCTGGAGACCTGGGCGATCGAGAAGACGAAGGAGGTGATCGCCGTCCGGAACCGGCCGCACCCCTTCGAGATGAACCTCTACTACAACCTCTAGCCCGTCAGTCCCCGCGCAGGATCAAGCCGATCGCGTCCGGATTCGCGCCGTGGCGACCGTGGAGGCCGACGGCGACTCGGCCGTCGCCGCCCAGGAGCACCTCCGTTCCTCCCCCGGCTCCACCCTGCCAGCCGCTGAGGTAGAGGTCGTCGGGATCGAGGCGCCTGCCCCTCTGCCGCTGGAAAAGGATCTCGAAGCCGTCGATCCGATCTCCACCGCGCATCAGCAGGCCTCCGATCGCGTAGCCCTCTCTCGCCAGCAGCTCGACCTCGCCGTGCCCGACGTCGCCGATCGCTCGACCGTCCTGCAGCGTCCCGTCCGCGGAACGGTAGAGGCCCTGCAGGCGACCGACGATCCGGTGGCCGGAGTAATCGGCGGTCGCGTAGCGGAGACCGACGAGGACCGCGTCCTCGGGGAGCTCGGCGAACGCTCCGCCGCCGTCGCCTCCTACGGCCCGGGTCCACACGGTTCCGTCCGCGCGCACCTCCTCCTCCACCCGCCCCCGGGCCTCGCGCAGGAGCGCGATCCGCAGCCGGTCCGCCTCCTGCGGCGCGCCCTCGGCGGCGAGGGCCCGCACCTGCAGCCGTCGCAGCTCGAGCCTCAGGTCGGGGCGGTCGCGCGTCTCCACCAGCTCGATCGCCTTCGCGATCAGGCGCCGCGCGTCCTTCAAGGTCGGGCGGGGAGGACTGCCCTCGACCGACAGCGTTCCGATCGCACGCTCCAACACCTCCAGGTGGAGGGTCGCGAAGTCGGGGGTCTCGCGCAGCATCCGCCCCAGCAGCCTGGAACCCGCGGCGGCGGGCAGGACCCCCTGCGCCGACGCCGTCGCGATCGCGAGCCACGCCTGCTCGCAGAAGGGACTCTCCGAGACCGCGTTGCGCAGCAGGCCCAGTCCCTCACTGCGCGCCTCTGCGGGTAGGAGCTCGTAGACGTGGGTCGCGACGCGGGCACGGCGCAACCCCTCGAAGTCCCCGCAGGCGGCGGTGAGCAGGCGGATCGAGTCCTCGGAGAGGTACCCGCGTCCCAGGGGATCGCGCACCGTGCCCGTGCGGTTGCCGATGTAGTTCGTGCGCTGGAGCTGGAACTTCCCCCTGCCGGCGGGCGCGAACCAACAGGGCCAGGTGTGGCCCGGCCCGCCGGACCAGAAGCAGGGCACCCCCAGCGACTTCATCACGCCGTTGGAGAACTGGACGTTCTGCGTGCAGGGGCCGCCCGTCTCGAGGTAGTTCCAGAGGCGAGCCGGCCTGCCCGAGAGACCCTCGAGGTTGTAGGGAACCTGGGCGAAGAGCCCACCGTACGCGTCGAGCTCCAGGTCGCCGTAGCGCTCGACGGCCCAACGCCGTTCGTCGAGGGGCACCTCGCCGTCCGCCAACCAGACCAGGAGCGGCCACGGGTAGACGTCGAGCGGGACGCGCAGCCGCCTCTCGTGGTCGAGGTAGTCCGCGAAGGAGACGCACATCGACGGGTTCTCGCGCTCCTCCAGGAGCCAGTCGTCGATCCAGTAGCGCTCGGGCTCGAGCCCCTCCCCCGCGCCCCAGGCGAAGGCGAAGGCGAGGGCCAGGTGGGTATGGTCGACCACGCCTTTGGGCCGGGTGGAGCGCAGTCGCTCCAGGTTCCACACGACCTTCGGCGGGTAGGCGGGGTGGAGGCCGGCGAGGAGGTCGCTGCGCAGCTCGCGCTGCCTCCCCAGCCAGGGCCAGAAGTCGGAGGGCAGCCCGGTGGGCTCCGTCGCCTCCCGCGCACGCTCCTCCGCGTACGGCTCGAACTCGCGCACGACGGTCCGCAGGGAGGCTCCGGACCGAACGGCTTGGAGCAACTCCTCCTCGGCCTCCGTTGCGCTCGCGGCGAGGAGGAGGGGTGAGGCGGCGAGGAGTCCGAGTGGGGAGCGTCGAGGCATGGTGATCCAGCTACTTTGCGGTTCGGCGCGGCCAGCCGCGCGGCCAGCGGACCGAGGTCGCCGACAGGAAGTCCGCCAGGTCGTGAAGCGTCTCTGCCAGGGCATTCTCGAAGACACGCGAGCGACGGAAGTCCTCTTCCAGGTGGATGCTCTTGATCTCGAGCTCGCCCCTCTCGCGGTGGAGCTTGGGATCGAGCCGACCGACGAGACGCCCCGCGTGCAGGATCGGCATCACGTAGTACCCGTAGCGCCGTTTGGCCGCGGGGGTGTAGATCTCGACCCGGTAGTGGAAGCCGAGCAGCTCCTCGGCCCTTTCGCGGCGCCAGAGGAGGGAGTCGAAGGGACACAGGAGGGTCGTGCCCGTCGCTTCGGGCAGCGCACCGGCGCCCTCCAGGTCCTCCGGCCGGGCGAACCAGCGACCCCGCGCCCCCTCGACCTCCACCTCGACGACGCGCCCCCGCTTCAGGTTGCGGTCGAGGACGCGCCGGCGCTCCGGGGCCTTCAGCCGGGGGGCGGTGAAGTAGCCCGTCAGGTGCTTCTCGGTCGCCACGCCGTTGCCCGCCAGGCCGGTCAGGAGCCAGCCGTCCACGTAGTCCGCCGTCCTCGCCGGACGCGCGTCACCGTAGACCCGCTCGGCGAGGTCGTACACCCGGCGGAAGTGGCGTCGGGTGGTGACCGCGATCCGGCCGCGCCACCACAAGAGGTGCAGGGCGCGCTTGTCCTCCTTGGGCAGCGCCCAGTCCCCCGGCGGCTCCTGGCCGCGCTCGAACTGGCCGCTCTCCAGCGGACCCTCCTCCCGCAGCCGTCTCAGGACGCGGCGGACCGAGGCGCGCGACGGCAGGTACTCCCGCCACCAGGACTGGTCGGGGCGGAAGTTGCGCATCCCCCGCAGGCTCAGGGGCAGACGACTCCACGGCAGGATGCACGCCTCGTGCCCCCAGTGCTCGAAGGCGGCGCGGTCGCGGTAGGTCCAGCGGTCGACCCGCTTGCGGTCGTAGGCGCCGAAGCGGCTCCAGAGGGTCAAGTAGTGGGCGCGGTCGACGGCGTTGACGCTGTCGAGCTGCAGACCGCCGGTGCGCTCGAGGTGGGCGACGAAGGCGCGCTTGGTGAGCTTCCCGGCGCGGGGGTCCGTCAGCCCCTGGCGCTGGAGCCAGAGTCGCCGGACCGTTGCGCGATCCACTCGGTAAGGACCCATCGAAGTAGGATAGCGCCCCGGAGGTGATCGCCATGTTCCCGCTGCACGCCCTCTTGTTGCTCTTGGCCGCTCCTGCACCGACGACCGGGGAGATCGATCTCGCCGGCGAGTGGCGCTTCGCCCTCGACCCCGAGGATCGGGGGGTCGCCGAGAGCTGGTGGTTCCGGGAGCTCCCCGAGCGGATCCAGCTCCCGGGGATCCTCCAGGCCCAGGGGTTCGGCGAGGAGGTGACCGTCGCGACGGAGTGGACCGCCGGCGTCAACGACCGCTCCTGGTTCGAGGACGAGGCGCTGGCGCCCTACCGCGAACCGGGCGCGGTCAAGATCCCCTTCTGGCTGCAGCCGGACCGCCACTACGTCGGCGCGGCCTGGTACCAGCGGGAGGTGGTGATCCCCGAGGAGTGGGTGGGGAAGCGGGTGACCCTGGAGCTCGAGCGCTGCCACTGGACGACGCGACTCTGGCTCGGCGCCCGAGAGATCGGCGAGCGTACGAGCCTCTCCACCCCCCACCTCTACGAGCTCCCGTCGCCGCTCGCGGCCGGCACCCACGTCCTCACCCTGCGGATCGACAACCGCCTCCACGTCGACGTGGGCATCAACGCCCACAGCGTCTCCGACCACACCCAGTCGAACTGGAACGGCGTCGTGGGTGAGCTCCGGTTGCGCGCCACCGACGGTCCGTGGCTGGAGGAGGTCCAGGTCTTCCCGCAGCCGGGGATCGACGGGATGCGTCTGCAGGTGACGATCGGTCAGGAGCACCCCCGCGAGACCCGCGGCACCCTCGCCGTGCACGTCACCGGTCCGGTCGCGGGCGAGGGGCGGGAGATCCTCTCCACGAGCCACCCCTTCGAGCTCGACGAGGCCGAGGCGACGATCGAGGTCGACTGCGCCTTCGACGCTCCGCCGCTCCCCTGGGACGAGTTCCAGCCCGCGCTCTACGACGTCGACGTGGAGCTGCGCTCGCAACCGGATTCCCCCACCGCCACCGACGCGCGTCGCCTGCGCATCGGGTTCCGGGAGGTGGCCACCGACGGCACCCAGATCACCGTCAACGGCCGGCCGATCTTCCTGCGCGGCACCCTCGAGTGCTGCATCTTCCCCCTCACCGGGCACCCCCCCATGGACGCCGGCGAGTGGCGACGCATCCTGCGCGTCTGCCAGGCCCACGGCCTGAACCACCTGCGCTTCCACTCCTGGTGCCCGCCGGAGGCCGCCTTCGTCGCCGCGGACGAGCTGGGCGTCTACCTCCAGGTGGAAGCCGCCGCCTGGGCGAGCGTCGGCGACGGCCAGCCCCAGGACGAGTGGATCCGGCGGGAGGCGCGCGAGATCCTGCGCCGCTACGGCAACCACCCGAGCCTCCTGATGCTGGCCTACGGCAACGAGCCGGGGGGTGGCAAGCAGCGCGAGTACCTGGCCGGACTCGTCGAGGAGTGGCGCGCGGGCGACGCGCGCCACCTCTACACGAGCGGCGCCGGCTGGCCCCTCATCCCCGAGAGCGACTTCCACTCCACCCCCGAGCCCCGCATCCAGCACTGGGGAGCGGGACTCTCGAGCCGCGTCAACGCCCGGCCGCCGGAGACGGCCAGCGACTTCCGCGACTTCGTCGCCCGCCACGACAAGCCGGTGGTCAGTCACGAGATCGGTCAGTGGTGCGTCTACCCCGACTTCGATCAGATCCCGAAGCACACCGGCTACCTGAAGGCGAAGAGCTTCGAGCTCTTCCGCGACACCCTGAACGCCAACCACATGGGCGACCTGGCGCGGGACTTCCTCCTGGCGTCGGGGCGCCTGCAGCTCGCGTGCTACAAGGAGGAGATCGAGTCCGCCCTGCGCACCCCCGGCATGGGGGGCTTCCAGCTCCTCGACCTGCACGACTTCCCGGGACAGGGCACGGCGCTGGTGGGCGTGCTCGACCCCTTCTGGGACTCGAAGCCCTACTGCACGCCGGCGGAGTACCACCGCTTCTGTGGCCCCACCGTGCCCCTGGCGCGGCTCGAGAAGCGCGTGTTCACGAGCGGCGAGACCCTGCACGCGGCCCTCGAGGTGGCGCACTACGGTCCAGCCGACCTCGAGGATGCGGAGCTCCGCTGGCGTCTGGAGACCCGGGAGGGCCACGTGCGCGCCACGGGGACCCTTCCCCCGCGGACCCTCACCACCGGAGAGCTGACCCCCTGCGGCGAGATCGTGGTTCCCCTCGACGGCATCCCCGGACCGGCGGCGCTGCGGCTCGTCGCGTCGATCGATGGCACTGAGATCGCCAACGACTGGAACCTGTGGGTCTATCCCGAGGCGCTGCCGGCGGAACCGAGCGACGATCTGCTCGTGACCCCCGACCTGGAGGTCGCCCTCGAAGCCCTCGCCGCCGGCGGGCGCGTCCTCTGGACTCCGCCCCCCCACCGCGTCCGAACGGACGTCGCCCTGGCCTTCTCGAGCATCTTCTGGAACACCTCGTGGACGCGCGGGCAGCCCCCGCACACCCTCGGGATCCTCTGCTCCCCCTCCCACCCGGTCCTGCGTGGGTTCCCGACGGACTACCACTCCGATTGGCAGTGGTGGTACGCGATCTCGAACGCGGCTCCCTTCCCCCTGGACGGCTTCCCGCCGGAGCTGCGGCCGCTGGTGCAGGTGGTGCCGGATTGGTTCACCAACGAGCGGCTGGCGCTCCTCTTCGAGGCGCGCGTCGGAGCGGGGCGCTTGCTCGTCAGCTCGATCGACGTCGAGCAGGGCCTCGACGACGACCCGGTGCGGCGGCAGCTGCGCTCGAGCCTCCTGGCCTACGCGACGAGCGAGGACTTCGCTCCGGAGGTGGAGACCCCGGCGGACCTCCTGCGCTCCCGCGTGCGCTCGCCGAGCGCCCTCGAGCGCCTCGGCGCCACGATCACCGCCGACAACGCCCACGCCGACTTCCCCGCCGCCCTGGCGATCGACGGCGACCCCACCACCTTCTGGCACACGCCCTGGGGTGAGGAGCGAACCGACCACCCCCACCACCTCACCCTCGACCTCGGGCGTCCCGTGAAACTGTCCGGACTCGAGTACCTGCCGCGGCAGGACATGGCCAACGGCCGCATCGCCGAGTTCGAGGTCTGCGTGGGGAACGACCCGTCGGACCTCGCCGCCGCGGCAGTGACGGGGCGCTGGGGGGACGAGACCGGGCGACAGCGGGTGCTCTTCGACCGCCCCCTCACCGCCCGCTTCCTGCGCCTCGTCGCCAACTCGGAGGTGAACGGCAACTTCTTCGCCGCCGTGGCCGAGTTGGACCTGATCACCGACTGATCAACCCCGAGGGACCCGTCATGCGACGGTTCACCCTCCTGCTTCCGCCCCTCGTCATGGAGACGGAGTCGATCGAGAACCGGTGAGTCCCCGACGATCGAACGGATCGCCCCCCATGCCGCGGCCGCTGCGGGGGGGGGCGCCCTCTTGAACAGAGCAGAGAACACCCGGCGAGAGACTGCGACAGGGAGAGGGTCGAGCCAGAGCGCCACAGAGCCAAGCCGGATCGGCCCTGCCTCGCGGACTGTCCTCGTTGCGGAGGCAACTTGGAACGACTATCCTCGACAGAGCAGCTTGCCGATCGGCGGATTCGAGGGTCCGCACGGGCGCGGCCGTCCCTTCGCGGTCCTCGACACCCCATGACGAGGAGACTGGACGATGGTGAACGGGAGCTCCTACCTGGCGAATGGCTGGACTCGTCGGATTCTCAGCTGGACCCTGGGGATCGGGGCCTGTGTCCTGGCGGGGGCACTGCTCTCGACCTGCAAGCTCCCCGCTGACGACTCCTCGCTCCCGGAGGTCTCCTGCCCCATCGGCGAGGTGAACCTCGGGTACATCGGAGAGCGGCGCGAGTCCCACGTCGAGGGGCAGCCAGAGTCGCTCTGGGACGTGTACGGGGCCCGGATCTCCTTCAGCGGATGCCCCTTCACGCCGTTCGGCCCCATCATCGTGCGCGGCCGTGGAAGCGTGCCGGAACTCGGAACGAGGATCGCTCTGCTCGCGAGCGGCGGCGTGGTCGACGGCAAAGACACTTCGGGCTAATAGGCCTGAGCACCCCGAGCGATGAGTGGTTCGACCGTGGCGGTCGGTGGTCCGCCACGCAGGCGATCCACGAATTCCCTACGCTCCTGTCGAGGACCTGGTACGTAGCCGTGGAACGCTTGGGATCATCTGTTCCCAGGGACGTGACGCTGGAGTTCCAGTACGAGTGCACGTGCAGCGGCTACCATGCGCCGACGGACCAGACCATGGACCACTCGGGCCTGGACCTCCTCTTCGACCCCGCAGTCTCGCCGACGATACGGACCAACCCCGTTCGACCGACGGAATTCACCGGCTTCTACATCATGTGGGAGTACTGCTACGACCAGCGGGACTGCGTGGATCCTCGAGGGCGCTCCGGGGACTTCCCTGCGCTCGTCACGATTCGGCGCTCCGGCGTGCTCGAGGACCAGTTCACAGTGCAGGTTCCGTCGGTGGACATGGACGACTGCGTCCGCTTCGAGTACTGGTACGCCGACGGCCTCAAGCAGGGCTCGTACACGATCGAGGTACGTCTCAATCCGGGCGCGTACGCGAGGGAGTGTGGATTCCTGGACCGCGAGCCGGCCGTCGATGACAACAACTTCGCCCAGGGTGCATTCGAGGTGGACCCGTGCTACTGCCCGCCTAGCCTGGGCGATCTGGCCCTGCGCAACCTCGAGGCCCCCGAGGAGATGAGGCCGGACTCTTCCGTCGCGGTCCGATGGCTCGCATGCTACGACCCGATCTGCGGGAGCTACGAGGGCGAGACCGGCCCCGTGTCCGAGCGCGTGCACATCGAATCCCTGGAGGTGGACTGGTCGCGGGTGTACGAGTTCGACGAGATCGACTCGATCGCCCTGGGATCCTGCGTGGAGCGGGAGCTGTGGACGCCCTCGGACATGCCGCCGGGGAGGTGCCGGATCACCGTGACGTTGGACCCCGGCAATCTCGTACCGCAGTGCGAGCATGCCTCCACCGACAACGAGTCGTCGCCGATCGAGGTCGTCGTGGTCGAACGGTGAGCGGAGAATAGGAACTCCAAGGGGCCTCTTGCCCGAGAACCTGCGCCCTTGCGGTCGGCAGTTGGTGCTTGCTCGTTCGAGGCCCGTGTGATCGGGCCGCTCGTGGACGATCGGGGCCGTTCATCCGCGGGTCGCCCGCGGTTAGGCGAGTCGGAGGGTGCGCCCTCGACCGGCCGAAGGAAGAAGCGCGGCAGGTTGGCCGCCGGGGCCACGGCGACGTCGCGTACTCCGTCCGGGGCGACGATCCAGATCTTCTCCCCGCTGGGAGCCGCCACCGGGATCCCCTTCACGACCCACCTGGACTTCAACTCATCAGCCGAGACCTCGCCGACCGCGGCAAGATCGTCCGAGGGCTGGTCCTCGACCCCGAACTCGCGGTCCCGAAGAGCTGACAAGACTCGAGTACCAGACCTGCATCGTGCCGCAGTCGAAGCGCGCGTAGGACTGACCCGGGAGGCGGCGATCGGGGGTAGGCTCTGGCGATGAGCGTCGGAGCCGTTTCGTCCCCCACGAGCGAGCGGATTCGGACCTCCTGCCCCGCCCACAACTGCGGGGGGCGCTGCCTCTTGGTGGCGCACGTGGAGGGAGGGCGCATCGTGCGGCTCGAGGGGGACGACCGCGGAGCGGACGACCTCGCCCAACCGAGACTCGTCGCCTGCGCCCGAGGGCGCGCCTACCTGCGGCGGCAGTACCACCCCGACCGGCTGACCCATCCCCTACGGCGAGTCGGCCGGCGCGGCGAGGGGCGCTTCGAGCGCATCGAGTGGGACGAAGCCCTGGATCTCGCGGCGAGTGAGATCCGGCGCGTGCGCGAGACCTACGGACCGGGAGCGCTGCTCGTGCCCTACGGCACCGGCTCCTACAGCAACACCTCGGGCTCCCACCTGGCGCGGCGGCTGCTGCACCTCTCCGGCGGGTGCCTCTCGATCGAGAACAGCTACTCCTGGGCCTGCATCAATCGCGCCACCCCCACCGTCTACGGCACGCTCATCACCGGCAGCCAACGCCAGGACTGGGTCAACAGCCGCTACGTCCTGATGTGGGGCTGGAACCCCGCCGAGATGATCGACGGCACCAACAGCGCCTGGTTCGTGAAGCAGGCGCGCGAGCGGGGGGCGCGGGTGGTGTGCGTCGACCCGCGCCGCACCCTCTCCGCCGTGGGTCTGGCCGACGAGTGGGTGCCGATCCGACCGGGGACCGACGCGGCGATGATGTGCGCCATGGCGTACGTGATCGTCCAGGAGGAGCTGCACGACCGCGAGTTCATCGCCTCCCACTGCGTCGGCTTCGACTCGCACGGCATGCCGCCGGAGCACGCCGGAGAGGAGAGCTGGGAGGACTACCTCCTCGGCCGCCGCGACGGCGTCGAGAAGACCCCCGAGTGGGCGGAGGCGATCACGGGCATCCCCCGCGAGACGATCGCGCGCCTGGCCCGCGAGTACGCCACGACGAGCCCGGCGATGCTCTACCAGGGCTACGGCATGCAGCGGCGCGCCTACGGCGAGCAGGTGGTCCGCGCGGGGTGCGCCCTGGCGGCGATCACCGGCAACGTGGGGATCCCCGGGGGGTGCGCCAGCGGCCTGGCCCTGCCGCCGCCGGAGGGGGGCGGGCGCTGGATCGCGATCCCCCTGGGCGCCAACCCCTACCCCGCCGCGATCCCGGCGGCGGCCTGGTCGGAGGCGGTGCTGCGCGGCCACTCGATGGGGCGCGCGGACGGGGTGATCGGCGCGGAGCACCTGGAGAGCGACGTCAAGCTGCTCTACGCGGTCGCGACGAACTGCCTCCTGAACCAGCACATGAACGTCAACCGGAACGCGCGCATCCTCGCCGACGAGGATCGGGTCGAGTTCCTGATCGTGCAGGACCACTTCCTGACCCCGACGGGGAAGTTCGCCGACCTGGTGCTGCCCGCCTGCACCTCCTTCGAGACCTGGGGGATCCAGGACGGCTGGAAGTTCAGCGACGAGCTCCTGCTGATGCCCCAGCTCGTCGAGCCGCTGGGGGAGAGCCGCAGCGACTACCGCATCTGCGCCCAGATCGCCGAGCGGCTGGGGATCGGCGAGGAGTACACCGAGGGGCGCGACGAGCGGGGTTGGGTGGCGCGCATCCTCGAACTCTACCGCGACCGCTACCCCGACCTCCCCGACCTCGACGAGCTCGAGGCCTCCGGTACCGGAGTGCACGCCCTGCGCATCGACGAGCCGCAGGTGGCCCTGGCCGACTTCCGGGCGGACCCGGAGGCGCACCCCCTCGACACCCCCAGCGGCAAGATCGAGATCTTCTCCGGGGAGCTCTCCGACTACGGCCGTCCCGCAGAAGTCCCCGCGGTCCCGAAGTACGTCCAGGAGTGGGAGAGTCCCTTCGGCCCGGAGGCGGAGCGCTTCCCCCTGCAGCTGATCGGCTCCCACAGCCTGGCCCGCGTGCACTCCAGCCACGCCAACAACCCCTGGCTGCGCGAGGCCTTCCCCCAGCGCGTCTTCCTGAACCCGGTGGACGCCGAGGCGCGCGGGATCGCCGACGGGGACGAGGTGCGCGTCTGGAACGAGCGCGGTGCGATCGTCATCCCCTGCCGCGTCACGAACCGCATCCGCCCCGGGGTGGTGGACGTCCCCCAGGGCGCCTGGTGGGCGCCGGACGAGGAGGGAGTCGACCGCGGCGGCGCGACCAACGTCCTGACCTCGGAGCGCCTGACCCCCTTCGCCCACGGCTGCGCCGCGCACACCGCGATGGTGCAGGTCGAGCGGGAGGTGCACAGGTGAGTCGCCCCGGCTTCCACGTCGACCTCAGGAGCTGCACGGGCTGCAAGGCCTGCCAGCTCGCCTGCAAGGACAAGCACGACCTCGAGCCGGGGATCCTCTGGCGCCGGGTGGCGGAGGTCTCCGGCGGCGGCTGGGTGCGGCGCGGGGAGCTCTGGATCGACGAGTCCTACGCCTACCACGTCTCGCTGGCCTGCATGCACTGCGAGCGGCCGATCTGCGCCGAGGTCTGTCCGACGCGGGCGATGGCCAGGGGGGAGGACGGGATCGTGGCGGTGGACGCCGAGCGCTGCATGGGCTGCCGCTACTGCGAGTGGGCTTGCCCCTACGCCGCGCCGCAGTTCGACGAGTCCGCCGGAGTGATGACCAAGTGCGACCTGTGCCGCGACCACCTGGCGCAGGGCCGCGACCCCGCCTGCGTCGAAGCGTGCCAGATGCGGGTGCTCTCGATCGAGGACTTCGCACAGGGGACCGACGGCAGCGAGGGGACCTTCCCCCTCCCCGCCCCCGACCTCACCCGGCCGTCGGCGGGCTTGACTCCGCACCGCGACGTCGACAGCGCGGCGCGGGGTGAAGCGCAGATCGGCAACCGGGAGGAGCTCTGATGTCGCGCGACAGGACGGAGTGGTCCCTGGTGGTCTTCACGGTGGCGACCCAGGCCGCCGCGGGGATCTGCGCGCTGGGCGCGGTCTTGGGGGAGCCGCGGCCGACACTCGCGCTGGTCTTCCTCGCGCTGGGATTCGGCTGGGCCACCCTGCACCTCGGTCGGCCGGCGGGGGCGCGCTTCGCGCTGGCGAACCTGCACTCTTCGTGGTTGAGCCGCGAGCTCCTCCTCGGCGCGCTCTTCGCCGCGGCGGTCGTCGCGCAGCTCGCGACCGGTGAGGAGGTGGTCGCCTGGCTCGCCGCGGCCCTGGGCCTGGTCTTCGTGCTCGCGGTCTCCCGCGTCTACGCGATCCGGACGGTTCCCGCCTGGAACACCTGGGCCACCCCGGTGGCGTTCTTCGGGACGGCATTGCTCCTGAGCGCGGCGCTCCTCGGCCAGGGCCCGATCGCGTTGGTGACGGCGCCGGCGCTGCTCCTGGCGACCTACCTGCACCTGAGTCAGCTCCGGCGGGGGGATGCGGCGGCGGTCGCCAGCGCGGCGATCGTCGCGAGCCAGTTCCGGGGGCTCTTCATGCTGCGCGTCTTCGGAGCGCTCGTGGGGGCGGCGATCGCCATGCTCCCGAGCCTCGTGGCCACCGTGGTCGCCAGCGCACTCCTCGTGGCCTCCGAGCTCCTGGGCCGTTTCCTCTTCTACGCCTCCCACCGGCGGGTGGGGTTGTAGTCAGGTCGTCTCGAAGCGCGCCGGGAAGGTGTGCAGGATCCAGTCCTCCTCCGTCTCGTCGAGGGTGGCGCAGAGGATCAGCTCGCCGTCGGTGCGGACGTTGACCAGGCCGTAGTGGTTCTTCTCCATGACGCGGGAGCGCCAGAGGTCCTTCTCCACGTACTTCGCGCTGAGGGGGCCCTGGGGGACCGAGCAGTAGTAGGTGGCCTCGATGTCGCCGTCGATCGCCTGCTCCTCCAGATCCCTCAAGCGCGCCACCAGCGCGTCCTCGAGCGCCTCCTGATCCTCCTCCGGCGCGGCGTCGATCTCGGCCTGCTCGGTGGGTGACAGGCGCTTGGCGGAGGTCAACTCGTCCAGGTGGCGGCCGGGGAGGATGCCGCTCGAGACGGTGATCTGGCCACCGGCCCCGTCCGGGACGGGGAGCCCCGCGAAGTCGATGCGGTGGACGGCGCCCAGGGACACGCTGCGCTCCGCCTCGGTCATGTAGACGAGCGGGGTGACGAGCCGGTCCTTCTCCTCGTCCTCCTGCCTGAAGCCGGTCACGGCGCTCGCACCGACGATCTCCGGCCGCGGGTGCGAGTGGCCCTCGGCGTCGCCGGAGGAGATCACGGTGCAGGCGGGCTCGAGGGCCTTCAGGAACCTGTAGGAGATGTCGTGGCTGCCGTGGTGGCACGCCTTGGCGACGTCGCAGACCCACTCCTCGCCCAATCGATCCTCACCGTAGCACTCGGTGAGCCAGTCCATGCTGTCCTTGTTCAGGTCGCCGGTCAGCAGGATGCGCGCCTTGTGGTAGTCGATGCGCAGGCAGATCGAGTGCCCGTTGGTGTTGATCGAGCGGGAGCCCAGGTCCTTGAGGGCGGGCTGGCCGTCGCGCTCGACGGTCACCGGGCCCAGCGTGTGGATCGAGCAGCCGGCTGCGGAGGGCCAGAAGGCGGGCGGGTCGTCCCCGTCGGCCACCGCTTGGCGGTCGACCCCGACGCGCTCGACCGCGGTCTCGTCGCTGTTCCCGAGGACGTCGCGGAAGAACCACTTCCAGTAGGTGGACAGCTCGTGGTCCGCGTGGTTCACGATCGCATCGTCGGCGTCCTGGCGGTTGCCGAGCAGGCGAAGGAAGTAGCCATCCCGAGCCGGACCCAATCCGTCGACATGGGGGGGATCCACACCGTCGCGCCCCTCCCAGCGCGACAGCCCCGGGTGGTGCAGCGTCGCGATGTCGACCCCCACGCAGTCGAGCTCGCGGTCGCTGGCCTGGGTCTCCCGGACCAGGTCGTGCAAGCCGCCGTAGTGGTCGTTGTCGGAGTGCGACGCCGTCATGCTGTCGAGGCGCACGCGGAAGTCGCCGTAGTCGCGGAAGAACTTCCAGTCGACGAAGTCGGCGGCGTTCTTGCCGGTGAGCTGCTTCTTGCGCTCCAGCCCCCCGTCCACCAGGAGGTGGCGCCCATCCGGCGTGCGGACCAGCACCCCGTCCCCTTGCCCGACGTCGACGAAGTACACCTCGAGCAAGGGGTCGCTGGTCAGATCGTCGGTGGGAACGTGGCCGAAGCTGCCCCGCGCACGAACGAGGCAGGTGTCTTCCCCCCGCTCCAGGATCTGCACGCAGTCCCCCCAGATCAGCTCGCGGCTCCCGTCCCCGACGTCGTACTGGAGAGTCGTCTTGAGGTCCGAATCGCTTCCGACGGTCTCGGCGCGTTTGACGTAGGCCACCTCGACGACGTGCTCGGAGCGGACGTAGCCGTCCTGACCGTCGTAGAAGGCGTGGGTCCACGGGTCTTCCGACAGGCCGTCGGGGAGCTCGACCTGCGTCCCCCAGGGCAGATCCTGGAGCACCGCCGCGCCAGGGGCCGCGTCATCCCGCAGCTCGGTCGTGAACCCCTCCCGAAACTCGGCCCGCGCGTTGCGCTCGGTCCAGTGACGATCGAAGTCCGAAAACTGCTCCCGCTCCTGCGCGTAGGCGCGGATCCATCCCTTGACCATGGCTTCCTCCAGCTGGCGAACGGTTGATCACCCTATGGGGCGGGAGTGGGAATCCGGAAGCCGATGTGCCAGCTTTCGATTGAAGTCGGGGAGGCGTGGGATTCCCGGGGTCTGCGGGTCACGCCACCGCGGCCTCCTCCTCCCCCGCCCCCACCCCCACCCATCTCGTCTTCGAGCCGCTCGTCTTCCTGGAGTGGCTCGGCGGCCCGCTCACTCCCCGTCCCTCGGTCGGCTCGTGGCCGCGGCGGCATTCATGAGGGCGATGAAGATCCAGAGGCCCGCCAGGGGGTAGAGGAGCTGCACGGCCCAGGGGGCTGCGGTCACCGTGGAGACGAGGAAGGAGTCACCGGTGTCGAACGATCTGGCGGGGCGGGAGTGGAGGGCGACGAAGGACACCGTGAACACCACCAGGGCGACGTTGAGGAGCACCCCAGCCAAGATCGATCGGCCGTGGTGGGCCCCCCAGAAGTGCGCCAGGCCTCCGCCGGCGAGCGACCAGCCAGCGGCGGCGCAGACGAACTTCAGGCACACCGTGGCCTGCTCCGGTGTGCGGGACAGCGTCGCTGTGATGAAGAGCAGAACGATCCAGCAGATCACCTGGAGGAGCAGGCTCGCGAGAAAGCGAGCGATGATGATCTCGCGGTGGGTCACGGGGAGCGTGCGCAGGAAGCGCTCCATGCGCAGCCGCGAGTCGAAGACGAAGAGGGCGGGACCCGCCGCCCAGGCGAGGAGGAAGAGGCAGGCCAGGATGACGTAGTCGGGATCTTGCGACTCGAGGGTCCCGATGATCCCGAAGAAGACGAAGGTGATGACGTAGCCCAGGAGGTGCGGGAAGAAGGCGCGGGTGACGAGGGCGGTCATGTCAGGCTCCTTCGATCAGGCTGAGCAGGATGTCTGCGATCTTCGCGTTCTCCACCCGGACGTCACCCGTGGCGATCGGTTGGGCGAGGCGCTCCCGCAGCGCGGGGTAGTCGTCGGTCAGACCCCGGCACCCGAAGGGACGTTCCTCTCGGCGATGGAGAGGGGCGAGGAGGTCGCTCCCCAGCGCACCCTCCCTCCAGTGGATCCACTTCCAGCGGCCCAGCAGGTCGTCCTTGGCCTCCTGGAGCACCTGCCGGCCGCCGTCGAGGAACACGAGCTCGTCGGCGATCTCCTCGAGCCCCTCCGTGTTGTGCGAGGTGAGGACCACCGTCCGCTCCTCGTCCTCGGCGAGACGGCGCAGGCTGGCCAGGACCCGACGCCGGATCACCAGATCGAGGCCGGCGGTGGGCTCGTCGAGCAGGTAGAGGTCGGCCTCGTGGGAGAGGGCGACGGCCACCGCCAGCAGAGTCCGCCGCCCGCGGGAGAGCTCCCGCACGCGCTTGCGCCGCTCGATCCCGAACTCCTCGAGGCACGCGGTGAAGCGGCTGCCGTCCCAACGCGTGAAGAAACGGGACACGAGCCGCCCCACCCCTTCCACGGTGCTGCCCGCGGGGAAGAACTGCTCCTCGCCGACGTACCCGATGCGGTCCTTGATCTCCTTCTCGTTCTCCTCCAGCGGGAGCCCGAAGACGCGCACCTCGCCCCCGTCCGCCGTCACGAGGTTCAGGATGAGCTTGACGAGTGTCGTCTTCCCCGCGCCGCTGGCTCCGAGGATCCCGGTGATGGAGCCGTGGGGCAACGCGAGGGAGATGTCGTTGAGCGTGAAGTCCCAGTAGCGCTTGGTGAGGTGCGCCACCGCCAGTGCGGGTTCCATGTCAGTCCTCCTCGATGCGTGAGAGGATCTCCACCAATACCTGTTTAGAGATGCCGTGCCGACGCGCCGCGGCGACCAGCCCCCTGAGCTCCTCTTCGAGCTCCCGCCGCTTCTGCGCTCGCAGATCCGCTTGGTCCACGCGGTCGACGAAGCAGCCGCGTCCATGGCGCGTGACGATGCAGCCCTGGGCCTCCAGGTCCTGATAGGCGCGCTTGATCGTGATCAGGCTCACGTCCAGGGCGCGCCCCAGCTCGCGGATGGAGGGGAGCTTCTCCCCCGGGGCCAGCTCTCCGGTGGCGATCGCCTCCCGGATCTGGTCGGTGACCTGCTTGTAGAGCGGGTCGGGGCTCTGGGGGGAGAGGGTGATGAACAAGACGCGCTTTCCTCAGTCGCTCGCCAAGCTGTGCTCGAGGATCTCGAAGGACCTCCCGTTGAGGGCCGTGGCCCGCGACTGGAAAATACCGATTCGCAGGTGTCCGGAGTCGATGAAGTCCGGCTCCTGCACCGTGGTGTCGAGGGGGATCCAGCCCGCCTCGCCCATGTACACCTCGTTCCACACGTGCTGGCCGAAGCAGCCGCCGTTCATGGGAAGGTACATGCACCCCCACACCGCCCGGGCGGGGATCCCCACCGCCCGGCACAGGGCGGCGGTGAGGAAGGAGTGGGCCCCGCACTCCCCGTTGCGGATGTCGTAGGTCCTGCGGGCGGTCATGCCGCCGGGCAGCGCGCCGTGGATGTTCTCGGTCACCCAGTGCGAGATCCGCCGGGCGGCGTCCCAGGAGTCGGTCGCCCCCTCCACCATTCCGTGGGCCGCCTCCACGAGGACCGGGTCGTCCGCCTCGATGAAATCCTCGGCAGCGAGGTACGGCGCCAGATCCTCCCGCCCCGACCAGTCGGCGGGGAAGGGGGGCGCGCCCCTTCCGTCGTAGATCGGGTGGGAGATCTCGAAGGTCCCCTCGATGCGATTCTGCTCCACGGATCCCTCGAAGCTCTGCCCGGGGATGTTGAGACCCTCGGGTGTCGGGCGCAGACCGGTGGGCTCCAGGATCGCCCGCACGCGCAGGTGCCGGATACGGCGGAACGCGGGGATCGACTCGTCGGTGGGGGTGAGGATGTTCTGGTCGATGTTCACGAGCTCGATTCGCTCGAGGACCGAAGGTTCGGCCCGGGTGATGGTCATGCCGTTGGGCTGCACCGTCTTCAACAGCTCCCCGCTCGCGCGATCGATCCAGCGCCTGACGCGCATGCCGGTGCTTGCGTTCTCCTCTACGAGAACCAGCGCGTCGTACTCCACGCCGGCGAGCGTCAGTCGCTCCGCGCCCACCTTCGTCCACTTGACGGGCCCCACCTTTCCGTCGCGTACGTCGTAGACGTCGTAGGTCTTCTCCCGCGTCTCCCCATCCGCGAAGTCGGCCCTCACGTAGGGGAAGAAGAAGGTGTTGGGCAAGATCGTCCCTGGCGGGAGCTCGATGAACTCCTCCACGTCGGTGCCGGGGATGGTCATGCGCGCCCGCCCGTTCTCCACGTGGAGCGCCATGGACATCTCCACTTCACCCTGGAGGATGTGGCTGTCGTGGTAGAGGAATCCGCCGCTGGTGGGATCGAGGTGGTAGGTCAGGTCGAGCTGGGAGTCGAACTCCGCCCCCAGGAGCGACAGCATCACGTAGAACCTCTGCTCGAGGAGCAGCAGCTCGCGCCCGTCCTCCTCGAGCTTCGAGATGCGAAGGCGGGAGTACCCGCAGAGCTTGCCTCCGAGCTCGACGCCGTAGGTGAGCTCCCGCTCTTCGTTCGCGCTCCTCGTGTCGTTCCCGAGCAGGGGCGCCAGCAGGCCGAGGGCCAGGATCGTGCCGTGGATGTTCATGGTGGATCTCCGCAAGAGAAGGGCCCCAGCCGCCGGGTCGTCCCCGCTGAGCCGCCTGCGGCTCATGGGGCTGGGGCACCCCTTGGTGTGTCTATTGAATATACACAGTAGATCCACGGTTGTCGACCCCTCAGCCCCTCAATCCGCATCCGAATCGCCTCCTCGTCCCTCCGCAAGCTGGGCGAATGGTCGTAATCCATTGCTGGAAAACGCTTTACGTCGGCGCTGGACGGGGCGCAGCCGACGGCACGACCGTGTCACGCCTTGAGGCGGTCGGGGCGAAGATGCCGTTGCAGGGGACGAGGTGGTGGTCGGCCGGGGGGCCTCGGCGTGCGGGGAGCGCCGAGGCCGACGGGGCCCTGGTAGGCTCGCAGGCGTGCTACTCCGCCCTCGGCCGACCCCTTCGCTGCCATGGGCTCGGTGCTCTACGCGATCTGCACGCGCTGGCCGCAGGGGGCGCTCGAGCGGAAGCGCAAGGGGGTGAGGGATGATCGCTTGGTGGATACCCCTCACCTGCGCGCTCGCGCTCGGTCCCGCCGGCGCGACGCAGGCTGCCCCCTCCGAGCCGGACCTCCTCTTCGGAGGCTGCGGAGGGGTCTACTTCCTCGCCGAGCCCGGAGAGCTCGAGGTCGTGGTCTTCAAACGCGACCTCAACCGGCGCCGGCGGCACACCGAGCTCCGCGCCATCCTGGTGGGTCCGGACCGGAGCATCCTGCACGAGGCAGCCATCCCCGACGATGGGGCGCAGCAGAGCCCGGGTCCCGTGCACTCCGCCAAGCTGTCGGCGCGCGTCGAGCGCAAGGGCGTCTACGCCCTGAACGTCACCATCTCGCAGGACCGCTACGGCGAGAACGCCGTGTGGGGCTTCCACACGAGCTGCCCCCTGTACCTCGTCGAGACGGCGCGCGGGCACCGGGACGCGCGCCACCACGAGCCGATCGTGCTGGCCGGCTCCGACGCGCCCGCCTCCGTCTGCTTCGCGCCGCGCCCGGGCGCCTTCGGCGTCGAGGTGAGGGGGCTTCCCGAGGCGGCGGGCATCCCGCGCGTGCTCGACTCGGCCGGCGAGCTGGTCGGGACCCTGCGGCCGGACGAGGGCCGCGCCCTGGGGCGCTTCGAAGAGGGCGCTCATCGCGACGCCGTGCCCTGGCGCCTGGAGCTGCCCGTGGGGCGAGCGGTCGTCGACATCGACGGGCTGACTCGGTGGAACAAGGGCGATCCATACCCAGACCTCTGCGTCTGGACGCCCGATCCGAGCTCGTGGTTCCCCCTGCTGGACCACCGTTGGCTGCTGATGCCGTACTCGCGGACCGTGTACGGGCAGGCGGGGTCCGCCCGGGAGGTCGTTTTCGCTCTGCACAACGACGGCGCGAGCGAGAAGAGCGTACAGCTCGCCCTCGAGTTTCCCGGCGAGCGCTGGCCGGTGGAGCTCCAGGAGGAGTGCGTGACCCTCGCGCCCGGTAGCGTGGAGCGGGTCGCACTGCAGTTGAGCATTCCCCCCGGCGGGGGCACCGCGCACCTGCGTGTCACGCCGGAGAGCGATCCGGGCTACACGACCTGGTCCACGCTCACCGTCCACGCCGGCGAGCCCCCGACCCTGGGCCTCCCCCTGCAGCTCGAGCCCTATCGTCACGAGAACGAGCTCTTCGGCTACCTTCCGGAGTACCCCACCGCCAGCCAGCCCTATTTCGATCCACGCAACCGGCCCTACCTGGTCCTCGGCAGCGAGCTCGCGATGCTGCGCGACGGCTCTTGGGAGCGGACGCGCCTGCCCGAGACGCCCGCGGGCACCAAGGTCGCCTTCGACCGCGGGGGCGGCGTCTACCTCCTCGCGACGTCCGGCGGTCGGGCTGCTCTGCTCTGGTCGGAGGACGGGGGTCGGAGCTTCGAGACCAGCGAGATTCCGGGCCGCTCCGCTGCCTACGACATCGAGCAGTTCTCCGGCCACAACCAGCCCGAGGGCCCGCCACCCTTCGTGCGCTTCACGCGCACGGCCCGCGACCCGAAGCTCATCTGGCGCAGGCTGAACGACCTTGACCTCTTCGTGCCGTGCCGAGTCGGCGATCGCGTCGAGGTGGGCGAGCCGATCCCGATCAGCAAGACCTGCATCGGTCTCTCCGCCCACTCGGGCATCCCCTCTTCGATCGTCTCTCGGGGCAGCCGGGTGCACGTGGCTTGGGGAGAGGCGACCGATCCGGAGGAGAAGGTGCCCGGGGTGCCCACCTACGTGGTCACCTACGACCGGGAGACCGGCGAGCTGGGAGAGCCCGCCCTGGTCGGCCATGGCCCGCCGGCCAACGACGTGCACAACTCGCCCAGCATCACCATCGACAGCAAGGGCTTCCTGCACGTGCTCATCGGCACCCACGGCCGCCCCTTCCAGTACGTGCGCTCGCTGCGGCCCAACGACGCCGGCGCGGGCTGGACTCCACCGGTGAGCACCGGCGACGACCTGCGCCCGACCTACATCGGGTTCGTGTGCGGCAGCGACGACGCCCTCTACCTCGCCTACCGCCTGTGGCGGACCGGCGAGCCCTACCCCCACAGCTCCCACGCATCCCTGGCGTTCCAGCGCAAGCTGCCCGACCGGCCCTGGGAGCCGCCGCGCATCCTGGTCGTGGCCCCCTTCTCCGAGTACAGCATCTTCTACCACCGTCTGACCATCGACCGGCGGGGCCGGCTCTACCTGTCGAAGGACTACTGGTCGACCTACTGGTTCTACCGCAACGACCAGCGCGGGGGCCGCGGCCACTGGCGGAGCCTGCTCACGTCGCCGGACGGAGGTGAGAGCTGGATGCTGGCAGCGGACGAGGACTTCCTCGAGTAGGTGAGGAGCCGCCGGTCCTCCGGGCCACGCGGCGTTCGCCGCCGCAGACGACGTTTCGATTCTGACGGCGATCTGGTGGCGCGGCCGTTGCTGAACTGGGTGGCGCGGTCAGAGTGGCTCCCGCCGTCGGCCGCTGCTTGGCGTTCTAGGTCGAGCGCCAGGTCGACGGCGTAGGGTGCAAGAACTCAGCCGACCCCAGCCCTAGCTCGGCCAGTGGGCTACGGCCAGGGCGCAGGCTTCAGAAGGGCCGGCGTCGGACACACATCCCCCACGATCTTCGACCTCCGCTTCCCGGTTCGGACTCAGGCCGTTCGGTGGTAGTAGCGCAGCAGCCCGCCGAGGCGTCCGTCGCGGACGATGTCGCCGCTGGGCGAGTAGGACGAGGTCAGCCGCCCAGAAACGCTTTGCGGAGGTCCGACCGCCGTCCGAAGATCGGTGGACCAGTACAGTAGGCCGCTATTTCCCGGAACAGACCACCCGGAAGCCCACGTTGTAGACGCCCTGGTAGGGGCGATAGGAGAGACGGAATGCAGAGCGAGACGCCTTGGGCCGATCGCGCCACGAGCCACCGCGCACCACGCGTTCCCCATCGCTCGTCACGTCATTCCGGCCGTCCGATGGGCCATAGGGATAAGGTCGGTAGACCGACCGCGTCCATTCAGCGACGTTCCCGTGCATGTCGTGCAGGCCCCAGACATTTGGCCGGTAGCGGCCGACGCCATCAGACAGAAAGCCCCCATCGTTGAATCGCGTGTCCTTGGGGATCCAATCGTCATACT